>CANQNS010000004.1 GCA_947625285.1 uncultured Oscillospiraceae bacterium
TCTGGTCTCTCTAAGAACCCTCTTCTGGTGCTTATTTGCATAAGCTGTTTGCATTGTTTAATTTACAAGGTACACGCACGCCTACACGGCCCTCCCGCGAGGCGCCTTGCTAATATATCATCTATCCACGGCGATGTCAAGAACAAAATGAGATTTTTTCGAGAAATTTTTTATAGAAAGACCCTCCCGTCGGGAGGGTCAGGCGCAGAATCGATGCTTGCTGATCAAGCACCCTGCGCGACGCGCTTGCGGCCACGGCATTGCAAGCGTGTTTTCACGCTTTGCAGGTCCATGCGCGAAGCTTCTCGCGGGCCTTTCTTTCCAGCAGCAGCGCGATGGAGCTCACCCCGGTCAAAGCGGCGATGTAGACTGGAAGTATCTTCCAGTACTCGACCCCCGGCGCAAACTGCACCAGCAGTTGACAGAGGATCAAATGCAGCAGGAACATCCAATAGTTGATCGCTCCCAGCCATGCGACGGCTTTTCGGAGGATCTGGTTCCTATATCCTTGCTCGCGCCTATACGACAGTATGACAAATAGGACGATCAGGAAGAAACTGAAGAAATCATTTTTATCCGCACCAAACCAGTGCATCGTCATGAGCAGCATGGCAAGCGCCCCGATCTCCACTGCGCCGACCAGGAAATTTGCAGCCTTTCCACGCGCCGCGAAGCTCTGATGCCGGTCATTACAGCCGGGTCTTGCCACGACCTCATAGAGATAGACGCCGAGAGACATTTCAGAAAACGCCCTCAGCACCGCACCGTACAGCCATCCCTCCCATGCCTCCTGCATAGACAGAGAGCCGTACGTTTCATAGATATGCACGAGAATGAACAGCGACACGACCGGGCAAATGCCCACGAATAACCGCTTGTTGTAAGAAAGGAGAAAGTAGATCAAAAATGACAGCAGCACAAAGGGAGACAAAAACCATATGCTTCGCATCTCATAGGAGATGCCCGGCCCCAGGTAGTGCAGGAACAGATACTGCCATTTCGTTTCGTATACATGCCAGACGAGCCACGATAATGACATCCCGTTATTAACGAACCGGATCGCCACCATCAACAGTATCGCGCAAAGATACGGCGGGTACAGGCGTTTTAGCCGGCAGATCAGATAATCCCTCGCCTGGATCACGGGAGACTCGTCCGTTTTATGCCGGTCATAATGCTGCGCTAAGAACAGCCCTCCGACCAGAAAGAAGAAATCAACGCCCAGGTACCCTCCCGGCCAGGGGGCGGAAGAGCCGGTATAGTCCTCATTAAAATGCAGCACGGCCACCGACAGGATCATGATATACCGCATGAACTCCAGGTCCAGATTCCTCTTCCGGCCCAAATCGTTATTTCCTTCAATAACACATCTCATACGGCGCCCCACCAGCCACAGCGCGCTATGCGCTGTGTAACGTTCTTAAAGGTTTGTTAATAGTAGCACACTTACCCCCCCCCGTCAAGTTTTTCGTATTTTTGCACTATGCCTAAAAAGCGGGTCTGTGTATACACAGACCCGCTTTTTAGGCGCAGAATCGATGCTTGCCGATCACAGTCAGCAGCGGCCGGGACCAGATCCACTTGCTGGTTGCCGTGGCCGGGTTGAAATAATAGATGGCGCCGCCGGACGGATCGGAGCCGTTAATGGCGTCCCGGGCGGCCTGGTAGGCGCTGTTCGCCACGGGCTTCCAGAACTGGCCGTCCTGCAGGCAGGAGAACGCCCCGGACTGGTAGATCACGCCGGAGATGGTGTTGGGGAACGCCGGACTCTTGACCCGGTTCAGCACCACCGCGCCCACGGCCACCTGGCCGGAATAGGGCTCCCCTCTCGCCTCGGCGGAGATAAGCCGGGCCAGCAGGTCCGTATCGCCGGAGCTGCTCTGGCTGGAGGCGGTCACGTTGATGCCCAGCGCCGCCAGAGTCTTGGGGCCGCACTTGCCGTCCACGGTCAGGCCGTTCTTCCTCTGAAAATACTTCACCGCCTCCACGGTCTTGGAGCCGTATACCCCGTCCACTTTGCCGGAATAATAGCCCCAGCGGGACAGCTTGTCCTGTATGGTAGTCACCGTTGAGCCGGTGGAGCCCTTCTGATAGGTGACGGCGTCGGCTATCTGGATGAAGCCGATGATGAATATATTGACGATGAACACGATCGCCACAGCCGCCACCAGCTTCTTTTCTGCTTTGCTCATAACAAAACCCCCTCGTAGAGCTAGTCTACGAGAGGGCCTGTCCGATTATGCGATGTCAAAAAAGCGAAGTTTTGGACTTGGTAGCGATCTCTTCCTGGAGCTTTGCCAGGAACGCGTCAAGAGCCATGGCCCCCTTATCGGCGTCCCGGGTGCGGACGGCCACCGTGCCCTCGGCGGCCTCCTTGTCGCCCACCACCAGCTTGTAGGGCACCTTCTCCATCTGGGCCTCCCGGATCTTATAGCCCAGCTTCTCGTTGCGCTCGTCCACTTCCACCCGGACGCCGGCGGCCGTGAGCTTTTCGGCCACCTCTCTGGCGTAGTCCATGGTCCGGTCCGTGATGGGCAGGATCTTCACCTGCACGGGGCTGAGCCAGGTGGGGAACGCGCCGGCAAAGTGCTCGGTGATCACGCCGATGAACCGCTCGATGGAGCCGAACACCACCCGATGGATCATGACGGGGCAGTGCTTTTCCCCGTCGGTGCCCACATACTCCAGGTCGAACCGGCCGGGGAGCTGATAGTCCAGCTGGATGGTGCCGCACTGCCAGGTCCGGCCCAGGGAGTCCTCGATATGGAAGTCCAGCTTGGGGCCGTAAAACGCGCCGTCGCCGGGGTTGATCTCATAGCTCTTGCCGATGCTGGTGATGGCGTCGGCCAGGGCGGCGGTGGCAATGTCCCAGTCCTCCACGGAGCCGATGTGGTCCTCCGGCATGGTGGACAGCTCGATGGTATAGGGCAGGCCGAACAGGGAGTACACCTCGTCGAAAAGCTGGGCGATGCGGACCACCTCGTCCTTGATCTGGTCCTTAGCCAGCAGGATATGGGCGTCGTCCTGGGTGAAGCAGCGGACACGGAACATACCGTGGAGCGCGCCGGAAAGCTCATGCCGGTGGACCAGGCCCAGCTCGCCGTAGCGCAGCGGCAGGTCCCGGTAGGAGTGGGGCTCCAGATCGTAGACCAGGATGCTGCCAGGGCAGTTCATGGGCTTGATGGCAAAATCCTCGTCGTCGATGACGGTGGTGTACATATTGTCCTTGTAGTGATCCCAGTGGCCGGAGGTCTCCCAGAGGGTGCGCTTCATGATCTGGGGGGTGCTGATCTCCAGATAATCCCACTTCTTATGGACCTGCCGCCAGTAGTCGATGAGGGTATTTTTCAGCACCATGCCCTTGGGCAGATAGAACGGGAAGCCGGGGGCCTCGTCCCGGAAGGCGAACAGGCCCAGCTCCCGGCCCAGCTTCCGGTGGTCGCGCTTTTTAGCCTCCTCGATCCGGGCCAGATGCTCGTCCAGCTCCGCCTTGGTGGGGAAGCAGGTGCCGTAGATGCGCTGGAGCATCTTCCGGTTTGAATCGCCCCGCCAATACGCGCCGGTGGCGCTGGTGAGCTTGATGGCGTTGCCCTTGATGCGGCCGGTGGAGTCCAGGTGCGGGCCCGCGCACAGGTCCGTGAAGTCCCCCTGCTTATAGAAGCTGATCACCGCGTCCTCGGGCAGATCCTGGATGAGCTCCACCTTATAGGGCTCCTGCCGCTCCTGCATGAAGGCAATGGCCTCAGCCCGGGGCAACTCGAACCGCTCCAGCTTGATCTTCTCCTTGCAGATCTTCCGCATCTCCGCCTCCAGGGCCTCCAGGTCCTCGGGCACGAAGGGCTTGTCGATGTCGATGTCGTAATAAAACCCGTCCTCGATGGCGGGCCCGATGGCGAGCTTGGCCTCCGGGAACAGACGCTTTACCGCCTGGGCCAGCACATGGCTGGTGGTGTGCCGGTACATTTTTCTGTATTCGGCGTCGCTGAAATCGTATTGCATATCGTCCTCCTAAAAACCCCTGATAGACGGGGCCAATATATCACCGCCGCCGGCTCATGTCAAGCCGAGAGCCTGTATACCGCCCAGCACAGGCCGTACAGCACCGGCTGGTGGATAAGATACACCGCCAGGGTCCTCTCCCCCGTCCAGGCCAGCCATTTCGGCGCGCCGGCGGTCCGCAGGCGGCTGTCGGGAGGGCTTGCCAATATCCGCCCGCCGAACCAGGCCCCCAGCAGGAACATAAAGATGTTGGGGAAAAAGGGCACCCAGTCAAAGGACACGAACCCCCGTGCCCGCAGCCCCAGCCAGTAAAGCCAGGGAACATTTATGAACGTGGTATAGCTTATGACGCGTGTGACAAGATACAGGCCCCCCCACAGCCAGGGGGCCAGCTTGTCCGGCACCCGCCGCGCATACTTCCCCGCGAAGTGGTACAGCGCCATGGCGCAGCCAAGAAACTGCAGGATGCCGAAGCGGATGGGCGCGTCCGCCACATAGGACGCCAGCACCACGATCACGCCCGCAACGGCGGTGACGAGCCCCCGGCGCAGATTGGATCGGGTGAAGCGGGAGCTGACGCCGGAGAGGAAAATGAAGCTCAGCGCGATGAACCGCTGAGTGGCGAACACCGCCGGCCACTGGGTAGCGGCGGCGGGGACCCAGCCGAACAGGATGCAGTCGAAGAAAAGGTGGTAGCCCACCATCAGCCAGCAGACCAGGCCCCGCCAGCCATCCAGCCAGCGGACCCGCTCAGACATTAAAGAGGAAGTGGGTCACGTCCCCGTCCTGCATGACGTACTCCTTGCCCTCGGCCCGCAGTAGGCCCTTTTCCCGGGCCGCCGCCTCGCTGCCGCAGGCTTTCAGGTCATCAAAGGCGATGATGTTGGCCCGGATGAAGCCCCGCTCGAAGTCGGTGTGTATCTTCCCGGCGGCCTGGGGGGCCTTGGTGCCCCTGGTGATGGTCCAGGCCCGGCACTCGTCCGGCCCGCAGGTGAGGAAGGAAATGAGCCCCAGCAGGTCGTAGGAGCATTTGATAAGCCGCTGCAGCCCCGATTCCCGGATGCCCAGCTCCTCCATGAACATCTCCCGGTCCGCCGGGTCGTCCAGCTCAGCAATGTCCTGCTCGAACCGGGCGCACACCGGCAGCACCGTGCTGCCCTCCGCGTCGGCAATGGCCTTGACCTGTTTATAATACTCGCTCTGCTCCGCCTGGGCGAAGCCGTCCTCGTCCATGTTGGCGGCGTATATGACGGGCTTCAGGCTCAAAAGGTCGGACTGGGCCACCAGCTCCGCCTCCTCCCCCTCGCAGGGGAAGGAGCGGGCGGATCTGCCCCCGTCCAGCCAGTCGGCCAGCCGGCCCATCACGTCGGCCTCTTTGGCGTATTTCTTCTCGCCGCTCTTGACGTACTTCTGGGCCTTCTCCAGCCGCCGCCGGACCATCTCCAGGTCCGCCATGATAAGCTCCAGATCCACCGTCTCGATATCCCCCGCCGGGTCCGTGGAGCATTCATGCCGGACGATATTGGCGTCGTCGAAGCAGCGGACCACATGGATGATGGCGTCCGTGCCCCGGATGTTGCCCAAAAACTTGTTGCCCAGGCCCTCGCCCTTGCTGGCGCCCTTCACCAGTCCCGCGATGTCCACGAATTCGATGGTGGCGGGGGTGTATTTCTTGGGGTGATACATCTCCGCCAGAAAGTCCAGCCGCTGGTCCGGCACCGCCACCACCCCCACGTTGGGGTCGATGGTGCAGAACGGATAGTTGGCGGACTCGGCCCCGGCGTTAGTCAGGGCGTTGAAAAGGGTGCTCTTGCCCACGTTGGGCAGTCCCACGATGCCAAGCTTCATAAGTATCTCCTATAGTCATTATCGGCAAAGGCGGGCGAGCCGCCCGCCTTACGCGTTATGATCTCATTTATGCTTCCGTGTCGTCGCCGGTCTGGCCCGCCAGGGGGGTCGGGTCCGGCTCCGGGTCCTTCTCCCAGGCGGCGTCCGTCCGGGGCGCGTCCGGCTGGCTCTGGGCCGCCCCCGGCTGTCCGGGAGCCGCGCCCTTGGGCTTTTGCGGCGGAAGCTGGCCGTGGTCGCAGAAGTAGTCGAAGTCCGCTCCGTCGATGGACTCATGGACCAGCAGATACTCCGCCACGGCGGTCAACTGCTCCCGGTGCTCGGTGAGGAGCTGCTCGCACCGGGCCATGGCCTCGTCGAAAATGTGCTTGACCTCCTCGTCGATGATGGCGGCGGTCTCCTCGGAATAGCTCTTGGTGGTGCCGAAGTCCCGGCCGATGAACAGGCTGTGGCTGGAGTCGTCAAAGCTGATGGGTCCCAGCCGCTCGCTCATGCCGTACTGCATGACCATGGCCCGGGCCATCTTGGAAGCCTGCTGGATATCGCCGGAGGCCCCGGTGGAGATATCGTCCAGGAAGAGCTTTTCCGCCACCCGGCCGCCCAGGGCCATGACGATCTGCTCAAACATCTCGCTCCTGGCCAGGAAGGACTTGTCCTCGCTGGGCCGCATGAGGGTGAAGCCGCCGGCCTGGCCCCGGGGGATGATGGTGATATAGTGGACCGGGTCCACGTGCTCCAGATACTTGGCGGCGATGGCGTGGCCGGACTCGTGATAGGCGGTCAGCCGCCGCTCCTTGTCGGTGATGACCCGGCTCTTCTTGGCGGGGCCCATCTCCACCTTCAGGATGGCGTCGTCGATGTCGGCGTTGACGATGAACCGGCGGTGCCGGCGCACGGCCAGCAGGGCCGCCTCATTGAGAAGGTTCTCCAGGTCCGCCCCGGAGAAGCCGGCGGTGCCCCTTGCGATGGAGTTCAGATCCACATCGTCGCCCAGGGGCTTATCCTTGGCGTGGACGCGCAGGATCTCCTCCCTGCCCTTCACGTCGGGCAGGCCGATATACACCTGCCGGTCGAACCGGCCGGGCCGCAGAAGGGCGTTGTCCAGGATGTCGGCCCGGTTGGTGGCCGCCATGACGATGACGCCCTCGTTGTTGGTAAAGCCGTCCATCTCCACCAGAAGCTGGTTCAGGGTCTGCTCCCGCTCGTCGTGGCCGCCGCCCAGACCGGAACCGCGCTGGCGGCCCACGGCGTCGATCTCGTCGATGAAGATGATGGCGGGCGCGACCTTTTTTGCCTGGTCGAACAGATCCCGGACCCGGCTGGCGCCCACGCCCACATACAGCTCCACGAAGTCGGAGCCGGAGATGGAGAGGAACTGCACGCCCGCCTCGCCGGCCACGGCCTTAGCCATCAGGGTCTTACCGGTCCCCGGAGGGCCCACCAGCAGCACGCCCTTGGGGATGCGGGCGCCCATGGCGGTATAGGCGGCGGGGTCTTTGAGGAACTCCACGATCTCCTGCAGCTCCTCCTTCTCCTCGTCGCACCCGGCCACGTCGGCAAAGGTCTTTTTGTTCTGGCCGTCCACGTTCGCACGGGTCCTGGCCTTGGAGAACTTGGCAACGCCGCCGGCTCCGCCGCCGGTGGCCCGGGTCATCATCACATACCACAGCACGCCGAACACGCCTACCACGATGAGGTAGGGCAGGAAGCTCAGCCACCAGGGAGCCACAAAGCCCTCGTTATCGTCGTACTCGGTGAGGACGCCGGAATCCTTCTGCTGCCGGATGAGCTCGCCCAGATCCGCGTAGAACTGGTCCACGTCCCGCAGGTTGCGCCGGATCTCGGTCTGGCCCTCGAAGGGCTCCCGCAGGTACAGATACAGCTCGTTGCCGGAGATAACGAAGGATTCCACCTGCTTGGCTTCAAACAGGTCGATGATCTGGGAATAGTTCAGGTCCCCTCCCCGGTTGGAGCCGGTGAAAGAGAACACGGTAGCCAGCAGCAGCACCAGTACCAGCGCGTAAAACCCGATCTCCCGGGCCCGCCGGTTGGGGCCGCCGGGGCCGCGTCCGGGACCGCCGCCGCTGGAACCGCCGGGTCCGCCAGGCCCGGGGCTGGAGTTGTTCTTGTTGTCGCCAGGCATATTGTCCATTTTCTTACCTCATGAATAGATTTCCGGCTTCAGCAGGCCGATATACGGGAGATTGCGGTATTTTTCCGCATAGTCCAGGCCGTAGCCCACCACGAAGGCGTCCGGGATGGTGAATCCGGCATAGTCCGCCTTGATGGGGGCCACCCGCCGCTCCGGTTTATCCAGGAGCGTCACGATGCGGATGGAGGTGGGCTTGCGGGCCATCATATAGTTTTTCAGATAGCTGAGGGTGTTGCCGCTGTCCAGGATGTCCTCCACGATGATCACGTCCCGGCCCTCGATGTTCTCGGTCAGGTCCTTGATGATCTTCACCGCGCCGGTGGAAGTCGTGCCCTGGCCGTAGCTGGACACCACCATGAAGTCCACGGTGCAGTCGATGGTGCAGGCGCGGACCAGGTCGGCCATAAAGATGAAGCAGCCCCGCAGCACGCCCACGAAAAGCGGCTTCTTACCCTTATAATCCGCGCTGATCTGCCGGCCCAGCCGGGCCACGATGCCTTTCAGTTCGTCCTCGGTGGCGATATACCGCTCCACATCCGGATGCATATCCATATCCTCCCGCGTTACGGCTCAGGCCGTAAAAATTTTATCTCTATGATCTGGCCGCCGCCGGACCGGGCCGCGGCGCGCTCATCCTGACCGACGCCCATCACCGCCAGCACACCGGCCCCATCCCGGAGCACGGGCACGGCCGCCCGCTCCCAGGCCGGTACGCCCGCCTCGGCAAAGAGCTGCTTCAAAGTCTTGGTGCAGCCCCGGCCCACGGGACGCATTTTATCCCCCGGCCGGCGGCCGGTGACAGATATACTACCACATATATTCTCACATTGAAAGTAAAAAATGTTGTACGATTTGTGAACATCTTCGGTCCCGCCGGCGAATTTTGCCGCCGTCACGCTCACGCCGGCCTCCGGCACGTCCACCTTTCCCGGCACGGGAAGCGTCCTGGCCGGGATGCTCTCCGCCGTCCCGTTCACGCCGAACACCAGCCGGTCCCCCGCTCTGGCGGCCCGCAGGCCCGGTACGTCCGCCGCGCCCCCGTCCGCCGCCGCCTTCAAAATGGCTCGCACGTGCTCCGCCGCCAGGTCCCGCCCGGCCAGCAGCCGCACGGCTCTGGACGCCACGGGCCAGGACTGCTCCGCCAAAGCTTTCGCGTCCACGCCCGTTTCGTCTCCGTACCGCCGGAGAAAGTCCCGAGCCAGTTCCTCCAAAAAAGCCTCGTCGGCCCGGGCCAAAGCCGCCGTCCGGCCCACGGCCCGGACGAAGGCGGGATTGACCGTCTCCAGGGCCGGCACGGCCTCATGCCGGACCCGGTTGCGGGCGCAGCCGCCGGAGGCGTTGGTGGTGTCCTCCACATGGGGCACGCCCTTTTCCGCCAGCCAGGCGCGGATCTCTTTTTCCGTCACATCCAGCATGGGCCGGACCACCCGGCCCCGGACCGGCGGGATGCCCCCCAGGCCCTTCAGGCCGGTGCCGCGGGCCAGATGCAGCAGCACCGTCTCGGCATTGTCGCCGGCGGTGTGGGCCGTGGCGATGACCGCCGCGCCCAGTTCATCCGCCGCCCGCTCCAGAAAGGCGTACCGCAGCGACCGGGCCGCCGCCTCCACCCCCAGCTTCTCCCGGGCGGCAAAGGCCCCCGCATCCCCCTTTTCCGAGATGAACGGGATGGCGTTCTTTTCGCAGAAATCCTTGACAAAGGCCTCGTCCCGGTCGGACTCGGCCCCCCGCAGGCCGTGGTTATAGTGGGCGGCCGCCACCGGATAGCCTAGCTCCCGGAGCCGGCAGAGCAGGTACATGGAGTCCGCCCCGCCGGACACGGCGCACAAAATGAGCCCCTCCTTCGGCAGCAGGTCAGTATCCATCTTCATCCCGGCGGCGCTCGTCGTTCACATAGGTGGTGTACTCCGGCAGCCACCGCAGATATATGGTCCCCACCCGGCCGTGGCGGTTTTTCAGGACGATGGCCTCCGCGCTGTTGGGGTCCTCGCAGGCCTGGTCGTAATACCCCTCCCGGTAAAGGCCGATGACCGCGTCCGCGTCCTGCTCGATGGAGCCGGACTCCCGCAGGTCGGAGAGCATGGGCCGCTTGTTCTGCCGGCCCTCGTTGGCGCGGCTCAACTGGCTCATGCACACCAGGGGCACCCCCAGCTCCTTGGCGGTCACTTTCATCATGCGGCTGATGTCGCTGACGGCCTGGGTGCGGCTCTCATTGGCCCAGGTGTTGCCGCTGCCGGCGGACTGCATCAGCTGCAGATAGTCCACCACCACCAGGCCCAGGTTCTCGATGCGCCGGCACTGGGCGGCCATCTCCGCCACGGTCATGGTGGGGTTGTCGTCCAGGCGGATATCCACTTTACTGAGCACGCCGGCCGCCTCCGCCAGCTTGCCCCACTCGTCGGAGTTGAGCCGGCCCTGGTTGAGCTGGTAAAGGTCGATGTGGCTCTCGGAGGACAGCATCCGCTGGACAAGCTGCTGGCGGCTCATCTCCAGGGAGAAGATAGCCACGGTCTTGCCGGAGGTCTTGGCGGCGTTGACGGCGATGTTCAGGGCGATACTGGTCTTGCCCATGCCGGGCCGGGAGGCGATCAGCACGAAGTCGCCGCTGCCCAGGCCCTGCAGGCACTCGTCGATATCCGCCAGGCCCGTGGAGATGCCGGGGAGCTGGCTGCCCCCCGCCGCGGCCTGGGATATCTGGCTGAGCACGTCCTGCAGCACGTTAGTCATGGGCACCAGCCCGCCGGTGACGCTCTGCTTACGCAGGGCGTATATCTTCCGCTCCGCCAGCTCCAGCACCTGCTGGCCCTGGCCGTTTTGCTGATAGACCTGCTCCTCGATCTCGGCGGCGGAGTCCCCCAACGCCCGCAGCAGCGCCCGGTCCCGGACGATCTGGCAGTATTGCAGCACGTTGGCCGCCGTGGGCGTCACGTCCATCAGCTCCAGCAGATACTGCTGGCTGGTGGGCTTCCAGCAGCCACGGGTACGCATCTCGTCCAGCACCGTGACCGGGTCCACCTTCGCGCCCATGCTGAACATGGCGAAGATCGTCTCGAAGATGTCCCGGTTATCGTCGATGTAAAATTCAGCTCCCTTGACGCTGTTTACCACATCGGGGATGCAGGCCGGGTCGATGAGCATCGCGCCCAGGATCGACTGCTCCGCCTCCCGCGAGTATGGCGCCTTGCGCCCCAAAAGCTCGTCCATCGGTCACTTCTCCTCTGTCACCATCACATGGATCGTCCCGGCGATCTCATAGCCCAGCTTGCACTTGACCTGGAAAGTTCCGAACTGCTTGATGGGCTCGGCCAGCACGATCTGGTTCTTCCCGATCTGGATGCCGTGCTGGGCGTCCAGGGCCTCAGCGATCTGGCTGGAGGTGACAGAGCCGAACAGCTTGCCGCCCGCGCCGGCCTTGGCCTTCACATGGACCACCACCGCGCCCAGCCGCTCGGCGTATTCCTGGGCCTGGGCCTTCTCCCTGGCGATCTGTGCCTGGCGGGCCTTATCCTTCAAGCGCATGGCGTTCAGGTTGTCCGCCGTGGCCTCCACGGCCAGTCCCCGGGGCAGCAGATAGTTGCGCCCGTAGCCGTCGGAGACCTCCTTCAGCTCGCCCTTTTTGCCCTGGCCTTTGATATCCTGCTGTAAAATGACCTTCATCGCGTTCTCCCCCTTGTCATATGTCCAGATATTCATCTATGGCCGCCTTCAGGCGGGCCTCCGCCTCCTGGATGGAGGTATTTTGCAACTGGGCCCCGGCCGCGGACTGGTTGCCGCCGCCCCCCAGCTTTTCCAGCAGCACCTGCACGTTCAGACTGCCGATGCTCCGGGCGGAGAGGATCGCGCCCCCGTCCGCCGTGGGATAGAGCACCACGGAGGCCTCCACGTCGGAGATGTTCAGCATCTCGTCGGCGGCCTGGGCGGCCACCACCCGGTCAACCTCGTGGTCCATGACCGCCAGGCAGATGTTGTCCCTGTACACGGTGGACCGCTCCAAAATGGCGTAGCGGCTGACGGTGTGCTGCATATCGCTTTGCAGCAGCCGCTTCACGGCCACCGTGTCCGCCCCCATCCGGCGCAGGAACGCCGCCGCCTCGAAGGTCCGCTCGCCGGTGCGCAGGGTGAAGTTCTTGGTGTCGGTGACGATGCCGGCCAGCAGGGCCTCCGCCTCCACCCGGGATATGCTCTCCGGCTCCACCAGCTCCTGCAAAAGCTCCACCGTCAGCTCCGAGGCGGAGGAGGCGTAGGGCTCGTGGAAGGTCAGGGCCGCGTTTTCGATATAGGACGCCGCCCGCCGGTGGTGGTCGATGATCACGAGCCGGCTGATGGTCTGCAAAAGGGCCTCGTCCTCCACCTGCTCCGGGCGGTTGGTGTCCACCACCACCAGAAGGCTCCTGGAGTTTGCCTGGAGCATGGCCTCCTTGGGCGAGACGAAGATGTCCTCATACTCCTTGTGTCGTTTCAGCTCCTCGATCATGACGTCGCAGGCGTTGGGCGTGCTGCCCATGACGATGCGGGCCCGCTTGCCGTAGCTTTTGGCGATGCAGCAGATGCCCACCGCCGCGCCCAGCGCGTCCATGTCCGCGAACCGGTGGCCCATGATATAGGTGGTGGAGGCGTCCTTGATGAAGGCCCCCAGGGCGTTCGCCACCACCCGGCTCTTGACCTTGGTGCGGGTCTCTACCTCGGTGGCCCGGCCGCCGTAAAAGTCGAAGCTCATGCGGTTGCGGACCACCACCTGGTCGCCGCCCCGGCTGAGAGCCATCTCCACGCTCATGGAGGCAAAGTTGAAATCCTCCTCCAGACTGGCCCCGTCCAGCCCCGCGCCGATGCTGACCGTGGCGTGGATGCCGGAGGTATTGGAAACGGTCCGCACCGTGTCCAGCACGGTGAACTTGTTGGCGGCCAGCTTGTCGAAGTACCGCCGCTCGCAGAGATAGATATACCGATCCCGGTCATACCGGCGCAGAAAACCCCGCATCCCCTCGGTCCACTGGACCAGGCAGTCCTCCAACTGGTTGCGCAGGTCGTTTTTGGTCCGCTCCGGCACGTTTTTCATCAGCTCGTCATAGTTGTCGATCATGATGAGCATGATGACGGGCCGGGAGGCGGCGTACTCCAGGCGGATGTCCTCATAGTCGGTCACATCCACCCAGTAGGTGACGCCCATGGAGCCGCTGACCTGCTCCCCCTCCTTGCCCCGGACCAGATTGCCGTGGACCTGATAGCGGCGGCCGTTCACCTCCACCAGACCCGGGCAGCGGCTCTTTCCCTCCAGGACCCACTTGCCCTGGAAGTTCGGCGCCAGGTCGGTCATGGACACGTCCACGCTGGGCTCCTTGCGGCCGCAGATCTGGAAAAACTCCTGGTTGGCCCACACCAGCCGGCCCGAGTCAGCGAAAAAGGCCGCCATGGGCAGGGGGAAATTGAGCATGGCGTTGTCCCGGGCCACCTCCGAATCGTAGGTGACGGACTGGATATACTCCATCAACTCCCGCTTGCGCTGTCTTGCCAGGCCCGTGTGGACCACGAACAGCGCCACCGCAGTGATGGCCTCTCCGGCGGCCAGGCGGTATTCCTTGAAAAATACCGCCGTGATCCCGGCGAACAGAGCCAGACAGAGTATATAAAGCCGGGAAGCCGGCTCGCCCAATCTCTTGGCGATCTTATTCATGGCATACTGCTCCAAAATACATATTCTGTATCATTATAGCAGAAACACCATAATAATACAATTACATTTTTCCCGCCCCTTGACCGCATACTAAAGACGAGGTGAAAGGATGAAAGCGGTCGTACTCACCGGCGGGGAGGGAACGCGCCTGCGGTCCATATCCGGCGGGCTTCCCAAGCCCATGATGCCTCTGCTGGGCGTGCCGCTGCTGGAGCGGACGGTGGCCCTTTTGCGGGAAAACGGCTTTGACAGCCTTTGCTTTACCCTCCACTACGCCCCCCGGATCATCCGGGACCACTTCGGGGACGGCTCCGCCTTCGGCGTGCGTATCGAGTACCGGGAGGAGCCCACGGCTCTGGGCACCGCCGGGGCCGTAGCCAACTGCGCGGACTTCGTGGGGGACGAAAAATTCCTCGTCATGAGCGGGGACAGCGCCTGCGACTTCGACCTGGCGGACCTGCTGGCGGACCACCGCCAGGGCGTCACCATCGCGCTGGCCGCCCAGGCGGAGCCCCTCCCCTACGGTCTGGTGCTGACGGACCGGGACGGGCGCGTCACCGGCTTTCTGGAAAAGCCCACCTGGGAGCGGGTAGTCACGGACCGGGTCAGCACGGGCATATACGCCCTGAGCCCGGACGTGCTGGACCGGGTGCCCCGCGACAGGCCCTTCGACTTTGCCAAGGACCTGTTCCCCCTGCTGCTGCAAGAGGGCGCGCCCCTGCGGGGCCGGGTCATGGAGGGCTACTGGTGCGACATCGGCACGCCCCGGGCCTATTATCAGTGCAATCTGGACGCGCTGGACGGGCTTTACCACCTGCCCGGCCAGGACGCGCCGCCCCGGCGGGTGGTGCCCTGCCGGGACCGGGCAAGGCTCATGCGGGCCATGAGCGAGGCGTTGGCGGGCTTCGGCGCGGACTTCACCGACGGCCTCACCGTCCAGAACGACCGGGGCCGGGTCCATCTGGCCCCGCTGCCGGACCGGTGCGCCCTGGCCCTGGAGGGGGACCGGGCCGCCGTCCGGCGGCTGGAGGCCCTGGCCCGGAAGCTGGAGCGCGACATGGAAAGATAAAAAACGACCGGCATGGCGGAGGCCATGCCGGTCGCGTCTGGTCGGTCTTTACTTGGAGTTGAAGATGCGGAAGATGCTGTCGAAGGGGTCCTCCTCTTCCGGCGCGGGAGCGGGAGCCGCGGCGGGCTTGTCCCCCTCGGCCTTGTCGCCCCGGGTGAACAGCTTCTCCACATCGTCCGCCTCAACGGGCTGCTTGGCCTGGTCGGTGGAGGCGGAGACCGCCTTGGCGGTCTGAGAACCCTCGTCAAAGCCCGTGGCGATGACGATCACCCGGATCTCGTCGTCCATGGAGTTATCAAAGGACGCGCCAAAGATGATGTTGGCGTCGGGATGGGCCGCGGCCTGGACCAGATTGGCGGCGGTCTCCACATCGTCCAGCCCCATGTCCTCGGAGCCGGTTATGTTGATGAGCACGCCATGCGCGCCGTTGATGGAGGTCTCCATCAGGGGGCTGGAAATAGCCATCTGGGCGGCGTCCTCCGCCTTGCCCTTGCCCACGGCATGGCCCACGCCCATGTGGGCGAAGCCCGCGCCACGCATGATGGTGCACACGTCCGCGAAGTCCAGGTTGATGAAGCCCGTGTTCTTGATAAGGCCGGAGATGCTGGTGACAGCCTCATGCAGCACCTCGTCAGCGATCTCGAAGGCGTTGGCGAAGGTGACCTTTTGGTCGGTGGCGTATTTCAGCCGGTCGTTGGGTATGACCAGCAGGCTGTCCACCTTGCCCAGCAGCTCGTCGATGCCCCGCATGGCCTGGGTCATGCGCTTTTTGCCCTCGAAGCCGAAGGGCTTGGTGACTACGCCCACGGTCAGCACGCCGGCCTCCCGGGCGATATCGGCCACCACGGGGCCCGCGCCGGTGCCGGTGCCGCCGCCCATACCGGCGGTGATGAACACCATGTCCGTGCCCTCCAGGGCCTTAGCCACCTCGTTGCGGCTCTCCTCCGCGGCCTTTTCGCCCACATCGGGGTTGCTGCCGGCGCCCTGGCCGTGGGTCAGCTTCTCACCGATCTGGATCTTCTGGTCCGCGGTGGACATGGAGAGAGCCTGCTTGTCCGTATTGACGGCGATGAATTCCACACCGGTAGTGCCGGAGCTGACCATTCTGTTCACAACATTGCCGCCGGCGCCGCCGATGCCGACGACCTTCAGCGTAACGACATTCTCAGGACCGGTTTCGACCGAATTGACTGCCATCTTTATTTGCCTCCCGTGTATTTCGATATGGGCACACGTCAGTAGACAGGCACGCTCCGCCCAAATTACATATGTTACATTTTATTACGGATTTTCGCGCAGGTCAATAGTTTATTTAAAAATATTATGTCAAACGGCGGAAAATTTTTCTTTTTGGGTCTCTCAGCCCGGCGTAAAGCGCACCGTAACGCCGTCGGACAGGTTTATGGTGCCCGTTTCCTGGGGCGTCAGCTGGGGCACGCCGCTCAAAAGCATCCGCAGCTTATAGTCCGTATTGTCGTTGGAGCCCATGCGGACGGTGAACCGGCCCTGGTACTGGAAGGTGGGGTTAGCGGGGTTGGACATATCCAGCTGATCCACGTCGCCGGCCATATTCAGCTCCTCTACGGCCCCCAGCAGCTCCTGCAGATAGGACAGCTTCAGGTTATCCTCCTCCGCCACCTTCATGGGCTTGCCGGCCTCCGGGTCCTGGGGGGTCAGGTTCAGCACATGGATCAGGCCGGACAGCTCCTCCGGCCCGGCGGACTTGAGCATCTTGCAGTTGCCGGTCACCACCCAGTAGGTCCCCTCCCACTCCACGTAGGCCACGGCGGTGCTCTCCCGGACCCGGATGATGAGCTTGTTGGGCATCACCGGCTCCACGTTGGCGTCCTCCACCTGGGACAGACGGGAATAGATGCGGCTGGACGCGCCGGCCCGGTCGATGAAGAACAGGTTGTCGCCCACGTCGATGCCGGAGGCCTCGATGATCTCCTGGGGCGTATAGCTCTCCTGGCCCACCACCTCGATGGTCTGCACGCGGAAGAACACGCCCACGCCGAACACGAAGGCGACCAGCACCAGCAAAAAGGACAGCGGCGCGAACACCGCGCTCTTTTTCTTCTTTTTCCTCGCCGCGCCGTAACGATCTCTAGTAGCCAATGTCCGTACCTCTCATTCGGTCAACTCTAAACGTATTATTCGACTTACTGCCAGCGGGATTCATTCCTGCCGGGCAGGATCGATCTTGATATGCCCGCCAAGGGCGGAAAGCACCCTGTCGAAGCCCTCGTAGCCCCGGGCCACATGGCCCCGGTCCAGTATCTCCGTCTCGCCCTCCGCGCCCAGGCCCGCGATGATCAGCGCGGCCCCGCCTCGCAGATCCTCCGCCTCTACCCTGGCGCCCCGAAGCCGCTCTACGCCGGTGACGACGGCCCGGCGGCCATCCAGGCGGATATCCGCCCCCATGGCGGCGAAGTGGGCGGCCTGCCGGTAGCGGTGGTCGAAGATGTTCTCCACGAAGGTGGTCCGGCCCGCCGCCTTCAGGCTGGCCGCCATCATCAGCGGCTGGGCGTCGGTGGGAAAGCCGGGATAGGGCTCCGTCACGATGGTCCGGCCGCCCCGCAGACGGCCGCCGCAGCGGATGCGGAGCCGGCGCGTGCCGGCGTCCAACTGCGCGCCCATGGCCGCCAGCTCCTCCGCCACGCTGCCCACATGGGCCGGGTCCAGGCCCCGCAGCTCCAGATCGCCGCCGGCGCAGGCGCAGGCGCACAGCATGGTGGCCCCCACGATCCTGTCCGGCATGACCCGCCAGAGCGCGTGCCGGACCGGGCGCATCCCCCGTATCTTTATCACGGAGGTGCCCGCGCCCTCCACGTCGGCCCCCAGGACCCGCAAAAAGCCTTGAAGCTCAACGATCTCCGGCTCTTTTGCCGCTCCGGTGAGGATCGTTTCCCCCCGGGCGGCGCAGGCGGCGATCATGGCGTTTTCCGTAGCCCCCACGCTGGGCAGAGCCAGATGGACCGTCCCGCCGGTGAGACCGGGCGCACGGCAGACGATCTCGCCCTGCTCCACGCGCACCTCCGCGCCCAGAGCCTCCATGGCCGCCAGATGCAGATCCACCGGCCTGGGCCCCAGCTCGCAGCCGCCGGGCATGGCGATGCGCGCCTGGCCGCAGCGGGCCAGGATGGCCCCCAGAAAGACGATGGACGAGCGCATCTGCCCGGTCAGCTCCCGGGGTATGCGGCAGCCGGTCACGTTCCGGGAATCGATGGCTACCGTGCCGCCCTGCCGCTGGACCACGCAGCCAAGCTGGCGCAGTATCTCCAGCGACGCCTCCACGTCCCGCAGCGCGGGCACGTTGGTAAGCTCCGTCTCACAGCCCGTCAGTATCGCCGCCGCCAGCACCGGCAGCACGGCGTTTTTCGCGCCCTGGATGGTCAGACTGCCCTCCAGAGGATATCCACCCTGTACGCGCCATATGCTCATGTTCCGCCCTCCGGCCAGTATGTAGAAAATGATCACCACATACTATGCGCTCCGGCGGTTTTTGTGCAGGCGCGGCGGCCGCCGCGAGACCTACCGGGTCCGCTTCCCGCTCTCCGCCAGGCCCAGCACGATGGACGCGATCCGGTCCGTGGCGTCGCTGACGCCCAGGCGCAGGGAGGCCTCATGCATGGCGGCCAGCGCGGCCTTGTCCCCCAGCAGCCCCGTCACCGTGTCATACAGCGCGTCCGCGTCGAACCGGCCCTCCAGCAGCATTTTGGCGGCTCCGGCCTTTTCCATGACCCGGGCGTTCTTCTCCTGGTGGTGGTTGACTACGTTGGGGCTGGGCACCATGACGGCGGGCTTGCCCAGGTAGGTCAGCTCGCTGATGGTGGACGCGCCGCTGCGGCAGATGATCACGTCCGCCGCGGCCATGACCTTGGGCATATCGTAGATATATTCCCGCACGTCCACGCCGGGCTCCCGCAGTCCGGCCCTGTCCAGCTTTTCCCGCACGGCCTCATAATACCGCTTGCCGGTGGCGTAGATAAGGCGCATATCGGGCTTCTCCCCCATCCGGCGGATGAAGCCCAGCATGGTCTCGTTCATATAGTCCGCGCCCAGGGAGCCGAACACGGCCAGCGCCAGCGGCCGCTCCGGGTCCAGACCCAGCTCCCGGCGGGCTTTGGCCCTGTCCAGGCCCTTGAAATCCACCCGGACCGGGGTGCCGGTGACCTCCACCTTCGCGGGGTCCTTGTAAAAATCCCGGCTGTCGGCCAAGCCCACCATGATCTGGTCCACGGTCTTTTCCAGCAGCTTCGTGGTAAGGCCCGGCACGGCGTTGGACTCATGCACCGCCGTGGGGACGCCCATATCCGCCGCCATCTTCAGCACCGGGTAACACACATATCCCCCGGTGCCCACGGCCACGTCGGGCTGAAACTCCTCTATGTACTTTTTCGCCAGCCGGCAGGCGGAGACGACACGGCCCACGGCCCGGATGTTCTCCGCGATCATCCGGGGCTTCATGCTCCGGCGGAAGCCGGAGATGCGCACGGTCTTGATGGGGTACCCCTCCCGGGGCACCAGCTCCGTCTCCATATGGCCCTCCGCGCCCACGAACAGGATCTCCGCGTCTGGGACGATCTGGCGGATGCGGCCGGCCACGCCCAGGGCCGGGTTGATGTGTCCGGCGGTACCGCCGCAGGTGAACAGCACTCTCATACTATCGTTTCTCCGGTATATCTCTGGATAGAGACAGAATGATCCCCAGCTCCGCCATCTGCAAGAGCAAAGCCGTGCCTCCGTAACTGAACAGCGGCAGAGATATGCCGGTGCAGGGGATGGAGTTGGTACACACGGCCACGTTCAAAATGACCTGCATAGCCAGGTGGGTGGTGATGCCCGCGCCCACCAGCGCGCTGTACCGGTCCCGCACATGCATGCTCAGCCAGTAGCCCCGGATGATCAGCAGCGCGAAAAGGGCCAGGATCAGCATGGCGCCGATGAAGCCCAGCTCCTCGCAGACCACGGAGAAGATGAAGTCGTTGTGCTCCTCGGGCAGATAAAGGTACTTCTGCCGGGAGTTGCCCAGGCCCAGCCCCAGCAGGCCGCCGGAGCCGATGGAATAAAGGCTCTGGACGATCTGGTAGCCCGCGTCGGAGGCGTCGGCAAAGGGATTGAGCCAGGCGGTGAACCGGGCGCGCACATAGGGAAACAGCGCGTAACCGATGCCCAGCAGCGCCGCGCCGATGGTGCCGCCGCCGATGAACCAGTACAGGGGCAGTCCCCCCAGAAACAGCATCACCAGCGCGATGGCAAGGATGATGATGATGGCGGACATATGGGGCTCCAGCACCAGCAAAAAGCACACCACCCCGATCACCGCCGCGAAGGGGACGATGCCGTAGCGGGGGGTGGACATCTTGTCCTTATACTTGCAGATCAGCACGGCGAAGAACATGATAACGCCGATCTTGGCGATCTCCGAGGGCTGGAAGGTGGTGAAGCCCAGGTTGATCCACCGGCGGGCGTTGTTGGCCTTCTCACCGATGCCGGGCACCAGCACCAGCACCAGCAGGGCCAGCGCCACCAGCATCACGATGCCGGAGATGTGCCGGTAAAAGCTCATGGGGAACCGGGAGCAGACGAACATCACGCCCACGCCGCACAGGGCGAACAGGGCCTGGCGCACGAAGTAGTAGGTGGCGTTGCCGCCGGTGGTGTCGGAGGGGTCGTAATAGGCCCGGGCGAAGCTGGCCGACAGCACCATGATCACGCCCACGATCAGCAGCAGCAGCGTGAGCATGGCAAAGGGCACGTCCACCGAGCCCCGCTCGATGGAGTTATCGTAGGTATAGTCCGCCAGGCGGGTGTTTTCGTATGTTCCGGCGTTTTCGGCCTTGACCGCCATATCCGCTACCTCCTGTCAAGTCATCCTCACACATACCGTCCCACGCTGGAGAAAAACGCGGCGACCGCCCCCAGCAGGGAGATAAAGCTGAACAGCGCGACGATCTGGACTTCGGACCACTTGTGGCCCGTCCAGCCCCCCATCTCCAGATGGTGGTGGAAGGGGGCCATCTTGAATATCCTCTTGCCGTGGGTGAGCTTGAAATACACCACCTGGATGATGTCGCTGAGGGTCTCGAAGATGAACACCACCCCCAGGGGCACCAGCATCAAAGGCATATCCAGCGCGAAGGCCATGCCGCACACGGCCCCGCCCAGGAAAAGGCTCCCCGTGTCGCCCATGAAGCACTTGGCCGGGTGGAAATTATAGATAAGGAACCCGAAAAGGCCCCCGGTGAGCCCGGCGGAGAACACCCCCAGGGAGCTGAACCGGCTGCCCCAGGCAAAGGCCAGCGCGGTGTAGCACAAAAACACGGGCACCGATACGCTGGCGGCCAGGCCGTCCAGTCCGTCGGTGATGTTCACCGCGTTCACCGTGCCCACCACGATGAAGGCGCACAGCACGAAATAGAACCACTCCGGCACATGCACCGTCACGTGCCAGAACGGCACGTACAGCGACGGGGTCAGATACCCCTCCAGCCGCAGCAGGTAAAGCAGCGCCACCGCCACCGCCAGCTGCAATATGAACTTGGCCTTGGCGGACAGGCCCAGATTCTGCTTCTTTTTCAGCTTCTCATAGTCGTCCAGGAACCCGATGCCCCCGTAAAACAGCGAGAACAGCAGCACGAACAGCGCGCCCAGCTCCCCGTCCCGGATGGAGGTGAGCCCGAACGACAGCGTCACCACCGTCACCGCCGCGATGAAGATCACGCCCCCCATGGTGGGAGTGCCCGCCTTGGACTTGTGCCAGTTGGGGCCGATCTCCTTGATCTCCTGCCCCGCCTTGATCTTCCGCAGCCAGGGCACGTATACGTGACCGATCAGCACGGCCACGATAAAGGCCGTGATAAAGCTCAGGATCAACCGCATCGTCATACTCATCATCTGTCACTCCCGCGAAGGTGTTCCGCCACGATCTCCCGCTCGTCCATGTGGCGTTTGACGCCCTTGACCTCCTGATAGGTCTCGTGGCCTTTGCCGGCCAGAACGATCACGTCCCCCGGCAAATGGTTGTCGATGGCCCAGCGGATAGCCGCCGGGCGGTCGGAGATCACCTTTCTCGGCGCCTCCGGGGGCATACCCCCCAAAATATCCGCGATGATGGCCTCCGGGTCCTCGGACCGGGGATTGTCGCTGGTGACCACGCAAAAGTCCGCTGTCCCGGCGGCGATGGCCCCCATGAGGGGCCGCTTGGTCCGGTCCCGGTCGCCCCCGCAGCCGAACAGGGCCACCACCCGTCCGCCGGCCGCCTCTTTCATGGTCCTCAGCACCTTTTCCAAGGCGTCGGGGGTGTGGGCGTAGTCGATGACGACGGTGAAATCGTCCGGCGTGGGGACCACCTCTACCCGCCCCTTCACGCCGGCGGCCCGGCCCAGGGAGGCGGCGCAGTCGGCCAGGCTCAGTCCCAGCATCCCCCCGGCGGCCATGGCGGCCAGGGCGTTCGCCACGGAGAAGGACCCGGGTATAGCCAGACGCACCGGCGCCCGTTCCTGTCCCGCCCGGGCGGTGAAAGCCACCCCGTCGGCGGACAGCGTCACGTCCTCCGCCCGCAGATCGGCCTCCCGCCCCCCGGCGGAGAAGGTCACCGCCGGACAGGCTGCCCGGTCCATCATGAACGCCGCCCAGGGATCGTCGGCGTTGAACGCCGCCCTGTCACACCGGGAAAAGAGCAGGGCCTTTGCCCCGGCATAGCTTTCCATGGTCTTGTGAAAATCCAGATGGTCCTGGGTCAAGTTGGTGAACACCGCCGCGTCGAAGCGCACGCCGGCCACCCGGTCCAGGGCCAGCGCGTGGGAGGACACCTCCATCACCGCGTGGGTGCAGCCCTCATCCACCATCCGGGCGAACAGCTTTTGCAGGTCGTAGGACTCCGGGGTGGTCCGCTCGGTCTGGAGCTGCTCGTCCCCGATCCAGTTGGAGATGGTGCCCACCAGGCCCACCTTGGCCCCCAGCACGTCCTCCAGCATATGTTTTACCAGCAGCGTGACGGTGGTCTTGCCATTGGTGCCGGTGACGCCCACCATTTTCATTTTCTCCGCGGGATGGCCGAAATACGCGCCGGAGACCAGAGCCAAAGCCTTCCGGCTGTCCTCCGTCACCACATAGGGCCCGGCCTCCGCCGGCGCGTGCTGGCACAGCACCGCCGCCGCGCCCTTTTCCAGCGCGGTCTGGATGAACCGGTGGCCGTCGCTCTGAAAGCCCTCCACCGCCACGAACAGGTCGCCGGTCCGCACCGCCCGCGAGTCGTAGCGGATGTCCCGTATCTCCGTGTCCGGGTCCGCCTGCATGGCGGTCACGGTCACGTCCGTCAACAATTCTTTCAGCTTCATATCAGAATATCCCCGTTTTCGTCCAGTCGCTGAGCGTGACGGTGATCACCGTGCCGGGCGCCACCAGGGCTCCCTCCTCCTCGCTCTGGCTGACCGTCAGGATATAGTCGCTCTTCATCATGGTGCCCTCGCCCCGGACGTACAGACCGTACATCCCGGCGCGGACCCGGGCGATCTCATAGCTCAGACCCAGCAGGTCCGGCACCTCCACAGGCTCGGTGTCCGGCTGCTCGTCGCAGTACAGCACGATCTCGCTGCCGGCGGCCACCTTGGCGTTGGGAGCCGGCATCTGGGCGGTGACCGCCGCGCCGGAGCCCAGCGTGGCCTTCAGGACGAAGCCCGCGCTCTCCAAAAGCTCCTGCGCCTCCTGGGGGGTCTTGCCCACCAGCCGGGGCACCCGCTGGTCCACCAGGGCCTCCTCGCCCTCGCCGTACTCCGGGTCCACCCCCACATAGGGCAGCACGTCCCGCAGCACCGCGCCCACGGTAGGCGCGGCCATCTGGCCGCCGCTGGCTACCACGATGCTGTCCGGGCCGGGGTTTTTCAGCAGGACCAGCACCGCCACCTGGGGATCGTCCGCCGGGGCGAAGCCCAGGAAAGAGCAGATATATTTCTTGTCCCCGTGGGTGGCCTCATAGACCACGTCCTCGGAGGTCCCGGTCTTGCCGGCCACCCGGTAGCCGGGCACATAGGCGTTGACGCCGGTGCCGTTTTTATCGCCCACCACGGTCTCCAGGATGTCGCAGCAGGTCTTGCTGGTCTGCTCGCTGATGACCTGGCGGACCACCTTCGGCTCCCGCTGGCTGGCAACGGTGCCGTCGGCGTTGAGGACTTCTTTGACGAGATAGGGCTCCAGCAGATACCCGCCGTTCGTCACCGCGCTCACCGCCGTTATCAACTGGATGGGGGTGATGGTGAAGGTCTGGCCGAAGGAGGCGGCCGCCAGCTGGGACAGGTTGCCCTTATTGAAGAACACATCCTCCGTCCACCAGAGGCTGTCCGATTCCCCGGTCAGGTCCAGGCCCGTCCGGTCGAACAGGCCGAAGGCGTGGACGAAATCATAAAACTGTTCCGCGCCGATCCACTCACCGATGGTGACGAAGGCCACGTTGCAGGAGTACATGGCGGCTTCCCGCAGGGTCAGGTTGCCGTGGCCGCCCAGGTTGGAGCAGTTCAGCGGGTCGGTACGGCCCAGCACGTCGATGCTGCCGCCGCAGAAGAAGGTGGAGTCGGTGGTAATCGCGCCGCTCTCCAGGCCCGCCGCCAGGGTGATGATCTTGAAGACCGAGCCGGGCTCATAGGTGTCGGACAGGGCCTTGTTGCGCCACTGGGCCTGCCGCTCCGCTTCGATCAGGGTCTCCCGCTCCTCGTCGGTGTGGATCTCGGCCCTGTCCACCCGCTCCTGGGCCTGCTCGCTGATAGTCAGATAGTCGTTCAGATCGAACCCGTCCAAAGACGCCATAGCCAGCACGCCGCCGGTGTTCACGTCCATGACGATGCCCGCCGCGCCGTCCTGCAGGTCGTACTGCTCCGCAGCGGTCTGCAGGTGGTTCTCCAGATAGTATTGCACGGTCTCGTCGATAGTCAGCACGATGCTCTTGCCGTCCTCGGCGTCGTAGTAATCCTCAAAGTCCGTGAACATCATGTCCGTGCCGTAGGCGTTGGTGGCCCGGACGATACGCCCGTCCACGCCGGAGAGCAGATCGTCGTAATAAAACTCCAGCCCCGCCAGGCCGTGGTCGTCGGAACCCACGAAGCCCACCACATGGCAGGCCAGGCTCCCGTAAGGATAGTACCGTTTGCTGGCCTCCTCGATCTTCACGCCCAGCAGGTCGTTCTCCTCCTTGAAGGCCCGGACCTGGTCGGCCACGTCGTCCTCCACCTTCCGGGCCACGGTGGAATACCAGCTGTCGGTGTGGGTGGTCTTTTCAAAGATCTCGTAATAGTCAATGCCCAGGATCGCGGACAGGCCGCTGGCGATCATGGCCGGGTCCTCGTCATACATGACGATCTCCGCGGGGCTTATGTAGATATTGCTCACCGACGCGCTCATGGCAAGGATGTTCATGTTCCGGTCGTAGATGGTGCCCCGCTTGGCGGGGACCGCCGTCTGCCGGAGCTGCTGCTCCACCGCCGCCGTCTCGTACATATCGTGGTCCAGGATCTGCAGCTTGAACAGCCGTGCGCCCAGAAGTATAAATGCAACTATGCCGCACACTATCATGAGAAACAGTGTGCGGCGGAGCAGTATCGTGTTTTGTCCATCGGGCTGATCGGTCTGCCGGCGTTTGTTGAACATAGGGCGTCTCCTTTGGGTGCGGCGGTATCGTCTGCCATCAATACCAGTATAATACCCTTGTCAACTGAAATATGCCTTGACGGAGGCAAGCAGGTCCGCCACGCCCAGGGAGAACATATCCGCGTCGTCTTTTTCGATGACCACGGCCTTGTCGGCGGAGGCCACGCCGGTCAGGTAGAACACCTGCTGGCTGTCGGGCTCCTGCATGCCCAGCACGTCCACGGCGTATTGCTCCACGTCCTTCAGGTTGAAGATCGTCTCATATTCCACGGTCAGCTTGTCCCGCTCCAGCTCCAGCGCGGAGATCTGATCCTCCAGCCGGGCGGCGGTGTCGGAGATGTCGGTGAGCCGGATCTGGGCCAGCAGCATCATAGTCAGCAGCACTACCGCCGCCGCCGCGCCCAGCATGGACAGCAATGACAGCCCCTGGTGGTTCTTCACCAGCACGGACCGGCGCACGTCCGGCCGCGCATCCTCCTTGATCCACTCCTGCTGGCGGGCGGCTTCCTCCCGGCGGCTGGGCTTTTCAAGGGGCTGGCCGTAAAGCTCCTCGTCGGTGTACAGGCCCGGATTGCTGAAATCATAGGCCATCGTGCCGTCCACCGCGCCGGTGACGAAGTTATAGGATTTGAATGTCCTGACGTCTTCCATGACTCATACTTTCTCCGCTATACGCAGGCGGGCGCTCCTGGCCCGCGGATTTCCCGCCAGCTCCTCCCCGTCGGGGACAACCGGCTTTCGGGTGACGCTCCTGAGTGTTTTTACAAAGCCGCAGGTGCATACCGGGAAGTCCGGCGGACAGGTGCAGCCGTTTTCACGCTTGCGGATGGCCTCCTTCACCAGCCGGTCCTCCAGCGAGTGGAAGCTGATGACGAGAAGCCTTCCCCCCCGGACCAGCCGGTCCGGTGCCTGGTCCAGCATCCGCTCCAGCTGGCCCAGCTCGTCGTTCACCTCGATGCGGACGGCCTGAAAGCACCGTTTGGCCGGATGCTGCTTCTCCCGCAGCGCGGCGGCCGGCATGGTGGAGCGGATGATGTCCACGAACTGGCCCGTCGTCTCCACCGGCCCTCTCTCCCGGGCCGCCACCACCGCCGCGGCGATCCGTCCGGCGTACCGCTCCTCGCCGTACCGCCAGAAGATGCTGCGCAGCTCCGCCTCGGAGTACGTGTTCAGCACGTCCCGGGCCGACAGCGGCGCGCTCTCGTCCATCCGCATATCCAGCGGCGCGTCCTGCATATAGGAAAAGCCCCGCTCCTTATCGTCCAGCTGGGGCGACGATACCCCCAGATCGAAGAGCATCCCGTTCACCTTTTGGATGCCCAGGCTGTCCAGGATCTGGCCCAGGTCCCCAAAGCTGCCCTTCACCAGTCTCGCCTTGCCGCCAAAGCGGGCCAGCCGCTCCCGGGAAAAGGCCAGGGCCCGGTCGTCCCGGTCGATGCCCACCAGCATACCGCCGCCCAGCT
The DNA here is from genome assembly GCA_947625285.1 of uncultured Oscillospiraceae bacterium. GTDB lineage: Bacteria > Bacillota > Clostridia > Oscillospirales > Oscillospiraceae > CAJOIG01. The sequence goes on from CANQNS010000004.1 coordinate 26,841, forward strand.
TTTCCAGCACGGCCTCCGCGTGGCCGCCCATGCCAAGGGTCCCGTCCACATATATCCCCGAAGGGTCGATATCCAGGTAGCGGACACACTCCTGGAGCAATACGCTCTCGTGCCGCATCAGAAGTCGAATTCCGTCATGACAGCCGCGATGTTCTCCGGCGACGCCTCGGCGTCACGCATGGCGGCCCACTCCTCGCTGTCCCAGAACTCCGCGTGGTTGTTGGAGCCCAGGACCGTGACGTTTTTCGTCAGGCCCGCCCTCTCCCGCAGGTTCTGCGGCAGCAAAATGCGCCCCTGGGCGTCCAGCTCGCACTTGCAGGCAAAGGCGTAAAGCGGGCGCATGGCCCGCTGCTTCACATAGGGCATGGCGTTCACTTTGTCAGAAAAGATCCGCCACTGCTCCGCGCTGTAGGCGCACAGACAGTGGTCCATGGAAAGCGTCACAAAAAACTCCGCGCCCAGCTCATCCCGCAGGCGCGCCGGGATAAACAGACGGCCCTTCGCGTCGAGAGAATGTTGAAATTCCCCTGTCATCCGGCTCACCTCCGTTCAAAATTGTGGGCTGTTGAAACACTTTTCCCCACTTCGCCCCACTTCGCTTTTTATTATAGGGGCACACTTCGCAAATTGCAAGGGGAAATTTTCAGTTTTTTGCACTTTTATTCATGTAATTTTTTTCCAATAGTATTTTGACATTTGTGCCGCTACAACATCTAGTTTTGACAAAAAAGCGGCGAATATTTTGTTGGAAAAAATCCCCACAGGATCTTCCGGACCGCCGAACGCCCCCTCTCGCCGGACGGCGAAAAAAGCAAAAAAGCGGAGAGTCTCCGCTCCCCGCCTATACATTTAAATAATGCCGCTCCCGCCGGCCGCGCTGTGCCCCGGACAGGACCGGGACAGCATTTTTTGCAAGGACATGAGCATACAACGCCATTTTCTTTGCGGCAAAAATCCTGTATATTTAAAGTAGTAAATCAAGGAGGTATTTCCTGCATGAGAAAGCACCTGGCGTTTGTATTGGTCCTGGCTATGTTCATGAGCCTGGCGGCCATCCCGGCCTATGCCGCGGAGGAGGAGAAGGTCCTGAACCTGGCCGCCGAGAGCGACATCCTGACGATGGACGTGGCCCTGACAACGGACGACTACTTCATCCCCCACAACGTTTTCGACCGGCTTTTTGAGATCAAGGTCCAGCCGGACGGCTCCACGGAGATCGTCCCCTCCCTGGTGGCGGACTACAGCGTGTCCGAGGACGGCCTGACCTACACCTTCAAGCTGGTGGAGGGCGTGACCTTCTCCAACGGCGAGGCTCTGACCGCCTCCGATGTGAAGTACACCTTCGAGCATCTGCTGACGGTCCCCGGCGCCTGCAACTACGACATCGCCCAGGAGGTGGCGGGCGCTCAGGCCCTGCTGGACGGCGAGGCGGAGGAGCTGGAGGGCATCGTGGTGGAGGACGACTATAACTTCACCCTGACCCTGGAGGCTGCCAACGCCGGCTATCTGGCGGAGCTGACCTCCCCTGCCATGAGCATCATCGACAAGGAGACCGTGGAGAGCGTGGACGGCTTCGGCATGGAGCCCGCCGACACCATCGGCTCCGGCCCGTACATCGTCAGCGAGTGGGTCCCCAACGACCACTTCACCCTGACCCGCAACGAGAACTACTGGGGCGAGGCCCCTGACGCGGACGTGGTAGTCATGAACGTGGTGCCCGACGCCAACACCCAGAACCTGATGTTCCAGAGCGGCGAGCTGGACATCATCGACCTGGACGCGCTGGACGCCTCCATCATCGACAGCGTCTACAAGACCACCTACGCCGACTCCATCGTTCCCGGCTACCGGGTGGGCGTGACCTTCATGAGCATGAACGAGAACAACGAGTTCTTGTCCGACGTGAACGTGCGTAAGGCCGTGCAGATGGCCATCGACCGCCAGGGCCTGCTGGACAACTTCTACGGCGGCGACGGCATCATCCAAAACGGCATGATCGCCACCGGCGTCTGGGGCCACAACGAGGACCTGGAGCCCATCGTCTACGACCCCGAGGGGGCCAAAGCCCTGCTGGCGGAAGCCGGCTATGAGGAGGGCGAGATCTCCTTCGAGTTCTCTCTGGACTCCTCCAGCGGCGACACCACCGCCATGGTGTACCAGCAGATCGCCCAGGACCTGGCCGCCGTGGGCATCAATGTGGACATCGTAAGCTATGACGAGTCCGCCTGGCTGGACTTCCGCCGCACGGAAGAGATGCCCGCCTTCATCGGCACCTGGACCATGGACTACAACGACCCCGCCAACATCCTGGGCACCTTCTTCTCCAACAGCACCTCCGGCCGGAGCCTGAACTACGCCGATCAGGAGATCAAGGACCGGGTGGACGCTGCCTCCTCCATCATGGACGATGACGAGCGCATGGCGGAATACCAGGCCATCGAGGAGGCCATCGTGGTGGAGGACGCCGCCGTGGTGCCTCTGTACGAGCGGGCGCACCTGTTCTGCATCGGCGAGAAGGTGGAGTCCTTCGTGCCCCACTGGGCCGGCTTCTCCAACTTCTTCGTCCGGGACGTGGAAATGAAGTGATGTTGACAGCGGCCCCCATGATAATATAAAATGTATGATTGGGCGCAGGAGTAGACCCCTGCGCCCAATTTCGTCAATGCCCGCATCGACGAAAGGAAGTGACCCTATGAGTACGCTCAAAAGCATAATCCGGCGCGTCATAAGCTCCATCCCGGTCCTGATCGGGGTGGTCCTGGTCATATATCTGATATTGCGCATCCTGCCGGGCAACGCCATCCTGACTATGATGGGCGAGCACGCCCGGGAGGACGTGGTCCAGCAGATATCCGCCGAGCTTGGGCTGGACAAGCCCTGGTATGTGCAGTTCTGGGTGTACGTCACGGGCCTTTTCACCGGCGATATGGGCACCAGCATCAAGTACCACAAGCCGGTGTCGGAGCTGATCGCCGCCTACTTCCCCGTTACCATCAAGCTGTCGGTGATGGCGGCGTTGGTGGCCTGGGCCGTGGGCATCCTGTGCGGGGTGATCTCCGCCATGCGTAAGGACCGGCTGGCGGACCGGCTGGGCATGGGCTTTTCCCTGCTGGGCATCTCCGTGCCGGTGTTCATGACCGCCATGGTGCTGCAATATCTGCTGGCCTACAAGCTGAAGTGGTTTCCCATCCAGGGCACCAAGGAGGGCCTTGTCTGCTATGTGCTGCCCGCCATCGCGCTGGGCTGGAGCAGCGCGGGCTCCGTGGCCCGGCTCACCCGCTCCACCTTGCTGGAGGTCATGGGCTCCGACTACATAGACACGGCCCGGGCCAAGGGCCGGAGCGTACCGGGCGCGGTGGTGTTCCACGCGCTGCGAAACGCCATGATCCCGGTGATCACGGTCATGGCTATCCAGATCTCCTCCCTGCTGTCCGGCGCGGTGATAACGGAGACCATCTTCTCCCTGCCGGGCATCGGGCGGCTGTGCATCGACGCCATCTCCGGCCGGGACGTGCCGCTTTTGCAGGGCTCGGTGATCTTCGCCACGGTCCTGGTGATCGCCGGGAACCTGGTAGCGGACTGCCTGTACAGCGTGCTGGACCCCCGGATACGGAAGGAGGGCTGACATGGCGTTATTCAGAAAAAAGACCGACGTCATATCCGCCGACCTTGCCAGCCAGATCGGGGAGAGCGAGGGCCTTGGCGTGCAGCTGCGGCGCATGGCCCGGAAAAACAAGCTGGCGGTGGCCTCCGCCGTTTTCCTGGCGCTGCTCATATTGGCGGCTGTTTTCGTACCGCTCCTGTCGCCCTATGACGCGGTGAACGGCGACGCCTCCATCCGCCTGCAGGCCCCCACCGCCGCCCACTGGCTGGGCACGGACGAGATGGGCCGGGACGTGCTGACCCGGCTTTTATACGGCGCCCGCATCTCTCTGGCGGTGGGCGTGGTGCCCACGCTGATCTCCATGGTGATCGGCGTGGCCCTGGGTGTCGTGGCGGGCTACGCCGGCGGCAAGACGGACTATATCATCATGCGCCTGGCGGACGTGATGCTGGCGTTCCCCTCCCTGCTGCTGGCTATGGTCATCATGTACACCCTGGGCGACGGGGTCATGAACATCTTCCTGGCCCTGGCGTTGGTGGGCTGGGCCAGCGTGGCCCGGGTGGCCCGCTCGGAGACCATCTCTCTGAAAGAAACAGAGTACGTCCAGGCGGCCAGGAGCATCGGCGTCAGCCCCGGACGGATCATCCTCCGGCACATCCTGCCCAACTGCCTGCCCGCGCTGATCGTGCTGTTCACGCTGAACATCCCCTCCGCCATATTGTCGGAGAGCTCTCTGAGCTTTTTGGGCGTGGGCGTCAAGCTGCCCAACTCCTCCTGGGGGCTGATGGTGAATATGGGCCGGCAGTTCCTGTATAACGCCCCCTGGATCAGCCTGGCCCCCAGCGCGGCCATCATGCTGGTGGTGCTCAGCTGCAACTTCCTGGGCGACGGCCTCCGGGACGCTTTGGACCCCCATCTGAACAACGAGTGAGGACCCTATGGACGAATATACGCTGAAAATCGAACACCTGTCCTCCGGCTTTTTCACGGAGCGGGGCTACGTCCCCGCGGTGGACGACGTATCGCTGACTATCGGCAAGGGCCAGGTGGTGGGCGTGGTGGGCGAATCCGGCTGCGGCAAGAGCATGATCGCCCGGTCCGTCATGGGGCTTTTGAAGTACCCCGGCCGCATCACCGGCGGCTCCATCGCCCTGGCGGGCCGGGAGCTCACCGGCCTGACCGACCGGCAGCTTCAGCCCATCCGGGGCCGGGATATGGCTATGATCTTCCAGGAGCCCATGACAAGCCTGAACCCGGTGGTCCCCGTGGGCAGGCAGATGCGGGAAGCCCTGCTGCTGCATGAGGATATGTCCCGGGCCGCCGCCAGGGAGGAAGTCATCCGCATGCTGTCCCACGTGGGCATATCGGAGCCGGAGAAGCGGTACAACGCCTATCCCCATGAGCTGTCCGGCGGCCTTCGCCAGCGGGTGATGATCGCCATGGCTATGATCTGCAAGCCCAAGCTGCTGATCGCGGACGAACCCACCACGGCTCTGGACGTTACCATCGAGGCGCAGATCCTGCGGCTCATCCGGGACCTGAGCCGGGAGACGGGCATGAGCGTGCTGCTCATCAGCCACAACCTGGGCGTGATCGCCCAGATGTGCGACAAGGTATATGTGATGTACGCCGGCAGGATCGTGGAGCAGGCGGACGCGCTGACGCTGTTCGACCGGTGCGCCCACCCCTATACCCGGGGCCTCATGGACTCGGTGATCCGGCTGGACGCCAGTCCCCGGCGGCTGCCGGCCATCGGCGGCGTGGTGCCGAATCTGCTGCGCCTGCCGGCGGGCTGCGCCTTCGCGCCCCGATGCCCCCACGCCGGGGAGAAATGCCGGGCGGAACGGCCGGAGCTGGACCAGATCGGTCCGGGCCACTGGTGCCGGTGCTTTGAAGGGAGGCGGAGCTGATGGCGGAGCAGATCCTGCTGGAAGCCCGGGGGCTGGTGAAGGAATTTCCCGCCAAGGGCCGGCGGAAGGTCCATGCGGTGTCCGATGTGGACCTGACGATCCGCGCCGGGGAGACCCTGGCCCTGGTGGGCGAATCCGGCTGCGGCAAGAGCACCCTGGGCCGGACCCTGATCGGCCTCATCCCCCCCACCGCCGGGACCGTGACCTTCCAGGGCGTCGATCTGACGGCCCTGAGCCAAAGGGAGCTGGCACCCTACCGGCGGCAGATGCAGTTGATCTTCCAGGACCCCTACGCCTCCCTGGACCCCCGCATGACGGTCCGGGACATCGTGGCGGAGCCGCTGGTGACATATGGGGTCTGCCCGGACCGGGCGGCCACCACCCAGCGGGTCCGAGAGCTCTTGGACGCGGTGGGCATCCCGGAGGAGTTTCTGTACCGCTATCCGCACCAGTTCTCCGGCGGCCAGCGGCAGCGCATCGGCATCGCCCGGGCCATTGCCCTGCGGCCCAGGCTGATCGTGTGCGACGAGCCGGTGTCGGCCCTGGACGTGTCTGTCCAGAGCCAGATATTGAATCTCTTGAAGGACCTGCAGGAGCGGTTCGCGCTGACTTATCTGTTCATCAGCCACGACCTGAGCGTGGTGCGGTTCATGGCTGACCGGGTGGCGGTGATGTTCCTGGGCCGGCTTTGCGAGATCGGCGGCGGGGCCGACGTGTACGCCCACCCCCTGCACCCATACACCCGCTTTCTGCTGGAGGCCATCCCCCGGGCGGACCCCCGCCTCCGGGACGACAGCCGCGCCATCCTCCAGGGGGAGATACCCAGCCCCATCGACCCTCCCGCCGGCTGCCGGTTCCACACCCGCTGTCCCTATGCCACGGACCGCTGCCGGACCGAAACGCCGGCCCTGCGTCCGCTGGAGGACCGGCTGGTGGCCTGTCACCGGGCGGAGGAGCTGTGATGGCCCCCTATCGCCTGACGCCCCGCCAGGAGCGGTATCTGGCGTGGAAGCGGGCAATGGACGTGGCGCTGGCGGCGCTGCTGCTCGTTCTGCTGGCGATCCCCATGCTGATCGTCGCCCTGGCGGTGAAGCTGACCGGCCCCGGCGAGCCCGTGCTGTTCCGGCAGAAACGGCTGGGCCGGAACGAGGAGCTTTTCACCCTGTATAAATTCCGCAGTATGTCCCATGGCCGGCGCGTCACCGGCCTGGGCCGGCTGTTGCGCACCACCAGCCTGGACGAGCTGCCCCAGCTCTTTCTGGTGCTGACCGGCCGGATGTCCCTTATCGGCCCCCGGCCCCTGGTGCCGGAGGAGAGCGATATCCGGCAGCTCCGGCGGCGGATGGGCGTGTACCAGCTTCGGCCCGGTCTTTCGGGTCTGGCCCAGGTCCACGGCCGGGACCGTCTGGACGCGGCGGCGAAGGCCGCTTACGACCAGGCATATCTGGAATCCCTCTGCTTCCGGCAGGACGTGTCCATCTTTCTTTTGACAGTGATAAAGGTCCTGGGCCGGGCGGATATCGAGAACAAATGAACGCAAAAAAGAGCCGCCCCCGGAAAACTCCGGGGGCGGCTCTGGTATCTGATCGGAACAGGCGTCACTCCGCCTCGACGACGGGGGCCTCGGGGGCGTTGCGGCCGATGGAGGCGATGCCGTTTTTCGCGCTGCTCTTGGCCTTGTAGCCCTCGCTGACGGCGATGATCTCACCGTTGGTTGCCTTCAGGCGGAAGCGGAACTGGCCGCCCTTGTCCTTGTAAAGCTCATACTTGGGATGGGTCAGGGGCATATAGCCCTCCTTGGTCTGGTCCTCCACATGGGCGGCGCAGTTTTTGCGCACGCTCTCCACGCCGGTCTTTGCCGCATCCGCGCTGGAATAGGTCTCGCCGCCGGTAGCGATGATCTGACCGTTGGTGGCGTAAAGGTTGAACACGTACTCTCCGTTCTTTGCCATCTTGACTTCAAATTTTGCTGCCATGCGTAACTCCTTCTTTCTCTCAAAAATTTGGATAACGCTTCGGAAAACCTAACTGTGTAAAGTTTACACCATATCTCGGAAAATTGCAAGCAAAATTCGGTCACTTTCGACAAAATCACGAAAAATACTTCCCCGTCCCCGCCGCTGGTCTTTACGCCGTCCGCCTCCAGCAGTAGGCGGTGATGTACGGCGGCATGTTTTCATGGGCCTCGCCGCTGCCGGCCGCGCCGCTTCCGTAGGTCGTGTTCGGTGACGTTATGGAGTAGCCCTTGAAGTTGCCGGCGGAGCCGCCATTGTAGGCGTAGCTGGTCCCGCCAAAACAGTGATACGTATGGTTATGCGCCGGCATCTGCCCCAGGGTCAGCGTGACCGCCGCCTCGCCGCCGGCCGCTCCAGCGGTGTAGGCGTCTCCCGCCGCCAGGACGAATACGTCTTTCACCCGCTCCCAGACCCCGCCGAACAGCGCGCCCGGATCTGTGTCCGCGTCGGACCAGTAATAGCTCCCCACCGGGTGAGCCAGCAGCAGCAGTTCCGATATGTCTTTGCATACGGCGTTGCCGCTCTCGTCAAACCCCACCAACTGCTCCGCCGTACCGGCGAGCTTGTCCTGAACGACCACCTGGCCCTGCCGGCCATTGACGCTCTCCACGCCGCCAGACGGCCCCTGGGGGCCCATTTCCCCGGCGGGGCCGGCGGGTCCCTGCGGCCCTGCCGGACCGTGCGGCAGGCCAAAAGACAGGTGCAGATGGCCGTCTCTGTCCTGGGCCGTGACCGTCGCCTCATCCGCTGCCGCCTCCGCGGAAACGGTCATGCCGCCCACATAGGCCGCCGCCTTGTTGGCCGCCTCCGCCGCCTCGGCCGCCTTTTCCGTGGCCTGGACCAGCACCAGAAATTCATCGGTGCTGGCGGCGCCGGACCCGCCGTGTCGCTTCTCCACCTGGATGTAGAACGTGGCGGTGGTCAGCACCTGCTCCCCCTCCACGATGGCGATCTCCGCCGCCACGTCGCCGGGGACCGCCAGCACCTGATCCGTCAGGGCAAAGGTGATCTTCCCGTCCTCGCCGATGGCCGCCGGGTCCATCACCCCGGTCTTGTCGGGCTTGGTGGCCCGGAATATGGCCTGGGCACTGGTGTGGTCCGGCTTCAGCGCCTCGCCGTTGGCGGTGATGGTCGCCACCAGCACCCGGCTCACGTTGTCGGCCTGCTTGGCGTTGATGTACTCGAACAGCGGCGCGTTGAAAATGTCCAGTGTTATCTCCTGTGTCAGCGTCATAATGACCCTCCTGTCGTCATTGATCTATTTGCATCCTCTCCGGCCTTTCGCGGCCGGCCATAGCAAAGCCCCGGCGGGCAGGCCCGCCGGGACTTTTACAGCACATGCAATATAGCACCGCCAAAGGCGGCCGTCAAGTCTCATTATTTTCTCTCCCCCGCCTCCGCTGCGGGCCGGGATGGTTCACACCCGCCACACAAAGACCCGCCCGGAAACGCGTGTTTCCGGGCGGTCTGTTGCGCTGATGACTAAGCAACCACGCCCAGCACAGCGTTCAGAACAAATACAGCGGCCAGAAGGTAAAGGGCCGGGTCGATCAGAGCGGCCCGCTTCCGGCACACCATCACCACCACATAGGAGACCACTCCCAGCATGACGCCGGTCGTGATGGAAAAGGTAAAGGGCATTCCAACGATCATCAGAAAACTGGGCAGAGATATCTCTACATGCTTCCAGGTGATCTGGGTGATGCCGCTCATCATGAACATACCCACCATGACCAGGGGGGCGGCCAGCGCGGCGCCGGACACCATCGCCACCAGGGGCGTGAAGGGGATCACGACGAGGAAGAGTAGGCCAGTCACCACAGCGGAAAGGCCCGTGCGTGCGCCCTCTCGAATGCCGGTGGCGGATTCCGCCACGGCGATCACATTGGTGACCCCCAGCAAAGCCCCGGCGCAGGTGGCGGCCCCGCAGCAAAGAAAGGCCTCCTTCTGCCCGGCGATATCGCCGGTCGTATCCGCCAGTTTGGTATCGCTCGCCACGCCCTGAAGGGTGCCCAAAACGTCAAAAAACTCCGATACCACCAGGGAGAGCAGCGCGGAGATCAGCGGGATGGGGCCCAGGGCCAAAAGGCCGGTGAAGTCCGGCTTCAACGCGGCGAGAGACAGTTTCGGGGCGGCCGTCAGGCTTTGCGGCAGGACAGTCACGCCCAGCGGGATCCCCAGCGCCGCTGTCAACGCGATGCCTATCATAAGCGCGCCGGGGACTTTTTTCATCACCAGCACCGCTGTTATGAAGATACCCAGCAGCGCCAGCAAAGGCTCCGGCGCGGTCAGCGCCCCCATATCCACCATGTTCTCATTCGCGGTGATAAGACCGGCGTTGATGAGCCCGGAGAGCGTGAGAAGCAGTCCCAACCCGGCGGACAGGGCAAACTTGAAGGGCATGGGCAGCGCGTCGTTCAGCCGCTGCCGCAAGGGGCTCAGCGACAGGGCCAGAAACAGCACGCCGGACAGCAGCACCAGGGCCAGCGCCTGCTGCCAGGTGCAGCCATAGTGTTGGCAGAGGGTATAGGTAAACATCGTGGGAAATCCCAGTCCGGGAACCAGCGCGAAGGGCAGGTTGGACGCCAGTCCGAACAGGATGCTGCCCAGGGCGGCGATCAGGCATGTGGCCGTCATGACCTCTTTGACATCCATGCCCGCGCCGGAAAGCTGGCTCGGAATGACCAGGATCAGGTATGCCGCAGAACAAAATGTGGTGCACCCGCCCAAAATCTCCCGGCCTACGGTCGTGCCCCGCTGGGACAAGCAGAAGAATCGATCCAGTTGCTTCATTTTCCTCACCTCCTAGACCGCCGAAAGGACGTACATGACCACAAACAGGGCGGTCAGAACGTAGGTGACTGGAGGTATCTTCTTCCCTTTCCCGCTGACAAGGCTGATGGCGGTGTAGGAGATGAAGCCCACGCCGATGCCGTCCGCCACAGAATAGGTAAAGGGGATCATGATCATCGTGAGAAAACAGGGCAGGGCGATCTCCACCTGATGCCAGTAAATGTTGGTGGCGTTGTGGATCATCAACATCCCGATCAGCACAAGGGCTGGCGAGGTAGCCGCCCCAGGGATCATCCCCGCGATGGGGGCCAGCAGGATGGCAGCCAGAAACAGCACGCCGGTGGCGGCGGTGTAGAGCCCGGTCCGGGCCCCGTCCGCCACGCCGGTGGAACCCTCCACCGGCACGCCGATGGCCGGCGCGCCCAGCAGCGGCGCCACAGCGGTGGACAGGGCCACCGCCGTCATGCCCCGGCTGTATCGGCCCAGGCCGCCCTTTTTGTCCAGCAGGTCTCCGGCCCCGGCAATGCAGATGAGCGCGCCCAGAGTGTCAAAGCACAGGCACATGGTGAAGGTGACGACAGCGGTTATCAAGGGCAATATGCCCAGAGAGAATACCCCGCTGAAGTCCGCTGACAGCAGCAGCGGCCGAAGGGCGGACAGGGAAAGCGTCACGGACTCCGGCGGCTGGGTCACCCCCAGCGGGAAGCCCAGCAAAGTGGTCGCCACGATGCCGATGAGCATGGCGCCCTTCACCTTCCAGGCCATCAGCACGCCGGTGAACAGCAGGCCCACTATAGCCAGAAAGGTGGCCGGGGCGCCGATATCCCCCAGCAGCAGCGCGCCGTCCTGGGCCTGGACGATGCCGGAATTGAGCAGCCCGATAAGCGCGATGAACAGCCCCAGACCTGCGCTGATGGCGTTTTTCATGCTGGGCGGGATGCAGGAGATCATCTGATCCCGCAGGGGCGTCAGGCTGATCGCCAGATAAGCTATCCCGGACAGGCTCACCACCGCCAGCGCCTGGGCCCAGGTATAGCCCATAGCGAGGCAGAGGGTATAGGTGAAAAAAGCGTTGAGGCCCACCCCGGGGGCCAGCATAAAAGGCAGGTTCAGGGCGGCGGACAAAAAGCAGGCCAGAGCCGAGGACAGGCAGGTAGCCAGCAGCACGCCGGTATAGTCCATACCCGTCAGGGAGAGATAGCTTGGCGTCACGAACAGGATATACGCCACGGAGAAAAAGGATGTCAGCGCCCCAAGCAGCTCCTGGCGAACGGTGGTCCCATGCTCTGTCAAGCGAAACAGACGGTCCAATAATTTCATGGTTCCGTCTCCTCCGGCTTTTCCATGTGCAGCAGCACATCCGCCTGCGTGATGACAAAGGAGGATCGCTCTGCCGCCACCCGGCGGCACATCAGCAGCTTGTCCCTAAGTTTGGAAGTTACATCTTGTACCCCCCCCGGATTTCTGGGTCCTCTGTCCAGGCGTGGACCACCACCCGGTCCGGCGTCAGCTCTACCCGGCGGATAGCCATATGTTTGCGGAATTCCCGGCGGTCCCTGGCGCTGGGCATCTTCTCCACATCATACAGGAAGCTCACATTGCGCTCGGCGGAAATGTCCAGTTCATCCGCTAGACAGAGCAGCGCCGCCAAATAGGGCAGGCTCACCGTTTTTCCCGGCTCCACCTCAAATCGGGGCGGGTAGTTCTTCTCGTCCAGAAGATCCGTCTTCCGGTGTCCCCGGCAGACCTGGATCACAGCCTTTGCATAGGCTTCATTTGGAAAATCCAGCAAACGCCAGTACTTTTCCAGATACAGCCCGGACAATTCCTGGTGGTGGTCCCGTACGGCCCAGGCCCGGGCGTTATCATCCGCCGGCTCTGGAAACCCCAGTACCTCCCGAAACTGTTCAAAGTCCGATGCAGACACTCCCATGCCCACATCATGGAACAGCGCGCCCATCAGCAGCACGTAGAGGTCTTCTGCGGTGAGCTTCTCGATCTGGCTGCCAATGAGCTGATTGCACAACTCTAAAATATCCAGGGAATGCAGCACCGTATGATCGGTAAAGTCAGGAAAGTAGTTCTCATACCGGCTGAGCATCTTCTGTGAGATCACCACGCAGTCCCGATACCGGCTGTGAAGTTCCGGCGCGCATCGGGCCAGTCTGCGCTCAATGCCATAGTCCTGTTCCATCACGATTCCTCCATTCGCTCCTCTCCCCTTGCCGCCCGGCATTTACAGGCGTTTTTCCACGGTCAGTATGTTCTGTCCGTCCTTATACTGGTAGCGCACATCGTCCATGGACTTTTTCACCATGAAGATGCCCAGGCCGCCTATCTGCCGCTCCTCCGCGGAGAGGGTCACGTCCGGGTCCGCCTTCGCCAAGGGATCGTAGGGCTTGCCGTGGTCGATGAAGGTGATCCGCACCGCCAGAGGCTCCTGGTCCACGTCCACCCGCACCGTCGCCGGGCCGGAGGGGTCGTAGGCATACCGGGCGATGTTGCTGAAAAGCTCGTCTATCGCCACGTCGATCTGCATCTTGGCCTTCGCCGGGCAGTCCAGCTTCTCCAGCCGCTGGTCCACGAAGTCCGTCACCACCGGGATATTCTCCAGCGTGGCCTCCACCGTCATCTCGTTGGGATCGGATGCGCCCATCTTTTTCTTAAACTCCAAACACAGCATCGTGATATCGTCGAACTGGGGCGCGTCCCCCACGAAGGCATCGATGTCCGCCTTCACCGCCGGCAGCAGCGCGTCCGGGGCGGCGTCCGCGTTCCGGTTCAGCACCGCCTCCAGCCGCTCCATGCCGTACAGCTCGTTATTGGCGTTGGTGGCCTCCGTCACGCCGTCCGTGTACTGGAAGATCGCGTCCCCCGGCTCCAGCGTCATGGTCCCCATCTTGTACCGGGTCCCCTCCATGCCCGCCAGCACGAACCCGGCCCGTATCTTCTCCGGCGTATACTTCCCCTCCCGCCGGATGAAGGGCATCTCATGGCCGGCGTTCACAAAGTTGAACTGGCCGGTCTCCAGGTCCAGCACGCCCTCGAAGGCCGTGATGAACAGCTCCTCGCCGTTTCCTTCGCACAGAAGCTGGTTGACCTCCATGAACACCTCCCCCAAGTCCCGCCCCGGGGTGGTGTGGTCCTTGATGAGCGTCTTGCCTATCACCATGAACAGCGCCGCCGGCACGCCCTTGCCGGACACGTCCGCCATGACGATAGCCAGGTGGGTGTCGTCCACCATGAAGAAGTCGTAGAAGTCGCCGCCCACCTCCTTGGCCGGATTCATGGAGGCATAGATATCCACCTCCGGCCGGTCCGGGAAGGCCGGGAAGATGCAGGGCAGCATGGAGCTCTGGATGTGGGTGGCGATGTCCAGCTCCGCGCCGATGCGCTCCTTTTCCGCCGTCACCGCCGTCAGCCGGCGGATATGGTCGTTCAGATCGTCCAGCATCTTGTTGAAAGCGGACGCCAGGCCGCCGATCTCGTCCGTGGACTCCACGTCCACCTTCTTGTCCAGCTCCCCCTTGCCGATCCGCTCCACGTTCCGGGCCAGCTTCTGGATGGGCCGGGTGATGCTGCCGGACACGGCGAAGGAGATGATGATCACCACGATGCCCACCGCCGCAAAGAAGATGATGAAGCCCTTCATGATGCCGGACAGGGTCTTCTGGGTGGTCTCCTGGGCCTGGTCGGTCATGGTGTCTATGGTCTGCTTCGTCTCCACGGCGGGGCGCACCACCTCCGCCTTATCCACGCTGATGCACAGCCGCCACCCGGTCTGGCCCAGATAGTGCCAGGCCAGATAGCTGTCCACGCCGTCCAGCGTCAGGCCCACCAGGCCGGCGGTGTTATCCATCAGCATATCCAGATCGCCGCTCTGGCCGTCCTCGTCCACATGGGCCGCCAGGTCCATGTCAAAGCCCTCCTCGAAATACCGGGGGTGTGCGATCAGGGTCCCCGCCTTGTCGATCACGAAGGCATAGCCGCTCTCGCCGATCTTGGCGGTGGTGATCTCGTCCAGCAGGGCCTGCAGCTTCACGTCCGACGCCACCACGCCGATGAGTCCTCCGTCCTCATCGCAGAACGCCCGGGCGGCGGTGATGCAGGTGTTGCCATAGGAGTCCAGATATGTATCCAGCCAGACCGTCCTGCCGGGCTTGGCCGACGCCTGCTGGTACCAGCCGCGCTCCCGGGGGTCATAGGTGGGGTCATAGGAATTGGACCGGGAATACCGATAGGACACGCCGCTCTCCGTACCGGCGTAGATGTTGTCCAGCAGGTCGTTTTCCTCCAGCAGCGGGCCGAAGATGGACTCGCAGTTGGACAGAAGCTCTATCTCCCGGTCCAGCTCCGCCGTCTTTTTCACGCCGGGCGCCAGCATATACTTGGAGCTGGCCTGGCCGTCCACCGTCTCGTCCGGCAGGGGCAGCCCCCGGCCGCCGTACTGGTCCTCGTTGGCGTAAAGATACTCGATGTAGTCCGCCAGGGACGTTACCATCCGGCTGATCTCCGTCAGCTGGGCGTTGGAATACAACGCCTGCTTCTGGGCGATACGCCCCAGATATTCCTCCGCCTGGGCCTGCAGGGCCTCCTGGCTGTTGTCGGAGGCGGTCAGGCCCAGGGTGATGTTGGTCTTTTGAAATTCGTCCGTCAGGTCCCCCATGGACAGGTAGGAGCTGACGAACACCACCAGCAGCGTGCCCAGGGACATTACCAGCACCACCAGCAGGATCTTGATACCGATCTTCATGTTCTTAAACATCGTCTTCCTCCTCCCCGGCAGTCCTCCATGCGGACAGTAGGATGTCCTCTACCATGTCCTCATACCGCACCCCGGAATAGGCCGCCTCCCGGGGCATCAGGCTCCCACGCTTCAGGCCGGGGACCGCGTTGATCTCCAGCACGTAAAACGCGCCGGCGTCCCGGGCCGACATGAAGTCCACCCGGCCCACGCCTCTGGCCCCGGTGATCTTGAATACCTTCTCCGCCGTCCGCTCCATCTCGCGCAGGAGCTTTTCGTCCAGCTCTGGCGGCTCCACGCCGTACTCGCCGGTGAAGAGGGTCAGGTCGTTTTGCTTTTCCACTTTCTCGCCGGAGAGGGTCTCCACACCCTCCACGCACTTGAGCGTGACCAGCTTTCCGTCCTTCTCAAAAAGCCCCACCGTGTAAAAGTCCCCGTCGATGAACTCCTCTAAAAGAATGGGGTCGTCATACTGGAACACGTGGGCTATCTTCCCCAGGTCCTCCGGCGAGCGTATCAGCTCGATGCCGAAGCTGCCCCCCTGGGTGGGGGCCTTCGCCACGAAGGGATAGCCGAAGCCGCTGTAGTCGAACTCTCCCCTCTCATACTGCTCTTTGGACAGGATCGTCCACCGGGGCGTGGGGACGCCGCAGCGGTCGAAAAGGAGCTTGCAGAGGATCTTGTCGTTGATGAGGGCCGCCGCCCGGGCGCCGCTGCCCGTAAAAGGGATGCCCTCATGCTCCAGCATGGCCTGCAATGTGCCGTCGCCGTGGTGCTTGCCCTGTACGCAGAGATACACGATATCCGCCTTCTCCCGGCGCAGGGTCTGGACCATATCCCGCCCAAACTCCAGCATACACACGTCGTAGCCCTTGTCCCGCAGGACCTCCTCGATCGACCTGGCGTTCTTGGCGGAGGCCATGGCCTCGCTGGACCAGCCGCCGTATACGATAGCGATCTTCATGCTCTCACTCTCCTTCTTCCGCCCAGGGCCTCGGTCAGCACATAGCAGACCACCGCCGCCAGAAACAGCGCGCCCATGGCCGTCAATCCACGCTCATAGCCCAGCAGGATCACCACCGAATAGGCGGTGGGGCCCAGCATCTCGGTGATCTTCTTCAAAAAGCTCAGACAGGACAGGCTCCGGCCAGAATTCATGCTGGCGATGGCCGGCATCGCCAGAAAATAGTTGTTCTGCGCGCCGAACCCAAAGCTGTCCGCCACACCCAGAAACACCACCGCCGCCAGCGACGCCGCCATGCCTCCCACCAGGCCCGCGGTGAGCAGACCCACGGAGAAGACGACGTTATAGGCGATGTTCGCCCAGATGAGGTTTTGGGACTTGTCGATGATCTTTGCCGACAGCCACGGCCCCAGGTAGACGATGAGCAGCCCGTAGACCAGTTGGGCACGGCCCACGTCGGACACGGTCCGGCCTATGCTCTCATAATACAGCGGCAGATAGTAGCTCAGATAGGACCCCACGATGCAGGACGGGGCGATCATGAACACGGAGAAGGACACGATCTGCAGCTTCTCCCGGACACGCAGGCCGCTCCGCTCCCGCTTCTCCACCGGCTGCTCGTTTTTGGGCAGCACGGCGTTCTCCATCCGGATGATGAACGCGCTGCACAGCACGGTCAGCACCGTCGCCATCAGAAACACGTTCCGGTAACCGAACCGCTCCGCCAGGATGGACCCCAGCGCCGAGCCGCAGTTCATGCCGGCATAGAGCCCGGCGTTGAGCATGGAAAAGCCCCAGGTCTTCTCCCTCTCGCTCCGGCCGAACAGCGCAAGATTCCGCAGCGTCATCCAGCAAAAGCCGTACCCCAGTCCCACCACGGCACGCGCCGCGATGAATACCAGAAGCTCCCCGGACATGGCGCTGAGAAACGTGCCCGCCGCCACCAGGACAAGTCCCGCCATGAACGGCAGCTTCCACCCCTTGCGCGTCAAAAGCTCCGTGGCCGCGAATATCGCCACGCAGGTGAGCAGCGTCTCCGCGGACTGGGGCATGCCCGCCGCCATGTTCGCGTCCATCCCGAACAGCGTCGAGTGAAGCTGCTTTGCCATGATGGGGATGAAGGCCGCGGAGAGCCGGGAGGCAAAGTAAAATAGAAACGCCGTCTGCCGCACGAAGTACAGCGCGGCCGGCTGGCCCTTCGTCTCCCGGCTCTTGCGGGTCACCAGGCCGATCATGCCCCACACCATCTCCACGGAGAAAAACACGGATATTACCAGCGTAGTCAGCAGATCCAGCCAGATGGAGAATATCTGCCGCGTCCTGTATTGCTCGTTGACCCAGAACACGACCTGGGAGTCGTTGATGAAGGGGAATTCATACCGCTGCATCCCCTCTTTGCCCGCCAGCAGCGACGCCCCGGTGGACACGCGGGTGTTCCCCTCGCTGTCGATGATATACACGCCCTCGCAGCTGGAGCTGGACCGCACGGTCTCGTCCAGGATCTCGTCGATCTCATCGCTGTCCCCGGCGGTCTCCAGGCGGTTTATCATCCGGCGCATATCGCCGTACATCTCATAGCGCAGCTGCTGGTCCTTCTGGGAATACGAGGCGAAGGAGAACGCCAGCAGGATGACGACCAGCACCGACACCATCATCGCCAGGATGTTGCCGCTCTCCACCTCGCCGTAAACGTTCAGCGCCGGGCCCTTGATGAAAAACACCGCGATCGTCACGATAGCCGCCCCGCCCAGAACGAAGATGCACAGGCGCAGCATCTGCTGCACGCCCCCGCTCTCGTTCATGTTCAATATCCACAGAAAAAACAGGTCGATCATGATGACCGCCACGGAGCCGATCAGCAGCGACAGCCTTGTTCTCTTGTTTTGTTCGTGTTCCACTGTCCCGTTCTACGGTCAGCTCTCGATGGTCAGGATATCCGCGAAGCCCGTGACCTCGAAGATCTCATTGATGGTCTCGTTCACGTTTTTGATCACCATGGACCCCTGCTTGTTCATGACCTTCTGGGCGCTCAGCAGCACCCGCAGGCCCGCCGAGGACAGGTACTCCAGCCCCGCCAGATCCAGCGTCAGCTCCGTGACGCCGTTTATGCTCTGCTTCAGCTCCGCCTCCAGCTGGGGGGCGGTGGTGGTGTCCAGCCGGCCGGCCAGGGCCAGGTCCAGATGGGAACCGTTCTGATTTTTCGTGATAGTCATCGTTTTCTTCCTCCTTGTTTTTTCGTGACAGTTTTTAATGCGTTACAAAGAACATGACGGTAAAGAGCGCCGCGATCACCCATGTTCCCGCTTTTACGTTCTTTGCCTTTCCGGTAAACACGCTGATAAGCGTATAAGAGATCACGCCGAAGGCAATGCCGTAAGAAATATTGTAGGTCAGAGGCATGATCGCCAAAGTGAGAAACGCCGGGACCGCGTCCTCTGTTTTCAGCCAGTCTATATCTCTGGCGCAGTTCATCATCATGATCCCCACATAGATGAGCGCCGCCGCCGTCGCACATCCCGGTACGAGCATCGCGATCGGGCTCAAAAACATGCTGATGAAAAACAGCGCCCCCGTCACCATGGCGGCCATGCCCGTCTTGCCGCCCTCAGCGATGCCCGCGGAGGCCTCCACATAAGAGCTCACCGTGGAGGTGCCGCAGACCGCGCCGGCCGTGGTGGCTATGGCGTCGGCCAGCATCGCCTTGTCCATGTTGGGCACTTCCCCTTTTTCGGTCAGAAGATCTCCTCTGGCGCAGGCTCCGTACAGGGTGCCGATGGTATCGAACATATCCACCAGGCAGAACGCCAGCGCAGTCGTTGCGATCAACAGGGCAAGCTCCACCCCGCTGTGATCGGCCAGATAGGGAGAAAAATCAAAGCCCTCCGTAAAGACCTTGCCGAACGCGTACCTGCCAAAGTCCCTGAACGCCGCGAACGGGTTGAAACTCAAATTTTCTGTAAAACCATTATAAAATCCGGGAATGGTAAAAGCAAGCAGATAATACAGCGCCGTTCCCCCCAGAATGCCCCAGAGCACAGAGCCCTTCACCCGCTTGCATGTCAATACCGCGATCGCGGTCAAAGCGGAGATCGTGACGAGCATGGGCATGATATCCCCCCACGCCACGTTTCCGGAGAGCAGATTGAAGGAGGCAAGGCTGACATAGGTGGATGCATCCGCCACCACGATCCCGGAATCCTTCAGCCCGATGAAGGCGATAAACAGCCCGACCCCCGCGGGGATCGAAACCCGCACCGCCGTCGGGATCGCCTCGAATACTTTCTTTCGCAGTCCTGTCACCGTGAGCAGGATGAACAGGACCCCGTCCAGCAAAACGAGCACCAGGGCATTGGCATAGCTGAGCCCAAAGCCGAAACACACCGTATAGACAAAGAAGGCATTGGCGCCCATGGCGGACGCCTGGGCCAGCGGCAGATTCGCCAGCAGCCCGATCAGCACCGTCCCGATACAGGCGGAGATCGCCGTCGCGATATAGATGGCGTTGTAGGACACCCCCGGCAGCTCCGCAAACATTCGGGAATTGACCATGAGGATATACGCCATGGTCATAAAGGTCGTGACCCCCGCCAGCACTTCCGTTTTCACGGTGGAGCCGGCTTCCTTTACATGAAATCTTTTCTCCAGTGATAACATCTGTCCTTGCTCCTCTCTTTCTTTTTAAAATGATATCGTTTTTCCATTTTCACGTCTGGCTTCTCAGGGTATCCACGTCCAGCATCTCCAGCGAGCCGCCCAGGTCCGTCAGCGCCATCTGCAGGCAGAACAGGTTCGCCGCCGTGGCGAGAAACTCCAAGATCACGTTCAGGGCCGTCATGACGGCCACGGCCTCCATAGGCACGCCCAGCTGGGTGAACAGCAGCGTGTAGCACGTGAGAGCCGCCCCCGGCACCGGCGGGGCCGCGACGGCCAGCATCACGCAGATGAAAAGCGCCGTCAGCAGCCACGTGGGAGTGATGGACACGCCGTATATCTCCGCCATGCACAGACCTGCCGCCAGAAACAGCACCGCTGCGCCGGGCATGTATATGACCTGCCCCAAGGGGATGCCGAAGCGGGTGATCTTCTCGTGGATGCCCAGCCGCTTTTCGCAGCACTCCTGGTTGGTGGGAAAGGCCGCCACGGAGGACGCGGTGCTCAGGCCGATGAGGAAGGTGGGCATGGTCTTTTTGAGCACCGTCATGGGCCGGACCTTCCACCGCAGGCACACCAGCGCAAGGCTGCATACCATCATCACCGCCGTGCCCAGGACTATGACGGGGATGATCTTATAGGACCGGGCCAGGAGCCGGAACCCGTCCCCCAGGAACATCTTGAAGACGCTGCCGAACACGAACACGGGAACCAGGGAGCTGACCGCCTCCATGATGAGCTGGACCACGTAGTTGGACTGCTCCACGAACGTGGCCGCCACGGAGACCTTCTCCCCCAACAGCAGCAGCGCTATGCCGATGAGCACCGCCACGAAGATGATCTGCAGGGGGTTGCCCTCCGTGAAGGGGGTGAAGAAGTTGGCGGGCACGATATCCAGCACCATATCCATCAGCTCCGACGGGTCGAAGGCCTGGCCGCCCCCCGCGGCTATGGGGAAGAAGGGCACCACAGCCGCCCCCGCGATGATCCCCAATACGACGGTCAACAAAATGAGCTTGGTGATCATCCGCTTGCCGATGCGGCCGAAGGAGGCCACGTCCCCCATGCAGCAGATGCCCCATGTCACCGACAGGAATATCATGGGCCCGGATATGGCGGTGAGAAGGCCCATGAAGGTATTGAAAACAGGCGTCACCACCTTATCCGAGATCACCAGCCGTACTGTCTCCGGCAAAAGCCTGCACAGATAGCCCAACACCACCGCCAGTACCAGGGCGGCGGCCAGGGAGCCCATGAGGGAACGCTTTTTCCGCTTGGGGGTGAACAGGACGCGGTTGGTCCCGTCCTTGTACTGCCACAGGGGCGCCAGGCCCATCTGGGCCATCATGCCCGTCAGCGCGCCGCTGTCTGGCTGGTCGGATTCAGACAGGGGGTCCAGGGACGGGCCGGGCACGGCGAGCTCCACCCGCGGGGCGCGGAAACGCCGGCGGCAGCGAAGGCCGAACCCCTCCGCCGTCCCCTCGTCCCGATAGCGCAGCAGCGCTTCCTCCAGGGCCAGCCGGACCCGGAGGGCGTCTTTCCGCTCCACTTTGGCGGCCGTAAGGAAGCTGTAAGCCGCCTCCCCGGCGTCGTCGATGCCGGACCCTGTCAGTTCATATCTCGCTTCTGTGTTTTCCATAGGTCATTTCTCATTAAAATACGATAGTCACTGTGTTGACCCCGTCGGCATAGGCGTGCTCGCCGCTCCGGGTCCTGCTGAGAGCCAGAGCCGTGCTCAGCTCGTCCCCCTGCGTCAGCGGATCGAACTTGTCCCCGTTCCAGCGGATGACGGCCTCGCATTCGCTTCCGTCCTCACTGCAAAGGGCGTCGAAGCTCATGCTGCACCCGTCGTCCGGCAGGGCCGGCAGGATGCTCGTCACGCACAGCTCTTCAAAGATCTGCTGGTACTTGAGCGACTGCTGTGCGCTCAGCAGCTGCTTGCGGGCAAAGCCGTCGATGTCGGTCGCCGCGCCGATAAAGTCAAACTCCTTGGAGTCGATATCCAGATGGAGGGTCTTCAGGCGGTGGACGAACGCCCGGCAGCGGTCGGTCTTCGGGTGGTCGAACACCTGCTCCGGGGTCCCGTCCTCGTAAACAACGCCTTCGTCCATGTAAAATACCCGCGTGGACACATCCCGGGCAAACTTCATCTCATGGGTGACGATGAGCATCGTCAGCCCCTGCTCGGCCAGGCTGCGGATGACCGCCAGCACCTCTCCCACCATGGTGGGATCCAGCGCGCTGGTCGGCTCGTCAAACAGCACGATCTCCGGCTGCATCCCCAGGGTACGGGCAATGGCGACACGCTGTTTTTGACCGCCGGAAAGCTCGTCCGGGTAGTTCAGCGCTTTTTCCGCCAATCCCACGCTTGCCAGCAGACGCATGCCCCGTTCATAGGCCTGCTGCCGGGTGCAGCCAAGCAGCTCCACCGGCCCCAGCATGATGTTTTCGATCACCGTCAGATGGGCGAACAGGTTAAAGCTCTGGAACACCATTCCCATGCGGCGGCGCACGGCGCCAAGCTGCGCCGGCTTCACGCCGGTCACCGGCTGACCGAACACCTTGATCTCGCCGTCCGTCGGCGTTTCCAGCCGGTTGATGCAGCGCAGAAGGGTGCTCTTGCCCGTACCGGAAGGTCCGATGATGGAGATCACATCCCCGGTGTTTATGACGGCGTTGACATCCTTCAGGGGCGTCGCGTTGGGGAATACCTTCTTCAAATGGGAGATCGTGATCACCGGCCCCTCGCTTTGCGCGGCCTTCGGTCCTTCCGGGCTCTCCGGCAGGGCGGCCTTCCTGTCGACCCCCTTCGGCTCCCGCCGACGGCGTTTGGGGTCGATCTTCCTCTCCACCAGTCCCAGCAGAGAGGTCAGGCACCACGCCAGCAGGAAATACAGCACCGCGGTCAATATCAGCGGGAAAAACGCCTCAAAGGTACGGCTGCGGATAAGGTCGGTCACCTTAGTCAGATCCTGCACCGCGATATACCCCACCACAGACGTCATTTTCACCATGGAAATGAATTCGCCCTTGTATACCGGCAGGATATGCCGCGCCGCCTGGGGCGCGATGATCTTTGTAAAGGTCTTGACCCGTCCAAAGCCCATGGCGGACGCCGCTTCCCACTGGCCGGCGTCCACGGCGTCGATGCCGGTGCGGATCATTTCGGAGACATAGACGGCAAAGTTGATGGTGAAGCCGATGATGGACACGACGATCCCATCCAGTCTCGCGCCGGCGAATACGACGTAGAACAGCACCATCAGCAGCACCAGCACCGGGATCCCCTGAATCAGCCGGACAAAGGCCGCCGTGATCCCGGAGGCGATCTTGCTGCGGCTGCGGCGCACCAGGCACAGGCAAAAGCCCAGCACCGTGCCGAACAGAGCCGAAAAGATCGATATGACGAACGTGGCGCCCAGGCCGGAGAGGATCATCTGCCACCGGTTTTCCTGGATGAAATTCTTATAAAAGCTGTTTTCAAGCCCGGCCCAGAAGCCCGTTTCTTCCGCCTCTGCGGCCACGCCCACATCTTCGCCCCTGACAACGAGCACCTGGCCGCCCACATAATGGGTGACGGGGAAATCGATGCTTTGCTTCCGCTCATCGGTGATGCTCATGGCGCCGGATACGATATCCGCCCGGCCGCTGTTCAGCATCTGGATCAGCGAATTGAAGGTGCTTTGGGTGATCTCCAGTTTCATCCCCAGCTCCTTGGCGATGAGCGAGACCAGCTCCACCTCATAGCCCAGGGATTGGCCGTTCCCGCCCACATAGCTCATAGGCTCCAGCGTGGAGTCATGGGCATAGCGCAGCGTGCCGTTGGGCGCGTCATACTCCCCCACATCGATGGTCTTTTTGCTGTCGTCTGCGCCCAGCCATTTTTCCCGCAGGGCGTCCAGCGTGCCATCTTCTGTATATCTTTCAATGATCGCGCTGACCTCATCTGTCAGCGGGCTGTCCTTTTGCAGCCCCAGGCCGTAGCTGTCCGGCACCACCGTTTCGGGGAATATCGCCAGGTCCGGCTGCCTTGCCACCGCCAGCTGGGCAACGGGCATGTCGAGGGCCACGGCGTCCAGCGTGCCCGACTGCAGCGCCAGAAGCAGGGCGGAAGAATCATCGTAATACTGATATTCACATCCGCTTACGACAGCGTCCACAAGCTCGTTAGAAATGCTGCCCGTCATGGCTCCCACGGTCGTACCGGCAAAGTCCTGGAGTGTCTGGAAGCGGACCTGGGTTTGTCCCCGGTTGGCTACCACCGCCACCACGCCGCCGGAGTAATCCGGCTCGGAGAAATTCACGCTTTCCGCCCGTTCCTCCGTCACCGTCAGGCCGGTGGCCGATACGTCGTATGTACCCGTGGCAAGGCCCGCGAAAATAGACGAGAGCTCCGCGCTTGTCACTTCCAGAGCATAGCCGCGGTCCTTGCAGAAGCGGGCCATGATGTCGATATCATATCCGACGATATTGCCGTCCTTGATATAGCTGAAGGGCGCCACGTCGGTTTTGACCGCCATGCGGATGACGCCGTTATCCGCCGGGAAGGCCGTCCAGTCCTCCACCACTTTTTTGCTCTCGTCCGCGCCCAGCCAGATACCGTCTATCTCCTCCAGGGTGCCGTCCGCTTTGATCTGCTCCAAAAATTCGTTATACTCGTCCCGCAGCGCGGCGCCCCGCTCGGTCTTTGAAAAAGCGGCGGCGTAGCTTTCTTCCACCAGCACGTCGGGCAGATAGGTCACCGCCTGGTTTTCCAGGCACAGGGTACGGGCAATGGGTTCGTCGATCAAAAACCCGGCGGTCTTCCCCTGTTCCACCGCCAGAGCCAGATCCGGGACCCGGTCGTAATACTGCTTGTCCGCGTCCTCGATCAGTTCATCGGTGATGACGTCAAGGCTGGAGCCGGTCAACACGCCGACGGCCTGGCCGTCCATCTGACGGATGTCGGTTATCTGCTCGGCTTGCCCGCCGCTTTTCGAGCAGCCTCCCAGAAGCAGGCTGATAAGCAGGACCGGCAGGATCAGGTAAAGGCAGATCTTCTTATTATGCTTTCTGAAAAACGTATTGTTTTCCATCATGACACGCTCCTTTTCAACCTGTTTTTGTCAAGCATCTCCACGCCGTTCGCCGCCAGCGCCACCTGGACCTGCAGGCAGGCAACGCCGGCAGCCGTCATAAAGAAGTCCAGGATCGCGTTGACCGCGACCGCCAGGGCCAGCGCCCCTTCGGGAATGCCAAGCTGTGCAAACAGGACGGTAAATACGGAAAGGGCCCCGCCGGGGATCGGCGGCAGCGCCATGGAAAGAAGCCCTACCGTCAAAACCGACATGAAGAGGAACAGCGGCGTAATGGGAATGCCATAAGACTCCGCCATGCACAGGGCCAGCGTAAAAAGGCCGACCACAAAGCCCGGCTTATACAGCACCTGTCCCAAGGGGATGGCAAAATCCGCCACCTTTTTGGGAATGCCCAGTTCCTTTACGCACGTCTCCAGATTCGTCGCCAGGGCGGCGGCCGAGGAAGCCGTCGTCAGGGCGATCAGATATGTCGGCAGCATTTTCTTCATCAGAAGCCCAGGGCTGACCTTCAGCCGCACCGCCGCCACAAAGACATAAAACAACGTCAGGATGAAACACCCCGGTACCACGATCACAAACACCTTGAACACGCTTGAGAACCCGCTGTCATAATCGGACAGGATAAGGTTGAACAGGCTTAAAAACACGAACAGCGGAATGATCTTTCCCAGTACGCTCATCAGAAACTGTACGGCATCGTTCACCTGCATCAAGGTATTTTGGGCCGCCGAGACCCGCTCGCCCAGGATCAAAAGAGCGGCTCCCACGCAGATGCCCAAAAATACGAGCTGCAGCGCGTTTCCATTCAGAAACGGCGAGATGATATCCGAGGGCACGATATCCAGCACCATCTGATAGATCTCCGAATAATTGCCGGAGATCTTATTTCCCGCTTCCGTGGCGACCGGAAACAGCAGGCTGCCCGCCAATGCCATGACCGCCCCCAAAACAAACGTCCCCGCGACCATTCTCAAGATCAGTTTTTTGCCAACTCTGCCCACTACCGTCAGATCGCCGATGCTCACGATCCCGCAGCAGACGGCCAGAAACACAAGCGGCGAGGAGACCGCCCGAAGCGCGCCCAGGATCATATTGAACAGGGGCTCTGTGACCGAAAGAGCCGCTGTCTGCATGGTCGGGAACCGCCTTGCGGCGGCGCCCAGAAATGCCGCCAGGAAAACCGCGCCAAAAAGCCAGGCCACCTGCCCCATGGACGACTTTTTCTTCTTGGGATTGCAGACCAGACAGTTTTTCCCGTTCTTATAAGAGTATGTAAACGACAGCCCCGCCTGGGAGAGCATATGGCTGCTGAGTATCAACGCCTCGTTATCCCATGCGTCCATGGCCGGACCTTCTACGCTTACCTTCAAAAAAGGCCGTCCGAATGTCTTCCCGCTTTCCACGCGGACCAACGCGCCCGACAAAGATCCAAGCCAGACGCCGAGGATCTCCTCCAGGGACAGGCGCAGACGGATGATATCCTTTTTATCCGCCTCTGCCTCCGTAAGCGTCTGCACGCAGATCTCGGACACCGCGTCGATCGTCTGTGTAGTCAGTCTGAAGTTTTCATTGCGGCTGCTTACCATACCTGTTTACCTCCCTTGGCTGCTCGATCTCTGTTCTTATGGCTGCTCTTTCAGAGCAGCATCCATCCAGTCACAGGACGGCATGAAGCTTCTGTCCGTATAGGTGTCCCCCGCCACATCCGAAAGATTTTCCACTGTGACATCCTGTTCGGACATGACCTGCTCCTGGGTCACCAGCACGGACGGGATCTCCATCCACATTCCCGGGCTTTCATAATAGCTGGAAGCCGCTTTGATGTCGTCATACTGTCCGGCCATTTCCAGAGCCAGCACCCGGCAGGCAAACTCTCCGTTCAGCGTCCAGTTGGTCGTGGCGCAGGCCTTCCAGTTTTTGCCCTCCGCCATGAGCTGGATATCCTCGTCACAGATATCTACCGATACCATGGGGATATCACTGCCCAATTCCCGCAGGGCTTTATATACTCCTCTGGCATAGGCGTCATAGCAGCACCATATGGCGTCTATTTGCCCGTCATTGTATTTTCCGATAACGTTCTCCGCCACTTCCTGCATGGAAGATTCGGGGCTTAGATGATCCTCCGGGGCTATCCGCTCCAGCGTCCTGATACTTCCCGCTGTTTCATAAGGCTGATAACCGATCTGGCGGCGGTCAAAAGCAATAATGTAGTTCTCCTCCTGTACCTGCAGGATATTGACCGGCTCCTGATCCGCCGCTTTGTCCGGGTACATTGCCAAGATTGCTTCTACCAAGACCGCCGCAAGCCCGGAATCCTGCTGGAACAGCTGGACCACGCCGTCGATCGTTTTCGTATCTCCGCTTTCATCCTTGAAAGAGGTGTCAAAGGTCGTTATTTTCAGATCCGGGTATTCCTCCAAAACGCCCGACAGAAACTCCCACGCATAATCCACTCCGCCATGGGACACCAGCAGCCCGTCATAACCCTCTTCTGCGCATTGCAGGATCCTGTTTTTCCATTCCTCGTCGCTGTCCTCGCAGAAAAAAGTGTCCGCCTCCATGCCGAGACCTTCCGCCGTCTTTGTAAAGGACTCCGACCACAGCTCAAAAATGGGCGAGGAGGACATATACATGATATACGCCGCTTTTTTCCCCTCGACCGGGCTGCTTTTTCTGGGGGATGAGCCTGCCGCGCAGGTGACTGTCATGACGGCCGCCATAAGCAGTGTGATTATTTTTCGCATTCCTGATCTCCTCCATGGTCCTTCAAACAACTGAATATGTATAACACAGTAATACTAAAAATAGGGAAAAATATCGAATTTGGTCGTTTTGATCCCGAAATTGGTCGCTGGCGGAAAAGAAAAAAGCCGCCCGAAGGCGGCTTTCAAATCTGAAACAGTATGAGATCTCACGGATTCAGGATCACACAGGCAGTACAAATGCCTTCCTGGATCTTATAGTTGATCTCCCCATGATACTTGATGGAGGAGGAAATGATACTGTCGATCCCGATACCTCGCGCAGCGGGCAGTCCGTTTTCCAACTTCAGCTCCGCGCCGCAGGGATTGCTGACGGCGATCACCGTTTTGTTCCCCACGTTTCTGATATGGGCCTGGATAGGGCCGGCGCTTTTCCGTGCGGCGCAAGCGTTCAGCGCATTTTCCAGAAGGTTGGCAAGGATCGCCACAAGATCCACATCGGAGACTGGCGACTGCGCCGGGGTATCCGCTTGCGCGACAAATCCCACGCCCGCCTCTTTTGCCTTCCCCGCGTAAGAGCTCAGGATGCCGTTGACCGTGACGTTCGGGCACCACGCGGGAAAGCTCTCCAACGCTTCTTTGCTCTGCCCCAAATACGCTAAGATCCCCTCTGTATCGCCCTCCTGCGCCATAGACGCGATCCGCTCGTCGTGATGGCGCAGGTCGTGACGGATCCGCCGGTTCTCCTGCTCGGTTTTTCTCGCATTTTCCATATAGGACATCAGGTACTCGACGTTTTGCTTTACCAATTCGTCCCTTGCTTCCTTTCGCATCTGATAGATGTTGCTGATTATCAGGATGCTGGCTACGGCAAAAGAGCACACGAGCAGGGAGAAAAGGAGCAGGGTGTCTGGATTGATCCCGTTATCCGCGCTGATCCTTGACAGAAGTATCACGAAAGCGAAAAAGTATATCACGGAAACGATGCTCAGCGATATCCAGTTTTTCGTACGAAATCCGCTGATCTCACGGATGACCGGTCTGCCGTATTTATAATATGCAAATGAAAGCGCAAAGCAAATAACGCCGTAGATCACGCCTCGCATAAAATACACAAAAGTGTCCGGCCCGTTCGGCACAAGCAAATAGCACCCCAAAAATGAAATGGACAGCGAAACGCAGAAAACGCAGCCATATGTGATCCAAAGATAGCATTTCTTCCAAAATCCGTCCGCTGACGCAGTTATAAAAATTCCCCAAAAGTATAGATACGAAAGCGTCAAAGCAATAGGCATCCTCCATGGCTTTGACAGATAAAGAAAGCTGAAACCCGCATCCAGAAAAAGGAATATACCCGCCGACCCCCACAGCAGCGCCGTCTTTTTTACCGGGTATTTTCTCTCCTGCAACAAAAGTCCCGCCGTCAGATGCGTTGCAAAAAACAACAGGCTGACAAAAAAGGCTATTATGATTATTTGGATCGTCCGCATCAGTTTCTTGCCTCGTTTAAGTAAAAATCAAAATACGCCTGCTTCAGCTCCGAGCGGCACCGCCTTGGAACAGGAATGCGGGACTCATCATCCATGACCAGATCCGTGCCGGAAAAGCAGTGAACATGATTCAGGTTGACGATGAAAGAACTCCCGCACATCGTCATGCCTTTTTTGCCCATGATACATTCCTGAAGCTGCGTTGGCAACGACCACACCGAGAGCTTTTTCCCGGAGGCAAGGGAAAACACACGCCGTTTGTCTCTGGTCTCTATGTACAAAACATCTTCCAGGGCGATGCGGTGCACTTTCCCCTCGCAGCGAAGAGGGATCCATGTTCTCTGCTCACGCTTGGCAATGACCCGTTCCAGGGCCGCGTCAAACTGTTCCTGCGTATAAGGCTTGCAGATATAGTCCGCGGCATGCAGGGAAAAGGCGTCGACCGCATAATCTGAACTGGTCGTCAGAAAGACGATGTCGGTATTCTCACTGAAACGGAGGATATCCCGGGCCAATTCCGTTCCCAGCATACCGGGCATACAAATATCCAAAAGCGCAATATCAGGACCGCCCGATCTATCAAATGCTTTCAGCATTTCAAACGCGGACGAATATACGTCGAATTCGATGCCATGCTCACAATGCGCCGCCGCGTAGGCCCGGAGATTATCCGCGATCTTTTTCCTCTCTCCGGCCTCGTCATCACAAACAGATATCTTAAGCATCGTTCCGCCTCCTTTCTTTGCGGCGCCGCGGGCCGGCAGGCTTTTCGGCGGTATTCGGGATGTTCTCAAAGGGGACGGGCCGAAAGCCCACGTCCCCGCACAGCTCATCAACCGATTTTAACAGATAAAAACTGCTGGAACCCTTGATATTACTGTCTTTTTCAGCAATATCAAGGGCTCCAACTTTGGCAGCGGGAGAAGGATTCGAACCCTCACATACGGAGTCAGAGTCCGCTGTGCTACCTTTACACAATCCCGCTACGCCTGCAACGGTGTGTATTATGCCACCATTTCGGAAAAATGTCAAGGACAAATTCCCAGCCGTGGCAAATTTATTGCCCGCTCACCGCTCCCGGTCTCGCAGCCAGCTCAAGGCGTCCGCCAGGCCGCCCAACTGGTCCATCAGCCCGCAGGACACCGCCTCCTGGCCGTCGATGATGCTGCCCACGTCGTTAGCCAGCTCCCCCGTTTTGAGCATATAGTCCAGAAACCGCTCCCGGCCGATGTGGGAGTTGGCGGTCACGAACCGGACGATCCGCTCCTGGGTCCGGGCGAAGTATTCATAGGTCTGGCTCACGCCGATGACCGTGCCGTTCATACGCACGGGATGGATGGTCATGGAGGCGGACGGCGCGATGAAGCTGCGCTTGGCCGCCACGGCCAGCGGCACGCCGATGGAGTGGCCCCCGCCCAGCACCAGCGACGCGGTGGGCTTGCTCATGCCGGCGATCAGCTCCGCGATGGCGAGACCCGCCTCGATATCGCCTCCCACGGTGTTGAGCAGGATCAGCAGCCCCTTCACATTGGGGGCCTCCTCCACCGCCGCCAGCAGGGGCAGGACGTGCTCGTATTTCGTGGTCTTGTTCTCCTCCCCCAGCACCTGGTGGCCCTCGATCTGGCCGATGATGGTCAGCACCTGTATCTCCGACGGCGCGGCGGAGCCCAGCTCTTTTATGTCCTCGGTCTTGACTTCATCCAAAACGATCACCCGGAGCCAGTTTTCCCGGCTCCGGGCGATTTTATCACGTCACTTGGCGTCGTAGGCCGCCTTCATGCACTTATAGGTCATATAGCAGTCGAATTTGGCCGTAGTCTCAAAGGGCGCGTGCATCGAAAGCACCGGCACGCCCGCGTCGATGGTGTCGATGTCCCGCATAGCCATCTCCGTTGCCACGGTGCCGCCGCCGCCCTGGTCCACCTTGCCCAGCTCGCACATCTGCCAGACCACCCCCGCGTCGTCGCACAGCCGGCGCAGATAGCCCACCAGCTCTGCGGAGGCGTCGCTGGCCCCGGACTTGCCCCGTGCGCCGGTATACTTGCAAAAGCCAACGCCGTAGTTGAGCCGGGCGGCGTTCTGCTTTTCGCTGACCTCCGGGTACATGGGGTCCAGCGCGGCCGTCACGTCGGCGGAGATGCAGAAGCTGCGGGAAAAGCTCTCCTGCACAGAGCAGACGCCGCCGCAGAGCCTCTCGATGAACCGCTCAAAGGCCTGGCTCATCATGCCGGTGACGCCATAGGAGCCGATCTCCTCCTTGTCCGCCAGGATGCAGACCGCCGTGCGCTCCGGCGCGCTGGTCTCCAGGATGGCGGCCAGCTCCGCGTAGGCGCAGACCCGGTCGTCCTGTCCGTAGCCGCCGATCATGCTCCGGTCCAGGCCCAGCTCCCGCACGTCAAAGGCGGGCACCGCCTCCAGCTCCGCCGAGATCAGGTCGGCCTCCGTGATGCCGTAGCGGTCGTTGAGCAGGCTCATGACCGCCAGCTTCACCCGGTCGCTGCCCTCGCCGGCATAGGGCACGCTGCCGGCCAGGACGCACAGCTTCTCTCCCTCCACGCCCTTAGCCATGGTCTTCTGCATCTGGTCCGCCGCCAAGTGGGGCAGCAGGTCCGTCACCACGAACTGGGGGTCGTCCCTGTCCCGGCCGACGACCACGTCCACCGTGGAGCCGTCCTTCAAAGCCACCGTTCCGTGCAGCTCCAGGGGTATGGCGGTCCACTGGTACTTCTTGATGCCCCCGTAATAGTGGGTGCGGAAGTACCCCAGCTCCGTGTCCTCGAAAAGAGGCAGCTGCTTCAGGTCCAGCCGAGGGGAGTCCACATGGGCGGCCTCCACCACGAACCCCGCGCTCATGGGCTTTTTGCCACCCACCGCCAGCAGCAGGCTCTTGCCCCGGTTGCTGCAATACACCTTCTGCCCCGGCTTGATGGGGCCCGCGCCGTCCGCCAGAGGCTCGAAGCCCGCCGCCTCCGCCAGCTTGATGGCCTCGCTCACGGCCTCCCGCTCGGTCCGGGCCGCGTCCAGATAGGCCATGTAGCCCTTGCAGTAGTCCTCGCAGGCCAGCCGCTCTTTGGCGTCGATCAGGTCGTAGCCGTTTTTCGGCTGATAAAAAAGCTCGTTTTTCTTCTCATCCATGCTGTTCGTCCTCCAAGATGGTTTTGAATAACTGGTCGCAGGCCCGGCGGAAATCCGACCGGCTGCCGTTGTTTCGCAGGATATGGCCGCACCGGGCCTCATAAAAGGCGTCCGGCTTCTGGGCCCGGATGCGCTTGAGCGCATTCTCCAAACCGACGCCGTCCCGGACCGTCAGCCGGGCCGCCCGGACCTCCTCCGCCGCAAGCACCCCCACCAGGGCCGTGAGCCGGCCCTCCAGGGAAGTGCCCAGCAGATTTACGGCGTCGATGGCCGCGTACCGGCCCCCCGCCGCGGCGTGCTCCGCCAGCAGCTCTTCGATGGCGGCGATCACATACTTGTCCGTGATATCGCTCAGGTCCGCCAGGGCCTTGGGGTCGGAAAAGACCACCGCACCCAGCTCCTTGCGCCGGAGCACGCCGTCCTCCACCGCACCGGGGAACCGCCGCTCGATCTCCGAGAGCATCTGAGCGTTTTCCCGGCACAGGCCGTGATAGACCCTGTCCGCGTCGACGACCAGCGCACCCATGGCCGCCAGGGAATCCAGCGCGGTGGTCTTGCCCGCCCCGGTGCCGCCGGTGACGCCCACGATCTTCAGCGAGCCGATCAACGCCTCCCGGATGGCCCCGGCGGACAGCGCCCCTTGGCGCAAAATGCGGTAGGGCGTCCGGGTCAGGTCCACGATGGTGCTCTCTGTGCCCAGGGCGCAGGCCCCGCCGTCCACGATGGCCTCGATAACGCCGTCAAAGTAGGCGGCCACCTCCGCCGCGTTCCTGGGGCTTGGCTGGCCGGAGGGGTTGGCGGAGGGACAGGCCAGGGGCAGGCCGCATCCTTTCAGCAGCTCCAGCGTCA
This sequence comes from uncultured Oscillospiraceae bacterium, assembly GCA_947625285.1. Lineage (GTDB taxonomy): Bacteria > Bacillota > Clostridia > Oscillospirales > Oscillospiraceae > CAJOIG01. The sequence continues at coordinate 59,779 of CANQNS010000004.1, forward strand.
GTTCGCTGTCCGGGCACCGAAGCCCCACCGTGTCCCCACCGGCCCGGACGATCGCCGGGATATTCCCGTCCGCCTCCACCACTATAGTCAGCGGTCCGGGCCAAAAGGCGTCCGCCAGCACATACGCGCCCCGGGTCACGTTTTTCCCGTACAGCCCCAGCGCCGGCCGGCCCTCCACCAGCAGGCTCAGGGGCTTCACCGCCGGCCGGCCCTTCACCTCATATATCCGCTCCACTGCGGCCGGGTCCAGGCCGTTGGCCGCCAGGCCGTACACTGTCTCCGTCGGCACCGCCACCAGCCCGCCCCGGCGCAGTATCTCCCCTGCCCGGACCAGTCCGGCGGCGTCCGTGATACGCTGTGTGTCTATTCTATCCATTTTCGCTTCTCAGCTTTTCCGCCTGGTCCGCCGTCACCAGCGCGTCGATCAGCTCGTCCAGGTCCCCGTTCATCACGGCGTCGATCTTATACAGGGTCAGGCCGATCCGATGGTCCGTCACCCGGCCCTGGGGGAAGTTATAGGTGCGGATGCGCTCGTTTCGCATACCGCTGCCCACCTGACTGCGCCGCTGATCCGCCCGGTCCGCCGCCTGCCTTTCCCGCTCGGCGGCCGCCAGACGGGACGCCAGGATGGACAGGGCCCGTTCCTTGTTTTTGTACTGGCTGCGCTCGTCCTGGCACTCCACCACCGTGCCCGTGGGGATGTGCGTCACCCGGATGGCGGAGGAGGTCTTGTTCACCTTCTGGCCCCCGGCCCCGGAGGAGCGGAACACGTCGATGCGCAGCTCCGACATATCCAGCTTGAACTCCACCTGGTCCATCTCCGGCAGCACCGCCACCGTGGCGGTGGAGGTGTGGACCCGGCCCTGGGTCTCCGTCTCCGGCACACGCTGGACCCGGTGGACGCCGCTTTCAAATTTCAGCCGGGAATAGGCCCCGGCCCCCTCCACGATGAAGCTGATCTCCTTGACGCCCCCCAGGTCCGTGTCGCTGACGTTGGCCACAGATACCTTCCAGCCCCGGCTCTCGGCGTACATGGCGTACATCCTGTAAAGGCTGGCGGCGAACAGGGCCGACTCCTCGCCGCCCACGCCGGCGCGTATCTCGATGATGACGTTCCTGCCGTCGTTGGGGTCTTTGGGCAGCAGCAGGGTCTTCAAGGCCAGCTCCGCCCCTGGCAGAGCGGCGCGGGCACCGTCCAGCTCCTCCTGGGCCAGAGCCCGCAGGTCCGGGTCGTCCTCCCCCGCCAGCAGGGCCTCCGCCTCCGCGGCGCCGGCCCGCAGCCGCTTCACCTGCCGCCAGGCCTCCACCACCGGCTCCAGCTCCTTCCGCTCCCTGGCAAGTTCTCCGTACAGCGCGGGATCGGCATAGGCGGCCGGGTCCTCCATCCGGGCGGCCAGCTTTAGATACCTGTCTTCGATTTGGCTTAATTTATCATCCATTTCCTATCGTCGCCGGGCCGGTCCGCCAGTCGGACCCGCCCGCTCTCTCCGCCGGCGCGGGACGGCCCAGCACATAGAAGTCCCGGGCCGCCGCCGTCAGGTAGAATATCTCCCGGGAGCGGGGGTCCAGCTCCTTCACCGTCCCGGGCCGCGTCACAATGGGCACGGACGCCTTTTCCTTTATCCGCCGCAGCAGGGCCCGGCCCCTCTCGGTGGAGGCCAGCAGCCGCGCATAGGGGACCGCCGCCCCGCCCATGTCCGCCCGGATGCCCAGGGCCCCGGCCAGGGCCATCCGCCGCAGCCGGCTCAGGGGGTAGCGTTTCGTCTTGACCGCCTCCAGCACGCCCTCCAGCGTGCCCCGCTCCCGGACCGCCCGGTAAAACCGCTCATCCAGGCCCTCGGTGGCGTCCGGCAGCGCGGCGAAGTCCTCCTTCTTCATGGCCCGCAGCCGGGCCATCACCGCCTGCTCCAGCCGCTCCGCCGTCACGGGCCCCCGGCCCGCGGCTGTCTCCCGCTCCAGCACCAGAGCCGCCCCGTCCGGCAGCGCGGGGCCTATATCCTCTCCCGCCGCCAGCCGGGCCCGCAGGGCCATCGCGCTGGGCGCGGCGGCGTTCTCCCGGTCGTCATGGCGGGACCCGTCCCGGACCGTCGCCACCGGCGCCATGGCGGACTTAAGAGCCACCAGGGCCTTGCAGTACTCCACCGCCAGGATGTCGTTGGGCCCCCGGAGCAGATCCGCCTTCGCGCCCAGTGCCCGGCGCAGGACCGTCTCCCGGGCGGCGGCGAAGCTGGCGCCGGAGCGCATCTCTTTTTTGACCGCCGCCAGCGCCTCCGGGTCCACGGCGGCCCGGGCCAGGGCCCCGATCCCCTCCAGGTCCCCGGACTCGCTGCCGAAGCTGAGGTGGGTCACGACCCCCGATCCCTCCAGCAGCCCCACGGCACCCAGGGCGAACCGCTCCGCCGAGGACACGCACCAGGGCAGGGGCAGCTCGAACACCAGGTCCGCGCCGCAGCGCGCCGCCATCTCCGCCCGTGCGTGCTTATCAAGGCACGCCGGCTCTCCCCGCTGGACGAAGTCCCCGCTCATCACGCACACGATGGGCGCGTCCGCCCCCAGCAGGGCGCGGCTCTTCTCAAAATGCTCCCGGTGGCCCCGGTGAAAGGGATTGAACTCCCCCACCACGCCGACGGCGTATTCCATGCCTTGTCCCTCTTGCGTTTTTCCAAAAATGCGGTAGAATGGGAACGATATCCCATATCATTTTACACGACTTTCTATATTTTTCAAGACGAAAGGGGTCCACCATGAAAATTCTTGTCATCAACTGCGGCAGCTCCTCTTTGAAGTATCAGCTTCTGGACATGGACGGCGAGTCCCTGCTGGCAAAGGGCCTTTGCGAGCGCATCGGCATCGACGGCCACCTGAAGCACCAGCCCCAAAACGGCAAGCCCGTCTTTGACCAGGACCTCGCCATGCCCACCCACACCGAGGCCATCGCCGCCGTGCTGGAAAAGCTGACGAGCCCGGAATACGGCGTGGTGGCCGATATGTCCGAGATCGGCGCGGTGGGCCACCGGGTGGTCCACGGGGGCGAGAGATTTGCTTCCTCTGTCGTCATCAACGACGCGGTGATGGACGCCATCGCCGCTTGCGTGCCGCTGGCCCCCCTGCACAACCCGGCCAATATCACCGGCATCGAGGCCTGCAAGGCCGTCATGGGCGGCGTGCCCCAGGTGGCGGTGTTCGACACCGCCTTCCACCAGACCATGCCCGGCAAGGCCTATATGTACGCCGTCCCCTATTCTTACTACACGGACCTGCAGGTCCGCCGCTACGGCTTCCACGGCACCAGCCACCGGTACGTGTCCGCCCGGGCCGCCGAGATGATGGGCCGGCCCATCGAAGAACTGAAGCTCATCTCCTGCCACATGGGCAACGGCAGCTCCATCTGCGCCATCGACGGGGGCAGGAGCGTGGACACCTCCATGGGCTTCACCCCCATCGCCGGGCTGCCCATGGGCACCCGCTGCGGGGATATCGACGTGTCCATCCCCGACTACATCTGCCAGAACACCGGCAAGGACGTAAAGACCGTCACGGACGAGCTGAACAAGAAGTCCGGCGTGCTGGGCGTGTCCGGCGTCAGCTCCGATTTCCGGGACCTGTCGAAAGCCGCCGGCGAGGGCAACGAGAGGGCCGCCCTGGCGTTGGAGATGTTCCAGTACGCCGTCGCCAAGACCATCGGGGCCTACGCCGCCGCCATGAACGGTGTGGACGGCATCATCTTCACCGCCGGCGTTGGGGAGAACGACGCCGCCTGCCGGGCCGGTATCTGCCGGTATCTGGGCTATCTGGGCGTGGAGATCTGCCCGGAGTGCAATTCCAAGCGGGGCCAGGAGACCGTTATCTCCGCCGACGGCAGCAAGGTGAAGGTCATGGTGATCCCCACCAACGAGGAGCTTGTCATCGCCCGGGACACCAAGGAGCTGGTGGAAAATGCCTGAGGACGGTTTCCGCCCCATGCGGCGCGTAAGGCAGCAGTTGTCCGACCGGGAGACAGAGGCCATCTTGCAAAAGGGTGTGACCGGGATCCTGGCGGTGAACGGGGACGGCGGATACCCTTACGCCGTGCCGGTGAATTACGTCTGGAAGGACGGGAAGATCTACTTCCACGGGGCCAGGGCCGGCCACAAATTCGACGCCATGGCCCGGGACGGGAAGGTCTGCTTCTGCGTCATCGGCCGGGACGAGATATTGCCGGAAAAGCTGACGGACGCATACCGCAGCGCGGTGGTGTTCGGCCGTGTCCGGCCTTTGGAGGGCCGGGAGCTCACAGACGCCGCCTACGCCCTGGGCATGAAGTATTATCCTCAGCCGGAGGCGGTGAAGGCGGAGATCGAAAAGGACATGCCCCGCCTTGCCTGCTTTGAGATCACGCCGGAGCATATCACCGGCAAGCAGGCGAAGGAGCTTCTGTAAAATACATAAAATGACCGCCCGGAGCCTCGGCTCCGGGCGGTTTACGCTGTTTTTTACTTCGCGGAATTGGGGATGGTGAAGGACACCATCTGTTCCTCCCCCTGCTCGTGCAGGGCGTAGGCCCGGCCATCCAGGGTCATATAGTAATACACGGGCCCGCCTTTGACCTTCAGTTGGATATGCAGCTCATCCAGGCCCCGCAGCTGCTCCGGCAGCGCAGCGGTCAGATAGCCTTTCCCCTCGGCGTCGGACTGGGCCTCCACGAAAGTGCCGCCCTCCACGCCGGTCTGCATGGCGGCCAGGTCCACCCCGTCCTCCGCCAGCATGTGATCGCCCACATACAGGTCCTCCATCACCACGCACACCGCGCCGTCGCTCTCCAGGATATCCCAGAACTTTTCATACGCCTCCCCGGCCAGCTCCCGCTTCAAAAAGGCGTCCAGGCGGATCGCGCTTTCATAGTGCAGCCCCGCAGCGGCGGCCCGCGCCGAGCGCAGGGCCATGATATCGTCGTACTGCTCCCGGGTGATACAGCCCGCGTCCAGCTCCACGTCCAGATCGTCCGGGTCCCCGGCGGCCAGTAGGGCCTCCTGTCTGTCGGCCTGGGCCATCAGATCGTCATAATCCGCCGTGCCCTGATAGTGTTCCTCGATATCCTGCCGCATCCGGTCCAGGTCCTCCTGGGTGGAATAATAGATCTGGTAGGTCTGATTAGGCTGGACGATCCGCTCCAGCAGGGTCTCGTCCGGCTCATAGCCCACCACCGGGTCCGGCTCGGCCGCGTCCAGGTCCACCCCCAGCAGCAGCCCCTGGCCGTCGTAATAACTCTCTTTCAAAGTCAGCTTGCTGCCGTCAAAGGCGGGCAGGCGCTGGCTCTCCGGCTCCTGGGGGGACTGAGCCACCGCCTCGGCGGCGGCCTCGATCCGCTCCTCGGACGGGTCGTTGGTGTTGATCTTCCGCGCCGCCTGGCCGAAGATGGAATCCAGCCACCCGGCGGCGTAGGCTGTGACGCCCAGGGCCAGGACCAGCGCGGCGGCCAGGGCCGCCAGGGCCAGCCGCTTCACGGGCCGGCGGGCGTGGGTATCGTTTCGCTTCATATCCGTTCTCCTTTCCCGGAGGGCGGATGGGTCCGTGGGCTCGAAGCGCATGGCGGCGGCGATATGCCGCTCGTCCACCCCGTCCAGGACCTGCCAGAGATACTCCCGATTCATGGTATCATACCCTCCTTTTTCAGATACTGTTTCAGTTTCGTCCGCACGCGGGACAGCCGCACCGAGGCCCGGTGGGGGCTGAGACGGGCCATGGCCGCCGTTTCAGCCAGACTGTCCCCGTACCAGTACCGGCGCAGGAACAGAAACCGGTCCGTGTAGTTCAGCGTGTCCAGGAAGGCGTTGACAGCGGCGGCCAGCTCTCGGGCTTCGGCCAGGGACGCCGGGTCCTCCGGGCCGGGGACGCACTCGGCCAGCTCGTCCAGGGCCGCGTCATACCGGCCGTCCCGCTTTTGGGCGGTGTTGGCCCGATAGCGGGCGGCGGCCCGGTTCCGGGCCAGCCGGCACATATAGGCTCCCAGGTGCTCCGGCCGCTGGGGCGGGATGGTGTTCCAGGCCGCCAGGAGCGCGTCGTTGACGCACTCCTCCGCGTCGGGCTCGCTGTGCAGGATGTTCATAGCCACCCGCCGGGCCAGGGCCCCATACTTCTCCCCCAGCGCGTCGATCGCCTGCTCCGTGCGCGCATCGAGCAGCGCGATGATCTCACCGTCCTCCATCGTCCTCGCCTCCCTCCGTGCTCACCCTAACAGTACCGTTTTGGGCGGGGATATCTCACTTTCCGCCGAAAAAAACTGCCGGCGGCGGGCCGGGCAGTCGTCCAAATATAAAAAAGTATTGACTTTCCGGCGTTTTAGTGCTAACATACTTTAGCCGCATTGAAAGGGTATGTCAAGTCAGGTACGCCTGCACCCGGGACAGCGAGCCCGAAAGGAAGGAAGATCATACAATGAAGTACGCCATCATCGAGACAGGCGGCAAGCAGTACCGCGTCACCGCCGGCGACGTGATCTTCGTGGAGAAGCTGGACGCCGAGGCCGGCGCGACCGTGACCTTTGACAAGGTCCTGGCGGTCACCGGCGAGGGTGAGAACACCTTCGGCGCGCCCTACATCGAGGGCCGGACCGTTACCGGCACCGTGGTAAAGCAGGGCAAGAGCAAGAAGATCCGCGTCTATCACATGAAGCCCAAGAAGGGCTATCGCAAGACCCAGGGCCATCGTCAGCCTTACACCAAGGTCGAGATCGGCACCATCGGCTGAACAGGGAGGGAAACAGGAAATGGCACACAAAAAGGGCGGCGGCTCCACCAAAAACGGCCGCGACAGCAATTCCAAGCGTCTGGGCGCAAAGCGGGCTGACGGCCAGTTCGTCCTGGCCGGCAACATCCTTGTTCGCCAGCGCGGCACCAAGATCCACCCCGGCGCCAACGTGGGCATCGGCGGCGACGACACGCTGTACGCCAAGGCGGACGGCATCGTGAAGTTCGAGCGTTACGGCGCCGACCGGAAAAAGGTCTCCGTGTACGAGGTCCAGCAGTAAGCGATCATGACGGGGCGGTTTTCAAGACCGCCCCGCTTTTATTTTGGGTATATTCCTTACAGGTGAGCCTATGTCAATGAATTTTGTCGATAAAGTGACTATCCACGTCAAAGCCGGCAACGGCGGCCAGGGGGCCGTTGCCTTCCACCGGGAGAAATATGTGGCCTCCGGCGGGCCCGACGGAGGCGACGGGGGCCGGGGCGGCGATATCATCGTCCGGGTGGACCCCAATATGTCCACCCTGCTGGACTTTCGCTACAAGCGCAAGTTCACCGCCACGGACGGTATGCCCGGCCAGGGCAAACGCTGCTCCGGCAAGGACGGACAGGACGTGATCCTCCGGGTGCCCAGGGGCACCCTCATCCGGGACCGGGAGTCCGGCTCCGTCATCCAGGACATGTCCGGCCTGGACAGCTTCGTGCTGGCCCGGGGCGGCCGGGGCGGCTGGGGCAACAAGCACTTCGCCACCCCCACCCGCCAGACGCCCCGCTTCGCCAAGCCCGGCCTGCCCGGCGAGGAGCGGGAGGTTGTGCTGGAGCTGAAGCTGCTGGCGGACGTGGGACTGGTGGGGTTCCCCAACGTGGGCAAGTCCACCCTGCTGAGCGTAGTCAGCCGGGCCCACCCCAAGATCGCGGACTACCCCTTCACCACCCTGTTCCCCAATCTGGGGGTGGTGTACGCCGGGGACCAGTCCTCCTTCGTGCTGGCCGACATCCCCGGTATCATCGAGGGGGCCAGCGAGGGCGCGGGCCTGGGCCACGATTTTCTGCGGCACATCGACCGGTGCCGGCTGCTGATCCATGTGGTGGACGTGTCCGGCTCGGAGGGCCGGGACCCGGTGGAGGACTTCGAGGCCATCAACGCGGAGCTGGCCGGGTATGACGAGACCCTGGCCTCCCGGCCCCAGCTGGTGGCCGCCAACAAGTGCGACCTGCTGCCCCCGGACAGCGATGCTCTGGCCCGGTTCAAAGCCGCCGTCCAGGCCAAGGGCTATCCCGTGTTCGAGATATCCGCCGCGTCCCACCGGGGGGTCCAGGAGCTCGTTTACGCCGCGGCGGCCCGGCTGAAGGACCTGCCGCCCGTCACCGTGTACGAGCCGGACTATGTGGAGCCGGAGACGAAGCTGGGCACGGCGGAGGACCTGACTATCCGCCGGCAGGACGGCGTGTGGCTCCTGGAGGGGGACTGGCTGGACCGGCTGGTGGCCCGGGTCAATTTTGCCGACTACGAGTCCCGGATGTACCTGGACCGGAAGCTCCGCCAGGCCGGGGTCTACGACCGGATGGAGGCCATGGGCCTTGCCGACGGCGACACGATCTCCATCGCGGAGCTGGAATTTGAATACTACTCCTGACGCACCCATTTCCCAAAACCGCATATACTGACATGAACAGACAAAAGGCACGCGAAACGCAGCGTGCCTTTTCATTATGCGAATGGGGTGATCTGGATATGTGTTCCATCGCGGGAGTGATCGACTTTGCAAACGACTTGCGGGACCAGGGGGAGGTATTCGCCGCCATGCAGCGGTCCATGGTCAGCCGGGGCCCGGACCAGCACGGGACGTACGTGACGGAAAACGCCGCGCTCTTACATAACCGTCTTTGCGTCATCGACGTGGAAAACGGCCGCCAGCCCATGACCGTGGCCGTGGGGCCCCGGTCCTACACGCTGGTCTACAACGGGGAGCTGTATAACACCGACGAGATACGCGCTGAGCTGACGGCCCTGGGCCAGACCTTCGTGGGCTGGTCCGACACGGAGGTGGTGCTGAAGAGCTTTCTCCAGTGGGGCGCGGACTGCGTGGATAAGTTCAACGGCATCTTCGCCTTCGCCCTGTGGGACGCGGCGGAAAGACGGCTGTTCATGGCCCGGGACCGAATGGGGGTAAAGCCCTTTTTCTACGCCCTCCGGGGCGGGGCGTTCCTGTTCGCCTCGGAGATCAAGGGGCTGCTGGCCCATCCGGCGGTGGAGCCGGTGATCGACCGGGAGGGCGCGTTGGAGGTAGTCCTGACCGGCCCTGGCCGCACGCCGGGCTTTGGGGTATTCAAGGGCGTGGAGGAGCTGCGCCCCGGCTGGCGGGGCTGGTTCGACGAAAACGGCCTGCGGACCGAGCGGTACTGGATGCTGAAGGCCCGGGAGCACACCGACGATCTGGACACCACCGTGGAAACGGTTCGCTGGCTGGTGACGGACGCCATCGAGCGGCAGCTTGTCTCCGACGTGCCCATCGGCACGTTCCTGTCCGGGGGCCTGGACTCGGGCATCATCTGCTCTGTCGCCAACCTGCACATGAAAGAGCGGGGCCTGCCGCTGCACACCTTTTCCGTGGATTACAAGGACCATCTGGCCTACTTCCACGAGACCAAATTCCAGCCCACCAGCGACACGCTGTTCATCCCCGGTCTGGTGGACTGGCTGGGCTGCGAGAGCCATCTCACCGTCCTGAACACCCTGGAGCTGGCCGACGGGCTCTACGAGGCGGTGGACGCCCGGGACCTGCCCGGCATGAGCGACGTGGACTCGTCCCTGGTCCAGTTCTGCAAGCACATCAAGGAGCACGTGACCGTGGCCCTGTCCGGGGAGTGCGCCGACGAGATCTTCGGCGGCTACCCCTGGTACCGGGACGAGAAGATCCGCATGGCGGAGGGCTTTCCCTGGGCCCAGTCCATCCAGTACCGGGCCGGGTTCCTGCTGCCGGAGCACGCCCAGGGCCTGGACCCCCGGGAGTACGTGATGGAAAAATACCGCATGACTATTTCCGACACGGACACCCTGGACTCCGACAGCCCCACCGATAAGCGGATGCGGGAGATGATGCGTCTGAACACCGACTGGTTCATGCAGACCCTGCTGGACCGAAAAGACCGCATGAGCATGTACAGCGCGCTGGAGGTCCGGGTGCCCTTCTGCGACCATCGGATCGCGGAATACCTCTATTCCGTTCCCTGGGAGTGGAAGGACCTGCGCCACTACGAAAAGGGCCTGCTGCGCCAGGCCATGCGGGACTATCTGCCCCATGAGGTGCTCTGGCGGAAAAAGAGCCCCTACCCCAAGACCCACGATCCCTCCTACATGGCGGAGGTCTCCCGGCGGCTCCGGGCGGTGCTGGCGGACAGGACCTCTCCCCTGACCCAGCTTGTCCGGCGGGACGCCCTGAAAGCCCTGCTGGATGACGACAAGGCCCAGCCCTGGTACGGCCAGCTCATGACTACCCCCCAGACCATCGCCTATATGCTGCAGGTGGACTACTGGATGCGGAAATATAAGGTACGGCTTGCCTAGGACCATCTCTCCCCCGGCCGGCTTCGCCGGCGGCCACATCGTGTGCGGGCCGTGGAGAGACACTGTCCAAAACAGGCCGGGGCCATACGCCCCGGCCTGTTTTTCCGGCCCCAAGGCCGTCTTTTCTCACACCCTCTGCCGCCGGGACCACTTCATAATGGCGAAGGGGACGCACGCCAGACCGATCAGCACGGGAACGGTGATGAGCAGATACGGGGACCAGATGTACTTTCCAAAGATGTGGAACGTATTGGTGCGGAATATGTCCGCGCCGCTGCCCACCAGCGGGATAAGGTCAAGGGCCTTCTGCAAGCCATAGGGAAGATACTGGGCGATCATCATCGGGCCATAGGCCGCCGCGAGGCTCAGAAGCAGCGCCAGCACGTTGCTCTTCACAAGCGCCGACAGGAGCATGACTACCCCGGCAAAGCCGATGGCGCCCAGCAGCGCGAAGGCGTACTCAAATATCTCCGCCTGGAGCATATTCATGGGCGCGACGGCCAGGAGCTTTATGACCTGGATCGGCATATCCCACCCGTCCGTGCCCAGGTAGACGAGCTGCGCCGCGATGCTTCCCACAGCCAGGAGAGCAAACAGTTCCACCGCGAAGGCCAGCCCGCTGAGGATCTTCGCAAGGGCTAAATGCCTCCAGCCCCGGTCCATCGTCAGCAGCAGCGGCGCGGTGTTGCTGTGCCACTCCCCCGAAAACGTTGGGGACAGGACGATAGCCAGAAACAGCGCCATGATGACGCCCATATCCGGCAGCGTATCGCCCAGCACATTCTGCCAGCCGCTCGTCCATCCGAAACGGAACGGTTCTTCCACCTTTTCGTTCATAGCCCGGAGCATCTCCCCTTCCGCGCCGGTCCCCTGGCCCTGGAGGTGCAGGAATTCCTCCACCGCCGCCTGCCGCCGCTCATAAAAACCTGTCAATTTGGAGCTGTCCACATAGTATTCCATCAGGATGGAATAAGCATTGTCCGTCTCCCTCAACTCCGGGTACAACTGCGTAAGATAGTCATTGACTGCGGAACGGTTGTCTTTCAACTCCCGATAGATACCCTTGTCGTCGTCCGCCTGGATGTCACGCACCATCCGCTGGAAGGACTCGTCCGTGAGATATCCCCCATAGCCGTCCGCGCTCGCCTGATAGGAGCGGATCATGGCATAGCCGTCAAAGTTGTTGCCGAAAGCGCTGGTGACGTCGTTGGAGCTGCCAAACTCGAACCACTGATAGGAGAGCGCGCCGCAGAAGACGACCATATAGACGAAGCATAGCAGCACGCTGACCCGCACGCTGGTCTTTCGCCAGAGCTTTTTATGTTCCAGAGCGAATAGTCCCATCTCACGCCTCCTCGCCAAAATGATAAAGATACAGGTCCTCCATGGTTGCCCGGCAGGGAACGGCCTGCTCTGCGGGCCGCTGGTCGGAAATGATACGCAGCACCACCCGCTCCCCCTCATGGCGAAAGTTTGCCACTGTGACCCGCGCCTCCCAGGCCCGCGCCCGGTCCTCCGGCACGGCCAGCTCCCATACCTTGCCCTCCGCCTGGCGGACAAGCTCCGGCACGGCGCCTTGCAGGATGAACCTGCCGTTTTTCATCACAAGCACCTGGTCCGCGATGGCCTCCACATCGGAAACGATATGGGTGGAGAGGATCACGATCCGCTCCCCGGCGTAGTCCGCCAGAAGATTCCGCAGATGCACCCGCTCCTTGGGGTCCAGGCCGGAGGTAGGCTCGTCCAGGATAAGCACCTGCGGGTCGTTCAAGAGGGCCTGGGCGATGCCCACCCGCTGCTTCATGCCGCCGGAAAAGGTCCGCAGCTTTCTCCTGGCGGCGTCCAGCAGCCCCACGGTTCCCAGCAGCTCCCGGATGCGCCTTTGGGCCATATCACGGGGCATCCCCTTCAGCGTGGCGATGTAGGAGAGAAATTCCTCGGCGGTGTAGTTGGGGTAATACCCGAAGTCCTGTGGAAGATAGCCCAGCACATTCCTGTACGCCGCTCCCATGCCCGTCACTTCCTCTCCATCCCAGAACACCTCCCCGGAGGTGGGCTCCAAAATGGCGCACAGCATCCGCATGAGAGTGGTCTTGCCCGCGCCGTTGGCCCCCAGCAGGCCGTAGACGCCGGGCGTCAGCGTGGCGCTGACCCGGTCCACGGCGATCTTATGCCCGTAGTGCTTCGTCAGCCGGTCAAACGACAGTTCCATACATCCTGCCCCCCTTATTCGCTTTGACGATAAAACATATTTCCCTTACAAAAAACGCCGAAAAGACCGCGAACGCGGCGGCCCATACCCCCACCGCCGACAATTCGTACAGCCCCGGCGCCACGCGGGAGGAGGCCCCCCAGAAAAGGCACGAACCCAGCGATATGACGGCGGCCAGCGTCATGCCGTTCTTCTTCCCGCTCCGAATAAGCTGCAAAAGGACGGTCATGCAGACCAGATACGGCACCAGGCAATACAGGATCATTCGCCCCAGGTCCGGCCGGCCGATCAGGCGGACCTCCAGCCACAGCAGCACGGTCATGCAGACCAGGTTCGCCGCGCCCGACAGGATCAGTTTGGCAAGGACGATCTGCGCCCCGGAGGAGCGGGTGACCGCCTCCAATTCGCTTGTCCCGAAGTACTGCCCCTGAAATAGCACGGGGACAACGGCCAGAACGAACAAGGGGATATAGACAGGGACGTATTTCAATTCTCGCGGCGCGTCATATAGGAACAGCCCCGCAAGGAGCAGCGCGGCCGCCTGGAAGCCCGCGATGGACAGCCATTCAAAGCGGAACACGCCAGAAAGAAACTGCCAAAAACCCAGCCGTGGCTGGGGGACGCCGGCGTCCAGGATGGCGTTTATGCTGCGCTCCCTGGCCTCTTTATCCGGGTAAGCAATGGCGTCATGCATCGCCTTTCAGCTCCTTTCTCAACCGCGCCATGAGGCGATAATACCTGCTTTTGACCTTCGCCTCCGCCTGGCCGGTGACGGCGGCGATCTGCGGAAAGCTGCAATCGCCATAAATGTGCAGGCGGAATATCTCCTGTTCCAAGGGGTCCTCGCGGCGGACCAGCTCCTCCGCCTGGGCCAGCAACGCCTGATCGTGGACGATGGCGGTAAAATCCTCCGGGGAGGAAATGTCCTCCGTCAGCGGCACGGCCGCCGTTCGGGATCTCCGCCGGTGGTCGATGACCTTGTGGCAGGCGATATGGTAAAGCCAGGTGCGAAAGCCGCTTTTGCGGCGGTCATAGGACGCCAGGCTCCGCAGGGCGGCGATGAAGCTCTCCTGCGTCAGATCCAGCGCGTCCTCCCGTCGGCCGGTCTGACGCCAGATATAAGCATAGAGCTCGTCGTAGTACGCCCGCACCAGCGCGTCCGCCGCCGTCCGGTCCCCCCGGTGCACGATGGCCCGTATCCACTTTTGCTCCCGATCGTGCGCCAGCGCGTCCACATCCCTTCTGTTTCTATATTCGTACAACGGCGCGGGACCGTTTCATATTTTTTGTGAGATACCCGTCATCCAAACCATCCGCCCCGGTCCGGCGGACAAAATGCCCCCCGCTGTGGCAGCAGCCACAACAGGGGGCTCGTTATGAAAGTCGCTGCGCGTATGTAAACGCTCCGCGCCGTTTGGTTTATCCCCTGCGCCGTCTGGCGGCGGTCAGGGCCGCCGCTCCCAGCGCGGCGGCGCAGCCCAGCAGGAGCGCCAGATACGCGCCCGCGCCGCTGTTTTCATCTCCCGTGGGAGGCGCGGTGGGCGCGGGAGACGGCGTGACCGGGGACCGCACCGTCACCAGGGCCGTGCCGGTGAATTGCTCCACACGCGGGAACGGGGCGTAGATCGCGGAGACGGTCAGCGTGCCGGAGAGCGCGTTGGCGTTCACCGTGAGCGTCCCCTCCGGGGTGATAGAGGCCCTTTCGCCGGGGGAAACGGTCCAGGTCACCAGGCCCGCCAGGGACAGCTCCACCGCCCCGCCGTAGGCCGTTGCTCTCAGGACCGGGGCCGAAAAGGTCTGGCTCGCCGGGCTCGTCCCGTTCAGCGTCAGCTCCACGGAGGCGGGCGTCACCGGGATAGTCACGTCCGTCAAAGGGGCGATCCTCACCCACGGCCAGGACCAGACGGTGTTGGGCATGCTCGTCCACTCCACCACGTCCCTGCTCTCCGTGGCGGCGGCGGAGCTGCCGAAGGTCACATGCAGAAATATCCCAAAGCCGGGCGCCGCGCTGATGGCGTGGACGTCGTCCGCGCCGGCCTTGGCGGTGACGGTGCCGCCCAGGATGGCGATGTTGGAGGCGGGGACCGTGGCGTCGGCGCCGCTGCCGATGCCCGCGGCGTTGGTCCCGCCGTTGGCGGTCACCGTGCCGTTTCGGATGGTGATGTTGCTGCCTGCTAAAGCGTTATTGCCGCCGATGCCCGCGCCGTGCTCGCCGCCGGTGGCGGCCAGAGAGCCGTTCGGTTGTCCGGCCGGCAGGTCGATGGTCAGCTTGGCGTTGCCCACGTTGATGGCCGCGCAGTCTATGCCGCCGACCAGGGTGTTGGCTGCGTTATCCCCCAGGTAGATAGTCACGTTGCCCCCGCCCTCCAGGTTGATGGCCGGGGTGGAAGTGGCTTGGATGTTCAGGCCGTCCAGATAGAGATCGACGTCGCCCGTGCTCGAATCCACCACGATGTGATGATCGGTACTGACAGACGCCGTAAGGTTCTTGACGTGATATGTCCCGCCCTTTTTGATCTTCAGCTCGCCTGAAGACACATCATAATCAAAAGAATCAGTTGGCCCCACCACGCTCAAACCGTTGCCCGCCGCCAGCCAGGGCCCGCCCGGAGAAGCGCCGCCGGACGAGCCGGGGGACAGCGCGGCAGCCTGGGCCAGAGACACCTCCGCCCTGCCGGTATACCCGGCGCAGCTTCCCTGAACGGTCAGGACCGGCGCGGTCTCCGCCGGGTCCACGGTCAGCACGCCGTCGGCCCCGATAACGCTGGCGGCAGCCGCGCCCTCCAGCGTCCACGCCACCGGGTCTGTCACCGGCAGGGACAGGGGCCCTCCGGCGGTGTCGATCTCCAGGACGGCGGCGAACTGGACCGTGGCGGCGTCCACGCCGTTCAGTTCCACCTCTTCCGTGGAGGCGGTCACGGTAAGGCCCGCGATCTCCGCGAGCTGGGTCTTGACCCAGCCCAGGCCGGACCAGTCGGCCAGGCTCGCGCCGGTATGCTCCACGACCTCGCCGGCGGGGCCGCCCAGGGTCACATGGGCCTGCTCGAACGCGGGCGGGGCGGCAAAGGCCGGAAAGCCCTCGCCTCCGGCGGCCTCCAGCGAAGCGCCCGCCGTGCCGGCAAGGGTCAGCGCGGCGTTCCCGCCGGCCGCCACCGCCGGGGCCGGGCCGCCGGCCAGCAGCGCGTTCTCCCCGCACAGCGTCAGTCTCACGGTCTGCTCCCCGCCCAGCTCCAGGGCGGACAGGCCGCCGGCTGGGCCCGCGGGCTGCAGGCGCACGTTATCCAGCGTTATATTCGCGTTGACGCCGGACCGGATCACGATCCGGACCGCGGCGGTCTCGCCCACCGCTCCGTGAAAGACCACGGCCCGCTCCGTCGCCACGGTCACAGCCGCGTCAGAAAGGGACACCTCTTCCTCCGACAGCGTTCCGCCGTCGGCGGCCTCCCAGGTGAGGGACGCCAGCTCCGGCTCTCCGTCCGGGCCCGCCGGGTCCCGGACCGCCATGCCCGCCAGCAGCAGGATCATCACGACGCAGACCACCACCGCCAGCGTTTTCTCCAGTATCCTCATTCTCTCTCCTCCCCCCAGGTACGGCCCCGGCAGATTCTCCTATAATTTTTATACCACCTGTCCGAGCGGTTGTAAAGCCGGTTTGCGACAAAAAAACGCCCCGGTCCGCAGGGACCGGGGCTGTGATATCCGGTTTATTCGGCGGCTTCCTCCGCGGCGGCCTCTTCCTCGGCCGCGTCCTCGGCGGGAGCTTCCTCATCGGCCTCGTCCGCGCCGGTGATGGCTACCACCGCGCCCTCATAGGTCTCGTCGATGAACTGGGCCACCTCTTCGGACTGCAGGACGTCCAGCAGAGCCAGAACGGCCTCGTTCTCCTCATTGCCCTCCTTGACGCACAGGATGTTGGCATAGGTCTTGGCGCCGTCGCCGGAGGCGTCCTCCACGGCCAGGGCGTCGGTGCCCGCGTTCAGGCCCGCGTCCAGAGCGTAGTTGCCGTTGATGACGGCGATGTCCACGTCCTCCAGCACCAGGGGCAGCTGGGCGGCCTCCATCTCCTCGATCTCATAGTCGTGAGGATTCTCCTCGATGTCCAGCTTGGTGGCGTTGGAGGAGGCGTCGATGCCTTCCTTCAGGGTGATCAGGCCCTCCTGCTGCAGAAGGAGCAGGGCGCGGGTCTCGTTGGAGCCGTCGTTGGGGATGGCGATGGTGGCACCGTCGGCCAGCTCCTCCAGGGTGGCGGTGGCTCCCGGATAGATGCCGAAGGGCTCATAGTGGACCAGGCCCACGCTCACCAGATGGGTGTCGTTCTCCTCGTTGAAGGTGTTCAGATAGGGGGTGTGCTGGAAGTAGTTGGCGTCCAGGTCGCCGCTCTCCACGGCCAGGTTGGGCTGCACATAGTCGGTGTACTCCACGATGTCCAGCTCAATGCCCTGCTCCGCCAGGATGTCCTTGGCGAACTCCAGGATCTCCGCGTGGGGCGTGGGGGACGCGCCCACCTTCAGGGTGACGGTCTCGTCGTCGGCCAGAGCGGCCGCGCCCAGGCTCAGCACGAGAGTCAGGGCCAGAACAGTTGCAAGGATCTTCTTCATTTTGGTTTCTCCTTTTCCGTTATTTAATGGATTTGTCGGTCTATATCACGTCGCGCCGCTCCTGTGCACCGGAAACGCGATGGATAACACAATGAATCTCTCAGCGGATGCGCTTGTCGCTCCGGGCGGTGATGAAGTTGCCCGCGCTCTGGAATATCTGCACCAGCACGATCAGCAATATCACCATGACCCACATGACCAGCTCCCGCCGGCGGTAGTAGCCGTAGTTGATGGCGATGGCGCCCAGGCCGCCGCCGCCCAGGATGCCCGCCATGGCCCCGTAGCCGAAGATGGTGATCAGGGCCACGCAGAAGTTGGAAATCAAAGCGGGCTTGGCCTCCGGGATCATGACCTTTGTCACGATCTGCATGGGACTGGCGCCCATAGCCTGGGCCGCCTCGATCACCCCCTGATCCACCTCCCGGATGGAGGTCTCCACCAGCCGGGCCACAAAGGGGAACGCGGCGATGGTAAGCGGAACGATGATGGCCTTGGTGCCCACGGACGTGCCCACGATCAGCCGGGACAGAGGCAGCACCACCACCAGCAAAATGAGAAACGGCACGCTGCGAAGCAGGTTGATGATCACGTTCAAAACCTGCATCAGCGGTCCCGGCAGGGGCCGGACGCCCCGTCTGTCGCCGGTGACAAGCAGCACCCCCAGTGGCAGGCCGATGGCAAAGGCCAGCAGCGTGGGCAGGAACGTCATGACTAAAGTCTCACCGATGGCGGCGGCCAGCTCGCTGTGGACGATGTCCATCAAAAGCTCCACGTTCTTCTCACTGAACAAGGTCCGTCACCTCCTCCGCCGTCACGCCGGGTATCTCTCTTAAATATATCAGGGCCCGGGCCGCCTCCGTCTCGTCCTGGGGCAGTCCCAGCACCATGGTGCCGAAGCTCTTGTCCCCGATGGTGCGGGTGTCCGCGCTGATGATGTTGAGCTTGATGCCCTGCTCCGCCGCCAGGGTGGCGATGATGGGCTCGCCGGAGGTGGCTCCGTTGAATGCCAGCCGCACCAGCCGGTTGGCCGGCAGCACATGGATCTTCTCGCCGTTTGGCATCACCAGCCGGCGGCCCGCCTCCGTGCGGGGGTTGGAGAATATCTCCGCCACGTTGCCCTGCTCCTGGATCATGCCCCCGTCCAGGATAGCCACCCGGTCGCAGATCTGCTCCACCACCCGCATCTCATGGGTGATGACAACCACGGTGACGCCCATCTCCCGGTTGATCTTCTTCAAAAGGGCCAGGATGGCCTGAGTGGTGGTGGGGTCCAGCGCGCTGGTGGCCTCGTCGCACAGCAACACCTGCGGCTCGTCCGCCAGGGCCCGGGCGATAGCCACCCGCTGCTTCTGGCCGCCGGACAACTGCACCGGGTAGGCGTCCGCCTTGTCGGGCAGGCCCACGATCTTCAAAAGCTCTCTGGCCCGTTTCTCCCGCCAGCCGGCCTCTCCTTTCAGCCCGCTCAGCTCCAGGGGGAAGCAGACGTTCTGCAAAGCGGTGCGCTGCATCAGCAGGTTGAAGCCCTGGAAGATCATGCTCATGCTCCGGCGGGCCTTGCGAAGCTCCTTCTCCTTCAGGGCCGTCAGCTCCTGACCGGCGAAGGTCACCGTGCCCCGGGTGGGCTTTTCCAGCAGGTTCATGCACCGCACCAGCGTGCTCTTGCCCGCGCCGGACAGGCCGATGATGCCGAATATCTCGCCTTTTCGGATGTCCAGATCGATGTCCTGCAGAGCCTCCACCCGGCCGTCGCCGGAGCCGAAGGTCTTATACAGATGCTCGATGCGGATGATCGTCTCGCTCATATGTACCTCACTCAAAAACAAAATCGCCCTTGATAACATCAAGGACGACATACATACGCCGTGGTACCACCTTGCTTCATCCGCATCTCACGGTGCGGACCTTGGAGGGTTCCAACAAACCCCTGCGCTGTAACGGGCGCGCCCGTCGCGGACTACATATCGCCCACGCGGCTCCAAGACCATGTTCGGCGGACTCTCTGCGCCCCTTTTCAGCTGCCGGGGCTCTCTGCGGCATACCTTTCCGCTTACTCTTCTTTTCATTGCCTTTATGTGGTATTCGATTGTCCCTCTTGCGAGGTCGTGGTTATTATAGTCCCTCTCCCCCCGCCTTGTCAACCGACAGATGGGGCAAGATTTCACCGAAATCCACCGTGCGTTTTTGTGTAAATTGTGAAAGACCGGCGGTGCCGCCGGGCCGTCCCGTTCATCCCATCGTGTTATGTCATTTAGTCTTCACAAAAACGGTCAACGGTTATATTATCGTACTGACCGGCCGGTCAACGGAGGTATTGCCATGAACGAAAAATTCTTTTCCCTGCCCCGGGAGCGGCAGCGGGCCATCGTCAACGCGGGCTACCGGGTCTTTTCTCAGAACGCCTATAAAAACAGCCCCATGAGCGAGATCGCCGCCGAGGCGGGCATCAGCAAGAGCCTGCTGTTCCACTATTTTCGCAACAAGAAAGAGCTGTATCTGTATCTCTGGGACGAGGCCGCCCGGATCACCATCCGGGCCTTGACAGAGTACGGCTGCTACGGGCAAAAGGACCTGTTCGACAGCATGGAGCGGGGCATGCGGGCCAAGATGGAG
This sequence comes from uncultured Oscillospiraceae bacterium, assembly GCA_947625285.1. Lineage (GTDB taxonomy): Bacteria > Bacillota > Clostridia > Oscillospirales > Oscillospiraceae > CAJOIG01. The sequence continues at coordinate 79,490 of CANQNS010000004.1, forward strand.
CTCATCCGACGGTATCCGGACATGGCTGGCTTCACCATCCGGGCATTTTATGAAAAGGACCCGGAGATATGCGCCGCCATCCAGCAGAGCTATCACCGGTACTTCAACTTCAAGGCGGACCGGACCCGGCTGAATCTGGACCCGGACCAATTCATCCCCGCTCTGGACATCGCCATGATGTACCGGGAGATGTACTGGGCCTCGGAGGGGTATCTGTGGGAGATGGTCCAGCGGGGCGGCGTGGACATGGAGCGGATGGAAAAGGATTTCACCCGCCTCATATCCTTCTGGAAGAGCATCTATCTGCGAAAGGAGTAAGAAATGTACGCCATCAAAACGGAGGGTCTGACAAAATACTACGGCAAGACCCGCGGCATCGAGCGCATCAGCCTGACGGTGGAGCGGGGCGACTTTTTCGGCTTCATGGGCCCCAACGGCGCGGGCAAATCCACTCTGATCCGCACGCTTTTGGGGCTTTTACGCCCCACCGGCGGCCGGGCGGAGGTACTGGGCCTGGACGTGGCGCGGGACCGGGAAAAGCTCCTGGAACGGGTGGGATATCTGCCTGCGGAGACGGCTTTCTGGCCCGGTATGCGGGTGCGGGACGCGCTGCGGCTGTCCGCCGGCCTGCGGCGGCGGGACTGCGGCCGGGAGGCGCGGCGGCTTTGCGAGCGGCTGGGGCTGGACCCCTCCCGCAAAATAGACGAGCTCTCCCTGGGCAGCCGGAAAAAGGCCGCCATCGTCTGCGCCCTGCAGCACGAGCCGGAGCTGCTGATCCTGGACGAGCCCACCGGGGGCCTGGACCCGCTGATGCAGCGGGAGTTTTTCGCCATCCTCCGCCAGCGCAGCGAGGCGGGCGCCACCGTGTTCCTGTCCAGCCACATACTGTCGGAGGTCCAGCGCAGCTGCGCCCACGCCGCCATTCTCCGGGACGGGTCGATCGTCGCCAGCGGCGCCGTCAAGGACCTGACCCGGGCCGCCGCCAGGCGGGTCAGCGTCCGGGGCCGCGCTGCCCTGGACGCGCTGCCCGGCGTGCGGGACCTGCGCCAGACGCCGGAGGGGGCCGAATTTCTCTACAGCGGCCAAACGCGGGCCCTGCTGGCAGCCCTGGCGGCGGGTGATATCCAGGACCTGACCGTTTCGGAGCCGGACCTGGAGGACGTCTTTTTACACTGCTATGGGAAAGGGGGCGGCCAGGCATGACTCTTTTCCGCCATGAGCTGCGCCAGGGCCGGACCGCTCTGGCCGTCTGGACCGCCTCCGTCGGTTTTCTGCTGGCCGTCTGCGTGGGGCTGTTTCCCGAAATGAAAAACGAGATGGCCGGGGCGGGAGCGCTTTTCGCCTCCATGGGCGCTTTCACCGCCGCCTTTGGGATGGACCGGCTGGATATCGGGACTTTCATCGGCTTTTACGCCGTGGAGTGCGTCAACGTCCTGGGGCTGGGCGGGGCGTTTTACGCCGCCCTGACCGGCGTGTCCGCCTTAGTCAAGGAGGAGCGGGGCCACACGGCGGAGCTTCTGCTGACCCACCCCCTGTCCCGGGCCCGGATCGTCACCGAAAAGCTGGCGGCGGCGCTGGCGCAGATCGTCATGATGGACCTGGCTCTCCTGGCCCTGGCCCTCATATCGATATTGCTGACCGGCCAGACGATCCCCTGGAGGGAGATACTGCTCCTGCACGGGGCCTGCTGGCTGATGCAGACGGAGCTTGCCTGCGTCTGCTTCGGCCTGTCCGCCCTTCTGCGGCGGGGCGGTCCCGGGCTGGGCATGGGCCTCGGGGCCGGGGCGTATCTTTTGGGGCTGGTTGCCAACATGACGGAGCGGGCGCGCTTTCTCAAGTATCTGACGCCGTTCGGGTACTGCGACGGCGCGGACATCCTGGTAAGCGGCGGGCCGGACCCGGGCCTGGCGGCCCTGGGCGCGCTGACGGCCCTCGCCGGCGCGGCGGCGGCCTATGTCCTGTACTGCAAAAAGGACATCCGCTGAAACGCATAAAAAGGGACAGCCCCATGGGCTGTCCCTTTGCCGTATTTATGTATCTCAGTCCTCGGTGTAGGCCACGGCCCGGTCGAACAGGTCCCCCACATCCTTGCCGGGGGCCTTGGTAGCCAGGCTCACCACCACCGCCGCGATAAGGCCCGCCGCCGCGCCGGGCACGATCTCGTACACGCCGGTGCCGGACAGGTACGCCAGCCACAGGATATCCGTGGCCGCGCCCACCACGATGCCGGCCACCGCGCCGGCGAAGGTGAACCGCTTCCAGTACAGGCTCAGCATGATGGCCGGGCCGAAGGCCGCGCCAAACACGCCCCAGGCGTTGGACACCAGGTCCATGATGGAGCCCGCGTCCGGGTCCGCGGCGATCAGCAGCGCGATCACCGAGATGGCGATGACTACGATGCGGCCGGCCCAGAGCATCTCCCTATCCCCCGCCTTGTCCTTGCGGAACACCGGCTTATACACGTCGCTGGCAAAGGCCGACGCCGCCGCCAGCAGCTGACTGTCCGCCGTGGACATACTGGCCGCCAGCACCGCCGACAGCAGGATGCCGGAGATGACGCCCGGGAAGATCCGCCGGGTCATGGTGATGAACACCAGAGAGCTTCCCTCAATGGTCTCGTCATAGCCCAGGAACATACGCCCGATCACGCCCACCAGCGTGGCGAACAGCACGATCAGCGCCGTCCAGGTGACGCCGATGGCGGCGGACTTTTTCAGGTCCTTCTGGCTGCCCAGGCTCATGAAGCGGATGATGATGTGGGGCATGCCGAAGTAGCCGATGCCCCAGCCCAGGCCGGAGACGATATCCTGCCAGCTGGTGAAGGGGTTCAAGTACCCCGCCGGCAGGCTCTCCGCCGCGCCCGTGTCCAGCATGGAGGCGGCGAAGATGGGGGCGATCAGCAGCGCGCCCAGCATCAGCAGGCCCTGGAAGAAGTCCGTCCAGCACACCGCCGAGAAGCCGCCCAGGAAGGTGTAGGCGATGATGATGAAGGCCGCCAGATACATGGCCGTGCGCTCGTTCAGGCCAATGACCGTGTTGAAGAGCGTGCCGCAGGCCTTCACGCTGGAGGCGGCGTAGATGGTATAGGCCACCAGAAAGATCACCGCGCACACGATCTGCAGCGCCTTGGACTTGGACAGGAACCGTCTTGTCAGATACTGTGGGATGGTGATGGAGTCGTCCGCCACGATGGAGAACTTCCGCAGCCGGGGCGCTTCAAATATCCAGCTGAGGGTGTAGCCGATCGCCAGGCCGACTGGAATCCAGGTCTGGCCCAGGCCCAGGGCGTAGATGGAGGTAGGCATGCCCATCAGCACCCACGCGCTCATATCCGACGCGCCGGCAGACAGGGCCGTCACCCAGGGACCCATCTGCCGCCCGCCGAGAAAGTAACCCTTCTCACCGCCGGACCGGCCCCGGAAGAAGAACCACAGGCCGATGGCGATCATGAACAGCAGATATACGATGAATACGACGACTTCCGAAATGACCATGATTTAGCTCCTTACCGAATTACAGTGCCTATGTGCTCAAAGCTGCCGCACGGCGTCGACGCGCACGGCGGCAGCGTTGGGTCATTTGGCGTCGCGTCCGCCCCGGCAGACCGGGGCAGACGGGATGATGCCAGATTTTTATTTGCTCTTTTTCTTGTCTGCGAAGTAATGCTTCGTCATCTTGGCGATAACGCCGGACAGGGCCAGCAGGGCCACCAGGTTGGGGATCGCCATGGCGCCGTTGAGCGTGTCGGAGATATCCCACATCAGCGTGCCGGAGCCGGTGGCGCCCACGATGCAGACCAGGGTGAAGATGATCTTGTACGCCCAGGAGACATACTTGTTGTTGTGGGTCAGATAGCCCCAGCAGCGGTCGCCGTAGTAGCTCCAGCTGATGATGGTGGACAGGGCGAAGAATATCAGGCTCACCTGGATGATCAGGCCGCCCAGGGTGCCCGGCAGGATGGAGTTGAAGGCAGCCACAGCCGCCGCGCCCTTGGAGGCGTAAGTATCCAGCGCGGCCTGGCCCAGCTCAAAGCCGGACAGGACCAGCGTCAGGCAGGTGATGGTGCAGATGACGATGGTGTCCACAAACACCTCGAACACGCCCCAGATGGCCTGCTCGATGGGCTCCTCGGTGGAGGAAGCGGCGTGAGCGATAGGCGCGGAGCCGAGGCCGGCCTCGTTGGAGAACACGCCGCGGGCGAAGCCCTGCCGGACCGCCAGCATGATGGCGTAGCCGAACACGCCGCCGCCCACAGCCTCAAAGCTGAACGCGCTCTTGAAGATGGTGGCGAACGCCGCGGGGACCTGGGGCAGCCGCAGGATGATGACCACGATGCCCGCCAGGATGTAGAACACGCTCATGAAGGGCACCAGGTAAGATGTCACGGTGCCGATACGCTTGACGCCGCCCAGAATGACGATGGCAACGATGGCCGCCAGGATGATGCCGGTGACAAGCGGATCGACGCCGAACAGGCCGGTCATGGCGCCGGCGATCTCACTGGACTGGGCTATGTTGCCGATGCCGAAGGAGGCCAGGCCGCCCAGGATGGCGAAGATGACGGCCAGCCACTTCCACTTGGGGCCCAGGCCGTTCTTGATGTAGTACATGGGGCCGCCGGAGTAGACGCCGTTCTCGTCCTTCTCGCGGTATTTCAGCGCCAGGGCGATCTCGCTGTACTTGGTGCACATGCCGAAGAACGCGGAGACCCACATCCAGAACGCCGCGCCGGGGCCGCCTACGAACACCGCGCCGGTGACGCCGGCGATGTTGCCCGTGCCCACGGTGCCAGCCAGAGCTGTTGTCATGGCTTGGAAGGGCGTCAGGTTGTTGGAATCCTTCTTCTTGTCTGTCTTTTTAAAGACAGAGCCGATCGTCCTCTTCATAATGAAACCGAACCAGCGGACCTGGACCCAACCGGTGCGAATGGTCAGGTATACGCCGGTGCCCACCAGCAGAGCGAGCATGATCGGCCCCCAGACGAAGCTGTTGATCGAGCCATTGACTTTTTCGACCATCTCTAACATAGGCGTCTCTCTCCTTGTTGAAAAGTTTTACCGGCGCAGTGCCGAATGATAAATGAAGAAAAATGAGCTTACCGAAAGGTACGCTCACAAACAATCAGACAAATCCCCTGCCCACGACAGGTCCCATTCTGTCCTTTTGCCTGAGAGTTTTGGCGTGTACCGCGCCTTGCCCCTTCGGCCCCCGCTCTTTAAGCGGGCTTCTCCAGAATCCCATCCGCGGACGGTCCCCTACGGTCCTGCCCGCTTCACATGGCCTATGCAGTTGAAAATTAAATTTCTGTTAAGAAATTATATAAACATAATATAAACGATTTCTGGACATATTGCAAGTATTTTATTCGGACATTTATTCTAACCCAAGCCCTGCATTCTTGTGCAAAATCACGGCTTTTCCCCTGACATAAGCGCCAGATTATTCCGGATGCGCCGGTTGTCCGGCTCCAGGGCCAGGGCCCGCCGGACGCAGCTGACCGCCTGATCCCTGCGGCCCTGATACCAGCAGGCCAGGCTGAGAAGATCCCAGGGCAGGCTGCCCCATGCCTCCGGCGTGGTGGTGTAGGCCAGATCCCGCTTTTCGATAGCCAGGGCCATGCGGCAGTACCGCTCGCACTCGGGCCACCGCTCCTGCCGCTGCATGAGCCGGGCCAGCTCCACCAGGGCCTCCCGCTGCTCCGGGGCCTCGAACGCCGCCCGCAGCAGCCACAGCTCCGCCCCCTCCGCGTCCCCCAGAGCCAGCAGGCACCGGGCGATATACCGCATGGAGGCCGCCCGCTCCGGCCGCCACACCGCCCTGGGCATGGCGAGATGCTCCTTCAAGGTCCGTATGGCGTCCTCCCACCGGCCTCGGTACATATACTCCCGGCCCAGGTAGTGCCGGTTCCGGTCGTCCTCCGGCTCCTCCCCCACGCTGAGCTCCAGCAGCCGCAGGTAATCGCTCCGGCTCTTGGCCGGGTCCGGGTGATGCTCCAGGCGCATCCCCGGCACGTCGCAGAACACCTTCGGCACGTCGTAGGCCAGTATCTCGTGGACCGGGTGGACCCAGCGGCAGATGCCGGGCCGGTGGACCTTTTCGTAAAGATACTTCACCCCGTCGGACCCGTCGGCGTTGAAGGACCACACATACTCATACCGGGCGGTGGTGCATCCCGGCCGCCAGGCCGCCTCCAGGGCCCGCCGCCAGCCGGAGCACAGGACCTCGTCCAGATCGGTGCAGACCAGCACGTCCCCGTCCGCCGGGACCAGGTCCATGGACAGGTTCCGGGCCTCGTCGAACCGCCAGGGCTCCACCCTGGCCCGTTCCACATGGGCCCCCAGGCTCCGCAGCAGCTCCGGCGTGCCGTCGGCGCTTCCCGTGTCCAGCACATACACCCCGTCCGCCTCGCTCATGGAGGCCATCCACCGCCGGGCAAAGGCGGCTTCGTCCTTCGCTATGGCGTACACGTATATCCTCATGTCCATCCCTCCCCGCCATTATATGCGCCGGGGCCGGGATAAGTCACCGCCGCGCCAAAAAAAGGCGGCCCCCGGTCAGGGGGCCGCCAACGCTGTTTCGTTCACTGTTTCCGTTTCCGCCTCGGGACCAGCGCCACGCCCAGTCCCAGCGCCGACAGCCCCAGCAGGGCCGCCCAGCGGCCGGGGTCGGAGCCGTCGCCGGTGTCAGGCGCCGCGCCGCCGTTGGCGCCGCCGGGGTTGGCGGGGCTGTCTCCGCCGGTGGCGGGCCGGTCGTTGATGAAAGCGATGGTGGTGATCTTGCCCTTTTCGACCTCGCCCTCGCCCTCCAGGCCGGACACGGACGCCAGGACCGGGGCGATCGCCGTGGGGCCGGTGATGCTGACGCTGGTGGCGTAGCCCTCCGCCCGGGTCTGGACCACCCTCGCCTCCGCGCCGCCGGGCAGGCCCTCTACCCGCAGGCTCCCGCCGCCGGTCAGAGTGAAGGCGTACGTCCCGTCCGCGCCAAGCTCCACGCCGCCAAAGCTGCCGGTGACGGGGTCTCCCTCACCGTCGGCCACGGTCAGCACATAGTCAAAGGCCTTGGCCTTATCGCCGCCCGCGCCGGTGACGGTGTTGGTGACGGTCAGCACGCCGGGCGGCAGCTCCTTGTGGTTGGTGAACGTGGCCCGGACCGTGTCCCCCGCCGAGGCGATGGAGCCCGTGGCGTTTTCCGAGGTGGTGGTATAGCCGTCCGCGCCGGCGTCCTCCTCCACCACCGTGTAGGTCACGCCCACCGGCAGGCCCTGGATGATCCGGGTATCGCCGTCCGCCAGGGTGAAGGTCTCGGACCGGCCGCCGGTGAATCTCAGTCCGCTGTGGGTGTGCTCGCAGCCGGGCACCTCCACATGGAACCGGAAGGCCTTCGTCCTGTCCCCCGCGTCCCCGGTCACCCGCTTGACGATCTCCAGGGTGCCGGTGTTGGCCTGGTTCACAAAGGACACCGTGACAGCCTCGCCGCCCCCGGCGGTCAGAGTCCCGCTCTTCGGCGGCTGATCCACATAGCCGTCTTTATGCGCCTCCGTGACAGTGTAAGTTCCCAAAGGCAGCTTATCCAAAGTCACCCGCTCGTTGGCCCGCAGCTCCAGCGTGGCCCTGCCGCCGGTGAATACTACCCCCTGCCGTACGCCGCTGAAGGTCGTATCGCCCAGCTCCACCGTGAAGGAGAAAGGCCCGTCGTCCGCCGTGGTCGTCACGCCCGTGACGGTCTTGGCGATAGTCAGGCTGCCGGGGCAGTACTTGTTGGTGAACGCCGCCGTGACGGTATCTCCTCTTATGATCGTGCCCGTGTCGCCCGCCGCCGAGGTCACATAGCCGCCCTGATCGGCCTCGGCCTCCGTCACCCGGTAGCTGACGCCTTCCCGCAGGCCCTGGATGGTGGCGGTCTCGCCGCTTCGCAGGGTCAGCTGCGCCACGCCGTCGGTAAAGTTGATGGGCGTGTGCGCGTCGCCAGCGTGGGTATACTCGCCCCGGGGGCCGTTTACGCCGGCGTCGTCCACCGTCACGGTGAAATGAAAGTCCTTGTTCGCGTCCGCCCCCGTGCCGGCGACGGTCTTGCTGACGGTCAGGCTGCCGCCGGGGTAGGCGTTGGTGACGGTCACGCTCGCCGTGTCCCCCGTGGTGATGGAGCCCGTTTGGGCGGCGTAGCTGGTCTCGTAATCCTCCGCCCAGCGTTCCGCCACCGAATAGCTGGCCCCGTTGGGCAGATCGGGGATGGTGATGGAGTTATGGTCCGAGCCGTTCAAAGTGACGATCGCCACGCCGCTCGTGAACTCCGCGCCGCCGTACCGCCCCTCCAGAGGCACACCCTGGCCGTCGCGGACGTCCACGGAGATATAGAAGTCCCGCCGGGCGTTCCCGCCGCCGGTCACGCTCTTAATGATCGTCAGGCTGCCGCTCTCATAGGTGTTGGTGAAGGCCGCCTCCGCCGTGTCCCCGTCCGAGATGGTGCCGGTAAAGCCACCGGCGGTATATTCCGCGCCGCCCACGGTGGTCTTGTAGCCGTGCATATTGGCCTCGGCCTCGGTAACGGTGTACTGGGCACCGGCGGGGACGCCGATGGCCGTCAGAGAGTCGCCGTCGGTCAGCGTAAAGGAGCACTGTCCCGCCCCGTCAAAGCTCATGCCGCCAAAGACGCCGGACAGGGGCGCGCCGTCCTTGGTAAGCGTCACGGTGAAGGTGAAGGGCTTTCCCCTGTCCGCGTCCCGCTCCGCGACGGTCTTGGACACCTTCAGTCCGCCGGTCTTATAGCGGTTGTTGAACGTGGCCGTGACGGCGTGGGTGGAGCTGTCGGGGATGGAGCAGGTGTACTGCCAGTCCGTCTCCAGTTCACCGTTGACAATGGCCTCAAAATCGTCGTCCCGGGTCAGCTCCTCAATGACGATCTCGGTACCAACATAGAGGCCCTCCGCCTCTACCTTCTGTCCCGCCTGCAGTTCAAAGGTGGCGACGCCGCCGCTGAATTGCAGGTCGCCGTGCCTGTCGTTGCAATCGGGATGGTCCGTCAGCGTGATCCGAAACTCATACTTCTGCGCCGGGTCGAAGCCGCTGCCGGAGACCACCTTCTGCACCGTCAGCTTGCCGGGGTGGTAGTCGTTGGTGAAATTCACCTTGGTATCCGTGTCCCGGACGATCAGGCCCGCGCTGTTCTCGGAGGTGGTGGTATAGCCATCCGCGTCCACATTTGTCTCCGTGACGGTGTACCGCGCTCCCGCTGGCAGGCCGGGGATGGTGATGGAGTTCTCGCCCGCCTGGCCCTTCAGGGTAAACTCGCCCTCGCCGTCGGTGAACTCCACCTCCCCTCTGGGCCCGTTGACGCTGGTATCGTCCAGCACGATGGCGAAGGTGAACACCTTGCTCATGTCCGCGCCCATGCCGGTGACGGTCTTGGTGACGGTCAGGCTGCCGCCCCGGTAGGTGTTGGTGACGGTGACCTCGTCGGTGTCCCCCGCCTCTATCACGCCCTGGTCCGCGCCGGTATAGCCGCCGGAATAGGCCGTGTCATAGCCCAGGTCGTTGGCTCCCGGCTCCGTGAGCCGGTACTTCACCCCCGCCGGCAGGCCGGAGATGGTGATGGACTGGCTGTGGGCCAGGCTCACCGTGGCATAGCCGCCGGTAAAGGTCACTTCGCTGGGAGAGCCGGCGGAGGCCGTGGCGGTATAGGTCCCGGAGAGGGCCGGGTCCAGACTGACGCCGATGGTGAACGCGTGCAGCGTGTTGCCGCCGGGCGCCACGTTCTTGGTGATCTGCAGCGACCCGGTATGATAGGTGTTGGTGACGGCGGCGGTGACGGTATCGTTGTCGGAGGGGATCGACCCCGTATTGTTCGCATACGAGGGGGTATAGCCCAGGGGCACGTTCTGCTCCGTGACCGTATAGCCCGCCCCGGCGGGCAGGCCGGAGAAGGTGACGGTGTTTTTATCCGCGCCGTCCAGCGAAAAGGCGTACTCGCCCGCGCTGTCAAAGCGCACGCCGCCGAAGGTCCCCGTCAGCGGCGCGCCGCTGACAGGCTCCGTCAGCTTCAAGACCATCTGGAACATTTGGGTCGTGTCCGCCCCGGCGTCGCCGGTGACGGTCTTGGTGACGGTCAGCTTCCCCACCTTGGTATAGGTGTTGGTGAAGGTCACATGGTCCTCTCCGGCCCCGATGGTGCCGGAATAGGCGTTGGAGGGGGTCTGCCCGTCCGAACCATGCTCCACGGCGGTGGAATACCCGTCCGCCGGGTCCTCCGTGACGGTGTAGCCCATCCCCGCGGGCAGGCCCGTGGCCCGGATGCTCTGGCCGTTTGCCAGGTCGAACTCGGCCACGCCCTTTTCAAACCGCATCTCGCCGCCGCCGTTATCCTTGGTGGTGATGTTCTTGTTTTCAAGCTCCACCTTGAAGTGGAAGCTGCCGGGAGCCACCGACGCGCCGTTGTTCACCACGCGCTTGGCGATCACCAGATCGCCGCCGGAATAGGTGTTGGTGAAGGTCAGGGTCCTGGTCCCGTTGCCCTCGGCGGTGTCCCCTCCCTCCACAGCGGTGATGGTATAGTTTTCGTTCACGGTCACGGTGAAGCTCTGGGGCGTGGCGATGGACACGCCGGGGGCCGCCTCCGCGCCCGGATCCACCTCCGACACCTGGATGGTGTAGGTCCCCGGCCCGGTGAAGCCGATCTGGGCGGCGGTCCCCTCCGGGGACAGGCCCACGGTCACGGGACCGGCGGGCAGGACCACCTTGCTGGCGTCGCCACTCGTGACGGCGACGTTGAACTGATACTGGCTCAGCACATTGTCGTTGCCGTTTGCCAGCACCTTCACCAGCGTCAGGTCCAGCCGGGGATAGATGATGAACTGGCCCGTGGCCTCAATGGGCGGCACCAGCGTCTCCGTGGGTCTTGCGACGTCGTCCTCGTCGGTAAAGCGGGCCTTGACGGTATAGTTGTATACGCCCGGTTCCTTGACGCCGGGCATAGCCAGCGGCACGTTCCGGCGGTTGCTGCCATCGGCCGTGCTGCCCGTCATGGTGAAGGCCTCGCCCGTCTTGGCGTCGCTCACCTTATCGCCGGTGACTTGCGAATCTGTTCCGCCGCCCACGTCCATCTTCGTGACGGTCACGGTATATTTGCCGTCCGCGCCCTTGTCCATGGCGTCCGCCGTGTCGTTCAGCTTGGAGGGCAGGTACAGGTCCAGCGTCCCGTCGCCGGGCCGCCGGAAAGTGCCGTCATAGGGGACCTTCCCCTTCGGGGCCGTCAGCTTGCCCCAGGCCGCGTTCAGGGAGTACACCGTGTTCACATTTCCGAACAGGATGCCCTCGCTGGGGAACACGATCTTGGCGGCGTCCCCCGTGTTGGGGTCGCTGCCGCTGTTGGCCTTGTCGTTATACCAGAAGAGGAATTGATACGCGCCGCTCAAGTCTGTGGGGACGGTGCTCGTCACGGTTATGGGATCGTTCAGCTTGTGGCCCTCGTCCAGCACCACATATTTCTTGGCGGTGCTGGTGCCGGTGTTGTCCCCCAGGGGCACGGTATCGCTGTCGATCCGGCCCACGATCCAGGGCGAGAGCGAGTCCACGGCATAGGCCGTGCCGAAGCGGGTGTCAGCAAGGGTCATGGTGTAGCCCAGCATGGCCGGGGCGGTGGACCAGATGGCGTAAAGGTCCGCCCGCAGAGCCGTGGTGGAAAAGCCCTTGTCCCCCACCAGCTGGCGGTGGTTGCTGTCCACCCCCTGGGCTCGGTAGTTCACGTTTTCATAGGAGGTGGCGGCACTGTCCGTGGACCAGCCCATGAAATAGTACATGGTCCCGCCCACGGTGATGTGCCCGTCCTGGGCGTTATAGCTGCCCGCGCCGCTGACGGAAGGAAACGCCTCTCCCAGCTCCCTGACGGTGTATGTGAACTGTGCGCCGCCCTTGACGGGCTTGCTGTCCACAGAGGTCATATCCGTAAGGCCAGATATGTTCAGGTGGTAGATAAGCTCCGCCTCGTTTTCGATCGTCAGCGTCTTTGTCACCGTCCCCACCCGGATGCCGTTGGCTTTCGCCCCGGCGTTGCGCATATGGTCCGCATCCTCCAGGGTGGCGGTGATCGTGTACTGATATACGCCGGGCTCGCTGTAAAGGGGCATATCATACCCGTCCGTGCTGGTCCCCACGCTGCGGCCCGTCACGTCCGCGCCGTCCTTGGTGACCTGATAGGTGTATTTCACATGGCTGTTGCGGCTGGCGTTTTCGTCCTTTTTCAAGCTGTCCAGCGTCCCGCCGGTGAACTCCGTTACCAGGCTCTCCGGCTTGATGCCGTGGCCGTTCCCGTCCGCGGTGACGGTGTTATCGTCCCCGCCGGTGACCGTGCCCCAGATGGCGTTCAGGCTGTAAACGCTGTTCTTCCCGCCGTAGGGGACCTGGTCGCCTCCTAGGACGATGTACCCGGCCTTTTCATACCAGCCGATGAAGGTCTTGCCGCTCACCGACGGCGTCTCCGCCGTCACGGTGAAGGGGGTCACGCTTCCCTCGCCGTAGCCGCCGTCGTACACCACGTATTTCTGGGCGCTGCCGCTGCTGGTTTTTCCGTTGTCGCCCAACTGCTGGCCGTCCGAGGTCTGCCACCGGCTCACCATCTTGCCGCCCACCGTGCTTGCGAAGGTGGCCGCCGCGTCCGTCAGCACATAGCCAAACAGGCCGGAGTTGGCCGACTTGACCCACACCGCGTAAAGCTCGGTGGGGGTCCCCGCCTCGATGGTGATGGTGGTCCCAGCCTGGAAGCCCCGGTAATTCTGCCCGGAGCTGCCGATCTCCGAGATGGGGCAGTCGATATCGGCATAGCTGGTGAACGGCCCGCTTGTTTTGCTCCAGCCGGCAAAATAATAATCGTTATCGTATTGGCCTTGGATCAGTTTCGCCTTATTGCTGTTTTCGGAGAACATGGTTTGCTCGCTGTCGCCGGAGCTGGTCCTGCCCACGCTTTTCAGCGTAAAGGTCCCGTCGGTCTGGGTCTCGGTGACAACACCCACATTTTCCTGGGTCCCCTCCGGCGTACCGTCCGGGGGATTCAAATGGTATTTAAGGATATATGTATCCGCCGCCGGGACCGGCAGGTCGATGGGCAGGGGCTCGTCCGCGCTGGGCTGGCCGGGCTCAGGCGTGTCGGTAGGCTCCGCCGTATCGTCAGGCTCCGCCGTGCCGCCAGGCGCCGGCGTATCGCCGGGCTCCGGCGTGTTCTCAGGCTCCGTACCGCCGCCCGGGGCCGGCGTATCACCGGGCTCTACCCCCCCCGATGGCTGTTCCCGGCTCTCGGACGGCTCCGGCGCGGACTGGTCCGCCCGCAGGGCGAAACCGCCTGTGGACAACATCATCAACGCCGCCAACGCCAGCGCCAACGCCCGCGTGAGCGCCCGATACATCCCGTTTGCTTTCATTTCGACATCCTCCCCACCACTGCGCAGGATAAAGACCCCGCATGATCTGCCGGATCGCAAAATAACCGCAAATCAACTTCACGCTTTAAACCATAATAGCACACCCTTTTGTGTATTTCAACAGAAAAATACGGCTTATGTCAACTTTTTCCGTCAAAAAAAGCCGCGTCCCTCCCGCTGGAGGGGCGCGGCGCGGCTTATAAAGGGGCGGCCCATGGCCGGAGCTGTCAAACGGCGGTCTTATCCTCCGTCTGGCTCTCGTATTGGAGCATATACAGCTTGTAATAGGTGCCCCGTTCGTGCAGGAGCTGCTGGTGGGTCCCTTGCTCCAGGATCTGGCCGTGACTGAGCAGGATGATGTTGTCCGCGTGCTGGATGGTGCTCAGCCGGTGGGCCACGATCAGCATGGTGCCGATGTTCTTCATCTTCTCCAGGGAGCTTTGGATCAGCAGCTCCGTTTCCGTGTCGATGTTGGCGGTGGCTTCGTCCAGGATCATCACCGCCGGCCGGTGCAGCACCGTCCGGGCGAAGCTGATAAGCTGCCGCTGGCCCGCGGAGAAGTTGTTGCCCCGCTCCCGGACCTGCTCGTCCAGGCCCCCGTCCAGCCGGCCGATGAACCGGTCCGCGTTCACATACCGGCATGCCTGCCATATCTGCTCGTCGGTGAACCGGTCCTCCCGCAGCACGATATTGCTGCGGATGGTGCCGGAGAACAGGAACACGTCCTGGAGCATCTGGCCGAAGTGGCGGCGCAGGGACGATATCTTGATGTGGCGTATGTCGATGCCGTCCAGCAGGATGCGGCCTTTCTGGATATCGTAGTTGCGGCAGAGCAGGGACAGGATCGTGCTCTTGCCGGAGCCGGTGGAGCCCACCAGGGCCACGGTCTGCCGGGCAGACACATGGAAGCTGACGCCCTTCAGGACCCACTCGCCCGGCTCGTAGGCGAACCACACGTCCTCAAAGACGATGTCCCCCTCCACATGGTCCAGCTCCACCGCGTCCGGCTCGTCCGTCAGCGACGGGGCCATGTCGAACACCGCAAAGATCTTCTCCGCCGAGGCGAAGGCGGACTGGAGCATATTGAACTGCTCCGCCAGCATCTGGATGGGGTCGAAGAATTTGGAGATGTAAAGATAAAACGTGACCACCGTGCCGCTGGTGATGGTCTGGCCCAGGAAGGCCGTGTCGCGGATATACCCCCGGCTGCCCACGTAGAAAAGGCACATGACCGAGGTGATGTAGAGCATATACACCATGGGCCGGAACACGGCGAACACGCACATTTGCTGCTGCCGGGCCCGGCGCAGGGCCCCGCTCTTTGCCAGAAAGTCGTCCATCTTGGCCTGTTCCCGGTTGAAGACCTGGGTGATCTTGATGCCGGACAGGTTCTCGGAAAGGTACGTGTTGATGTCCGTGGTGCAGTCCTTCACCCGCCGGTAAGCCCGGCGGGTCAGCTGCCGGAAGATCACCGTGAACAGCACCAGCAGCGGCAGGAAGCACAGCACCATCAGCGTCAGGGCATAGTTTACCAGCAGCATGGCCCCCAGCACCCCCAGCAGGATGAACACGTTGCGGACCATGTTCACCAAAATGTTGGTGAACATCATGGAGATGGCGTTGGTGTCGTTGGTGACCCGGGTCACCAGCTTGCCCACGGGGATGGCGTTGAGCTGGGCGTGGCTCAGGCTCTCGATGTGGGTGAACAGGTCCTGGCGCAGATCGGACAGGATCTTCTGGCCCACCTTTTGCAGAAGGACGGTCTGGAAGTAGGTGCAGACCATGCTGACCGCCAGCAGCAGCGCGTATGCCGTCACCAGGGTCCACAGCCGTTTCAGGGGGAAGTCCGCCTTGATGAGCTCCTCCACCCGGCCCACCAGGGCCGGCGACGCCAGCGAGTAGGCCAGCGAGACGATCACCAGCGCCAACGCCAGCGCGAACTGCTTCCAGTAGGGCCTGGCGTACCGGGAGAGCCGGCGCAGGATCTCCCCGTCCGCCATGTTCCGATCCGAGCTTCGGACCTCCTCCCGCCGGCGGACGGCCAGCCACAGCACGATGAACCCCGCCGCGAAAAAGCCGATCACGGCCCCGGCGATCAAAAGAGGCATATACTCACGCACTGAGACCGCCTCCTTCCTCCTCCAGCTTTTGCAGCTGGACCATGTGCCGGTAGGCGGGGCAGCTTTGCAAAAGCTGCTCATGGGTCCCCACGGCGGCGACCCGGCCGTCCTCCAGATAGATCAGCTTATCCAGTCCCTCGATGGTGGAGACCCGGTGGGCGATGAGGATGGTGGTCCGTCCGGCCCGGACGGACCGGAGATTTTGCAAAATGGTCCGCTCCGTGCCGGTGTCCACGGCGGAAACGGAGTCGTCCAATATCAGGATGGGCGCGTCCTTCATGAGCGCCCGGGCGATGGAGATGCGCTGCTTCTGGCCGCCGGAGACCGTCACGCCCCGCTCGCCCAGCACTGTCTCATAGCCCTCGGCAAAGCCCCGCACGTCGCCGTCCACGTCCGCCAGGACCCCCGCCCGCCGGACCTGCTCCGGGTCCGGCGCGTCCTGGGAAAAGCCGATGTTCCGGGCGATGGTGTCCGAAAAGAGGAAGTTGTCCTGGGGCACATAGGCGATGGCCGCCCGCACGTCCCGGATGGGGACCGTGTTCACGTCGTGTCCGTCGATGAACACCGTGCCGTCCGGCACGTTATAGGTCCGCAGCAGCAGATCCACCAGCGTGGTCTTGCCCGCGCCGGTCTTGCCCACCAGGCCCACGCTCTCCCCGGGCTCGATGGCGACGGTCACATGCTCCAGCGCGTCGTACTCCCCGTCCGGGTAGCGGAAGGTCAGGTCCCGAAACTCGATCCTGCCCGCCACAGGGCCCAGAGGCTCCACCCCGGGCCGGTCCGTCACGTCCTGTTTGGCGTCCAGAAGCTCCGATATGCGCTTCAACGACGCGGCCCCCCGGCTCGTCATGTCGATCAGCTCCGACACGGCCATGATGGGCCAGACGGTGGCGTTGAAGTAGCCGATGAACTCCATCAGCTGCCCCGCGTTGAAGCTGCCGCGCCAGACCAGATATCCGCCGTAGCCCAGTATGATGCAGATAACGCTCTCCACGAACAGCGTCACCAGGATGTGCAGCACCGCCGACGCCCGGGTGAAGTCCACGTTGGCCTTCTCATTTTCCCGGTTCAACGCCTGGAAGGCCCACAGCTCCTTGGCCTCTTTCACGAAGGCCTTGATCACCGCGATGCCGGAAAAGCTCTCCTGGGAGAAGTCTGACAGCTTGGAAAAGGCCGCCTGGCGTATGTCCCATTTTTTCATCATGTACCGGCCGATCACCGCGCTGGAGCCCAGCAGGAACACCATGGGTATCATGGCAAGGCCCGTCAAAAACCGGTCCATCCGCCACATCCGCCACACCGCCATGGTCCCCAGGGCCAGCGCGTCGAAGAACATCAAAAGCCCCGAACCGTAGCAGTCCTGGACCGTGTCCAGATCGTTGGTGAAAAGGCTCATCAGGTCCCCCACCTTGTTCACCTGGTAATACTGCCGGCTCAGGTCCTTGGCGTGGTCGAACATCTGCTCCCGGAGCCCCGCCTCCACCTTGATGGCCGCGCCGAAAAAGCACACCCGCCACAAAAACCGGCAGAACACGATCATCAGTATGACCGCCAGCATGGGCATGCAGATCCGGTCCAGCAGAAAATCCGTGTCGAAGCGCACATAGGCCCCGTCCACCAGCACCCGGCCGGAGTTCATGCCGTTGATCACCATCTGGTACAGGTTGGGGATCAAAAGCTGCAGATAGTCCACCGCCACCAGCGCGGCGATGCCCAGCAGCAGCCGCGGGCCGTATTTGACGTAGTATCGGTTTATGTACTTGCCCAGGATCATAGAGAAAAAAGCTCCTTGCGGACGAGATCTCATACGGTCAGATATTGTATCATGTCTACGGTGGAAAAACAATAGGAGCCCGCCGCATTTTGCGGCGGGCGTATAGTTCGTTCCGAAAGGTCAGTACTCCACGACCTTGCTGCAGGCGATAGCCATGGAGCCCTTGCCGATGTGACAGGACACGCTCAGGGAAAGCGGGTCCAGCATCTCCAGCGGCAGCTCCGGGAACCGCGCCTCGATCTGCTTTTTCCAGTCCTCGGCCTCCTCCCGCGAGCAGGTGTACGCCGCCAGAAGATGGACCTTCTTTCCGGCGAACCGCTCCCGGATGTCCTTTTCCATGGCGTCCAGCATCTTCTCCCGGGCCGCCTTCATGCCCCGGACCTTGGCGAAGGCGTCCAGCTTCTCCCCCTGGATAGTCAGCACCGGCTTGATGTTCAGCACCGCCCCCAGCGCGGCACCCGCCGGGGTCACCCGGCCGCCCTTTTTCAGATACTTCAGCGTGTCCACGGTTATGTAGATGCTGCTCTCCAGCTTCTCCCGCATCAGCACGTCCACGATCTCGTCCGCGCTCATGCCCCGGCGCGCCATCTCCAGCGCGTCCAGAGCCGCCTGCCGCTGGGTGATGGAGATGCGCTGGTCGTCCACCACGTACACCCGCCCGGCGTAGGGCTCCTCGGCGGCCAGGAACAGGGCCGTCTGGCAGGAGGCGGAAAGGCCGCTGGACATGGGGATATAGATCAGCTGGTCGCAGTCCTTCAATATCCCGTCCCAGAACTCCGTCACATCGCCGGGAGAGGGCTGGGAGGTGGAGATATCCGCGTCCGCGTCCAGCTTCTCGTAAAACTCCCGCTGGGTCAGGGTGATGTCCTCAAAATACAGCTCGCCGTTGATGTAAAAGGGCATGGGCAGCACTCGTATGCCCATCTCCCTGGCCTGGGCCTGGGTGATGCCGCTGTTGCTGTCCGTGGCTACCGCGATCGTGCTCATATGCCGTCCTCCGCTCTTTTATCATTTAGCACATTATAGCAAATCGCCCCGCCGAACACAATGACGCAGACCCACAACATATAGGGCCGCCGCCAGGCGGATTTCCGGCAAAAATGCCCAATAAAACGCCGTCCGGGAGGACTTTCCCGGACGGCGCTGCGCGTTCATTTCCCGGCGGCTTATTTCTTCCTGCCCCAGCCGCTCCACTTGTCCGCCAGGGAGTTGATCTGGCCGGTGAATCTGCTGATCTCCTTGTTGGGGATCTCCTTGCAGGACCGGGCCAGGTCCGTGAGCCGCTGGCAGGCGGCCAGAAGAGAGTCGAACACCGTCTGGTTCCGGGCCTGCTTGGCGGTCCTTTTCTCCACGGGCACCCCGGCGGGGGTCTGCAAAAACTCCCCGGCCAGCAGGTCGTACACCGTGCCGGAGAAGGGCGCGAAGGTGGTAAAGCCGTACTGGTCCCGCAGCAGGTCCGCGTAGCTCTGGCACACCGCGTCCTCCCCGTGGTTGACGAACACCATCTTCGGCTTGGGGTCGAAAGAGGTCATCCACTTGACGAGGCCGTCCCTGTCCGCGTGGCCGCTCTTGCCCGGGAAGAAGCATATCTCCGCGTTCACCGCCACCTCCTCACCGAACAGGCTGATCTTCTTTGCCCCCTCCAGGATGGCCCGGCCGGTGGTGCCCGCCGCCTGATAGCCCACGAACAGCACCGTGCTCTCCCGCCGCCACAGGTTGTGCTTCAGGTGGTGGCGGATGCGGCCCGCCTCGCACATACCGCTGGCGGAGATGATGACCTTGGGCTCCTTGTCAAAGTTGATGGCCTTGGACTCCTCGCTGGACACCGCCACGTTCAGCCCCGGGAACACCAGCGGGTTGACCCCCTGGTCCAGCAGGGCCTGGGTCTCCGGGTCGAAGTACTCCCGGTCGCACTGCAGAAAGATGGCCGTGGCCTCGTTGGCGAGGGGGCTGTCCACATACACGGGAAAGTCCCCGTGGCCCGTCACCAGCTCTTGCAGCTTGATCTCCCGGATGAAGTACAGCATCTCCTGGGTCCGGCCCACCGCGAAGGAGGGGATCACCAGATTGCCGCCCCGGTCCAGGGTCCGCTGGATCACGTCCGCCAGAAACCGCACGTTGTTGGTGGTCGTTTTCTCATGCAGCCGGTCCCCGTAGGTGGACTCCGTTATCACGTAATCCGCCTCGGTCAGATACTGGGGGTCGTTGATGATGGGCTGGTCCAGGTTGCCGATGTCGCCGCTGAAGACCACCTTCCGGGTCTGGCCCGCCTCCGTCAGCCACACCTCGATGCTGCCCGAGCCCATCAGATGGCCCGCGTCCGTGAAACGGATTATCACGTTCTCCGCGATGTGGATCTGCTGGCCGTAATCGCAGGGCCGCAGATGGGCGATGGCCGCCTCCGCGTCGTCCATGGTGTACACCGGCTCCACCGCCGGGCCCCCGGCCCGCTGGGACTTGCGGCTCTTCCACTCCGCGTCCGACTCCTGGATGTGGGCGCAGTCGCGCAGCATGATCTCGCACAGGTGGCTGGTGGCTCCGGTGGCGTAGATGGGCCCGGAATAGCCGTTTTTGAAAAGCAGCGGCAGATCGCCGGAGTGGTCGATGTGAGCGTGGGTCAGCAGCACGAAGTCCAGCTGCCCCGGCGATACCGGCAGCGGCTGGTTCACATATACGTCCGCCCCCTGCTCCATGCCGCAGTCCACCAGGCCGTACACGCCGCCGATCTCGATCAGCGTACAGCTTCCCGTCACCTCATGGGTCGCGCCCAGAAATGTAAGTTTCATGCTGTTGCCTCCTTAAAAAAGCCTGTCCGTATCATCGTTCGCCATTCATCTTATCCGTGGGCGGCCAGAAGCTCCTCCACCGCCGCCCGCTCCGGCATGGAGCGGATGGCCCCCTTTTTGGTAGTCACCAGGTAGGCCGCGGCGTTGGCGAAGCGCAGCATCTCCGTCAGCTCCGCCGGACCCAGGTCCTCCAGGCCGTGCTCCAGCACATAGTCCAGCACGCAGGCGCAGAAGGTGTCCCCCGCGCCGGTGGTCTCGACGGTGCCCCCCAGCCGGAAGGCCGGCTGGAACACCCGCGTCCCGCCCCGGTAGGCATAGCTGCCCTCCGCCCCGGCGGTCACGTTCAAAAGCCGGATGTTGCCGTATTCCTCCAGCAGCATGGCCGCGCCCTTGTCGATATCCGTCTGGCCGGTCATGAACTCCAGCTCGTTGTCCGCTATCTTCACCACATGGGCCTGGGCCAGTCCCCAGGCGATCATGGCCCGCGCCACATACATATCCCGCCACAGAGGCGGCCGCAGATTGGGGTCGAAGGACACGACCGCCCCGGCCCGCCGGGCCAGGGCCACCGCCTTCACTGTGGCCGCCCGCACCGGCTCGCCGGTCAGCGACAGGGTGCCGAAGTGGAATACCCGCGCCCCCGTCACCAGCTCCTCGGGCACCTCGCCGGCGGTCAGCATCATATCCGCGCCGGGATCCCGGTAGAAGGAGAAATCCCGGTCCCCGTCGGGGGCCGTCTGGACGAAGGCCAGGGTGGTATGTACCTGTTTGTCCGCCGCCAGGCCGCCCATGTGGATGCCGGCCTCCTCCCCCGTCCGGCGCAGGAGCCGGCCGAAGGCGTCGTCGCCCACCTTGCCGATGAAAGCGGTCTTTCGGCCCAGCTTTTGCAGCATAGCCAGCACGTTGCAGGGCGCGCCGCCGGGATTGGCCTCAAAAAGCCCGTTGCCCTGGTCGGAGACCCCGTTCTCCGTAAAGTCGATGAGCATCTCGCCCAGCGCGGTCACGTCATAGGTCTTTTCCATACGCTTTCCCCTTTGCATCCGGCTTTTTCTTTGATTCTACTACATTTTGTACAGTATTTCAATCACCATTTGGGCCTATCTTCAACAAAATGCACGGCCTGTGCGCTTCTTTGGCGGGACCCGATCGACGAGCGGGAGGCCGCAGTCAGCCTCCCGCCATCTTCACAGAGCTCCCATCGCAAACCATCAAATTGCCGCCCCTTCGGGCGGCAACCTTGTTATCAGGGCTCCCATCGCAAACCAGCGGAGCATCAAATCGCCGCCCCTTCGGGCGGCATCCTTGTTACCAGGGCTCCCATCGCAAACCAGCGAAGCGTTTGCGATGGGAAAAGGAAGAATGGCTCTGACCGATGGAGGGGACCCGCTTGCGGGGGCCTGACATCTTCAGAGCCATTCTGACGTGGTGGAGACGAAGGGATTCGAACCCT
The DNA here is from genome assembly GCA_947625285.1 of uncultured Oscillospiraceae bacterium. Classification (GTDB taxonomy): domain Bacteria; phylum Bacillota; class Clostridia; order Oscillospirales; family Oscillospiraceae; genus CAJOIG01. Next base: position 101,025 of record CANQNS010000004.1, read on the forward strand.
CGACCTCTCGGATGCGAACCGAACGCTCTCCCAGCTGAGCTACGCCCCCACATCGATCGCGAAAGCATTATAACACAATTTCCCGATTTGTAAAGTCCCACTTGATAAAAACCGCCCCATGGCGTATAATACTCACCAGAGTTGTACTAGTCGGGGAGCCAGCGGTGCCCTGTACCCGCAATCCGCTATAGCGGGGACGAACTCCTGCCCCCGGATGCTTTGATGTGTCGTCTGACCGTGATAGGCGGCGTTGATGGCCTGGTCTCGCGCAACGGAGACCTGTGAACCATGTCAGGCGGGGAACCGAGCAGCATTAAGCGGAGCTTTCCGTGTGCCGCGAGGTCGCTGGGCCTGAGCCAACTGTCCCGGTTCCGGACATGTCAGGCAGACAAAGGTAGGTGTACAACTCTATTATTGATTTCATTTGCCGCCCGGCGGCAAATCAGCGAGGACAGGATGTATCAGGCACTTTACCGCAAATGGCGGCCCCGGACCTTTGACGACGTGGTCGGCCAGGAACATATCACCTCCACCCTGAAGCGGCAGGTCCAGACCGGCCGGCTCAGCCACGCGTACCTTTTCAGCGGCACCCGCGGCACCGGCAAGACCACCTGCGCCCGCATCCTGGCCCGGGCCGTCAACTGCGAGCATCCCGTGGACGGCAACCCCTGCAACCAGTGCGCCGCCTGCCGGGGCATTCTGGACGAGAGCGTCCTGGATGTGGTGGAGATGGACGCCGCCTCCCACAACGGCGTGGACGATGTGCGCGCTCTCCGGGAGGAGGCCGTGTTCTCCCCCGCCAGCGTGAAGATGCGGGTGTACATCATCGACGAGGCCCACGCCCTGTCCTCCTCCTCCACGGCTTTCACGGCCCTTTTGAAGATCCTGGAGGAGCCGCCGGAGCACGTGATGTTCATATTGTGCACCACCGCTCTGCAGAAGATACCCCCCACCATCGTGTCCCGCTGCCAGCGGCACACCTTTACCCGCATCGAGCCGGACGCTATCGCGCAGCGTCTCAGCTTCGTGGCCGCCCGGGAGGGCATGACCCTGGAACCGGACGCCGCCGCGCTGCTGGCCCGGATGGCCGACGGGGGCCTGCGGGACGCGCTGAGCCTTCTGGACCAGTGCGCCGCCTCGGAGCACATCGGCACGGAGCAGGTGCTGTCCGCCATGGGCCTGGCCGGCAGCCGCCGGACGGCGGAGCTGCTGGACGCCGTCGCCGCCGGGGACACGGAAAAGGCCCTGGACGTCTTTGCCCGGCTGTGGCAGGACGGCAAGGAGCCCGCCGGCATATTGGACGAGCTGAGCGGCCTGATGCGGGACGTGCTGCTTTTGCAGGTGGCCCCCAAGGGGGGCGAGAGCCTGCTGTCCGGGGTATATGAGATGAAGACCCTCCGGCATTTCGCCGGGGTGCTGTCCGGGGCCCAGCTCATGGACGGCATGAAGGCCATCCGCGCCGCGGACGTGGGCGGGTCCGACCCCCGCCGGGCTGCGGAGATGTGCCTTGTGGGCCTGTGCGTGCCGGAGACCGGCGACACCCTGGCGGGCCTGAAAAGCCGGGTGGCCCGGCTGGAAGCGGCCATCCGGGACGGCGCTGCCGCCGTCCCCGCCGCGTCCGCTCTCCCAGCGGAGCCGGAGACGCCCGCCGCACGGGAAACGCCCGCCGCGCCGGAGCCAGAGAAGGAGCCTTCTTCCCCGCCCGCCGGGGACGACGACGGCCCCCCCTGGTACACCGACGCCGACGCGCCGCCGGCGGAGCCGGAACCCGTTCCCCCGCCGCTGACGGAGCCGGAAGCCCCCGGACTGCCGCCGGTGCTGGAACCGCCGGAGCCGGAGAACGTCCCCGTTCCCGCCGCCGGAGAGGACGGCGCGGTCTGGGAGGAGCTGGTCAAGAGGCTGAACGGCAAACTGGATATGGGCGCGCTGGCCATGCTCAAGACCCCCACCCAGGTGTCCGGGACCCTTGCCGGCGATACGCTCACGGTGGTCTTTGCCACCCCCATCGCCAAGATGATGCTGGACAGCCCCGCCAACCAGAGCCTTCTCCAGCAGGAGGCCCGGGCCATGACCGGCCGGGAGATCCATGTAGTCTTTTCCGACAAGCCCGCCGGGGGCCCCGCCAGGCCCGATCAGAGCAAGCTGGACGCCCTGAGCCGGTTCGGCAATATCAAGTTTGAATAATATATCTTATATAGGAGAGTTGATACCATGGCAAGAGGCGGTTCTTTCCGCTCCGGCGGATACGGCGGCATGAATCAGGCCGCCATGATGAAACAGGCCCAGAAGATGCAGCGGGATCTGATGCAGATGCAGGAGGACCTGGAGCAGCAGACATACACCGCCAGCGCGGGCGGCGGCGTTGTCACCGCCACCGTGTCCGGCAAGCGGGAGGTCACGGAGATCGTCATCGACCCGGAGGCCGTGGACCCGGAGGATGTGGAGATGCTCCAGGACATGGTGGCCGCCGCCGTCAACGAGGCGTTGCGGAAGGCCGAGGAGGCCTCCGCCCAATCCATGAGCCGGCTGACCGGCGGGCTCGGCGGCCTGGGCGGGCTGTTCTGATCGTCCGCCCGTCATAAAGGAGGTTACATATGGTCTGTCCGAACTGTAAACATGAGCTCAATCCCCTGGCAAGGGTCTGCCCCACCTGCGGCACGCCCGTGGCCGGCACGCCCGGCGCGCCTGCGGCCGTGACGGCCCCCGCCGGACAGGAGCGGGCCCCCAAGAAGCTGGGCGTCACCGCCGCCCGGGTGTTCACGATCCTGTTCTGCCTGCTGGCCGTGGCGTTGAGCGCCATCCTGATCTGGGCCTGGTACCTGCCCACCGTGGCGGTCAAGAGCTCCGGCCCCAGCTCCCTGACATTGAAATCCATGTTCGAGCTGTGCCACCACGCGGCCCCCTGGCTGACCTTCACCCTGATCGGCCTGTGCGTGCTCAACTGCATTTTCTGCCTGCTGCCTCTCTTCAAGCGGCTGGCCGATAAACGCTGCCGGATGCTGCTGCCCAAGCTGCTGACCCTGCTCTCCGCCGGATGCTACGCGGCCCCCTTCGTCCGGGCCGATATCGTGCCCGGCATCGGCCGGCGCATCATCGGCCTGGAAGCCCACGCCAACCTGTTCACCGGCGTGTGCCTGGCGCTGTTTCTGCTGCTGTGCCTCATCGCCGGCCTCACCAGCCGCAACCGGTACCTGGTCCAGCGCAGAAAGCTGGACGCCCTGCGGGACCAGCTCGCCGCCCTGGGCGTGAAGCCCGACGTGTAAAAACCAACGCCGCCACCCGCTCCCCCACCGGGAGCGGGTCTTTTTTTGCCAAAAATATCCTTGACAGGTAATTATCACAGTGATATCATTATGATATCACTTCAAGGAGGTGTTTTCATGGAGAACAAAAATATAGAAGAGATCGTGTTAAAGGGCAAGAAGCGGGGCATGGCGGTTCTGTTGGGGGTCCTGGCGCTGTATGTGCTGGCGGTGGCCGGCATCATAGGGGCCGCCGCCTCCGGCCTGGGTGGAGCGGCCCTGGCGGCGGTGCTGACGGTCTGCGTCGGCTGGTGTGCTCTGGGCTGGATATTGCTGCTGGGCCTGAAGGTCTTAAAGCCCCAGGAGGCCCTGGTGCTGACCTTGTTCGGCAAGTACGTCGGCACCCTGAAGGGCGAGGGTTTTTACTGGGTCAACCCCTTCTGCTCCGCGGTGAATCCCGCCGCGGGCACCAAGCCCAGCACCGGCAGCACCAGCTCCTCCGGCGGGAGCGGCCTTGCCAAGCTCCTGGCCGGCAGCGGCGGCGAGACCAATGTGAACATCAATCTGGACACCGGCGGCCTCGCCAACAAAAAGCTGAGCATGAAGGTCATGACCCTGGACAACAACAAGCAGAAGATCAACGACTGCCTTGGAAACCCCGTGGAGATCGGCATCGTGGTGATCTGGCGGATCGTGAACACCGCCAAGGCGGTGTTCAACGTGGACAACTACGTGGAATTTCTGTCCATCCAGACGGACAGCGCGCTGCGGAACGTGGTGCGGCTGTACCCCTACGACGTGTCCCCCAACGTGGACACCACCGGCGACGGCGTGGCGGACGAGGGCAGCCTTCGCGGCTCCAGCGAGGTAGTGGCCGAGCGCATCCGCAAGGAGATACAGGGCAAGGTGGACCTGGCGGGGCTGGAGATATTGGAGGCCCGGATCACCTATCTTGCCTACGCGCCGGAGATCGCCGCCGTCATGCTCCAGCGGCAGCAGGCCAGCGCCATCATCGACGCCCGGAAGATGATCGTGGACGGGGCCGTGGGCATGGTGGAGATGGCACTGGACCGCTTGAGCAAGGGCGGCATGGTGGACTTGGACGAGGAGCGCAAGGCCGCCATGGTGTCCAATCTGCTGGTGGTGCTGTGCGGCAACAAGGACGCCCAGCCCGTAGTCAACTCCGGGAGCCTGTACTGATACCATGGCCGAAGCCAGCGACAAGAAGCAGCTCCTTCTGCGCATCTCCGGCAGGCTGTACGAGGACCTGGCCGCCTGGGCCCAGGACGACTTCCGCTCCGTCAACGGCCAGATCGAGTATCTTTTGACCCAGTGCGTCAAGGAACGGAAAAAGACGGGCAAATATACGCCAAAAGAGGAATAAAACGGAAATGGCCGCGGGACCTCCCGCGGCCAGTTCCTTATTGCGCCTCCCTCTGACGAGGGGGCGTCATAAGACAGTACAATATCAGTTTTTGGGAATGGCATGGGAAAGAAAGTTTTTGAAAAAGTAGAATGTTGTTTGATCATTTTGCCCTTTTTCTTCCATTACCATGGTAGAGACAGAAAGCGGGTGTCCCATGAACGATAAGCAACTGATAGACAGAATCCGTCAGGGCGATGAAGCCGCTGCGGAAGAATTGGTGCATCGTTACCACCCCTCCATCCTCCGCTTTTGCAAAAGCCGCTGCGGGGACATGGAACTAGCAAAAGACTTGGCGCAAGAAACATTTATACAGTTGTTTGAAGCCTTACCCAATTACAGAGAAGAAGGACGGCTCAAGGCATATATCTTCACAATTGCCCGCCGACTGTGCAGCAAGGAGAGCAATAAGCCAGCTTTAGCCACTTTGGATGATACGGAGCAGTTGGTGGACGAAAGGAATATGTTCCACCAAATTGAGGACAGGGACGAGATCCACCGCCTTCTGGAAAAGCTCCCTCCGGGACAGCGGGAAGTGATCGTCTTACGATTCATCGAGCGTCTTTCATACCGAGACATCGCAAAGGTGACAGGCTGCAATATGCGGACGGTGCAAAGCCGGGTCCGCTTGGCGCTGAAAAATATGCGGAAGGAGAGCGGTCATGAATAAAAGTGAACTGAAACAGCGTCTGAAAGATTATTCTGACCAGACGATCAATGAATACACCATGCCCATACAGATTGAGAAAACAGCAAACATCTGCATCACTGTTATGCGGAAGCAGACAGATAACGCAGCAGAGCTTCGGCAGAACTTTTGGGGCTTTTTATCCGACGTGTTCCATTTTGAGGGCATACCCCTCTTGCTGTCCCAGTTAGTTGTATTCGTGGCCGCATGCTTGACCGCCCTAGCCTCCCCCATGGGCCATTACGACCTGCCGATGTGTATGCCCCTGTTCATTTTGGCTGTCACGCCCGCCTTTTTCCGAGGGCAGCGCTACCGGGTCAGCGAAGTGGAGGCGGCCACCCGCACTTCCGGGGCGCTTCTCACCCTGGCGCGGCTGGTCCTGGCCGGCGGGGGCGCACTGGTGTGCCTGACGCTCCTGCTGGCTCTGAAGATGTATCTTCAACACTCCTGCGAGAGTTTGGGCCGGATGGTGATCTACTGCCTGGTGCCCTACCTCACCTGCATGACCGCCATGCTGGCCCTGATCCGCAAGAGCCGGGCCAACGGTGCGCCGCTGTGTGTAGCCATAGCCGTAGGGTCGGTGATCTTTTGGCGGTACATCGGAATGATTTTCCCCTTGCTGTACGAGGCGTCTGCCCTGGGGATATGGCTCGTTGCGGTACTTGTCTATTCCTGTCTCTTGGCAAAAGAAATAACGTATATCATCCATGCAAACAAGGAGGTTAGAATGTATGGAATTGTCGATTGACCGCCTGACGAAGCACTACGGTCACAAGATCGCTGTGGACCGTGTCAGCGCCACGCTGGGCCCCGGCGTCTATGGCCTGCTGGGCGCCAACGGCGCGGGCAAGACCACCCTCATGCGGATGCTGTGCGCCATCCTGGAACCCACCTCTGGGGAAGTGCGCCTGGACGGGAAGGACGTGGTCGGCATGGGCCCAGCCTACCGGGACGTACTGGGGTATCTTCCCCAGGATTTCGGCTACTACCCCAGCTATACCGCCGCCGAGTTTCTCTCCTACATCGCAGCCCTCAAAGGCATCCCTAGGGAGGCAGCAGGAAAACGAGTGAAAGAGCTGCTTGGCATGCTGGACCTCACCGCAGTGGCGGATAAAAAGATCAAGACCTTCTCCGGCGGCATGAAACAGCGGGTCGGCATCGCCCAAGCCCTTTTGAACAATCCCCAAGTGCTTATCCTGGACGAACCCACGTCAGGGCTGGACCCCAAGGAGCGGGTGCGGCTGCGGAACCTGCTTTCCGAGTATGCGGGGGACAAGATCGTGATATTGTCCACCCATATCGTGTCGGACGTGGAGGCCATCGCAGATGTGGTGTTCGTGATGAATAAGGGGCAGTTTCTGGTCCACGGCACGGTCCAGGAGCTGGCGGAGCAGGTTCGGGGCAGGGTCTGGGAGCTGACGGTGCCACGGGAGCAGGCCCGGCTCTGGCAGGAGGACTTCACGGTGGCGAACTACCGCCATGAGGGGGAGCGGGTGGTGCTTCGCATCATCTCGGACGAGAAACCCTCTGATGGAGCCGTTCCTTGCGAGCCCATACTGGACGATGCGTATCTCTACTACTTCGGCGCGAAGGAGGCGTGACATGGAACTTTTCGCTTTGGAACATAAAAGATTGTGGCGGACCACCCGTGTATGGCTGTGCGTGGTGTTATGCTTCTTTTACTGCGTCATCTATACGGGCGTGATATCCTATCAGTGGACCTATTTCGGCAGCGAGGGGGACGATCCCACCAACCTGTACAGCAACCACTTTGACGGCTATTCCATGATCCGGACCTACATGGCCCGGGCGGACACATACGGCGACTACTGGACGGACGAGACGCTGCAAAACTTGGTGAAGGACTTTCAGACCATGATCCCCCACACGTCGCTGTCCTCTATGTACGACTGGACGGTGGGCTTGAACGCTCTCGATCTATACGAGGAGCTGGAGGACCCGGGGGGCCAGCAGTACCAGCCCCTGATCCACTATGTGGACACGGAAGACCTGACCGATTTTTATACCCGGCGGCAGGATTATCTGGAGCACAATCTGAAAGTCAACCAGCAGAACCTGCTGCTGACCGACGAGGACGTGGAGATGCTCCGGGAGATGGACAGCCATGTAAAGACCCCCTGGCGGTACGAGTGGACGAGAGGGTGGGAGAAGACCCTGACTAGCACGCTGCCGATGCTTTCCAGGATGGCTCCCTATCTTGCTATCGTGTTGGGGTTCCTCTTTTCCGGGGAGTGGCACGACAGCACCGCGCCGCTTTTGCACACCACCAAATATGGCTGGAAAAAGCTGGCCCGTGTAAAGGTCCTCAGCGGCCTTGCTTTCGCGGTGGAATTTTATGTACTGATCGCGGGAGGGACGGTCCTGCTGCAGCTTATTTACCTGGGGACGAACGGATGGGACATGCCCATCCAGCTCATCAAGCTCCTGGCCGTGGCCCCCTGGAATATGCTGCAAGCGGAGATATATGAGCTGGCCTTCGCGTTTTTGGGCGTGATCGGGTACGCGGGGCTTGTCATGCTCATGTCGGCCCTGGTGAAGAACAATGTGCTGAGCCTGGTCCTCAGCCTGGCGTTCATCTATGTGCCGGACCTTTTTGCCCGCTATATACCCATGTGGGCCCAGGACGCGATGCAGTTCATCCCCATGGTGGGTTACCCCACGGACATCTTCCGCATGAACATATTCCACATCTTTGGCAAAGGCGTCTGGCTGCCCTGGATGTCCATCACCATTCCGGTGCTGATCGGCGTTATCTGCCTTCCCTTCGCCATCAGGAGCTGGGCCCGGCGGGAGCGGGTGTGATAAAACGAAAATCTGACAAAACCCAAAACATTCCCTGGTTTTAAGCAGATCACAACAGACAGCGGCTGGCGCGTTTCGCACCAGCCGTTGTCCGCTCTGTCGATTCCAATTCCGTAAGGCAGTTGCCAGATGTTTGTTTTTTGAGGGTCATACTGTCTTACGGCCAACGGCCATCAGAGGGGGCCGTCAATATAGTCCTTTTCGCTCAAATGCTTGCATTTGAGCGACGAGATACATCGTCTTTCAGCATCTGGTACAGCGCCGCCGCCAGCGGCACGCCCACCAGCATGCCCAGCACGCCGAACATGGCGCCGCCCACCGTCACCGCCGCCAGCACGAAGATGCCCGGCAGACCGATGGAGGAGCCCACCACCCGGGGATAGATCAGATTCCCCTCCAACTGCTGCAGCACCACGATGAACACCAAAAACCATATGGCCTTTTCCGGGGACACGGACACGATCATAAACGCGCCCACCCCCGCGCCGATGTAGGCCCCGGCCACGGGGATCAGGGCCGTCACCCCCACCAGGGTGCCGATCATGGTGGCATAGGGGAATTTAAAGAGCGTCATCCCCCCGATGCACAGGCAGCCCAGCACCACCGCCTCGGTACACTGGCCCACCACATAGCTGTGGAAGCACCTGTCCAGCACCCCCAGGGCGTAGCGGACCCGCTCCCGCCAGGCGGGCTTCAGATAGCAGTCCATCACCCGGCCGCACTGACGGCCCAGGGTGTCCTTGCCCAGCAGCAGATAGACGGCGAAGATCAGCGCGAACAGGGCCGTCACCAGCCCGGAGAAGATGGAGCTCACCGCGCTGGCCGCGCCGGAGAAGCCGCTGAGCAGCACGCTCTGGACCTTCTTCACCAGCCCGTTCCAGTCGATGCTGGCGAGCCGCTGCTCGATGTCCGCCGGGATCATCCTCTGCACCGCCGGGTTGCGCAGCAGCCGGTCCACCGCCGCCGGGGCCTGGCTCACCAGCGCGTTCACGCACGACAGCAGCTCCGGCACCACCAGCCGCACCACGAACCCCAGCACGAACACCACCGTCAACAGCGCGCCCAGCATACACACCGGCCGCCGCAGCGCGCCCAGCTTTCCGCCTTTGGGCAGGATGTAGTGCTTTTCGTAAAACGACATCAGTATGTTCATCACATAGGCGATGGCCCCGCCCAGTATCAGCGGCACGCAGGCCCCCACGAACACCCGCAGCAGACCCGCCACGGACTGCCAGTAGTAGATCGCCAGATACAGGATAAAGGCGGAAACGCCGATCCGCCAGCAGGTCTTTCTCGTCGGCTTCATCTCTCTTCCTCCTTACAGCACCCGGCCAAACACCCGCAGTTGAGCGGGCTCCGGGATATCGATATCGTCATAGGCCGGGTTCAGGCTGTGCAGCCGCACCCCGTCCGGCCGGTCGTGGAGCTGCTTGATGTAGCTGCTCCCCTGCCAGGAAAAAAGCCCGATCTCCCCGTCCGGGACCGTGGGCGACTGCTTCACGTATACCACCTGTCCGTCCCGGTACCGGGGCTCCATGCTGTCCCCCGCCACCCGGACCGCGAAATCCGCCTGCCGGGGCGCGCCGGCGGCGTCTATCCAGCGAAAATCCCCGTCGCCGCCGTCCAGGAACTGTCCCGGTCCCGCGCTGGCCGCCAGGGTGTACAGCCGGATGGCCCGGCCGCTCTCCGGCCGGGGCTCATAAAGCCCGCTCCGGCGCAGCAGGTCCGCGTACTCGGCCAGCTTTCGCCGCCCCTGTCCGTCCAGGCCCCGGGCCAGGCCCGTTCCCATGAACTCCCCGGACAGGTCCTCCACCTCCAACGCCCGGCATGCCAGCAAAAACTGCCGCGCCGACGGGAGCGTGGCCCCCTTCTCCCATTTGGAGAGCGCCTTGTCCGTGACCGGCTCTCCCAGCGCGGTGAGTCTTTGGGCCAGCTCCTTCTGGCTGAGCCCCGCCCGCCGCCGGATGGCCGCCAGCTTCGCCCCGATATCCTCAAACACCGCGCCTCACGCTCCTTTGTTTTTCAGTATAGTATATCAGGAGATAGATTGCAAGATATTTCTCTCTTTAGGAGAAATTTACTCTTTACTTCTCTTGTCAGGCGAATTATAATGGGCCCATGGAGAGAGTGATACTACATTCGGATATCAACGCCTGTTATGTGAGCATCGAGCTTCTGGACCGGCCGGAGCTGCGGGGCCTGCCGGTGGCGGTGGGCGGCAGCGCGGAGGCCCGCCACGGCATCATCCTGGCCAAGAGCGACGAGGCCAAGCGGTGCGGGGTAAAGACGGGCATGGTCCTGTGGCAAGCCAGGCAGCTATGCCCGGAGCTGATCGTCCTGCCGCCCCACTACGACAAGTATGAGCGGGTGTCCCACGCCGCCCGGGCCATCTACAGCCAGTTCACCGACCGGCAGGAGCCCTTCGGCCTGGACGAGAGCTGGCTGGACATCACCGGCTGCCACGCCCACAAGGACGGCTATCTGGCCGCCCAGGAGATACGCCGCCGCATCCGGCGGGAGCTGGGCGTCACGGTCAGCGTGGGGGTCAGTTGGAACAAGCCCTTCGCCAAGCTGGGGTCCGACTACCGCAAGCCGGACGCGGTGACGGTGTTCGACCGGGACAACTACCGCCAGGCCATCTGGCCTCTGCCGGTGAGCGATCTGCTGTTCGTGGGCCCCGCCTCCACCCGGACCCTGGGGGCCCTGGGCATCCGCACCATCGGCCAGCTTGCCCAGGCGGACCCGGAGACGCTGCGGCTGCGGATGGGCAAGAGCGGCCTGACGCTGTACCGCTACGCCAACGGCTGGGACGAGAGCCCTGTCCGCCGGTTCGACTGCGCGCCGCCGCCCAAGAGCATCGGCAACTCCACCACCCCGCCCCGGGACCTGCTCAACGAGGCGGACGTGCGGGCCGTCATGCTGGCCCTGGCGGACGAGGTGGCGGGCCGGCTCCGTCAGAGCGGGTACCGGGCGGGGCTGCTGGAGGTCTCCGTCCGGGACGCGGCGTCCCTGGGCTGGTCTGGCCGCCAGGCCACGCTGCGCCGGGCGGCGGACGGGACCCGGGAGCTCTACCATCTGGCTATGGAGCTTTTCCGCCAGTTGCACGGCTGGCCCGGGGCCCTGCGGGGGCTGGGGCTGCGGGCGGGTGCCCTGCGCCCCGCCGACGGGCCGGAGCAGACGGACCTGTTCACCGACTACCGGCGGCTGGACGGCCGGCGGCGCATCGACGGGGCGGTGGACGCCATCCGGCGGCGGTACGGCGATGGGGCCATCCGCTACATGGGCGCGGCCTTGCCGGAGGACCTGCCGCGGGAGAAATGCTCTTTCACGGACCGCTGATATATGCCGTCGGTTTGAAAAACGGCCGGCCCCCTCTGGCGAGGGGGCCGGTCGGCGTCATAACGTTTATTCCTTTGTCAGCATCTCGATGATCTGGTTGCAGATATCCTCCGCGTTGGCCCGGAAGCGTTTTTCCATGGCCTGGGCCTGCCGCTCGTCCGGCGCCGCCAGCCGCAGGGAGATGATCTCCCCCACCCCGTCCGACAGCCGCATGCTGACGCTCCTGCCGCCCTTGACGCCCGGCTCGATATCCGTTTCGATCATGCTGGCCCGGCGCATGGCCGCCGCCACCGGGGCGGTGAGCCGCTCGGCCTTGGCCCGGACCGTATAGGGCAGGCTGGAGGACACCGTGTTCACGTTCCGGCGTCCCTTTTCCGTGATGGCGTACTTGCCGTCCTTTTCCTCGATGTGTTCGGTCTGGATCAGCTCCGCCAGGCAGTCGGAGTAGTCGAACCAGTTGAAGCCCCCGTCGAACAGCGCAAGGTCCGACAGCGTCACCGGCTCCACCGGCTTGGGCAGCTTTTCCAGTATGTACAGGATCAGGATCTTGATGTCCAGCTTATCGCGGATGAATCCCAAATGCTCCATGCTCCTACCCCCTCACCATATTTTAACACACCACCCCCTGTCCGCACAAGGATATTTCACATTTCGTACCAGGCGGCATAGACTGTACTGAAACAGCCGGGATAAGTCCCGGCGGCAAGACAAGGAGGTATCAGCATGGCGGACAGCCAGGAATGCACCGAAGCCGTGTGCATCCATACAAGGAAGATATACGACAGCTGCCGCGACAAGGACTGCGTGGAGGATCTGCGGGTCTATCCCACCGTCAGCTCCGTGACGCATACTTAAAGATACGTTTTCATCCGTCCAGTTTGCCTGCAAAGCGGTAATATATCTCGATCTCCTGCTCCCGGCTGCCGTCAGGCGCTTTCACCGCCTCGTGGACCACGATCTTTTCGATGAGCGCGTTCAGCATCTCTGCGGTCAATGCGGTGGGGTTTGCGTACTGCTTGATGAGCGTGATCCATTTCTTCGCGTTGTCCACCGTCTCCCGCTCCTCGTTTGCTTCCGCTTGCAGCCGCCCGATCTGCTCCTCCACCTGGGCCTGCTCCGTCTGGTACTTTTCGGAGAGAAGGTCAAAGTTCCGCTCCGTGATCTTCCCCGCCGCCCAATCCTCGTACAGCTTGGTGAAAAGTCGGTCCAGCTCTCCCTGGCGCTTTTCCGCTTTTGCCAGCTCTGTTCCCTGCTTCCTGGCCGCTGCGGACCGCTCCCGGTCGCTGGCGTTCAGCATCCTTTGCAGCAGGCGGCTTTCATCCATCTGCGCCAGCGCGGACCATTCCTGAAGCCGTGCGAGGACATAGGCATAGAGCACATCGTAGCGTATGTAATGCTGTGTGCAGCCGGCGCGCTTCGGGCCGTATTGACGGTAGCCGGAACAGGCATAGTAGGCGAAGGAGCTTTTCTTGCTTCTGTTCGTTCCGTAGCTGAGCGCCCTGCCGCAGCCGCCGCACCGCATGAGGCCGGAGAAGATTTGAAACGTATGGTCTTTCGTGTTCCGGCGGCGGGCGCTGACCTGCTTCTGGACCTGCTCGAACAGCTCCGGGGCAATGATCCCTTCGTGGGTGTGCTCCACGACGAGCCATTCCTCCTGGGGAGTGCGGATACGCTTCTTATTCTTGTAGGAGACCTTGTGTTCCCGGTTATGGACGCTGTTGCCGATATACGTCTCATTCGTGAGGATATTCGTGACATAGGCATTGGTCCATAAATACGCCTTCTCACCGGGATTTTTCCCGTGGATATTGGTAAACAGGCCCTCCCTCTGATAGTGTATCCAGCTTGGGGTCGGGACCTTTTCCTCCATCAGTATCTTTACGATCTTTGCCGGGCCTGTCCCACGGGCGGCCAGCTCGAAGATACGCTCCACGATCCACCGGGTCTGGTTGTCAATGAGCAACTTGTTCGGGTGCTCCGGGTCTTTTTTGTAGCCCAGCGGCGCACAGGCACAAAGGTGTTCGCCCGCCGCGAATTTCGCCTTATAGGCCGCCTTCACCTTACGGCTGGTGTCCTTGGCCAGCCACTCGTTGAACAGGTTTTTGAACGGCACAAAGTCGCTCAGGCCCTTTTCCGTGTCCTCGTTGTCCGTGACGGCGATATAGCGGACCCGTTTTTCCGGGAACACGAACTCCAGGTAATAGTCCATCATAACGTGCTCACGCCCAAAACGGGACAGGTCCTTTGTTATGATGCAGTTGACCTTGCCCGCGTCCACATCCGCCATCATGCGCTGGAAGGAAGGCCGCTCGAAATTGGTCCCGCTCCATCCGTCGTCCACATACTCGCCGTAGACATGAAAACCGTTTTCTTTGGCATATGTCTGAAGGATCGTCCGCTGGGTCTCGATACTCACGCTGTCGCCATAGTTCTCGTCGTCCACGCTCAATCTCATATAGAGAGCCGCATTGTTCGGTCGTTTCAAAAATAACCTCCTTTGTATAAAACGACCCGCGCTTACAATACTTCCAAGGGTATTGTACTATAAGCGCAGGCAGAATTCAATACTTTAAATTGATGAATCCACATATGTACCGTCATCTGTTCTTTCGTCCTGACGGGCGGCATAGAGGAGCAGGTCCTCAATGAGTTCGCCCATGGTCCTGCCCTTCTCCGGGAAGTGCTCTGTGATCTTGATGCGGGTCTTTCCGATATAGAAATACTCCTGTCCATCTTCCTCGACCGCGTAAAAAGCCTTATCCATGTCGGTGTACTGCTTTTCCCGCTCCTTCCAATACTGCCGCCAGTACTTGTCAAACTCTCTCAGCGTTTCCCTGGGCGGCTTCTCAAAATCCCAGAACGGTGTGTTCAGGTCTACCCATTCATATTCGTCGTCATGGGGTGTTATACCATTGGCGCGCATGGTGGTTTTTCTATTTACCGGGATACTTTCAACCATTCAGCGTTCTCCTTTTTCAATTTGCTTTTGCTGAGAAATGATGGGTTGCCCGCGCTGTTCCAGGCCACGTTGACGTGGTGCCGCACCTGCAGCAGTTTTGTGAGATCGTCCCGCAAGGGCTTGTACCGGGCGTATGCGGCCTCATGCTCCCGCGCCAGCGTTTCCATCTCCTGCCGCCAAGCAGAGATGGGCAGCTTGCCGTCCGGCGTGAAGGCGTCCTTCAGCTTGCGCTGGGTCATATAGAATTGCCGCAGCTCGCTTTCATGTTCCTGCCTGTACTTCTCCCGCTGACCCTTCCACCGGATGCCGTTCATCTCGTCGAAGATGGGCTTTAGGCGGGCGTAGCTCTCCGCCTGCTGGAGTAGGTCCTTCAGCTCTTTCCGGCGTTTGTTAGAGGCGTCTAGCTCTGCCTTCAGCGCAGCCACCTGATCGCTGAGAGATTCGACCCGTTCTTCCAGCGCCTCCACCGTGAACAGCCTGTTCTCCATGATGTAGTTATGGGCTTCCACGAACTGCTGGAGATTGCCTAGCTTCGCTTTCCGGCTCCAGGCTCCGGCGTTTCGTATGGCGATGTAATCTCCCAGAAGCTGGCCCAGATTGGGCTGCTGGGGCTGGGACAGCTCACGTTTGACCTCCTTCAGCCAATCCAGCGTGGCTATCTTCTTCCGCAGGTTGCGGATGGCGGCGTTGGTAGAGCGAATCCAGCGGTTGAGATTGCCCTTGTCGGTAGGGATGCCCTTCGCCTCCATCTGCCGGACGGCGGGACCCTCATGGACGGTCGGTATCAGGTCGATGCCCTGGCGTTCATAGGAGCGGTGGTCTATCCGGCAGTTCAGGCCCTTTTCCGCAAACTTGGCGTTGCACAGCGCGGCCCAGGCCGCCCGCCAGGATTCCAGCCGCTCTGGGCTGCCCCAATCGGTGGTGGACACGGCGTCAAAGGTCGCTTTCCCATTCTCGTCAAGTATGCGATTACCCTGTTCATCCAGGTGGTACACGCGATGCTGCTTGTATCCCCACTTCCCATTCTCCTTCAATGGCCGAATAGGACAGAGGATGTGGAAGTGAGGGTTTTGTATCTCCTTGTCCGGCATATGGACGGCGAGGTCCGCGATCATACCCCGGCTGACAAGCTGCTCCGATACAAATTGCCTTGCGAGCGCGATGTTCTCCTCCAGGGAAAACTCGTTCTGCAAGGCAATGTCAAAGCTGTATGCAAGCTGGGCGTCTTTGCTCCGCTCCGCCCGCTCCAAGGCGTTCCATAAGGTTTGCCTGTCAGCGTATTCTGGCGGCGCATTTGGCGGGAGAAGTATTTCGGAACTAATCACGCCTTTCTTGTGGCTGTAGTCGCTGGTCTCGCCGTAGTATTCGCTGTAAAGTTTCTCTCCGGCACGGTAGGCGGCGGAAGCGATGGCGGACTGACCGGCGCTGCGCTTGATCTGGGTGACATGAAAATGATAGAGGGCCATCACCCGTCCTCCTTGGAAAGTGCAGACTGGATGACGGCCTGAACATCCGGCAGAGAAAGTATCTGCTCCATGAGGCCATAGAATGGCACTTCCTCCATGCTCTTGACCTCCGGGACAATGCTCTCCACGGCGGCCCCGCGGGTGATGAGCCGGTGTGCCCGTGCGGTCCGCTCGGCCTTACTCAAATACTTCGCCCGGCTTTCTAACCGTTCCAGCCGATGCTGATACTGTTCCAGCAGCGCCTTGTCTCTGGCCTGCTCCGCTCTCAGTTGCTCCAACGTCTTGCTCATCTGCGATCCTCCTGGGGCTTCCAGCGTTTGGACCAGTAGCGGTCACAGACGACGATGCCCATGCGGAAGCTCTGCTTGCAGTCCTGGGTGCAGCCCCGGCAGATGGGGTTATATGTGATACGATTACGGCGGTTGAGGAAGAAAGACCATTCCTCCCGCCGTTTCTTGCTCATACGCGGCATTGTTACTCCTTTTCAAACGATAGTTTAGATTTGGTGGACCGGGAAGATTTCTGTATTTTCCCGGTGTCATTTTGGCGATTTTTCGGCGCTGTGAGCGCGTTTTCGCCTTCCCGCCGTGCCGGGACAGCGGGTCGGCGAAAAGCGGTGTTTTGTATCTTGTCGGGAGCATTGTGATCCCCCCTTAGAATGGATTTGAGAGGCAAAAAGCGCCTGCCGGGCGGCAGACGCTTCATCATCCTCTCTATCATAGTTATGTTGTATTTCAGAAAAAACAGGCAAATGGCAGGACAAGCCCGTTTCAAAAAACAGGACAGCGCCTGTCAACAGACAGACACGCCATCCTCCCTCTGCAATAGTTATGTTGGATTTCGCAAAAAACGTGCAAATGGCAGGACAAGCTCATTTCAAAAAACAGGACAGACAAATTTCGACAAATATCGCGTTGTGGTGTGGTATAATGCCAACCAAGAGAGAAAATGATCGGGGGCTGTCGATGGAACACAATATGCTGACGCTGGACTTCTGGCAGGATGCCGTGACATACGAGGGGCATACCATGCCCACCGGCTCCTTGGGCTGCTCAGTTCTGAACATTCCAGAGGAAACGATCTCGACACTTGACGAACTGTGTGCCCCACTGAACAGATTCATGGGGACCCTCCAGGCGGGGATGCCGGACGCAAGGCTTCTCCCAGCAGCACGGGAAAGTGCTATTCAGATATTGGATGCTCTTGTTGCTATCCCGCCGTTTTCATATCTGGACCGGGATTTCTATGCAAAGGGCATAGAGGACGCTTTCACGCCGGATGGCGTTAAGGACTTCCAAGCCTATACGCTGGCGCTTATGACCGGAGGGCTGAACGCGGAAACGACGGCGCAGCACCGTCGCGGTATTCTGCTGGGGCGGCTGACCCCGGTACTGGCGCAGCTCGGTTTCTCTCTGCGTGAATACAAGAAGGAAATGACCATCTTTGCGGAAAAGCTGAACGGGTCGGAGGTGGAGCGGACCCCGGACGGCTTCGCAACGTGCTTTGGGGAATACTTCAGACCGGAACGAATCGGCTCATGGATGGACACCACGAACATCTCCGTGCAGTATGTGTCTGCTGTTCTGCCGGGAGACGAGACGCCTCGGCTGGTAAAGCGGATGCACTTTGTCTCTTTTGTAGGGATGCTCCGGGCCGATCTCTTTGAGGGGCTGTGCGTAGGTCATGCACCAAAGAAGTGCCCGATCTGTGGGCGATGGTTTCTCACGACCAATGCGCGGCACACGAAATACTGCGGCGGTCTTGCGCCGGGGGACAAGCTGGGCCGAACCTGCCGCCAGATAGGGAACCTGCGCGGCAGGGAACAGCGTGAACTGGCAGATGACCATCCGCTGAAGATGATCTATGAGCGGCGGCTGAATACCATAAACCGCAGCGTGAGCCGGGGGTCCCTTGACAGGGAGACCTCCGCGGTCATGAAAAAGCTGGCAAAGGACAAACTGCTCCGGGCCATAAGTGACAGCGAGTACGCCAAGGGCGGCTATGCTCAGGAAATGGAGCAGGACGCTTTACTCAAAGAGGCAACAGCTAAAATGTGACAGGAGAAAAACAATGAGCATCTCAAAAGAATGGCTTGGTGAGATAAACCGTGCTTACTATGAGCTTGATATGAGGCGCGCTCAACTCTGCAGTGCGCTGTATCACCGCATCTTTGATGTCGAATCTGGGTGGTACAACGGACACTATCGCAAAGGCGATGACGGGAACTGGCGCAGAGAATCATATCCCATCCCGGTAATCAGCGTGAAGGGATTTTGTGACATTGAGATTCAATTTAATGAGATCACAGTCACGGCCAAGCGAAAACGCACCGCCGCGCTCGACTATTCGTATGAAAGAATCCGCACATATCCCTTTGAGGCATATGGCGTGGAGGATGATCTGAGCAACCTCTACCATGAAGGCCAGACGATACAGGACTTGAAGAAAAACATCACAGAGAGTGATGAGGAAGAGATATTCTTTAGTTTCTCATTCCCGCTTGATGTGGACGGGAAAGTGATTTTTGAATTTGTGAAGCTGCTCCGTCGGGAAAGCTTTTATTACTGAAAATACAAACCATGGGAAGGGAGGTGCGCCGCCATGCTGGATGGATACACATGGGATATGACCGGCTACATACGAAAGCACGGCTACCAAGTGCAAGAAAAAGGAATAACCACATGGGAGGCGGACCGCATCTTCCAACTGGACCCGGCCCCGCCGGAGATGGAGCTGAACGATTACATATTGGCGGCAATAGAAAAGAAAGAGCTACGCTACTTCTCCTTTTTTCTCCACCACTATGAATGGATGCTGAACGAGCGGGTCTATGAGTTTCGCTGCCGGGACGGATATGACCGCTATGACCCGGAGCGGGTCGTGGATATGAAAATGGCCTGTATGGAGGCTATCCTTGCTCGGCTGCCGCAGTACGATCCAAACAAGGGCGCGGCGTTCACCACATACATTTACCATTTTGTCGAGGATGCCCTGCTCAGTTTTCGTCTGCGGGAAGAAGCGTGGTCGCTGTCATCCCTGGCTGTATACAAGAAAGTCCGTTTCGCCGCGTGGATGCAGGACACCGACAAGAAAGAGGACCATGCCGCGGCGTTCGCGGAGGAAAACAACTGCACGACGGAGCTGGCTGCGGACTACCTAAAAACAGCGTGGGAGTTTCGCAGGAAGAAGCCGTTTTATATCTCGCATCAGGACGAGGACGACGAAAAGACCAGCGCAGATGCCAGCTATGACAGGATCAGTTTTGTTGCATCCATCTGGCGCGGTATGCAAGCTGAGGCTGTGCGGCGGGCGTTTGAAAAACTGGATTACAGAGAACAGGTACTTTTGGAAAAGCGCAACGCCGTCTGCATGACCTGCGGCCATGTTGGGTCCTTGCATGAACGCGCTGCATTTGAGGATATGGCTGTGATGTTCGAGGGCAGCACGGCCAGCGGCGCGGAGCGGGCATACCGGCGGGCCGTGGAGCATTTGACCATGCTGCTTTTTGAGGACGGCGCGATCCGGGCGATGCGGCTGCGGCAAAAATCCAAAACCGTTCATAAGAAAAAGATCACCGCCGCGGCCTATGAGTATCAGGCAGACTGCGACGGCGAATGGGGCGAGATACGTTTTGAGTTTGAAACTGGCACGGCAGAGGTCATCCGACTTGCCGATTGGGACACGATGGGCTCCAAGGTTTTCGCAAAGCGGGCGATACGGTTTCTTTTGAACGTAAACAGGGAGAGACTTCCTAAACAAGCGATACTAGCGTATCCCCTGGCAGATGGGTCCGAAGGAAACGATTTGCCCTACGTTCCCCGTTCCTTTCGATAAACAGGTCTCACAGCAGGCAGCAGGGGGATAGACGCGCAAGCGTCGCAAGGGGGCCTCCCCTTGTACGGAGCAGCAGCGACGCAAAACAGCCCGGACATTCAGGTGTCCGGGCTGCGCCTCGCAGAGCGCACATACATGGTCGTCTGACCATGTATAGAAGTGCGCCCTTTGTTCCAAAGGGATATCCGTTGTTTTGGTGTGAGATGGCTTTATGCTCCCGACCTCTAGGTTATGAAACCGGCAAGTTACCTGACCGCTCCAAAGGCCAAGCCAGCCTTACCAAAACCTCTTCTTTTTCGTGATCCACAGGCACAGGAAAACGATGACCGCGCTGGCCCCGATGACCACCGGATAGCCATACTTCCATGTGAGCTCCGGCATCCCGGCAAAGTTCATACCGTACCACCCGGTCACCAGTGTCAGCGGCAGAAAAACGGTGGTGACAATGGTGAGCGTCTTCATGATCTTATTCTGCCGGACGTCGATCTCCGCCTGAAACTGCTCGCGTACCTGCAGCCCGTATTCCCGCAGAGTCTGGGCCTCGCTTTGCAGCCGTCCGATGCGCTTTTCTATCAGGTGGAGCTGGCGCAGCTCGGCTTCCGAAAACAGCCCGCTCTCATTTTCCTGGAGGGTGCAGACCATATCCTCCATTTGGGTATAGTACCGTATCCAGCGGGCGACTTCCTTGCGCAGGGCCATCATATCGGCGTTAAGGTCTTCCAGTCTCCCCGCCAGGATATTGTCCTCCATACGGTTCACCTGCTCCTCCAGTTCCTGCAGATGATGCAGGTTCCTGGCCAGAAGCAGTTCCAGAAAATCATAGAAAAAGCCACCGGGACCGGGGCCTGTATGGTCGTCCTCCTTGCGCAGGCGCTGGACCATGGACACACCCGTGCCCATATCGTCGCAGAGGATGACCCATCTGTCCGTGAGAAGATACCCAAAAGCGATGGGCGCGCCATCCCTGGTCTGTCTGGGCGTGACGATGGAGCCGCAGACGCATCCGTGTCGGACTTCCGCCCGGCATGTCCGGGCATCCCGAGGGGAGGGTGTGTGGCAGAGGATATCCTTCAGTCCCTGGATTGACGTTCCCCGTGCCAGTTCCTCCGGTGTCAGCAGCACAAGGATACTGTCCTTCTCCTTTGGCTCGCCCTCCACAGGCCGTAACGCAGCGCTTATATCATACAACACCATAACGCTTCCCTCCGATCCTCTATGCCAGTTCACTCCGGATGAGACCTAATGCCGTCTTGCCTGTCACTCCACTTTCATCATTCGGTAGCCGATACCGATGTGGGTCTGGATGTACTGGGGCGAACCGGGAGCGGCCTCCAGCTTTTTGCGCAGGGTCGCCATGTATACCCGCAGGCTGGCCACGTCATTGTCCCAAGAGCTTCCCCACACGCCCTGGGTAATGAATTTATGGGTCAGGACCTTCCCGGTGTTTCGGGCCAGCAGGCATAAGAGCTTATACTCGATGGCCGTGAGGTGCAGCTCCTCCCCGCCCAGATAGGCGCACCCGGCGGCAAAGTCGATGCGCAGCGCACCGTTTTCATAGACGGACGCGCTCTCATCCCCGCCCATCAGAGCCAGCCGCCGCTGGGTGACCCGGAGCCGGGCCAGCAGTTCGTCCACGGAGAAGGGCTTGGTGAGATAGTCGTCCGCACCGGCGTCCAGAGCGGCGATCTTGTCGGCGTCCTCGCTGCGGGCGCTGATGACGATGATGGGTACATTGGACCAGTCCCGAACCCGGTGGATAACCTCCACGCCGTCCATGTCGGGCAGGCCCAGGTCCAGCAAAATGACATCTGGGGCATGGGAGGCAGCTTCCATCACTGCCCCCTCGCCCGTGTCTGCGGTGAGATAGCGGTAATCATGGGCCTTCAATGTGGTGGCGATCAGGTTCCGCACAGGCGGGTCATCCTCCACCACGAGAATGAGAAACTTATTCATGCAGCGTTACCTCCTCCAGAGGCAGAGTAAAGCGGAACACCGCGCCATGTGGCTGATTGTCCCGGACCTCTATGGTCCCGCCGTGGGCCTGGATAATAGCTCGGCAAAGGTACAGCCCCAGCCCCAGCCGACGGCGGTCGTCCGCCACAGGAGCCTGGCCGCAGAAGAACTTTTCAAACACCCGTTCCTTCTCGCTGTCCGCCACACCGGGCCCATCGTCGGTCAC
>CANQNS010000005.1 GCA_947625285.1 uncultured Oscillospiraceae bacterium
GCCGGGGCGTCAGCTACTGCGCCACCTGCGACGGGATGCTGTACCGGGGCAAACGGGTGGCTGTACTGGGCCTGGGCGGCGAGGGAGAGAAGGACGCCGCGTTTTTGCGGGATATCGGCTGCGAGGTCCTTTACTTCGACCCGGCCCAGGCGAAAAATGTACGGATAAACGGCGATGAAAAGGTGACTGGCCTTGTGTGCGGCGGGGAAGAATATGCCGTGGACGGGGTGTTCATATTGCGGGACACCGTGGCGGCCGGCGCGCTGCTGCCGGGGCTCCCCATGGAGGGGGGCCACATCGCGGCCGATGAAAACATGGCCACCGGCGTGCCGGGGGTATTCGCCGCCGGGGACTGCGTGGGCAGACCGTACCAGATCGCCAGGGCCGTGGGCCAGGGCAACACAGCCGCGCTGAGCGCGGACAGATATTTGAAGGAGCGAGACAAATGAGCATATTGGAGCTTACCGGCGAGAATTTTGACGACATGACCGCCAGCGGCGCCGTGCTGGTGGATTTCTGGGCCGCGTGGTGCGGCCCCTGCAAGATGCAGAGCCCCATCGTGGACGCCTTCGCGGACAAGCATGAGGACGTGAAGGTGTGCAAGGTGAACGTGGACGAGCAGCCGGGTCTGGCGGCCCGGTTCGAGATCATGAGCATCCCCACCCTGATGGTCTTTCGGGACGGCGCGCTTTCCGGGAAGACGGTGGGGCTGTCCAGTCTGGAAGAGATAGAGGAGCTGTGCAAATGAGAGAGCTGCCGAAACAGTACGACCCAAAGCGGGTAGAGACCAAGGTCTATCAGCAGTGGCTGGACGGGGGGTATTTCCACGCCGAGCGGGACCCGGACAAAAAGCCCTTCACCATCGTGATCCCGCCCCCCAACGTGACGGGCCAGCTGCATCTGGGCCACGCCGTGGACGAGACCATCCAGGACGTGCTGATCCGCTATAAGCGCATGAAGGGCTTCTCCGCCCTGTGGCTGCCGGGCTGCGACCACGCGGGCATCGCCACCCAGATCAAGGTGGAGGAGGACCTGCGGGTCAACGAGGGCCTGACCCGCTTCGACCTGGGCCGGGACAAGTTCCTGGACCGGGTGTGGGACTGGAAGAACAAGTATGGCGACCGGATCGTGAAGCAGCTGCGGACCCTGGGTTCCTCCTGCGACTGGGAGCGGCAGCGGTTCACCATGGACGAGGGCTGCTCCAAGGCGGTGCGGGAGGTCTTTTGCAGCCTCTATGAAAAGGGCCTGATCTATAAGGGCAAGCGCATCATCAACTGGTGCCCCCACTGCACCACCGCCCTGTCCGACGCGGAGGTGGAGTACGAGGAAAAGCCCGGCCACCTGTGGCATCTGCGCTATCCCCTGGCCGACGGGTCCGGGGAGGTGGTGGTGGCTACCACCCGGCCGGAGACCATGCTGGGCGACACCGGCGTGGCGGTGAACCCCGCCGACGAGCGGTATACCGGCATCGTGGGCAAGACCTGCATCCTGCCTCTGGTGGGCCGGAAGATACCCATCGTGGCGGACGAGTATGTGGACATGGCCTTCGGCACCGGCTGCGTGAAGATGACCCCCTGCCACGACCCCAACGACTTCGAGGTGGGCCTGCGCCATGATCTGGAGCAGATCCTGGTCATCGACGACAACGGCCGCATCATCAACGGCGGCAAATACGACGGCCTGGACCGCTACGAGGCCCGGAAGGTCATATTGAAGGACCTGGAGGAGCAGGGCTATCTGGTGAAGGTGGAGGATCACGTACATAACGTGGGCACCTGCTACCGCTGCCACAGCGATGTGGAGCCACTTGCCAGCGACCAGTGGTTCGTGAAGATGGAGCCCTTGGCGAAGGAGGCCATCCGGGTGGTGGAGGACGGAACCATCCGCTTCGTCCCCGACCGCTTTGCCAAGACCTATCTGAACTGGATGCACAACGTCCGGGACTGGTGCATCAGCCGGCAGCTCTGGTGGGGCCACCAGATACCGGCCTGGTACTGCGCCGACTGCGGACACGTGACCGTGAGCCGGACCGACGCCTGCCAGTGCGAAAAGTGCGGGTCGAAAAATATCCAGCGGGACCCGGACGTGTTGGACACCTGGTTTTCCTCCGCTCTGTGGCCCTTCTCCACCCTGGGCTGGCCCGACAAGACCGAGGATCTGGAATACTTCTATCCCACGGACGTGCTGGTGACGGGCTACGACATCATCTTCTTCTGGGTGGCCCGGATGATCTTCTCCGGCATGGAGCACATGAAAAAGGAGCCCTTCAAAACGGTCCTCATCCACGGCCTGGTCCGGGACCCCCAGGGCAAGAAGATGTCCAAGTCCGCCGGCAACGGCGTGGACCCCATCGAGGTCATAGACCAGTACGGCGCGGACGCGCTGCGCTTCAACCTCATAACCGGCAACTCCCCCGGCAACGATATGCGCTTCTATGTGGAGCGGTGCGAGGCCATGCGTAACTTCGCCAACAAGCTCTGGAACGCGGCCCGGTACGTGATGATGAACCTGACCGTGGAGAAAAACCAGCTTCCGGCGGAGCTGAAGCTGGAGGACAAGTGGATCCTTTCCAAGCTGCAAAGCCTGATTTCGGAGGTCAACGACAACTTTGACAAGTACGAGCTGGGTCTGGCGGCCACCAAGATATACGACTTCATCTGGGACAGCTTCTGCGACTGGTTCATCGAGATCACAAAGCCCCGTCTCCGGGAGGGGGACGCGGGGGCCCAGCAGGTGCTGCTGTATGTGCTGACGGACATTTTGCGGCTGCTGCACCCCTTCATGCCCTTCATCACCGAGGAGATATACGGCGCGCTGCCCCATGAGGGCGAGGCCCTGATCGTTGAGAGCTATCCCGCCTTCGATGAAAAGCTGTCCTTCCCCAAGGAGGAGGCGGATTTTGAGAGCATCATGGAGGCGGTGAAGGCGGTCCGCAGCCGCCGGGCGGAGATGAACGTGCCCCCCTCCAAGCGGCCCCATGTCACCCTTGCCACGGAGAAGCCCGCCGTGTTCGAGGCGGGGAAAGTCTACATGGCGAACCTGGCCTACGCCGGGGCCGTGGAGGTGGTGACGGAGGCCCCCGCCGACGCCGGCGGCATGGTGACCGTGGTAACCGGGGACGCCAAGCTGTTCATGCCCATGGCGGAGCTGGTGGATCTGGACAAGGAGCGGGAGCGCATCGCCAAGGAGCTGGAAAAGGCCAAAAAGGACATCGAGAACCAGCAGCGCAAGCTGGCGAACGAGAGCTTTGTCTCCCGGGCGCCGGAGCGGGTGGTGGCTGCGGAGCGGGACAAGCTCGCCAAGGCCCAGGCCCTGGCGGAGAACCTGGCCGAGAGCCTGAAAAACCTGGGATAAAAAACCGCCGCCGACCGTTTTCGGCGGCAAACGACAGCGGGAATACTTTAAAATCACACCGTACAGGAATGTGCGGTGTGATCTTTTTTGGAGGTGGACGAGCTGTGAAGGTCCTTTCAAGCTATGAGGACGGGCGGCTGACGCTGTATTTTCAAGGGGAGCTGGACCACCACGAGGCGGCGGCGGCCCTGCGGCGCATCGGCCGGACCATGGACGACTATATGCCACGGGACTGCGTGATCGACATGGAGGGCCTGACCTTTATGGACTCCTCCGGCATCGCGCTCATTTTAAAGGTGTCCCGGCTCATGTCGGAGATCGGGGGCCGGGCCTGGGTGGAAAACGCCAAAAACCAGCCTTTGAAGGTCATCGACGCCTCCGGCATCGACAGGATGATAAAGATATCCACGGCGGTAAAGCAGTAGTCCTTGCCGCTTACATAGGAGGTCTACACATGAAGCAGCTCAACTACATAAAGCTGGAATTTCCGGCCCGGAGCGTGAACGAGGGCTTTGCCCGGGCCGCCGCGGCCGCCTTCGCCGCCCAGATGGACCCCACCATGGAGGAACTGGGCGACATCAAGACCGCGGTCAGCGAGGCGGTGACAAACGCCATCGTCCACGCCTACCCGGACACGGTGGGCGTGGTGCAGCTTCGCCTGCGGGCGTTGGAGGGGGACACCCTGGAGATCCTGGTCCGGGACCGGGGCCGGGGCATCCCGGACGTGAAAAAGGCCATGGAGCCCATGTACTCCACCGGCGGCGAGGAGCGCAGCGGCATGGGCTTCACCATCATGGGGAGCTTCATGGACGGGCTGAAGGTGCGCTCGGCGGTGGGCCGGGGCACCTCCGTCACCATGCGTAAGCGCATCCGGGCAAAGGCGGGCGCGTAATTGGACGAGACCATCGCCCTTTTGCGCCAGGCCCGATCCGGGGACCGGGAGGCGGCGGGCCGGATCGTGGAGGCCAACGCGGGGCTCATTTGGAGCGTGGCCCGGCGGTACTTTGGCCGGGGCGTGGAGCCGGACGACCTGTACCAGTTGGGCTGTCTGGGTTTTCTGAAGGCCATCGACGGCTTTGACGAGAGCTACGGCACCCGCTTCTCCACCTATGCCGTGCCCAAGATATCCGGGGAGATACGCCGGTTCCTGCGGGACGACGGAGCGGTGAAGGTGAGCCGGGGCATCAAGGAGCGGGCGGCCGCCATCCGGGGGGCCCGCAAGCTGCTGGAACAGGAGCTGGGCCGGGACCCCACCGTGTCGGAGCTGGCGGCCCAGACCGGCCTGACCGCCGAGGATATAGCCGTGGCGGAGACCGCCACGGTGCCCATCGAGTCGCTGCAGCAGCCCGCCGGAGAGGACGGCTTCTCTCTGGAACAGGTGCTGGGAGACTGGACGGAGGAGGAGCGGCTGGTGGAGCGGGTGGCTCTGCGCCAGGCCATCGACGCCCTGCCGGAGAAGGAGCGGCAGGTGGTGTTCCTGCGGTTTTACCACGGCATGACCCAGGAGCGGGCCAGCCGGGTGCTGGGGGTGAGCCAGGTGCAGGTGTCCCGGCTGGAACGGCGGGCGGTGAAGCTGCTGCGGGAGCTGCTGGAATAGAGCGGACGCGCTGAGGGCGCGCCCGCTTTTGCTTTACAGCCACGCCGGGAAAAGGTATAATTGTTATGATCGGAGCAGACAAAAAGGGAGGCGCGGCGGATGAACATCTTCGACATCATGGGCCCGGTGATGGTGGGGCCCTCCTCGTCCCACACGGCGGGGGCGGTGCGTATCGGGCGCATCGCCCGGCGGCTGCTGGGCTCCCAGCCGGCCCGGGCGGACATACTGCTGCACGGCTCCTTCGCGGCCACCGGCCCGGGCCACGGCACGGACCGGGCCATCGTGGCTGGCCTGCTGGGCATGGCCCCGGACGACCCGGACATACCCAACAGCCTGTGGCTGGCCGAGGGGGTGGGCATGGCCGTGTCCATCCGCACGGGGGAGATACGAAACGCCCACCCCAACACGGCGGTGCTCACCGTCACCAACACCGAGGACCGGACCCTGACCGTGTCCGCCTCGTCCCTGGGAGGCGGCCGCGTCCGGGTCAACGCCATCGACGGCATGGAGGCGGCGTTTTCCGGCGAGTACCCCACCCTTATCATCCGCAACGAGGACCGGCCCGGCATACTCTCCGAGGTGACCCGGGCGTTGGGGGCCAGCGGGGCCAACATCGCAACGGTGCAGCTGTACCGGGACAGGCGGGGCGGCCTGGCGGTGACGGTGATCGAGTGCGACGAGCCGCTGGACCAGCGGCTTTTGGGGGAGCTGTCCCGGCTGGACGGCGTGGTGCGCTGCACATATCTGGACAGGGAGGAGGACTGAGCGATGGCGTTTGCATCGGTACGGGCGCTGCTGGCCGCGGCGGAGGAGAAACCGCTCTGGCGTGCGGTGCTGGAGGACGACTGCCGGGACTGCGGCCGGACGCCGGAGGAGAGCTTTGAGAAGATGCGGGTCCTGTGGCGGGCCATGGAGCGGTCCGCGGCGGAGTATGAGCCCGCCCGGCGGAGCCCCAGCGGCCTGTCCGGGGGCCAGGGGGCCAAAATGGCCGCGGCGGAGAACACCCTCTGCGGCGGCTTCATGCGCCAGGTGATGGCGACGGCCCTGATGGTGGGGGAGCAGAACGCCTGCATGGGCCGGATCGTGGCGGCTCCCACGGCGGGGGCCAGCGGGGTCATGCCCGCCTGCCTGCTGCCCCTCCGGGACCGGGAGGGATTGGGGGAGGACCTCATGATCCAATGCCTGTATACGGCGGCGGGCTTCGGCCAGGTGATCGCTGAACGGGCCTCCATCTCCGGGGCCGAGGGCGGCTGTCAGGCGGAGATCGGCTCCGCCTCCGCCATGGCCGCGGCGGCCCTGGTCCATGCCCGGGGCGGCACGGCCCCGCAGATGGCCGCCGCCTGCGCCATGGCTTTGCAAAACGTCATGGGGCTGGTGTGCGACCCGGTGGCGGGACTGGTGGAGGAGCCCTGTGTCAAGCGCAACGTGATGGGCGCGGTGAACGCCCTGGCCTGCGCGGATATGGCCCTGGCGGGCATCGCCTCGCCCATCCCCTGCGACCAGGTCATCGACGCCGTGGCCGCCGTGGGCTGGACCATGCCCGCCGCCCTGCGGGAGACGGGCGAGGGGGGTCTGGCCGGCACCCCCGCCGGGCGCGATATCGCCGGCCGGTGAGGGGAACGGCCCCGCTGTTTTGGTACCGGGACCGGTCCGGGAGCGCGGGGCGGAAACGCTTCCGGCCCCGGGCTTCGGACTTTTGGCGCGCCGCCTTGCAGGTCATGGCAGCAGCAGGGCGGCTCAGAAGGACGCCCCGGAGATTTTTTCATGAAATTCCGTAAAAAATAGGCGAATCCTGCGCGATTGTACTTGATAAATCGGGGGTTTGCCACTATAATAACGATTGGTGCGGAGCGATCCGCGCCGCCTGAGCGTGCGTAAATCACAAATCCGATATTAGGAGGATCGATATGGCATTTGTGGAACTGGAGGTCAAGGGCCAGATCGGCGTTTTGACTATCAACCGTCCCGAGGCGCTGAACGCGCTGAACGACAAGGTCATCTCCGAGCTGGACAAAGTCCTGGACAGCGTGGACGTGAACGCGGTCCGCTGCCTGATCGTCACCGGTGCGGGCCAGAAGGCCTTCGTGGCCGGCGCGGACATCGCCCAGATGAGCGGTCTCACCAAAGCGGAGGGGGAGGCCTTCGGCAAGCTGGGCAACGACGTATTCCGCAAGCTGGAAACGCTCCCCATCCCCACCATCGCCGCGGTGAACGGCTTTGCGCTGGGCGGCGGGTGCGAGCTTTCCATGAGCTGCGATATCCGCCTTTGCTCCGACACCGCCGTGTTCGGCCAGCCCGAGGTGGGTCTGGGCATCACGCCGGGCTTCGGCGGCACCCAGCGGCTGGCCCGGCTGATCGGCATGGGCAAGGCCAAGGAGCTCATCTACACCGCCCGCAACATCAAGGCCCCCGAGGCCCTGGCCTGCGGTCTGGTCCAGGCGGTCTACCCCGCCGACGAGCTGATGGCCGAGGCGGAGAAGATGGCCGGCCGCATCGCCGGCAACGCCCCCATCGCCGTCCGGGCCTGCAAGAAGGCCATCAACGACGGCCTGCAGGTGGATATGGACAAGGCCATCGTGGTGGAGGAGAAGCTGTTCGGCTCCTGCTTCGAGACCAAGGACCAGCAAAATGCCATGGCCGCTTTCGTGGAAAAGCGCAAGCACGACCCCTTTGAGAACTGCTGAGAGCAGTACATACGTTTGGTTTCAATTAAAAATTGTTTTTATAGGAGGATCATTACATGAAGGTAGCAGTATTTGGCGCGGGCACCATGGGCAGCGGCATCGCCCAGGTCTTCGCCGCGAAGGGCCACACCGCCATGATGTTCGCCAGCTCCGTGGCTTCCGCCCAGAAGCATAAGGACAAGCTGGCCGCCTCTCTTGCCAAGCGCGTGGCGAAGGGCAAGATGACCCAGGAGGCCGTGGACGCCCTGCTGGCTAACATCGTCATCGAGGAGCGGTCCGCCGCCGCCGATGCCGATCTTGTCATCGAGTGCGTCAAGGAGGACATGGAGACCAAGAAGACTCTGCTGAAGGAGCTGGACGGTCTGTGCAAGCCCGAGGCGGTCTTTGCCTCCAACACCTCCTCTCTGTCCGTCACCGAGATGGGCAACGGCCTGACCCACCCCGTCATCGGCATGCACTTCTTTAACCCCGTCCCCAGCATGAAGCTGGTGGAGGTCATTCGGGGCGCCAACACCACCCAGGAGACCTTTGACTTCATCTACAACCTGGCTAAAGAGATCGGCAAGGACCCCGTGGAGGTGGCCGAGGCTCCCGGCTTCGTGGTGAACAAGATCCTCATCCCCATGATCAACGAGGCCATTGGCCTGGTGGAGACCGGCGTCGCCTCCGTGGAGGACATCGACAAGGCCATGCAGCTTGGCGCCAACCACCCCATGGGCCCCCTGACCCTGGGCGACTTCATCGGTCTGGACGTGTGCCTGGCTATCATGGAGACCCTGTTCAACGAGACCGGCGATCCCAAGTACCGCCCCGCCCTGCTCTTGAAGAAGATGGTCCGCGGCGGCCTGCTTGGCCGTAAGACCGGCAAGGGCTTTTACGATTACAGCAAATAATCTATAAGGAGAACAAGAGTATGGATTTTCATCTGAGTAAAGAGCAGCAGATGCTCCGCAAGATGTACCGCGAGTTCGCCGAGAACGAGGTCGAGCCTTTGGCCGAGGAGATCGACGAGACCGAACGCTTCCCCGCCGAGACCGTGGAGAAGATGGGCAAGCTGGGCATGATGGGCATCTACTTCCCCAAGGAGTACGGCGGCGCCGGCGGCGACGTGCTCTCCTACGCCATGTGCGTGGAGGAGCTGGCCAAGGTCTGCGGCACCACCGCGGTCATCGTGTCCGCCCACACCTCCCTGTGCTGCGCCCCCATCTTTGAGCACGGCACCGAGGAGCAGAAGAAAAAGTACCTGCCCGACCTGTGCTCCGGCAAGAAGATCGGCGCTTTCGGCCTGACCGAGCCCGGCGCCGGCACCGACGCCCAGGGCCAGCAGACCACCGCCGTGCTGGAGGGCGACCACTATGTGCTGAACGGCTCCAAGATCTTCATCACCAACGCCGGCTACGCCAGCGTGTTCATCGTCATCGCCGTCACCGGCAAGACCGTCAACAAGCGCGGCAAGCCCATCAAGGAGATCTCCGCCTTCATCGTGGAAAAGGGCTTCCCCGGCTTCTCCATCGGCAAGCACGAGAAGAAGATGGGCATCAAGGGCTCCTCCACCTGCGAGCTGGTGTTTGAGGACTGCATCGTGCCCAAGGAGAACCTGCTGGGCAAGATCGGCCAGGGCTTCAAGATCGCCATGCAGACCCTGGACGGCGGCCGTATCGGTATCGCCGCGCAGGCCCTGGGCCTGGGCGAAGGCGCCGTCAACGAGGCCATCAAGTACACCAAGGAGCGCGTCCAGTTCGGCCGCCGCATCAGCCAGTTCCAGAACACCCAGTTCCAGCTGGCCGATATGCACACCCGTATGCAGGCCGCCCAGTTCCTGGTATACTCCGCAGCCTGCAAGAAGCAGCTGCATGAGGACTATTCCATGGACGCCGCCATGGCCAAGCTGTTCGCGGCCGAGGCCGCCAGCGACGTGACCCGCCGGGCCGTACAGCTCTTCGGCGGCTACGGCTACACCCGTGAGTACCCGGTGGAGCGCATGATGCGCGACGCCAAGATCACCGAGATCTACGAGGGCACCAGCGAGGTCCAGCGTATGGTGATCTCCAGCCACCTGGGCGTCAACTAATAGAGGAGGTAAAAGGTAGAAATGAAAGTTATCGTTTGTGTGAAGCAGGTTCCCGATACCTCCGGCAAGGTGGCGGTGAACCCGGACGGCACGCTGAACCGTGCGTCCATGGAGACCATCACCAACCCCGACGACATGAACGCCGTCGAGGCCGCCCTGAAGCTGAAAGACGAGACCGGCTGCAAGGTCATCGTGGTGACGATGGGTCCTCCCCCCGCGGAAGGCATGCTGCGGGAGCTGCTGGCTATGGGCGCGGACGAGGGCTACCTCATCTCCGGCCGTGAGTTCGGCGGTTCCGATACTTACGCCACCAGCCAGATCGTGGCCGCCGGCGTCAACAAGATCGGCGTGGACAAGGACGACATCGTCATGTGCGGCCGCCAGGCCATCGACGGCGACACCGCCCAGGTGGGCCCCCAGATCGCTGAGAAGCTGCATCTGCCCCAGGTGACCTATGCCGCCGACATCCACAAGGATGGCGACAACATCACCGTCAAGCGTATGCTGGAGGACGGCTACATGACTATCAAGGTCCAGACCCCGTGCCTGCTGACCTGCATCAAGGAGCTGAACGAGCCCCGGTACATGTCCGTGGGCGGCGTGTTCGAGGCCTACAGCAAGCCCGTGACCGTGCTGGATTACGAGGCCCTGAAGGACGATCCTCTGATCGACGCCACCACCATCGGTCTGAAGGGCTCCCCCACCAACATCCTGGTCTCCTTCACGCCCCCCCAGAAGGGCGCGGGCATGATGCTGGAGGGCAACGACATGGCTACCTGCGAGAAGCTGGCGGACCTGCTGGCCGGCAAGCACATCATCTGAGAGAGGAGTAAGAGAAAATGGCTTTTAACAATACTGATCTGGCTGCTTTCAAGGATGTATGGGTATTCTGCGAGCAGCGTGACGGAAAACTGATGCCCACTGACTTCGAGCTGATCAGCGAGGGCCGCCGCCTGGCGGACGAGCTGGGCGTGGACCTGTGCGGTCTGCTGCTGGGCGACAACGTGGAGGGCATCGCCAAGGAGCTGGGCGGCTATGGCGCGGACAAGGTCTATGTCTGCGAGCACCCCTTGCTGAAGGTGTACACCACCGACGCCTATGCCAAGGTGATCTGCGACGTGATCGAGGAGCTGAAGCCCGAGGCGTTCCTGATCGGCGCCACCAACATCGGCCGTGACCTGGGTCCCCGGTGCGCCGCCCGTCTGCACACCGGCCTGTGCGCCGACTGCACCCACCTGGACGTGGACATGGGCATCTACAAGGACTTCCTGCACGAAGCGTCCACCCTGGACAATGAGCGCATCGACGGCCTGAACACCGCCATGGTGCTGGGCCAGAAGCACGACGTTTCCCGCGACCTGAAGATGACCCGTCCGGCTTTCGGCGGCCACCTGATGGCCTCCATCATCTGCCCCCGGTTCCGTCCCACCATGGCGACGGTCCGTCCCGGCGTGATGAAGAAGCGTCCCTTCGATCAGGCCAAGGCCGACGCCTGCCAGATCGTGAAGCCCGCCTTTGAGCTGTCCGAGGCCGATATGCAGACCGAGGTCACCGAGGTGGTCAAGGCCGCCAAGAAGCTGGTGGACCTGATCGGCGCGGACTTCATCGTGAGCGTGGGCCGCGGCATCAGCAAGGACGTGGAAGGCGGCATCAAGCTGGCCGAGGAGCTGGCTGCGGAGCTGGGCGGCGTCGTCGGCGGTTCCCGTGCCGTTATCGACTCCGGCTGGCTGAGCGCCGACCATCAGGTGGGCCAGACCGGCAAGACCGTGCATCCCAAGGTATACGTGGCTCTGGGTATCTCCGGTGCCATCCAGCACAAGGCCGGCATGCAGGACTCCGAGTGCATCATCGCGGTGAACAAGAACGACTCCGCCCCCATCTTCGAGATCGCTGACTACGGCATCTGCGGGGACCTGTTCAAAGTCACCCCCATGCTGACCGAGGCCATCCGCGCCGCCAAGGCCGCGAAGTGAGTCTCCTTCAATCGCAACAAAAGGACCGCTCCCAGAGCGGTCCTTTTTGTGAGAGCGGCGCCCCGCTTCCGCATGAGAACATCGTCGGATAAATGGCGATGGGCATTGCGGGGCGCGGCGCGTTGTGGCGGCCAAACTTGCCAAGCAAATCAAATTATTATATAATAAAATCGCTCTGTTTCTGAACGGCTGGCTGTTCAAACGAATGCTGGAGGTAGCGACTGGATGTCTATACGCGAGATTGCAAAAATGACGGGACTGTCTACCGCGACGGTCTCACATGCCCTCAATGGCACGCGGCGTGTCAGTCAAAAGAGCCTTGAACTCATCCAGAAGGCCGTGGAAGAAACCGGCTATAAGCCCAATTTCGCGGCGCAGATGATGCGCACGAACCGCTCAAACATCGTCGCCATCATCATCCCGGAAACGAAGCCCAATAACTCCACAAACGGTTTTTTCTTCGATGTGATCGTGGGGGCGAGAACGGCCTTTCAGAAAGCGGGATACAATACGATCGTGGCTACCTATATCGAAAACGACGAGGACAGCCGTATCGATAAGATCATCCTTCTGAAAAAGCAGCTTGTGGAGGGCATCCTGTTCGTCCCGTACCGCCGGGAGCTGAACGACGTGGCTGACTCGGCGATCCAGAACACGGGGCTTCCGATCGTGCTGGTGGACAGGCGGATCGAAAACACGGATCTTCCGATGGTCTATGCGGACAACGCCGACGGAGTCTGCCGCGCGGTCAAGCTGCTGGCGTCCACCGGCCATAAGCGTATCGCGTTTGTCAGCGGCCCGACCACGATCTCCACGTCCTACGACAGATATATCGGCTACTGCCAGGCGCTGAAACAGATCGGCCATGCATATGATCCGGATCTTGTGATGCTCGTTTCCACCTATACGAAAGAGATCGGGAAAGAGTGCACGGAAAAGCTGCTGGCCCAAGGGATCGACGCGATCTATTTCGGAAACGACGTGCTGTTGATGGGCGCGATGGAATATCTCCAGAGCATCCATGTGCGTATCCCGGAGGATATCGCGATCATGGGATTTGACGATTATGACTGGATGGGCGTCACGACGCCAAAGATCTCCACCACGTATCAGGACCCCTGGCATATGGGCGAGATCGCCGCGGGCCTTCTTCTGGACATCATCCAGGGGAAGGAAAAAGACGATACGGTGATACGGCTTCCCTGCGAACTGCACTTGAGACAGTCGCACCTGTGATCCCCAATATAAAGCATACCGGCCCGGCGAAGGCGCTTTAAGCCTTCGCCGGGCCTTTTTATGCCGGGATGTCTGTCCCGGCGAGCGGCGCGCCCGGATACAGCCCCGAACGGCGCGCAGAGCACGGGGCTGAATGCAATATGTGGAAATTTTACAGTTTCCGCGAAAATAGTATTGACACTACTGGGCAAAAGTGCTATCATGCAGAATATAAAACGTTTACGTGTAATCGATTTAGCTTTTTGGGCATGAAATATGCAGCGGCAATAAACACAAAGGTATGAAATGCAGGAGCGTTATGTAGCGATGAATAATGTGGGCAGCCAAAGAAAACAGATCCGCATCCTAAACATTGGATCGCTTAACATTGACAGCCTTTATCGTGTCGAGGAGATCGTCAGAGAGGGGGCGACGATCAGCGCGGACAGCTTTACCCAGAGCTGCGGGGGAAAGGGCCTTAACCAGTCGATCGCCGCCGCACGGGCCGGGGCGAGCGTATGGCATGCGGGCGTGCTGGGCAAGGACGGCGCGCTGCTGCGGCGGCAGCTGCAGAGCGCGGGTGTGCAGACGGAGTTTCTGTTGGAGAGGGACATCCCCAGCGGTCACGCCATAATACAACTGGACAAACATGGAAATAATTGCATCATCGTGTACAAAGGCTCAAACGGATATGTGGAGAAAGAGTACGTAGATCAGGTGCTGGCCCATTTTTCGCCCGGGGATTATCTCTTGGCGCAGAACGAGACATCAAACGTAGGCTACATGATCCGGCGGGCCCATGAGCTGGGGCTGGTGGTGTTTTTCAACCCATCTCCGATCTCCGACGAGATGGAGGGGTATCCCATCGAGGTGATCGACTATCTGCTTTTGAACGAGGTGGAAGGGAGGTATTTGAGCGGCAAGGAGGAATATGAGGATATTTTATACGCGCTTAAGGAAAAATACCCCAATGCGACGATCGTGTTGACTATAGGAAAGCGCGGAGCGCTCTGTCTGGAGAGCGATCGGGTGTTCTGCTGCGGGACGCTGGACGTGCCGGTGGTGGACACGACCGGCGCGGGAGACACCTTCTGCGGCTACTTTGCGGCCCTGCTGAGCCAGGGGCAATCCGTTCGGGACGCGGTGGTGAAAGCCTCTATCGCCAGCAATTTCTGCGTGACGGAGCAGGGCGCGTCGGATTCCGTACCGTTTATCGACACGGTGGAGGCGTTTTATCGCGGCAATCGCCGGGCGGTGGACCGGATGATCGCGCCGGCGTGAATGGCGGCGCGGGCGGCGGTTCAAACATTTGGCAACCATATGGGTGGGATCACCCGGTAGAATACAAATAACAAGGAGGTAAGATCATGAAGAAGTTCATCGTATGGTTGTTGGTGCTGGTCATGGGGTTGTCCTTGCTTGCCGGATGCGGGCAGAGCAAGCCGGCAAAGCAGACCGAGGACCAGAAGGAAGAGGCGGCTGTCAGCGAGCCGGCTGAAGAGGCGGGAGACGAGGCCGCCGAAGAGGCGGAGGAACCTGCCGATGAAGCGTCGGAGGACAAGCCCATAAAGGCGGTGTTCTTTGCCAACGGCAACTTTGGCGACAATGCTTACTTCGACGGCAACAAGGCCGGCATGGACCGGGCGGGCGAGGAGCTCGGCATTGAGGTGAAGAGCATCGAGGGCGGCTCTGAGCTGGCGGATTTCCCCGCGGCGATCGAGGCTCTGTGCGAGAGTCATGAGTACGACGTTATCATCACTCTGACCGCCCAGACTAGCGAGATCGTTTACAACCTGGCCGAAAAGTATCCCGATCAGGATTTCTTCGTCATCGACGATACGATGGCCGCCCTTCGCCCGAACATCTACAACGCGCAGTATAACCAGTGCGAAGGTTCCTTCCTGGCTGGCGCTCTCGCGGCGCTGGTTACGACCGATACCGACATGGAGGGTGTCAATGCGGACAAGGTCGTCGGCGCGATCGGCAATAACGACGTTCCTGTCATCCGCGACTTCATGGATGGCTTTGAGCAGGGCGTCCACTATATCGACGAGGATATTGAAGTCCTGACCGCGTTTGTGGGCAGCGCCACGGATGTCGTTAAGGCGAAGGATCTTGCGCAGACCATGTACAGCACACAGAATGTTGACGTGATCTTCAATATCGCCGCATCCGCCGGACTTGGTATTCTGGAAACGGCCAATGAGGTGGGCAAATACGCCATCGGCGTCGACGTCAACCAGAACGGACTGTATCCCGGCGCGGTCTTGTCCTCCATGCTGAAAAACAGCGGCGACGGGATATTCCTTGCGCTGAAGCGGTACCAGGAAGGCACGCTCCCCATGGGCACCACGGAGCTTTTGAGCATCCGGGAGGGCACGATCGGCTTAGCCAAGGACGAGTATTATGAGCAGTATGTTCCCGCGGAGATCCGCGAGCAGATCGACG
Organism: uncultured Oscillospiraceae bacterium; assembly: GCA_947625285.1. Taxonomy (GTDB): domain Bacteria; phylum Bacillota; class Clostridia; order Oscillospirales; family Oscillospiraceae; genus CAJOIG01. The sequence goes on from CANQNS010000005.1 coordinate 15,343, forward strand.
CCATTGAGGAAAAGATCATGAATGGCGAGATCAAAGTGGAGTCTGAGCTGTATTAATCACTGTGTGGTGGTGGACATCGCGCTTGGTGTGATGTCCACCATCTGATAACTTGCAGAGAGTGATCGAAATGAGCGAAAATGTCATTGAGATGCAAAACGTCTATAAGATCTATCCCAACGGGACCGTGGCGAACAAGGGGATAAATTTTTCCGTCCGGGCCGGTGAGATCCACGCGCTTGTCGGCGAGAACGGCGCGGGGAAATCCACCTTGATGAAGATGCTCTTTGGCCTGGAACGGCCTACCGGCGGCAGCATAAAGGTCAATGGCCGGGAGGTGCGGTTCAAGTCGCCGAAAGACGCGATGGCGGCGGGGCTTGGGATGGTCCATCAGGAGTTCATGCTGGTGCCGTCGTTTACTGTGGTGGAGAATGTGGCCCTTGGCAACGAGCTGGTAAAGGGCATCATCTGCGACAGGAAAACGGAACGGAAGAAGATGCAGAAGATCGCGGAGGAATTCGGCCTGGAGATCGATCTGAACAGCCGGATATATCAGCTCCCGATCGGCGTGAAGCAGCGCGTCGAGATCTTAAAAACGCTGTATAACGGAGCTAAGACCATCATTTTGGACGAACCGACGGCCGTACTTACGCCGCAGGAAACGGAGGAGCTCTTCCAGTCCCTGCGTATGCTCGTGGCAAAGGGATATACGATCATCTTGATCACCCACAAGATCCAAGAGGTGGTCAGCGTCTCGGACCGTGTCACTGTTCTGCGGGACGGCGCCGTGATCAGAACGATGGATACCCGCGACACGACGCAGGAAGAGATATCCACGCTGATGGTGGGCAGAAAGCTGAGCCCGCCCATCGCGCGCAAACAGTTTTCGGATATGGAAACGGTCTTTGCGGTGAAGGGGCTCAATGTCTCGAACCGGCGGAAGGCCGGAGCGGTGAAGGATGTGTCCTTCTCCATTCGCGCCGGGGAAGTGTTCGGTATCGCTGGCGTTGACGGGAACGGTCAGACGGAATTGATCGCCGCGTTGACGGGTTTTGCGCCGGTAAATTCCGGCGAGGTGTACTTTCAAGGCAGAAAGATCACCAATATGACTATAGCGGACCTGCGTGATCTTTCCATCGGGTACATTCCGGAGGATCGGAACACAATGGGCGCAAGTCTGGATTCCTCCATTGGAGAAAACCTCGTTTTGAACGTTCTGAAGAGAAAGAGCTTCTCCTGGGGCCCGCTGATAGACCAGAAGGCCTTCAGCGCGTATTCCGATAAGTTGATACGAAATTTTGAGATCAAGACCGACAGCAGAAAGCTCCCCATGCGTTCCATGTCAGGCGGAAATGTTCAGAAGGCCGTCGTGGCCAGGGAACTCAGCGAGGACCCGAAGCTGATCATTGCCTGTCAGCCCACCCGGGGCGTGGATATCGCGTCCATCGAGTATATCCACAATAAGATCATCGAACAGCGCAACGCGGGCGCGGCTGTGCTGCTGGTCTCCACGGAGCTGACGGAGATCCTGGCCCTCAGCGACCGGATCGGGATGATGTATAACGGCGAGCTGGTCGCTGTCGTAAACAATGACGAGGCTCTCACCGAGAATGAGATCGGACTTTATATTCTTGGCCTCAAACGCCAGGAGAGATCGGATGATCTGGCATAGGAATGAGGTTTTCAAACATGAAAAAGACCGTATCAATGAGAAGTAAAATATGGGCAGTCCTGAAGAAAGTATTCAACGATGATTTGCTGAGCGTGCTGTTCGCGGTCGTTTTTTCGCTGATCATAGGCTGTGGCCTGATCTTTATCATCTCGGACGAGCCGTGGCGCGCCATAGAGAGTCTTTTTGTACTGCCATTCAAGACGAGCTACCAGGTCTCCAATATTTTCAGCAAGGCCACCCCCCTCATCCTGCTGGGCGTTTCGGCGTCTGTGACCTTTCAGTCCGGGTACTTCAACATGGGGGCACAGGGCCAGTTTTACGTGGGGGCGTTCGCTGGTACGATGGCCGCGATCTATGTCACGGGGCTGCCCGTCTGGCTGCACATCGCGATCGTCTATCTGGCCGCGGTGGCCGGCGGCATGCTGTACGCCCTGATAGCGGGCGTGCTGCGGGCGTACCTCAACACCAACGAAGTGGTGGTCACGCTGATGCTCAACTACATCGCGACGAACCTGATAGCCGGCCTGCTGAGCGGCTGGCTGCGAGATCCGTCTGGCTCGACGGCCGTGCGTACGCAGTATCTGGACGAGTCGCTGCTGCTGAGCGATATATCCGCAGCTATTCCGATCAATAAGGGGATCTTGATCGCCCTCGCGGTGGCGGCCGCCGTTTACTTCTTCATGTTCAAAAGCAAGTCCGGCTACCGGCAGCGTCTGGTCGGCAAGAACATGCTGTTTGCGCGGTACGGCGGGATCAATATAAACAGGACGATTCTGATCAGCTTCGGACTGGCCGGAGCGATCGCCGGGCTGAGCGGCGCCGTGGAGATCCTGGGCGTGCATGGAACGTATTTCAATGATTTCGCCAGCGCCATAGGCGGGGACGGCCTGATCATGTCGCTGTTGGCCGGATTCAATCCTCTGCTGGTCGTGATCTCCGGCCTCTTTTTCGGGTATCTGAAGACCGGGGCGCAGATCATGCAGCAGAATACGGCGATCACACGGGATTTTGCCGCGCTGATACAGACCATAATCATCATGCTGATATCCTCTCGGATGTTGGCGGCGTACTTCAACAAACGCCGTCTGAACAAGGAGGTGAAGGAGCTTGTTTAGGCAGTTTTTCAGCATATCGGTGTTCTCCGTGCTGCTGAGACAGATGACGCCGGTGCTGCTTTCCGCGCTGGGATGTATGTTCTGCTACCGGGCCGGGACGTTCAACATGGGCATGGAGGGCTATATGCTCTTTTCCGCGTTCGCCTCCATATCCGTAAACGCCCTTACGCAAAGCTGGGTGCTGGGTCTGTTGGCCGGTATGGCAATCAGCATCCTGTTTGCGCTGCTGCATGCTTTCTTTGTACATAAGTACAAGGCGCACACGATCATCGTCGGCTTTGCCATCAACACGCTGGCCTCCGCGCTGACGATCTTTCTCCTGCAGGCGCTGTATGGCAGCTCTGGCTCCTATATACCCGACACGGTGGACCCCATCCCCACGCTCACCCTTCCGTTCCTCAAGAGCGTCCCGGTGCTGGACGGCCTTCTCAACGGACACAGCGTCGTGTTCTGGCTGGCTATTTTACTTACCATCGCGGCCCATATCACTTTCAAGAAAACGCCCTATGGCATGCATATCATCGCGGTGGGAGAAAACTGCCAGGCGGCGCGGAGCGTCGGCATCAACGACGCTGCGATACTGTACTCCACGTTCGTTATCTGCGGCGCGCTTTCCGGGATCGCCGGCGCGTTTTTCTCCACCGGCGCGACGAAGATCTTCGTCCGGGATATGATCGCCGGGCTCGGGTTCATCAGCATAGCGGTGATGAATCTTGGCAATGGAAAGCCGATAGGGATCTTGTTCGCGTCCCTTCTGTACGGCGCGTCGAAAACGCTCTCTTTGCAGGTACAGACCCTTCCCAACATGACGGTTCCCAGTCAATTTATCGAGATGATCCCATATGTGCTGACGGTCATTATGCTGATCGTCTACGCGCTGGTGGAGATGCGCAGGAAAAAAGCCGCGTCTTAGGCGGGATATATGCCCGGCCGCGGGACGCGGGAAAAAGGCCGATACGGTGAATCAAAGGAGGTTCAAAATGGCAGACCATGTAGAGAAAGTGATCTATGACGGCGATCCCGGACATGATGACGTGATGGCGATCGTGATGGCAGCCGGTGATCCGCACATCGATCTTCTGGCTGTGACCACGGTGGCCGGGAACACCACGCTTGAGAACGCCACCCGCAACGCGCTCATGCTGATGGACGTGATGGACCTGGATATCCCGGTGGTCCCCGGCTGTGCAAAGCCGCTTCTCCGAAAGCTCCACACGGCGCCGCAGGTGCACGGGGAGGGCGGTCTTGACGGGGCCGGATACTGGGAGCCCAAGAGAAAGCCCGTCAACGAACACGCGGCGGATTTCCTGATCCGCACGCTCATGGAGTCCGACGGCGACATCAATGTGGTAACAGCCGGTCCCATGACCAACCTGGCCCTGGCGATGATCCGGGAGCCGCGCATCTGCGATAAGATCAAGCAGATCCTCTTCATGGGCGGCGGGCGGTACGGTAATATCACCGGCGCGGCGGAATTCAACATCTGGGTGGACGCGGAGGCGGCGAAGGTGGTTTTCGACAGCCCCTGCAAGAAGGTCATGTGCGGCCTGGACCTGACCTATCAGGCATGTCTCACGGAGGAGGTCTACAAAAAGATCGCCGGGATCGATACCAAGCTGGGACATTTTCTTTATGATATCCTGGGCTTTTTCAGCCACGCGCCCGTCACCAAAGAGGAGCCGGGGCCCGCGATCAACGATCCCTGTCCCGTTGCCTACCTGATCGATCCGAAGGTGTTCACCACCAATGACTATTACGTGGACGTGATGACCGCGCCCGGCATCACCTACGGCATGACGGTGCTGGATTATTACCGCCTAAATCCTTGGGAGGAGATCCCCGCGCCCAACGTGACGGTGGGAGAGAAGCTGGATTTCGACCGGTTCTGGGAGATCATGCTCAACGCGATCAAGGCCCTTGGGTGAGCGGCGGTCCCGATACCGCCCGGCCGGCCGTTTCGGTGGGCCGCTGACGGCGGATGGCAGCACGTGCGATAGAATATAAAATAATAGAAGGAGAACGTAAAATGGCTGAACACATTGAGAAAGTGATTTATGACGGCGACCCCGGACATGACGACGCGATGGCGATCATCATGGCGGCGGGCGATCCGCATATCGACCTTTTGGCCGTGACCACGGTGGCCGGAAACACGGTCCTGGAAAACACGACCCGCAACGCGCTCATGTTGATGGATGTGATGGACCTGGACATCCCGGTGGTCCCCGGCTGCGCAAAGCCGCTGATCAGAAAGCTCTATACGGCGCCGATGGTACACGGGAAGTCGGGACTTGACGGCGTGGAGCATTGGGAACCCAAGAGGAAGCCTCTCAACGAACACGCGTCGGATTTCCTGATCCGCACGCTCATGGAGTCCGACGGCGACATCAATGTGGTCACTGCCGGTCCCATGACCAACCTGGCCCTGGCGATGATCCGGGAGCCGCGTATCTGCGATAAGATCAAACAGATCCTGTTCATGGGCGGCGGACGCTTTGGAAACATCACCGGCGCGGCGGAATTCAACATCTGGGTGGACGCGGAGGCGGCGAAGGTGGTTTTCGACAGCCCCTGCAAGAAGATCATGTGCGGTCTGGATCTGACCTACCAGGCCCGCGCCACGAAGGATATCTTTGCAAAACTGGCGCAGATCGACACCAAGCTGGGCAGATTCGTGTATGATTTCATGAAGTTTTATAACAAGACCCCCACGACGAGAAACGCGTCCGGGCCCGCGGTCAACGACGCGTGCCCCATCGCATATCTCATTGACCCGGAGGTGTTCACCACCAGCGACTATTATGTGGACGTGATCACGGCGCCCGGCGCCTCCTATGGCATGACGGTGCTGGACTACTATCGGATGAACACCTGGGAGATGAGTCCCGAACCCAACGTCACGGTGGGAGAAAAGCTGGATTTCGACCGGTTCTGGGAGATCATGCTCAACGCGATCAAGTCCTTTCAGTAAGCGAAGGACGCTGTGACTTTGCCATATCCCCGCGCGTTTGGCACGGGGATATGGCATAACGCTATAAAGGGAGATGGAGCCATGAGGGACATATTGAACATCGCGGTCGTCAATTTCCATGCGTTTTGGGGGGATAAGCGGAGAAACCTGCAAAGGATCGTGGAATATACGGAAGCTGCCGGAAAACGCGGCGCGGAAATGATCGTGTTCCCGGAAACGGCCCTGACGGGCTATGACGACGCGCCGGGCGAACGCGCCGATAAGATGCAGACGCTGGCCGCCGAGACGATCCCCGGACCCGCCACGGAAGCGGTCGCGAAGATCACGAGACAGTTCGGTATGTACGCGGTCTTTGGCATGCCGGAGAGATCGCGGACGGACAAAGAGACCGTTTATAATTCCGCCGCCATCGTATCTCCGGACGGAAGCGCCAGATCCTACAGAAAAATGCATCTGTCCGCCTCGGAGGGACAGTGGTCCCGGCCGGGAGATCAGCCATGCCTGCTGGATACGCCATGGGGTCCCGTGGGCGTATCTATCTGCTATGATACCTATTGCTTCCCGGAGCTGCTGCGGTACTACCGCGCCAAAGGCGCACGCCTTTGCCTGAACGTGACCGCCTGTTCGGAGTTGGAATGCCAGCGCGTGGCGGCGAGACTGAGTATTCCCAGTTCCGCTTATGTGAATTATATGTTCATCGCCTCCGCGAACCTCTGCGGCCGGGATCGGTCCTCCTGGTTTCATGGAGGAAGCTGCGTTGTCGGGCCGATGGAGAACCGCCGCGGCGCGGGAGAGCCGTATGTCTACGTTGGGAAAATGTTTGACACGCCGGGAAGCGATATTCCAGGCGTGCTGATGGGCACGGTCGATCTTTCCAATACCGAATCGGGTACGGAGATCCCCTTGTTTCAAGTGAATCCCGCCTTTGGGAGACCGGACTACAAGCCGGAGATCTACCGGCGGATGCTGGACGATGTGATCGCCTCGCAGCAATGAGCCATCCGCGCCGCCAAGGCCGCGAAGTAAGATCTTCCGCAAAGCGCAACAAAAGGACCGCTCCCAGAGCGGTCCTTTTGTTGGCTGTCAAATGGCGGATAAACGGGAGCGAAGCCCGGTCAGGGCGAGCCGCGCGGCATTCCCGCGCGTGAAGTCAAAAGCCGCAAAACAACAGGCTTTTGACTTCCTGCCGGCGGGATTCACTTCCGCCGTGCAGTTTCAATCCAAGCGTTCAAAAAACTTGTTTTTTGATAAGCTCCAAAAGGACCGCTCCCAGAGCGGTCCTTTTTGTGTGTAAATGGCGATAGTATTATCCTCGCCGGTGTGCTATACTGCGGTAAACGAGCGGGATCGCAGAAAGAAGCGGGAAGATGGAGAAGAAAAACGGCGCTCTGAGCAGCGCGCTCATTTTGATAGCCGCCTCGGGCTGGGGCGTGATCGGCCTGTTCTCCCGGCCGCTGACGGCGGCGGGGCTCAGCGCGTGGCAGGTGACCTTCGTACGCAGCTCCGTCACGCTGCTGGGGATGGGCATCACGCTGCTCATAAAGGACCGGAGCCTGTTCCGGGTGCGGCTGCGGGACTGCTGGGTGTTCATGGGCACGGGGCTGGTGAGCATCATCTTCTTCAACGTGTGCTACTTCACCACCGTGCAAATGACGACCCTGGCGGCGGCGTCCATTTTGCTGTACACGGCCCCCTGCTTCGTGATGCTCATGTCGGCGGTGTTTTTCAAAGAGCCCATCACGGCCCGGAAGCTGACGGCCCTGGCCCTGTCCTTCGGCGGGTGCGTGCAGGTCAGCGGCCTGGGGACCAGCGGCGGGATAACCCCCCTGGGGCTGCTGACGGGCATCGGCTCCGGCCTGGGCTACGCCACCTACAGCATCTTCGGCAAGGCGGCCCTGAAAAAGTACCATTCCTTTACGGTGATCTTTTACACCTTTGTGGTCTCCACGGTGTGTCTGGCGCCTTTCGTCCATGTGGGCCAGGCGATCAGGATCATCGCCGGGGGCCCCGCCACGCCCTGGCTGGCCCTGGGGCTGGGGGTCGTATCCACCCTCATGCCCTATGTGTGCTACACCACGGGGCTGGAGAACGTGGAGGCGGGCCGGGCGTCGGTGCTGGCCTTTGCCGAGCCCATGGTGGCGGCCCTGGCGGGGACGCTGGTGTTCCACGAGCGGCTCCGCGCCCAAAATGCCGCCGGCATCGGGCTCATCTTCATCGCCATCGTGCTTTTGAGCGTGCCGGCGCGGAAAAGAGAGGAGGTCCGGCCATGAGCGTCAGGATCATTACCGACTCCGCCAGCGATATCACCCAGGAACAGGCCCGCGCCTGGGGGATCGAGGTGATCCCCATGACGGTGGTCTTTGGGGGAGAGGAGTATCTGGACGGGGTCACGCTTTCCGACCAGGCGTTTTTTGAAAAGCTGGTGGAGACGGATTCGCTGCCCCACACCTGCCAGATCACGCCATTTCAGTATGCGGAGATCTTCCAGCGGGTCCGCCGGGCGGGGGACGAGGCGGTGTGCGTCGTGCTGTCGGGCGGGCTGTCCGGCTGCTGGAACAGCGCGGTCATGGCCGCGGCGGACTTCGCCGGGTGCGTGACGGTGGTGGACAGCGAGAACGTATCCATCGGCCAGCGGCTGCTGGTGGAGCTGGCGGTCCGGCTCCGGGACGCGGGCCATACCGCCGCTGAGATCGCCGCCGAGCTGGAGACGCAGAAGAAGCGGGTCCGGCTGATGGCGCTGCTGGACACGCTGGAATACCTGAAAAAAGGCGGGCGCATCTCGCCCACGGTGGCCTTTGCGGGGGGCCTTTTGTCCATCAAGCCGGTGGTGGCCGTGCAGGAGGGCCAGGTGGTCCTCATCGGCAAGGCCCGGGGCAGCAAAAACGGCAACAATCTGCTGATGCAGTTCGTGGAAAAGACCGGCGGCGTGGACTTCACCACGCCCTATTGCCTGGCCTACAGCGGTATGTCCGACGCGCTGCTGCAAAAGTACCTGGCCGACAGCGCGGAGCTTTACCGGGACCACACGGGGGCGGTCCCCGTCTGCCGGATCGGCAGCGTCATCGGCACCCATGTGGGCCCCGGCGCCATCGGCGTGGCCTTTTTCAGTCGGAAAAACGCGATTTCCTATTGACAAGATAGGTAAAGGGGCGTATAGTGCAGTTGTCGGACCCAGGCGACGATAATGACCATCGCAAGGCGAAAACGAATGTTTTCGCCGCCAAACGACACGTTTGGTGGCAAATGATCCATGGATCATTTGCGCGATGCTCATTGCAATGAATATCTGGCAAAACAGCTACGCTGTTTTGCTGAGCCGCAAAGCGGCTCGGCGCAACGCCTTATGGCGTTTCGCCATCAGATAATCATTATGGAGGAAAGGAGACGCGCTATGTTCAGGTCATTCGCTTCGTATAGCTGCGCGTGTTGTCGGGGGGAGCAGTCCCGGGCGATATCCCATGGCCTGGCGCATCCGTCCATCTTCCGCTGCGCCTAGGGTCAAGGCCCCCTGTGGGGAGCTGAACGGGTCATGTGTCCGGGAGCCTGCGAGCCCCCGGCTTTTTTTGCGCCTGGCCCGGTCACGAAAAACGGTATAGACATATTATGAGACATGGAGGTTTCAGAAAATGAAAAAGGCTGTTATCCGGCGTGCTGCCGCCGCCGTCATGATCCTTGCGCTGACATTGGCCCTGTCCGTCGCGGCCTACGCGTCCGACGGCGAGTACAGGACCCTGGACGAGATCAAGGACAGCGGCGTTATCAACATCGGCGTATTCTCCGACAAGAGCCCCTTCGGCTACGTGGACGAGAACGGCGACTATCAGGGCTATGATGTCTACTTCGCCAATCGCATCGGTGAGGACCTGGGCGTGGAGGTCAACTTCGTTTCCACGGAGGCCGCCAGCCGCATCGAGTACCTGCAGACCGGCAAGGTGGACATCATCCTGGCTAACTTCACCGTCACCGAGGAGCGGGCGGAGGAGGTCGACTTCGCTCTGCCCTACATGAACGTGTCCCTGGGGGTCGTTTCCCCGGAGGACGCGGTGATCGAGAGCCTGGACGACGTGGGTGAGGACGACCAGGTGATCGTGATCTCCGGCACCACGGCCGAGACCTATCTCACGAAGAACGAACCCGACATCAAGCTGCAGAAGTATGACGCCTATGCCGAGGCCAAGACCGCCCTGGAGAACGGCAACGGCGTGGCCTGGGCCAACGACAACACGGAGGTCATGGCCTTCGCCATCGAGAATCCCGGCTTTGTGGTGGGCATCCCCACCCTGGGCAGCGCGGACACCATCGCCCCCGCCGTCACCAAGGGCAACGACACCCTGCTGGACTGGCTGAATGAGGAGATCAAGTCGCTGGGTGAAGAGGAGTTCTTCCACGCGGACTACGAGGCCACGCTGCTGGACACCTACGGCGCGGACTATGAGGAGACGCTGGTGGTAGAGGGCGGCCTGGTGGCCGGAGCCGGCGAGACCGCCGACGCGCCGGTCGAGACGGCCAAGGCCGGCGGCTGAGCCTGTGTAAAATATGACAGGGCGGGCGTCGCGCCCGCCCTGCTTTGGAAGGAAACGGACCATGGACTTTGAGGCAATACGCTCCTATCTGCCCCTTTACTGGGACGCGCTGGGGCTGACCGTACGGATCGGCTGGCAGGGCGTCGCGTTGGCGTTGGCGCTGGGGGTGCTGTGCGCGGTGACGCTGCATCTGCGCCTGCCGGTGCTGCGCCGGCTCGTGGCGGGGTATATCGAGCTTTTCCGCAACACACCGCTGCTGGTGCAGCTTTTCTTTTTGTACTTCGCTCTGCCGAAGATAGGCCTGCGGATGAGCCCTGCGGTCTGCGGCGTGCTGGGGCTGGGGCTTCTGTGCGGCGCGTACATGGCGGAGACCATCCGCAGCGGCCTGGAGAGCATCCCGCCCATCCAGACGGAAAGCGCCCAGAGCCTGGGCATGACCCGGATGCAGGTATTTTGCCATGTGATACTGCCCCAGGCGGTGTCCCGGAGCGTGCCGGGGCTCGTCGCCAACGTGATATTTCTCCTGAAGGAGACCAGCGTGTTCTCAACCGTCAGCCTCATGGACCTGATGTTCACGGCCAAGGATCTCATCGGCATGTACGCCAAGACCATGGAGTGCCTTACGCTGCTGGTGGTGTTCTACCTCATCATGCTGCTGCCGGTGTCCGTGCTGGGAAGCTTGCTGGAAAGGAGGCTGCGCCATGCGGAGTTTGGGCCTTGACGTACTTTTCAAGGGCAAAAACTTTCTCCGGCTCTTAGGGGGCTTGTGGGTGGCGGTGCGGATCAGCCTCATTTCCGTCGTCATAAGCATCGCGCTGGGGCTGGTGATGGGCATGCTCATGACCGGGAAGAACCGGGTCTTGAAGGCCGTTTTCCGGGTATATCTGGAGATCGTGCGCATCATGCCCCAGATGGTGCTGCTGTTCGTGGTGTATTTCGGCACTACCCGGGTCTTCGGCTGGGACCTGTCCCCGGAGGCGTCCGCCATAGCGGTGTTCAGCTTCTGGGGCACGGCGGAGATGGGCGACCTGGTCCGGGGGGCCCTGATCGGCATCCCCCGCATCCAGTACGAGAGCGCGGAGGCGCTGGGCATGACTACGGCGCAGGTGTATCTGCAGGTGATACTGCCCCAGGCGGTCCGGCGGCTGATACCCCTGTCCATCAACCTGATAACCCGGATGATAAAGACCACCAGCCTTGTGATGATGATCGGCATGGTGGAGGTACTGAAGGTGGCCCAGCAGATCATCGAGGCCAACCGAAAGGCGTCGCCCAATGCGGCCTTTGGGCTGTTCGCGGTGGTGCTGCTCATGTACTTTGCGATATGCTGGCCCATAAGCCGGCTGGCAAGCTATTTGGAAAAGAGGTGGGCATAGCGCATGGACAACGCCCTTTTGCGGATAGAGCATCTGCACAAAGCCTACGGGCCCCATGTGGTCCTGGAGGACCTGGATCTGACGGTGGACCGGGGCGAGGTCGTGGTGGTGATCGGCCCCTCCGGCTGCGGCAAGAGCACGCTTTTGCGGTGCGTCAACGCCCTGGAGGACATCCAGGGGGGGCGGGTGCTGCTGGACGGGGAGAGCGTGAGCCGCCAGGCCAAAGACGTGGCCCGGCTGCGGCAGAAGATCGGCATGGTCTTTCAAAGCTACGACCTGTTCCCCCACAAGACCATATTGGAAAACGTGCTGCTGGCCCCCATGAAGGTGCAAAAGCGGCCCCGGGCGGAGGCGGAAGCCGAGGCCATGGAGCTGCTGGACCGGGTGGGCCTTGCCGACCGGCGGGACGACTACCCCCGGCAGCTCTCCGGCGGCCAGAAGCAGCGGGTGGCGATCGTCCGGGCCCTCATCATGCACCCGGAGATATTGCTGCTGGACGAGATCACCGCCGCCCTGGACCCGGAGATGGTCCATGAGGTGCTGCAGGTGGTGCTGGGCCTGGCGAAAAGCGGCAGCACCATGCTGATCGTGACCCATGAGATGGCTTTCGCCAGGGCCATCGCGGACCGGGTCGTCTTTCTGGAGGGCGGCCATATCGTGGAGGAGAGCCGGGAGCCAAAGGCGTTCTTCGATAAGCCCGCCACGGAGCGGGCCCGGCAGTTCCTTCGGACGTTTGAGTACTGAGGTGTGGGAATGCTCGATCAGTTTTCAAGGACGGAACTGCTCCTGGGCCGGGCGGCCATGGAGGTTTTGGCACGGTCCAGGGTGGCCGTGTTCGGCATCGGCGGTGTGGGCGGCTATGTGTGCGAGGCCCTGGCCCGCAGCGGCGTGGGTGCCCTCGACCTGGTGGACGACGACCGGGTGTGTCTCACCAACCTGAACCGGCAGATCCATGCCACCCGCTCCACGGTGGGCAAACTAAAGGCGGAGGTCATGCGGGACCGCATCCTGGACATTGATCCCCGGGCGGACGTGCGGGTGCATACCTGCTTCTTCCTGCCCGAAAACGCCGACACGTTCTCCTTTGCCGATTACGATTACGTGGTGGACGCGGTGGACACCGTATCGGCCAAGCTGGCTCTGGTGATACAGTGCGCCCAGACGGGCACGCCCATCATAAGCTGCATGGGAGCCGGGAACAAGCTGGATCCCACCGCTTTTCGGGTATCGGACATCTACGAGACAAGGGTGGACCCCCTGGCCCGGGTCATGCGCCACGAGCTTCGCAAGCGGGGCGTGGAGCGGCTGAAGGTGGTCTGGTCCGAGGAACAGCCCATCCGGCCCATCGAGGATATGTCCATCAGCTGCCGCGCCCACTGCATCTGTCCGCCGGGCGCCGAGCGTCACTGCACCGACCGCCGGGACATTCCCGGCAGCGTGGCTTTCGTGCCCTCTGTGGCGGGGCTCATCCTGGCCGGGGAGGTCGTCAAGGACCTGACCGCCGCCGTGAGAAAATGAAAGAATAAAAGAATGTCCCCCTCGCGGAGCGAGGGGGACATTTTTTGCTGTTTGCTTGTCGGGCTTTGCTTACCGGCTGTGCTTTTTCCGCTTTGCTGTCAGCACCGCCGCAAGGCCGCTCACACACAGGGCCAGCGCGCCGGTCCACAGAGCCAGCGGCGTGCCGTCGCCGGTGTTGGGGGCCGTGCCGCCGCTGCCGCTTCCGCCGCTGCCGCTGCCGGCCCGGTAGATGATGGCGTAGGTGGAGAACTTATCCGTGGACACGCTGATGGTGTTCCCGGTCACGGGTCCGGCTATGATCTCGGCCGTGCTGTCATGGACCCGGACCACGGCGTACTCCCGGCCGGCGGCCCGCAGAGACTCGGGGATGTTGAATACGACCTTGATGGCGGAACTGGTCGTCGTCACTTCCTCAGGGGGACCGCCGTTGACGGTGTAGGAGAGCGTCACGTCCAGATACTGGCCCACGGTGTAGCCGCCGGAGGTGCTGACGGCCTCGACCTTGCTCTTATCGTCCGAGGAGACAGTGGTGGACTCGTCTTCGATGTTCAGCTCGAATTTTACTTCCGCGCCCTGATCGAAGAGGGTCTTATCAGCGGGCTTCAGAACGGCGTTAGCCAGCTCCTGGAGGGTGGACCCGAGGTTGGCGTCACCCTTGGCGTCGCCGGCGGTCTCTTCCGTCTGCGCGCCTCTGGCAATGCGCACCGTTACCGTCAGGTCATCGTCGGGCGCGGGATCAAAGGCGTCCTTACTGATCTTGAAAGTGAGCTCGCTGGCGATCGTGGGCTTGCCGGTGCAGGTGACGGTGATGGTGCTGCCATCGCCCGCCGCGCTCCAGGTCACGCCGCTGATCTCGGGCTCGCTCTTCGTGAGGGTCACCTTGCCGGTGAGGTAAGAAACGAGGCTGCTGCCGGTGACGGTCAGCGTGAAGGTCTTGTCTTCCTGGCCGGCCTGCAGGTCGTTCCGATCCACGGTGACCGTGACGTTGGCCCCGTTGACAGAGAGCTGGGGGGTGGCGTTGACGTTGGCCGCGGGCCGGATGGTGAAGGCCTCCGGCTTGATCTGCACCTGGAATTCGCCCTTGGCGGCGGGGGTGCCGGACAGGGTCAGAACGATCTTGCCGCCGGACAGGGCCGCATTGGTGATGGACAGACCAGCATATGTGCCGCTGAGAGAGAAGTTTTCCTTAATCGCGGCGGCGAAGGCCGTGTTGCTGGACTTGATCTCCAGGGTGATGGTCGCGCCCGCCGCCGAGGTGCCGGCGTAGAGCGGTGTGCTCAGGTCCGCACTGACTTCGACCGCGGGGGCGGCGCTGATGGTGATATTGCCGCTGGCGGCGATAGCGCTCGCCGGGGCCATCTTAAAAGCCGAGGTATTGGCCTGGACCTGGAAGGAGCCCGTCACGCTGGGCGTGCCTCCCAGGGTCAGGGTGACCTTGGTGGGGCTCTCATATGTGACGTCTTCGATAGTCAGACCCGTGTAATTGCCGGTGAGGGTGAAGTCGGAGGTGAGGAGGTCATCCTCCTTAAAGTGCAGGCCGTGGCTCACGGTGATATCCAGCACGACGGTCTGGTCGGTGACCGGGGTGCCATTGTAGAGAGCGCTGCCGCCCGGCGTGGCGGATATTTCGCCAGTCGGCTTGCCGATCTCGACATAAGCCTCACAGTCGGCCTGAGGCTGGTACTGGAAAGCCTCTTTCTTCACCTTGATGGTAAGGCGGCCGGTCGTCTCCGGCGTGCCGGAGAAGGTCAGGATGGCTTCGGTGGAGCCTTCGTCAGCCGTGACGCCGGTCAGGGTGATGCCTGTGATGTTAGTGCTGAAAGAGAAGTTCTCGCTTGTACCGCTGACCGCCTTAAAGGCGCCGTCCGTGGCCTTGAGCTTGATGGACTTGACCGACTCGTCCTCTTCCGCGATGTGGTTGGGGTCAGCCGCCAGAGTGATATTGGGATAGCCAACGGTGAGCGAGACGGCATCGGGCTCGTCGGCCGGCTCGGCCACGAAAACGGTCTTGGGCACCGTCACGGTGAAAGTGCCGCCCGCCGCAGGGATGCCGGAGAGGTCCAGCTGGATCTCCTGGTCGCCCTTATGTTGTACGCCATCGACTTTCAAGGTGCCGATGATGCCGGGGCCGGTCAGCGTGAAGCTGGTCGCATCCGGGGCGGTCTTGAATTTCAGCGTGTCCGTGGCAGTGAGCGTGATCGAGGTGCCGGTCGCCTCTTTGCCGGCGGTCAGAGTGCCGTTCAGCTTGCCGGACACGCTGCCCGTGGGGGCGGAGACGGTGATACTAGCCTCGGCGTTGCCAGCCGCGACGGGGGTGAAAGCGTCCTTCGTCACCGTGACGGTCAGGGCGCCCGCCTTGGTGGGCACGGCGTTGAGGGTGATCTTGGCGGTCTTGTCTCCGCCCTCGATCTCGACGTTTGTCACGCTGTTGACGCCATCAATGCCGGAGACGGAGAACTTGTTCGCCGCTACGCCGGTGACGAATTTCGCTTCGGCGGGCTCATCGATCGTGATGGTGATCTTGTTGGTGTCGCCCGCCGTGATCCCCTCGCCCGACAGGGTGACGGAGGGAGCCGCCTTGACGGTGATGCTGCCGGAGGCTTCCTTATTGGCTGTGGGCGCATATGTAAAGGCTTCCTTATTGGCTGTGACCGTAATCGCGCCCTCATTATCAGGCGTGCCGGACAGGGTCAGGGTGACATTGGTGCCGGAGCCGGAGGCCGTGAACTCAAGGCCGCCGCTGCCCGCACCGGAGAGGGAGAAGTTAGCCTTCTGTGCCTCCTTAAAGGTCAGGTCGCCGCCAGCGGTGAGCGTGATGGTCTGGCCGGACACTTCCGTGCCCGCGTACAACTCGCCCGTCAGCGCCGCGCTGACAGTGCCATCAGGGGGGTTGACCTGGACGGTCGCTTTCACATCTCCGCTGGGCTGGTACTTAAAGGCGTTCTGCTTCGCCGTGATGTTGATGGGCCCAGTCTCAGCGGGGGGGGCAGTCAGGGTCAGGGTGGCCGCTTGATCGCTGGTCCGGCTGGCCTCCTGCAAGCTCACGCCGCAGCCTTCGACTGTGAAGTTATTGGTGGAAAGGGAGTCCGCAAAGGTGCCGGCCGTCAGGGACAGGGCAATGGTCTTGTCCTTGCCCTCGACGATGGCGTCGGGGTTGCTCATGGTGACCGTGGCCGCGTTGATGGTGACGGGGCCGGTGGCGGTCACGTCGCCCTCGGTCTGATACTTGAACGCGGCTTTGTTGATGGTGATACTGGTGACTTGCCCGGCCTTGGTGGGGGCTTCGGCCACCGTCAGGGTAGTAGACGCACTGCCGCCGGTGGGCGTTCCGGTGACGGTCAGGCTGTCGCCGTTATCGGTCTTCAGCGTGAACCAGCCCGCCTGCAAAGTACTGGCAAAGGTGTTGGTCCCGCCGTCGATCTCCAGGCTGATGGAGCCGTTAGACACACCGGCGGTCAGCGTGCCGCTGGCGTTGACCGTGGGATCGGCCGCCGCGTTGACGGTGACGGAGCCGTCGGGGGTCACCCCGCTGGCGGGCTGATACTTGAACGCGTCTGCGGGGATCTCACCCACCGTGAGAGTCCCGCCCTCGAGGGCGGTCACCGTCAAGGTGGCGGTCTCGCCGTCGACAGAGACGGAATCAGGCTGGGTGACACCGCCGCCGGACAGGGGGAACTTTGTGACTTCAGTCAGGCCGTCCGTAAAGACGCTGCCTGTGGCCTGGACGGTGATCTGGCCCGCGGTGCCCGCGGTGAGAGGGCCGCCGGAGACCTCAGCGGTGACAGAGGGGGCCGAAACGGTGATGGTGCACGACGCTGCGCTCCCGGGCTGATATGTAAAGGCGGCCGGCTGCATCGTCACCGTGATGCTGCCGGCATGCGCGGGCGTGCCGGACAGGGTCAGGGTAGCGGTGTCGCCGCTGGCCTCGACGCCGTCAAGGCTCACGCCCATATCACCAGCCTCGATGGACCAATTGGGGGTCGCGGAGCTGGTCGAAGCAAAGGTGTTGTTGCTGACGGTCAGTTGGACGGTGCTCGCCGCCGTGCCGGCGGTGAGCTGGGTACCGGCGTCGACCGAGGGCTCCTCCGCCGCAGCCACCGACAGCGACGAATCCGTCAATGCATCACTCGGAGCGCCAGTCTCAAAAGCCTCGTTCGAGACCGTAATGGTGATGGACCCACTCTGGGTGGGGGTGCCGCTGACAGCCATCGTGGCGGTAATCTCGGTCGCATATTCTCCGCCAGCAACTTCCAGCCCGGTGGATCCCACATTCGCGGTTATGTAGGAGGACAGGTCTTCGTTTTTAAACGTGCCGCCTTCCACCGTGACAGTGATGCTGCCGCTGGCTTCCTTCCCAGCCTGCAGAGTGCCGCCGCTATAGCTCACGCTGGTGATGCTGGCAGTACCCGACGCCAGGGCCGTGGTGGGCAGCAGAGACGCCACCAGGCACAGGGCGAGCAGGATAGTCATGACTTTCTTTTTCGTTCCGATCATAATGATCCGAACCTCCTTTCCCATGGAGAGCACGCGCCGGAATGCTGTGCAAACCGACCCCCTGAAATGAGGCGGGGGGGGGGTAACCTTTTCAGACCCCCCGCAGCTTGTCAAATTCCTCGGGTACATTATATGATAAACACCGATCGAATGCAAGCAAAAGATGCGAAAAAAAGCAGAGAAAAACCCCCGGCTCCAAGAGCCGGGGGCGGGTGATATCCTTATGTCAACCGATCAGCATTTCTCCCAGATGGTGGCGACGCCCATGCCGCCGCCGATGCACAGGGTAGCCAGGCCCTTTTTGGCCTCGGGACGCTTGTGCATCTCATGGATCAGGGTGACGATGATGCGCGCACCGGAAGCGCCCACGGGATGGCCCAGGGCGATGGCGCCGCCGTTGACGTTGACCTTCGCCATGTCGAAGCCCAGCTCGCGGGCCACGGCGATGGACTGGGCCGCAAAAGCCTCGTTGGCTTCGATCAGGTCCATGTCGTCAATGGTAAGACCGGCCTTCTTGAGCGCCTGACGGGTGGCGGGCACGGGGCCCACGCCCATGATCTTCGGGTCCACGCCGCCCTGGCCGTAGCTGACCAGCTTGGCCATGGGCTTCAGGCCGTATTTCTGCACGGCGTCGCCGCTGGCAAGGATGATGCAGGCCGCGCCGTCGTTGATGCCGGAGGCGTTGGCCGCCGTGACGCGCTGGACGTGCTTTTTGGTGTCGGCCTCATGGACCTGGGTGGGCTGGAAGGTGTGGACGATCTCGTCCTCCACGCCCTCGGGCCCCACGGGGAACGCGCCGCGCAGCTTGGCGATGCTCTCCGCCGTCACGCCCTTGCGGGGGAATTCGTCCACCTTGAACTCGATGGTCTCCTTCTTCATCTTCACGGGCACGGGGACGATCTCGTCATCGAACTTGCCGGCGGCCTGAGCGGCCTCGGTCTTCTGCTGGCTGGAGGCGGCAAAGGCGTCCAGCTCCTCCCGGGTGATGCCCCACACGTCGCAGATGTTCTCGGCGGTGGTGCCCATGTGGTAGTTGTTGTACGCATCCCACAGGCCGTCGCTGATCATGGTGTCCTTCAGCTTGGTGTCGCCCATGCGGGCGCCCATGCGGGTGGCGGGAGAGGCGTAAGGCGCCATAGTCATGCTCTCCATGCCGCCGGCCACGATCACGTCCGCATCGCCGGCGGCGATGGCGCGGGCAGCCTCGATGACGCTCTTCATGCCGGAGCCGCAGACCATGCCCACGGTGTACGCGGGAACGGACAGAGGCAGACCGGCCTTGATGCCCACCTGACGGGCCGGGTTCTGGCCCAGACCGGCGGTGAGGATGCAGCCGAACATCAGCTCGTCCACGTTCTCCGGCGCGATGCCGGCGCGGTTCAGAGCTTCCTTCACCACGATGGAGCCCAGGTCCACCGCCGGGGTCTTGCTCAGGGTGCCCTGAAAGCTGCCGATGGCGGTACGGCAGCAGTTCACAAGATAAATGTCTTTCACAGGGGTTTCCTCCTTAAAATAATATTCGTGTCGTCCGGCCCCGGAATGGAGGCCAAGCGCCCAAAATACGCGATTTTCTAAGCTAGTCCAGTATAATATGCCCCCCGGTAAAAGTCAAGACCCGCCCGTCAGGAATTTGACGGACTTGCCCGGACAAAGGCCGGTTTTTCTTGACTTTTCCGGCAGGGGCCGGTAAACTGGTGATATGCGTACGCGGCCGAGCTCATCGGCTCGAAAAGGAGGGTGTATATATGGACTATCAGGCAATGTACAAGTCCAAGCTCACCACGGCGGAAGAGGCCGTGAAGCTGGTAAAAAGCGGCGACTGGGTGGATTATACCTGGTGCACCAACCACCCCGTGGCCCTGGATAAAGCCCTGGCCGCCCGGAGCCATGAGCTGAAGGACGTGAAGGTCCGGGGCGGCGTCACCATGTGGATGCCCGAGATCGCCAAGGCCGACGACGCCGGAGAGCACTTCGCCTGGCATTCCTGGCACTGCTCCGGCGTGGATCGGAAGATCATCGCCAAGGGCATGGGCTGGTTCTGCCCCATCCGCTACTCCGAGCTGCCCCGGTATTACCGGGAAAACCTGCCCGGCACCGACGTAGTCATGATGCAGGTCCCGCCCATGGACGAGCACGGCAACTTCTCCCTGTCCCTGGCCCCGTCACACCTATATGATATGTGCGCCAAGGCCAAACACATCGTCGTGGAGGTCAACCGGAATATGCCCGTGGTCTACGGCCTGTGCAAGACCGAGATCAATATCGCGGACGTCACCTATGTGGTGGAGGGGGACGATCCCCCCGTGGCCGAGCTGGGCTCCGCCGCCCCCAGCGACGTGGACAAGGCCGTGGCGAACCTGATCGTGCCCGAGATACCCAACGGCGCCTGCCTGCAGCTGGGTATCGGCGGCATGCCCAACGCCGTGGGCGCCATGATCGCCCAGTCCGACCTGAAAGACCTGGGCGTACATACCGAAATGTATGTGGACGGCTTCGTGGATATCGCCAACGCCGGGAAGATCAACGGCAAAAACAAGAATCTGGACTACGGCCGGCAGGTGTTCGCCTTCGCCGCCGGCAGCAAGAAGCTGTATGATTATGTAAACCGCAACCCGGAGGTCATGGGGGCAACGGTGGACTACACCAACGACGTGCGGGTCATCGCGCAGCTGGATAAGTTCATCTCCATCAACAACGCGGTGGATCTGGACCTGTTCGGCCAGGTGAACGCCGAGTCCGCCGGCATCAAGCATATCTCCGGCACCGGGGGACAGCTGGATTTCGTCATGGGCGCGTATCTGTCCAACGGCGGCAAGAGCTTCATCTGCCTCAGCTCCGCCATGAAAGCCAAGGACGGCACCCTGAAAAGCCGCATCGTGCCCACCCTGACCCCGGGCAGCATCGCCACGGACCCCCGCTCCTGCGTGCAGTACATCGTCACCGAGTACGGCATGGTGAATTTGAAGGGCCTGAGCACCTGGCAGCGGGCCGAGGCGCTGATCTCCATCGCCCACCCCCAGTTCCAGGACGAGCTGGTGGCGGAAGCGGAAAAAATGCACATCTGGCGCAGGACGAACAAGTGAGATAAAAATTATGTAAACCGCCCCGGAGCATCTCCGGGGCGGTTTTTTGGCGTGCTCAGTCCTGGGCGTCCAGGTACATATCCTCCGCCTCGTACAAGGCCCGCTGCAGCAGCTCCCGGCCGGAGCGGTTCTCCGGGATGTCCGGCAGGCTGTCCAACGCGTCCGACGCCGCCGCGCACAGCAGCGCGTACATCTTTTTATAATCGGGCATTCGCAACACCTCCAAAGCGAAGTATACCACTATCTCATGTAAAAGTCTATAGTCCCGTGGGCCGGAGGCCATATTATCTAATCAGCGCATTAGATAATGGAGGCGTCTACGGTGGTAAGGCTGAATGTGTTGGAGCTGCTGGAGCGGAAAGGAAAGACGAAGTACTGGCTTTATAAGCAGCTGGGCATGAGCTACCAGAATTTCAGCAATATGGTAAACAATCGGACCAGTTCCATCAAGCTGGAGCGTATCGAAACGCTGTGCCAGCTTTTGGACTGCACGCCCAATGAGCTGTTTGTGATCGACTGGGATGAATGAAGGCATTTAATCGCCCCGGCGGGCCGCGGCCCGCCGGGGCCTTGCGTTCGCGGGGATTTTAGGTTATAATACCCTAGATTATGTCAAAAGAGGGGAGGGCCGGCCATGCACCTGACCGCCGGAATGGTATACGACGGCATCCTGGTCGTGCTCTTCCTTTATATCCTGTGGCGGGGCTGGCACCAGGGGATGGTGTCCGAGCTGGTCCGGCTGGCGGGCTGGGCGGCGGCTATCGTGCTGGTGAGTATGTACGCCGGGCCCTGGGCGGAGCGGATCTACCACAGCTTTTTGGAGCGCATCGCCGTCAGCTCCGTGGCAAAGGCCATACCCCCGGACGTGATCACCGCCCTGGAGAGCGGAGCCCTGGCGGTGCAGAGCCTGCAGGAGATCCTCAACAGCCTCAACGGCTTCTTCGGGGCCCAGACCGTGGACCCCTCCACCGTCAACAACATCATCACCATGTTCAACCAGGACGCGGGCAGCCTGGCGGAGATCATCACCCAAAACGTGCTGCAGCCGGTGCTGATATCGGTCTGCCAGGTGCTTTTGAGCATCGCCGTGCTGGAGGCGTGCCTGTTCATCAGCCGCATCCTGGCCCGGATGGTGGCCGCCCACCGGCGGGACACGGACAGCCTTTTGAGCATGACGAACCGCTTTCTGGGCCTGGCCCTGGGCTTTGGCGAGGGGCTGGTGTCGGGGTATGTGTATGTGTTCATCCTGTCGCTGGTGACGACCTTTTTCACCACCAAATGGCTCAGCCCGGAGGTACTGCAGGGCACCATATTCGTGAGGCTGTTTTTGTGAGGCTGGAGGGGAGAGAGATATGGTAACGAACGTATTGGAATGGCTGGACGCCTCGGCGGACCGGCTGCCGGACAAGATCGCCTTCGGCGGCGAGAAGTCGACGCTGACCTTCGGCCAGCTCCGGGACCGGGCCCGCCGGGCCGGGACCTATCTGGCCGGCCGGGTGGAGAGGAACCGGCCCGTGGCGGTGTTCATGGAAAAAACGCCCGAATGCCTGGCGGCCTTTTTCGCCGCGGTCAGCGCGGGCTGTTTCTATGTGCCTCTGGACACGAAAATGCCCCCGGAGCGGATCCGGCTCATCTTCGACAGGCTCCAGCCGGCCTTCGTGTTCTATGACGAGAAAAACGCCCAGGCGGCCCAGGCCGTGGCGGGCCAGGCCGGGTGCACGCTGTTTGACGACGCCTGCCGGACCGAGCCGGACGACGGCGTCCTGGCCGCCATCCGGGCCGCCCATGTGGATACGGACCTTTTGTATGTGCTGTTCACCAGCGGCTCCACCGGGGTGCCCAAGGGGGTCACCATCAGCCACCGGTCTATCGTGGACTGGGCGGACTGGCTGCACGATACCCTGGACCTGAACGAGAGCTGCGTTCTGGGCAACCAGGCCCCCTTTGTGTTCGACAACTCCACCCTGGATATCTACTCCACCCTCCGCAACGGCTGCACCACCTGGATCATCCCGAAAAAGTGCTTCTCCTTCCACAAGACCATGATGCAGTTCCTGGCGGGGCACGCCATCGACACCATCTTCTTCGTGCCCTCGGCCCTGATCGCCATCGCCAACTCCGGCATTCTGGAAAAGGACCCGCCCCGGGGACTGAAGCGGGTCTACTTCTGCGGCGAGGTCATGCCCAACCGGCAGCTGAATATGTGGCGGCGGGCGGTTCCGGAGGCGGTGTACTGCAATATGTACGGCCCCACGGAGATCACCGACGTGTGCGCCTACTACGTCGTGGACCGGGACTTTGACGACGACGAGCCCCTGCCCATCGGCCAGGCCTGCGCCAACACCCGCATCCTGATCCTGAACGACGAAAACCGGCCCGTGGGCCCGGAGGAGACCGGGGAGCTTTGCGTGCTGGGCACCTGCCTGTCCCCGGGCTATTACAACGACCCCGCCCAGACGGAAAAGGCCTTCGTGCAAAATCCCCTGAACGCCGCTTTCCAGGAGCGGATGTATCGGACCGGGGACCTGGCCCGGTACAACGACCGGGGCCAGATCATGTTCCTGGGCCGGAAGGATTTCCAGATCAAGCACCAGGGCTGCTACCGCATCGAGCTGGGAGAGATCGAGACCGCGCTGCTGGCGGCGGAGGGAGTGGCGAACGGCTGCTGCCTGTTCGACGAGGCCAAAGACGAGATCGTGTGCGTGTATATGGGCGGCGGGGACCAGCGGGAGCTGGCCCGGCAGTTGGCGGCGAAGCTGCCAAGCTATATGCTGCCCAACCGATATGTGCATCTGGACCGGCTGCCCATGACCATCAATGACAAGATCGACCGGGTGACGCTGAAAAAGACCTGTATCGGCTGAGATAAAGTCGAACATCCGGCGGGGAGGCCATCCCCGCCGGATGTTTTATTTGTCCGGCACCATGGCCCGGACCAGCCGTTCCATGACCGGCGTCAGAGGCAGCCACAACGCCGCGCACAGCAGGTTGAAAAGGGTGTGGGCGTTGGCGATCTGCCGGGCCAGATGTCCCGCCCCGGCGGGGGTGAGGGCCAGCACCAGCTTCCCAAAGCCGGGGCGCAGCAGCAGATAGAGGACCGCGCCGGAGAGATTGAAGACCGTGTGGGCCAGGGCGGCCCGTTTGGCGTCCCGGGACTGTCCGGCGGCGGCGAGCAGGGCCGTGACGGTGGTGCCGATGTTGCAGCCCACCAATACGGGCAGCGCGCCCGCCAGCCCCAGGGCCGGTCCCGCCGCGCTCTGCAATATAGCCACCGCCGCGGAGCTGCTCTGCACCGCCGCCGTCAGGGACGCCCCCAGCACCACCCCCAGCAGCGGCGACGCCGCCGCCCGGTCCATGAGGCCGAGAAAGCGGGGGCTGTCCGCCAGGGGCGCCATGGCCCCGCCCATCCGCTCCATGCCGGCCAGCAGCATCCCAAGGCCGAACAGGGCCCGGCCAAGGGCCCTGGCCCCGCCGCTCCCGCCAAGCTGCGAGAGGGCGAAGCCCGCCAGCAGCAGGGGGCCCAGCCAGTCCGTCAGCCGGAAGGCCAGCAATTGGGCCGTGACGGTGGTGCCCACGTTGGCCCCGAACACCAGCGCGATGGCCTGGGAGAGCCCCAGAAGCTCCGTGCTCACCAGCCCCACCGCCATCACCGTGACGGCGGAGGAGCTTTGCAATATCCCCGCCGCGGCGGCCCCGGTCAGGACGCCCCGCAGAGGGGTTTTCGTCCCGGCGGCCAAAAGCCGCCTCGTCCGCGTCCCGGCGGCCTGCCGCAGCGCGCCGCTCATAAGCTCCATGCCGCCCAGAAACAGCCCCAGGCCCCCCGCCAGGCCGAACGCCGCCCGCGCCGCCGTATCCATCCGCCACCGCCTCCCCGTTTGATGGGCCCCGCCCGCCCCGGCCGGCGCGGACAGCGCGGCGCGTGAAGGACAGGCACGGTGGAGCTTATGCGCCCGATGGCGGCGGATATGCCGGAGCGGGCTCGTTGACAAGTGCGAGCGGGCGGTGGTATTCTTGATCCATCCACCACGAACGGAGGGGATCTTATGCGGATGCGCAAAAGACCGGCGGCCCTGGTCCTGGCGGCGGCGACGCTGCTGACCGTGGCGCTGGGCAGCGGCATGACCCGGGCCGGGGACAGGAACTTCTTTCTGCCGGAGGAGGAGACGGAGGAGGGCTACGAGCGGTACGAGAACACCGCCGTGTGCTTCGCGCTGGACGTGCCGGAGGAGTATGAGGTCACGGAGCCCTATGAAAACGTCGCTATGATCGCTGACGGGGACGATTTCCGCCTGTCGGCGGAGTACGCCTGGTACACCGCCGCCGAGGACCACTTCATCCGCTCGGCGGAGGACTTCGCGGCCCTGATCCAGACGGACGCGGCGGCGCTGACCGACTGGATCGGCACCGATGAGCTGGAGGTGATCGGCTCCGGCTGGGGCGATGTGGACGGCACGGACGTCTTTACCTGCGCGTTCACCCTGTCCCGGTCCGGCAAGGACTATTCCGGGGCCCTGTATATCTTCGGCGGCCAGGGGGATTTCGGCTGCTACTGTATGCAGGCGCTGTTGAACGAGGGGTCCAGCAAGGCGGACCTGTACGCCCAGCAGTTGGAGCATATGGTCAGGAGCTTTGCCGTCACCGGCCCCTACCAGGCGGAGGGGTACACCCTGTGCGAGATGGAGAGCAAGGACGTGCCGGTTTCGTTCCTGGTCCGGGAAACGGCCCGGACGGAGCAGTTCACCTATGTAGCCAGCGTCATCCCGGAGGACGCTACCGCCACCGAGGCCTGCGTCAGCATCGGCCAGACCGTTTACGACGCGGACCACGATCTGGAAACGGTGCTGGACAGCCTGTGCGGGTACTATTTCAACAACAAGGACGATGCCCGCTTCACGGCCCAGCCCTCCCACTTCGACCTGGGCCAGTACAGCTACGATATGGTGGAGATGGAGTACGCCGACGACGGCGAGCATTACGCTCTGAGCATGGCCGTGTTCGTCACGGATGGGATGTACTGGGAGGTGGACGCCGAGACCTGTGCCGAATACGCCGACGCCACGGCGGCGGTCTTCAGCGATGTGCTGTTCTCCCTGCGGGTGAACGGCGACGATATCGCCACGCCTGCGTCGTCCGGCGGCCAGATGCTGGGCGTGGTAGGCGGCGTGGGCGAGGTGCTGGACGCCACTGAGGCCCAGGAGGGCTTCACCGGCGGCGGCGCGGACGGCTGGATGGAGCCGCTGGGCTTCGTGGCGGAGCTGGATAATGGCGGGCGGCTGCTGCTGACGGAGTATGAGATGCAAGACGGCAATATGACCTCGGTGTACACGGACGCCTGGTATATGTCCGACGGCATGGGCATCCTGCTGGCCCGCAACGAGCTCTACCAGGAGGTGGGCGGCAACAGCGGGGCCGTGTCCCTGGTGCGAAAGGACGGCCAGATCTATATGCTGCTGGAGTCCCAGCGGTGGGAAGGGGACAGCTTCAACGACTATTACGCCTATATGCTCTGGAACGAGGACCAGGGCGGCTTTGAACCGGCAAGCAGCATGGAGGCCCACGGCACGGTGGGCCAGGAGGACCAGGGCCTGTACGCCGTGGACGGCCAGGCGGCGGACCGGGCCGCTTTCGACGGGGCCCGGGCGGCCTACAGCGTGTACATAGGCCCCATGGACATCGTCCAGGGCCACGGCAACGGCGATGTGATGGACTTCGCCGCCCTCCGCCAGTGGTACCCGGACTGAAAACGGCGTCGGCCTTATTTGGCCGGCGGCGGACATGGATATTTACATAATCAAGTTTACATAATTTTATGAACTCGCCCGTTCCCGGCGGGGGAGACAGGATTTCCTCTTGCGCGCAGGCGGGGGGATATAGTATACTGAGGGCGACGACCCGATCCGGGAGAAATAAGGAGGAGATCAGGATGAAAAAATATCTGGCCGGACTGCTGGCCTGCTTGATGGCGCTGTCCCTGTGCGGGACGGCTTTCGCGTCGGAGGAGGGACTGTCGGAGGAGCTTTACAGCTTCCAGGTGGAGATCGACGGCCAGGTCTACGCCTTCCCCATGTCCTACGCGGACTTCACCGCCATGGGCTGGGAGTGCATGGACGACGACACGGAGCTTTTCGAGCCCAATGAGTACACCCCCACCGCGTCCTTTGAAAAGGACGGGCTGGAGGCGTATGTGTACATCATCAACATGGGCATCGACACGGCCCCCCTGTCCCAGTGCTCCGTGGGCGGTCTGGCGGTGGACAGCTATCAGTACGAGGACTCGTCCATGTCCTTCGTGTTCCCCGGCGGCGTCCGCTACGGCGAGGCGGCCCTGGAGGATATCACCGCCGCCTATGGCACGGCCACCGATACCTATGAAGGCGAGCTGTACACCCAGCTGACCTATGAGTACGACACCTATCAGGAGTGGGAGTTCTCCGTGGACAAGGAGACCGGCGTGCTGGACGGGTTCGACCTGCGTAACTTCGCCGCGGATCAGCAGGCCGTTGCCGACGCCATGGCCGCCGTGAAGAACGAGCCCACGGCGGAGGTGATGGAGTACGCCGCCCCGGCGGAGCTGGGAACGGACCCGATGTCCTTCGTGGTGGACTACGCGGGGGATCTCTATCAAATGCCCGCGCCGGTGTGCGCGTTCCTGGACAACGGCTGGACCCTGAAAACGGAGGATTCCGACAGCGTGGTAATCGGCCGGGGCTTCGGCTGGGTCAGTCTGGTGAAGGATAACCAGGAGCTTTACACCACCGTCCGCAATTACAGCCCCAACGCCGCCACCATCGAAAACTGCTTCGTGACCTCCGTGGAGGGGGACGTGAACGGCACGGACCTGCCCCTGACTATCCCCGGCGGCGTGACCGTCGGCATGGCGGAGGCGGACGCGGCGGCGGCCCTGGAGGGCACGGAATACGAGCTGGACGACGCCAGCAGCGATTACTTCATCTATTACACCCTGTCCCTGGAGGACAGCGTCTGGGACAGCGTGGAGATACTGGTGGACCGGGAGACAGGCACGGTGAGCCGCATCGAGGTCAGCCATGAGCCCGACGATCTGGTCTTGGAGGCCGTGGGCTGAGGCCCCGGCGGGACCCTGACGATCGCAGCGCCCTCCCGCCAGCCGGGAGGGCGTTCCCGTCCCCGGTGGGGCGGGATGGAGCGGAGACCGGCGCGGACCGGTCCGGGAGGAGCAAAAACATGGTGGAAGTGGTGGCCGCGCTCATATGGCGTGGGGAACGGTTCCTGATCTGCCAGCGTCCCGCCCACAAGGCCAGGGGGCTTTTGTGGGAGTTCGTGGGGGGCAAGGTGGAGCCGGGGGAGACAAAGGAACAGGCCCTGGTCCGGGAGTGCCGGGAGGAGCTGGATGTGGAGCTTTCCGTGGGGGAGCCGTTCATGGACGTGACCCATGCCTACCCGGATATCACGGTGCATCTGACGCTGTTCAGCGCGTCCATTGCCGCCGGCCGGCCGAAGCTGCTGGAGCACGCCGCCATGGCCTGGATCGCCCCGGCGGAGATACCCCGGTACGACTTCTGCCCGGCGGATGAGGAGATACTGAAAAAACTGATGGAAAAATAACACTGTCCCCCGGCTGCGGGCCGGGGGACAGTGTTAACATAACGAAGTTTACATAATTATTTCTTCAGAAGGCCCGCGCCGGAATTCCAGGCCTGGCCCACCTTTTCGGTGAGGGCGTAGTAGCCGTTGCGCATCTGGTCGAAGGCGAAGGCGTTCAGCTTGCCGGCGTCGATGCGGCCCAGCTCGTCCAGCACCTTCTCGTTGGCCATCACATTCTGGATGCGGCCCAGGACCCGCAGACCGTAAGGCTCGTCCTCGAACCGCTCCACGGTGCATTCCAGGGTGAGCGGGTATTCCTGGATCACCGGCGCGTCTACCCGGGCGCTCTTTACCGCGTGCAGGCCGGTCCGCGCAAATTTGTCGGCGGTGTCGTTGGCGGAGGCGATGCCCATGTAGTCGGAGGCCTCGATGGTGTCCGTGCCGGGCACCGACAGGGTGAACGCGCCCCGGGAACGCAGGTTGGCCACGGTCTTATGGCTGGCCTCCAGATTCAGGGCCACCATGTCCTCCGCGCAGATGCCGCCCCAGGCCATCATCATGGCGTCCACCGTGCCGTCGTCGTTGTAGGTGGCGATCATATAGGTGGGCATGGGGTACAGGTAGGGCTTCACGCCAAAGTCTTTCATCATGATATCGCAGCTCCTTTTCAATTAGTTAACATAATATTTTATTCCAACTCATAGCGGCGGTATTCCGCGCCGTCCATGGTCTTCCAGAGGAACAGGCCGTTTTCCAGCGTCATGTACCCGGCCGGGCTGCCGGCCCGGGGCTGGCCCACGGAGCCGGGGTTGAAGCAGAGGAACGCGGCGTGCCGCTCGGTCATAGGGATATGGGTGTGGCCGTGCAGAAGGATGTCGCCGCGCTGCATCCTGTCGGGCCGGTGGGCGGCGTTGTAGATGTGTCCGTGGGTGGCGTGGAGGAAGGGACCTTTGCCGGTGGGGAACGACCGGACCAGCTCCCACAGGGGGAAGCGCACCAGCTCCAGGTCCGCGTCCGTGTCCGTATTGCCCCGGACGGCCACGATCCGCTCCGCCAGGGGGTTCAAAAGCTCCGCCGTGGTCCTGGCGTCGGCGGGGTCGCCGTGGTTGAGCAGGTCCCCCAGCAGGAGCAGTTTTTCCGCGCCCTCCCGGGCGAAGGCGTCCAGCAGGGACCGGCACCCGGCCACCGACCCGTGCAGATCCGACGCGATGAGCCATTTCATGATACTGGACACCTCCTGTCCCTTTGGTGATAAGACGGTGAAGCAAAGCCAGACACTGATCGCAAAAGGCGCATTTATCGGTCGGGAAAGACACATCAAGCTCCAGCCTTCTTCCAACCTATAATAACACGGTCGCGCCATATTTACAATTGTCAAGCGGGTGATTTTAAGCTCCTGGCAGTTTATTTGTAACCTTTATATCGCAGTTATTTTTCTTTATAATTCCTCTAGTCCCCAAAAAGGAGGAATTATTATGGGAAAAATCGATCTTCAGGAATTTGTATGGTTTGACCTGGGGCCAAAGCCGCCGGAGATGGCGATCAACGTATCGGAGTCCGGCGGTTTTACGTTCAACCAACCTGCCAGAGAAGCGCTGCCGTCGCACATCAAGATAGGGATAACACCAGATGGTAGGACTGTTTGCATCGTGGAGGATCCCTCATCCGTGTACACACTGCCAAAAAGCGGTGCAGTGCACAGGCCGGAATTGGTCAGACATATCGTTTCCACCGGCGTCATTCTTCCTGCCCGTTACGCCATACACCGGGAGGGTGACTGCTGGATCGCAGAGCTTCAGGCGCCAACGCCGAAAAAGCGCACGCCTGTCCGGCATCCGCGGCGGATCAGCAAGTCGGAAGAGAACAGCATTCTGGAGGAACTGAAGAATGACAAGCGCGGGTGAAACGGCAGAGGACAGGATCATTTTGGCTGCGATCCCAAGAATAATGCTCGTCTGTCAGGGGAAATGGCTCAACCTGGAATTTGAGGACAGATTTGCCGAGGCACTGCTGCTTTTTATCGAGAAGCTCCGTTCCGAGCCGCTGACATCAGGCCATTTTTTCAAAGACTACCTTAACCTTTTAACTGAATATATGGACAAGCTGAACCGGAAGACACCGTCCTTGCAGTATGGACACTTCTCACTGGATGCGTCCATAACTGGCCCGAAGGAAGATGAGCTCAATGGACACGGTATCCTTCCATCAGGCCTCTCCGATTTCAGCAGATTGCTGGCAGCTGAGTTCATATCGTCTTTGAATAATGAGGAGAGGCAGATCGTTTACCTTCGGATGTACGGGTATGGTAAAAAAGAGGTCTCCAGGGCACTGAATATGAGCGTGTACCAACTTGAAAAGACGCTTAGTAATATCCGCCATCACTACGTGGATTGGGCTTCAGAGGGGTGACGCACAAATGAAGGATTGATAAATCTAAGGGCGCAGCCGATATAATAGATATAAATAAATAACAAAATAAATTGGGGACTCTATAGGGGCTGTCAGCCCTGCACCTGCAAAAGCACGGAACAGTCAAGAATCTGTTCCGTGCTTTTCACACCGCCGTTGGCGCGGAAGCGGCGCAGAAGGGAGTATGGGCCAACAATATAGCATAATCACAATGAAAGAAAGGTGGCGCCATACTATGGCGAACAAGACCGCGAACGTGCTTGCCCGGGTGGGGCCGGAGGCGAAGCGTGAGGCCGAGAAAGTCATGCAGAAATTGGGTATCTCCGCGTCCATGGTGATTGACCTACTGTACAACCAGATCATCCTTACCAAGAGTATCCCCTTCCCGCTGGCTCTGCCCCGCGAGCCGAAGGCGCGGGAAGAGATGACCGGTGAGGAGTTTTCCGCTATGATCTAAGAGTTAAGTTGACAACAGGTTATTTCGGTGTACCCTTGAAATTTTCAAAATCTCGTATTATTATAGCATAAAAGAATAAAGGAGGTATTTTCTATGACTTATCCAGAGTATTTGAAGCACGCATGGAGTCTTTACTACAAGGCAGTCGATGCGGAGGGCGAGACTCGCAAATACTATCTTCAACAGGCGAAGAATGTATTAGGAAATGTCCCCAGTGGCTATGAGAACCGTGACGAGTTGTTGAGCAGAATCAATAGTATGTTGTAATTCGATATTCACGAAAGGCGGCCCTTTTGGAGCCGCCTGTTTATTTGTTAGTCAGGCAAAGAACTCACACCCGTATGAAAAATGGGTATGGTGCACAAATCGGTGCAATGTGAGGGACTTCTGGCGGCAAGATTATTCCATAATTGGTGCAAAAGCAAGAACACACCCCCCGGATAGCAGGGGTGTGTTCTTGTCTTGCTACACGGCTTACCGTTCTCCGGATAGACCGTGGAATGTGGCGGAAGCGGTGGGCTTTGGACCCACGAGACCCTGCGGTCTACCTGATTTCGAGAAAGGAAAATCAGGGAAAAAGTTGATATAACCTCATATAAATTGATATATGCTCATGCCAAATTGCCCATAAATGTCAAAGCTTCACATATCGCGATATAATGTAACATATCATGGAAGGGACAGGATTTCAACAATTTCACATGAATATAATAGTTTTGAGAATTGTTTGACAGAAGAAGTCATCTCTTATTAGTCTTAGGACGTGATAGATGGCCTGTCAACATGATTTGCCTTATTATATCTGGTCGATCAATTCTGCGAATGGTTTGATTGCCCAAGGACGGTTATGATATATGATATCCCACATGTCGAGGCATGCCCTGCGGATCTGTAAATCCTCCTTTCCCTGATGAAACAACCGGGCGATGCATATGATAAGTTCATCAAAGCTATAGTATGTCGTTCCTGGAAGGAATAACGCTTTTACGAATTCATGTATTACGTCAGTATAGGCGAGAATATCCCCGTCGTATTCCTTCAGATAGTTTATAAAATAATATGCCATGTGTCTCATATTGCCACGGGAAACCAGCTTAAGCAGGAATTCTTTATCTCTTTGGGGATCGATGAGTTTCTGATAAAATAGTTGATCCAGTTGTGGCAGATCATCACAAATGTCTATTAAGTGTTCTAGAATAACTTGGCTTTTCGCATGGTATGATGCAATATAAAAAGCCTGGACGGCTTGGTGGCAGACAACCTGTGACTGTGCAGTGGTTAACGGGAACCTCAATAAGCTATTCGACAGTTGCGGGTCGTTTGCTGCCAGGACTGTTATCATCTCAAGAGCACACTTGCTGAGATCAGTAATTTTAGATCGTGCTGCTGACAATAGTTTCCTGCGATAGTATGCTGGAGAATCCCAATAGATTCTTGACATAAGTTGCCATGCGTCATTGGCAGCAAGGGTGCGAATATCCCGCCTTAACAGCCGATTAAAGAGTTTTTTTGCAAAGTCTCTATCAGTATTATACCATGGAACGATGCAACGCATTGCAGAGAATAGAACGGCGGGATTTTCATCATCAACAGCAGACGCAGTTATTTCGCGAAAAGTTTCAAACAGTTCCGGGTGATTCCACAAAACGTCACTGATCGCGAATAACGCATAGCCTCTTGCACAGTTGATGGAACTCTGGCGTAAGTTATCACAGTTTGCAACCTCTTCATCAATTGTACATATTGGCAACTCATTTGGAAGCGGATCGGAATGATGTGCAGCGATATCAATTAATCCATTCAGAATGTCAGTAGGCCAGTCTTCCTGAGAACGGTGCTCTATAACTTGTGCATATGAGATGGCGACGTTTCGGGATGGGTTCTGACAGAATCGCCGCAGGATGTCACACGTCAAGTCAAGGGGGACATCTGGTGACTGAAGGCCGGTGAGCATCGCGTCAATAAAGGGCTCTGCGGTTCCATCTGGAAAGAGCAACGCCAAATTAGCAAAGCGAACGGGGTCTTGGCCTGCTGCACGAGATAAACTGCGGGCAAACATTTCCGGCGATGCTTCCGTCCCGTTCTCCCAGTCCATTCTTCCGGTTTTTGGCGGCTCCCTGCTCATGTCGGCTATCAACTGCAGCCAGCTTTTGTCACTTAGATGATCGACATGAGGATCTATCGGTGAGGAAATGAATTGAGCCATCCCATTTTGCGACAAATCATAAAGGCTTGTTCCCTTAGGGAATTTTCGCGTAAGGACATGGATCAGTTCCTTAGCGTAGTTTGACGTTCTGGATGGATCCAGAGCTGGCAAAAGAACTGACTGCAAATCACCCCAGAAAGAAATAGAGTAATAGCCGTTGCCTTCAACACGACTAGTTTCTATTCGATATTGAAGAATAGATCGCATTCTATCTACCGGCGGATGCCAGTAATAGATGAAATGCTCCATATGCTGGAATATATTGATGGAGCAATAGGGTGAAAAACGCTCAAGGATGCGAACGCAGCAGGAAAGTTTAGTCTTTTCACGACTGAAGTCGTCAAATGCGTTGTTATCGAAATCAGATAGTATCCATTCCAACGCTTGATCCGCATAATCGACTGGAAGGTTTTCTATTGCATGACCTTGTAGAGAGCGTTCCACGAATGAATTTGTACCGAGTTTTAAATATGACAGAAATTCGTCGGGTTGCTCCCTAGCTTGCCAACACAATGCAGATTCAATTATGTAAACTAAATCTTGTTCTACTGTATGATGATAATGCCGGGGACTCCATATATCACTCATATAATGGGTAATACCGTCGTTCGTTGTAGCTGCCTGTATTACTGATGGGAGTAATTCGGTGATGATCTCATTTGACCATTGCTCTGCAAAAGTCTTCAGTTTTTTCTCATCTGGAAGATGTATATAGGATCGTTGCTGTTGTTCTAGAGACACTAATGCGTTTAACATAGGGAGAGCACATGGTGATTCTTGCTCAATAGCTTGATATAGCTCAAATCCATGCTGCAGCAATCCGCCATTTTTTGATAATAGTTTCTGAAGTATCACAAGTGCTTCGCCAGGAGGGTTAGGGGACATCGAGCAGACGAGGCGATACAAATCCTGTTCTGCGAATTTATCAATTCCATGACGCCTAATTATACTGAGAACCAGTTTGGGCTGCTTTTGCGCGATAGAATGAAGCAACAGGCAGCCTTCTTCTGTCTGCCAGGCATAGTCAGGCTCTTGTGCGGCAAGAGTGCGTATAAAGCCGGGATGACCATTCAGCACCATGTTAACTAAATACTCATGCCAGTTTTCATTGGATAAATACCTGCTTATTAAACTCCACAGTGCATCAGTTTGCGTCTCTAATTGGCTGATCACTTCAAATACACAGCACTGAAAATAGTAGCGGATGCACGAGGCATTCAGGACGCTTTCAGCTTCCACTGAAAATGTGGATAAGTCTTCGTCGGCTAAAGTCTGTAGGAGCATGAGAAATTGATATCGGATATCAGGGGTCTGCTTATCTGGATTATTGAATATATCAGGAAGATGCTGGTCGCCGGTATAGATCCTATCTATATACTGTTCTACGGAGAAAAAATCAAAGAAGCTTTGATGAACAAAAGAGATGCTGTTGCTTGTTATTTGAAGAACACCTTGGGATGCTAGCGCATTGATAATTTCATATTCGTCATGAAATGCTGTAGCAGGAAGTGACAGCGCCGCCCTTTTCTGCATGATAGAAATAATGTTATCCCGACACGCATCGATTTTATCCGATGAGAACCCGACTTCTATACAGTTCTTCTTGACCTGTTCCCACCATTTGCGCATTAACTGCTGGAAACTACTGATCAGTGGTTTCGCTTCTGCAGTAAGTCTATCCCATATATAGAGGTTGGATGGAGTCTGTAGCAATGATTGAAGTCTAGGTGTCAGGGATTTATAGGAACTTCCGATGATACGTTCGACGTTTTCTGGGGAAAGAAGGTCCACCGTGATTTTTTCCCACTGTCTGCCGCCTTCCTTCTCGTTTTCAAATAGGTTATGTATAGTAGGGTCTGTCTCATAATCAAATGAACGGACGACAAATATGCAACTGATCTGTCCGCCCTGAAACTGATTTATATGGTTTGCCTGACGAATCATTTCTTTACAGACTTCCAAAGCGATTGATGAGCTTTTGTTTGCCCAACGTAGCGAGTCAAGTTGATCAAAGATAAGAACGCACGGCTGTCCACCGGCGAGGTTATATATACTTACAACTGGAGAACAAGGAAGTCCCAGAACATTCTTTCCATAATGGTCTGCAAATTGAGTAGGCTGTAGTTGATCAAGACGCAAAGCCAGATAAATAATTTTTTCTCTTTCAAGTGAATCTAGCAGTTCATGTATACAGCCGCTCTTTCCTGAGCCAGCTTTTCCCAAAAGTAAAACAGACATGCCTGTATGGATATGATAAAGAAGTTGCTCTGTTTCGCTACGATGAAATACTGTTGAACGGATAGGAGAATAGCTGGCACAATATAGTTGGTTAAGTGTACGTATTCTTGTCAATATTCGCTCGTCATGTATCACTGGCCTCTGATGGTAGCCTTTACTCTCTAACCATGATATTACTTCTTTAGCGTTGATTGGTCTGCCCCAACGTTCGTCATCATTTGCGAATTCTCCTAGTAAAATTAGTATGGCTTGTGGTGTTTGGACGGCCTCCTTAAAGAATAATAACTCGATAATTGCTTCTGTTTTGCGTGTGTATTCGAGACTGTCCGGAACCAGATCAAAGTAGCACTTTGAAAGAAGACTATACGTAAGCTGGTCGTTTTCGTCAAAGTGGCTATTAATTTTATTCCACCAGTGCCGAAGCTTCGTATTTGTTAACTGATAAGTAATAAAGTCGTCAATACTTGAGTTTTCCCGAGCACGGTTACATAAACTGTCTAACTCATCGTAGGGGAGGGGTGAAACAAAGTGATATTTGCAATTACTTCCACGCTGCACATGGGACATTGCAATTTGGAAAACAGAGTATACGTCCAGGTCGCCAGGACGCCAGTGGTCTTGCATACCGTTAGAAGCTTTGCACTGATAATACTCGCGCTCACCATCTACAGTAGTTGTGATGAATTCGACTCCACGGCCCTCATCACCAAGTGGTTCTACTTCTATAGAGGAAAATCGCTCCTGGATCAAATCTACCAATAATCCAGCAAAGAAGCGATTCTCATATCTATTACCACATTTGTCTGCCCGTCCGCCTTTCTCTAACGACATAGTTTCCCCTCTTTTTCTAAAGATTCAATGATAGGCTCCCAAAATGCTCTATAAAGCTTTATGACTATGCTCACTGACTCCAGCTCAAGAAGCTGGCAGATATAGGAAGGTGTGGAGTTGTCTTCCTCTATGAGATGATGAGCTTTGAGCTTTCGGATATCTTTATCGCCAATACCAAGGCCGGCCAAGTATTCCGCTGAGTTTATAACGAAGCATCCAGTCAAATGCGTATAAAGGATGTAAAAATCAATATTTCTTCGCTGCGAGATCGCCTTCAGATATCTCTGTATGAACTTAATAAGGTAATGGCTGTCTGGGAGAGAATCAATTTCTTTTCTTACATCCATCGATGTCTGAAGTGGGGTTCCATCTGTTGCGATCACATAGGAAGGCCTATAAATCGTACGGTCGCGGATATAACATATCTTTTCGTAAAGAAGAGGCGATCCTTGCACGACAAACGTATCCCATAACAGCTTTTCAAGTGGATCCTGTTCATCGGGACCACGTTTCCGCATTCTCTTACAGTGATTCCTAATTCCACTGTGGCCGATCAGTGTTGATAGATCTTGCTCTAGTTCTTTTTGGCTTTCCCAGGTTTCAGGCAATTCATCTTCTGAATTCAGTTTGACAGGGTCGACGGGGACGTACCCCTTCCTTATTTCCTTGCTTATTTGATTTGTTAATACCATATATGAGGTCATGATATTGTATACAGCATAATATGTCTGGATGGCCTTGGAATATCTAAACGCGCCGTATCGATGCCGTTTTGCCGCTTTTTCTGCAAGGGAGAGTTCGGCAATACCAATTATTGCTTTGTTGATCGCCAAAGCGGCACAAGCAAGATCGTGAGGTCTATCAGTGCACATTCTTTCACCACCTAGTTCAAACTACATCTTGTCACATGGAATATGTATCGGTTAACTGCTGTAGGATAACTGCTTTGTCCATATGTATCCCCAGCTGCTTCAGATCAATGGGCTCAGTTCCCATCACGGCAAGGAAGCGCTGAAGATCCTGGTAGACGCTTTGCAGAATGGCGAGCTTTGATGTTTGCGTCAAAAGAAGCGACAGGCGGAAGACATCGTTTTTGTGCTTGCGGATATCACGGGAGTCTATGGCTTCGCCCGTATTCTTGCGGCGGGTGAGATCAAGCCATGCTTTCGCTTTGAACAGGATGAGCTGTTTCGCGCCTACGATGGGGACGCCATCCACAACGTGTTTGCCGGAGAGAAGAAGCTGATAATAATCATCATCTAACAAAATGGCGGACAAACTGGACAGGTCATCATCCAGCGGCATCGGGGTCAGGACGGCATCCTCCGGCAGAGAAATAGCGTCCGGCTTGCGACTGAACAGCTCGATCATATAGGTGTACTCCCGGCTACGGGGGTGGGTAAAGCGGTAATACTGCGGCTGGCCGTTGCTGCTGCGCAATGATGGCAAATTGGGCGCTGTAGCCGGCGAGCCATTCTTTAAATCTCTCAAATCCGGTGACTATCCCGCAATGCCTCCTTGAGAAGAATATCTACAGACTGTTCTACACGCACATCGTTTGTATCGCTCAAACTGGCAGCGAGGGAGAGAGGGTCAACGTATAGGCTTCCGCTGACCAGTCTGGGATCGTATTTCCAAAACTCGACGGCACATTGCTTTGCGGCGTCCACCAATAGTGCGCTCTTCGTAGCGATCGATTTCTCCTGCACGACAGTTCCCCAGGTCTCCACAAATGGTGGAGTGATAAACGCCTGTTCGGAAAGGGCGCTTAGTCCGGCTGAAAACACATCTTTCGGAAGCTCGGCGCGGTCAATATACATAGTCTTTCGCACCGGAGATATCAGATGGGAAAGAGCGGTCTGGTATAGTGCCCTTGGCGTTAAGTCTGAGCTGAGAAGGATCTGCACTCCTTGGATGCTTCGGTTCAACAGTCCTGCTTGTACAAGTTGCTGCGCGGCGCGGGACATGGTCATTGCGGAGTA
Source organism: uncultured Oscillospiraceae bacterium (assembly GCA_947625285.1). Lineage (GTDB taxonomy): Bacteria > Bacillota > Clostridia > Oscillospirales > Oscillospiraceae > CAJOIG01. The sequence goes on from CANQNS010000005.1 coordinate 53,778, forward strand.
GCGGAATCGCTTTGTCATATCGCTGAGAAAGATCGGCTTATTGCCGCCAAGGATAAATGCGAAAAGCAGCATCTGTGCGGAGGGAAGCAGCTTATCTATCGGTTCTGGGGCAGCTTCAACATCATTTCTCTCGGAGAGGATGGCGCCAAGAAAAGGAAGATAAAGCTGCTTCCCAGGCACCACAAAAGGGATCTTTTCCGCGATGAGTGAACTCTTCCGCTGACGGCTAAGGGCGGGCAGTTCCAACACGACTGGCCAGGGACAGATAGTCCCTAGCCGGGCGATGTGCTTTTTGATGATGCCGACCGTTCCCAATTCACCGACAGGCGTAAGGAAGAGAACGCGGCGATCCCCCAATTCTGCGCTTTCAAAAGAATAGGAGCTGGCCAGGTAAAAAGGAAGTTCCGCCGCTCGTTCCCATTTGCTGCGATGGACAGGAATGCCCAGTGTCTGCGTGATATAATCCATGACAGTGCTCCATTTAACTTGGATTAGCAACATCTTAACTTAACAAATGTTAAATGTCAATGCTTAAGTTAAGTTTAGGCATTCGCCATATGAGGTTGAAAGGATATCAGCTGTAGACCGCCTTGTGATACGTTTCCAGAATATACTGCTTTCGGGAATCCTTGATACTGGCTGGTGATCTCTGGGACGCAAACGGGGATGTCCAGAGCAATGGTGATGCCCTTGAGTGAGTGGCCGAGAACAGTCCCGAGTTAGGTAATCGCTGGTGAGTTCATGCATGTTGGTGGCGGCAGACCGGCGCAGGTCATGAAAACGGATCTTCCGAAATTGCAGTGACTCCAACAGCAGAGGAAAGTGCTCCGATAAGTGAGAAACGCTGTATGGCTGTCCGTCTGGCTGGGTTATAAGGAGGCCCGAGGCACTGTTCCCACCACGCATTTCCACCTGCCTGACGAAATATGGATAGGCAAGGTCGGTGATAGGCAATGTGCGATAGGAGGTGCTTGTCTTGGGCGGAGCGAGTATGCTGCCGGGACGCTTTCGCTCCGCACAGCATGCCAACTGCTGCGACACGGTGAAGCAATGCTTTTCCAAATCGATGTCCTGTATCTGAAGACCATATATCTCGCCGCGGCGCAGACCGTATAGTGCTGCCAGCATGACGATAAAATGCATCTACGGATCGGAAACGGCATCCAAGAGGTTCTATATTTCGGCGATCGAGTGTGCCAGGCTTGTGGGTGGGAACGTGGTTTTCGTCCTTTTTGTTCTTTACTTGACGTGGTTGAATGCTCATGGGGTCATCCTCCTTATTAAGTTTGTGTCCATTATAGAGTGTCCTGCTGCTGTGACCGGATAAAAAAGAAGACCTGAAAGCGTGTGCTCTCAGGTCTTCTGGGTGAATATAGAGTTCTATTGCTGGCTAAAGCGTTGGATCATCGCAATCGCGTCGGCTAAGGTACAGGCCCTCAATACAGCTTGCCCTTCCGATTGGACCCTCTGCCGTGTGGCCGGACTGAGGTTGTTGAGGTCATTCTGTGTTTCCTACAGCCGATGGATTAGTTTTGTCCAGAATTCGGTGTGCTTGTTCTGTTCAGTTTTCATATGAAATACCTCGAGTTATGATTTGATTCTTAATTATAATCTCTGGCAGTTAAAAACATAGATGATGTGAGTTATAAGCATTTTAGATCCTATTCAGTTGCCATATCTATGGAGAGATATTCTTTGATTATTTCATATATGGATAATAACTGTTCCTCAAGTTTGCTCTTGTATTCTTCGTATCCTGTATTAAATTGACTTTCAATGAGTCCACAGTAAGGAATGGCTAAATTGAGATTTGTTGGGTCGATTAAATGTTTGCCGGTACTATCCGTTAAACTAAAATGCATCATGCAGTTTCTAAAAGCCGGTTTTCTTAACCCGCATTTATTTTTATAATCAATGCTTTTGAGAAATTTGATTAACTTGTTATCGTTAATCTTTTCGTTGTGTTGATTGCAGTACCTGTCTAGATCATCCAAACGTAGCAGCGTGTAATGATAGGTGATATACTCAAGCCGTAACAGGAGGCCTGTATCCCGAATAATAGTCTTTTTGAGCAAAAATAGAAGTAGACCTATACTTGAAACAACATGAAGCAGAAAAAGTCGAATTATCTTATAATTTCCGCTTTCAGATGTTGTACAGCGATTTGTATTGTAGTCTTGGCTATGCAAAGAGATCATACTGGCATCAAAATCTGCTACTATAAAATCGCTGACAGGACTAAGACCAGATGATATGCCCCCAATAATCTCTCCCATATCATGAGCAAATGCGTATAGTTCTTCTCCTATAAGTTCAAAACTATGCATATTATTCTTGGGCTTGCTAATATCTCGCTCGTCTTGGAAGACATAAAATGCATAATGCGTGTTACCTATTATGTTTTTGCTATCATCATAATATATTCCAAGATTATTGTGTAAGTTAAGCGGACCAAGCTCCGGAAATTTAAGTAATTGTGAAAAATGCTCATTTTGAATGTAATCAATATTGTCTACACATTGGAATAGCTTGTTTAGACGAAAGTTAAAGAATTTTGCTTTCTGACGAATATCTTTGATAGAATATCTACTAGATTGATTAATTTCAATAGGATGACCTTTTTTGTTAAAATACTCAATTGCTTCATAGCAAAACAGGGCAACGAATGGCGTAAATTGAGTTATAACAACTGGAGGTAGTTGTACTACCACTTTCTTCAATAGGTCGCAATCTCTCTTGATTATCAATAATTCTGCAACCTGTAGAGCAGAAGACATTGCTTCGTCCATAATGATCTATCTCCATTGCACCTTGTTTTTAGTATTATATCACAAAAGGCTGTAAACTGCAAAAAAGACAAACCCATTTCAAATTGGGCTCAGAAATGGGTTTGCCCTAATTGGCGGAGCGGGTGGGATTCGAACCCACGTGCCGTTTCACCGGCAACTCGATTTCGAGTCGAGCTCGTTGTGTCCACTTCGATACCGCTCCATATATATTCAAACCGGTGTGACCGGCTCAAACATCGCTATTTTGTTGTGCTGTTGTGGAAGCGGATCGGCGAAAACTCGATATAACTTCATATAAGCTCATATAGCTTCATATAGGCTGACGGGTTTAGATTTCGAGTCAGGCCCGTTATGACCACTTCGATACGCTTCCGGGTGCCCTGACATCATACCATGCGCGAGGCCCCGCTGTCAACGGCAAAGCGGCTTTACAACCGCCGCCCGATGGCCTATAATAAGGAAAAACAGCGGGAAAGGCGGGCGGTCACCATGCCCCGATATGCGAGAGATTTCATCACCCAGGTGGTGCTGCGGGCGGACTTTGTTTCCGGCACGGCGCCGGTGGCGGGGCAGCTGCCGGAGGGCGTGCTGGCCGCGCTGGAGAACTATCCGGAGCGGAACGTGCTGAACCGGTCCCGGACCGAGGTGCGGGTCCAAAAGACCCCCCAGGGACCCGTGCGGGACACCCGGACCATCAACTTCCCGGAGCATAACTTCTGGACCGCCGGCCGGGATCTGCACGCCGCCGTGTGCGGCGAGTACGCCTTTCTGGCCCAGCGGCAGTACGGGGGCTATGCCCTGCTGCGGGAGGAGTTCCTGGCCGTCCTGGACGCCATGGCCGCCGCGTTCCCGAGCCTTGCCATCAAACGGCTGGGAATGCGTTATGTAAACGAAATCAAACTGCCGGGGGCCGACGCCGGTCCGGGACTTGGTGCGGACTTTTGGGAGCATTATGTTAACCCGCTCCTGCTGGGCGGGCTCCGCTTCGCCGCCAACGACGGGGCCATGGCCCGGCATATGTGCACCACGGAGCTGAACTACGGCACGGACCGGGCCACCATCCGCTACGGCATCTTCAACGGGGAGTACCCCAAGCCCAACCGGCGGCGGGAGTTCATCCTGGACGTGGACGCTTACTGCCAGACCCGGCTGACCCCCGGCGAGGCGGCGGCCAAGCTGGACGACTACCACGCCGCGGCCTGCCAGGTGTTCGAGGCGGCGGTGACGGACGCGCTGCGCCAGCGGATGAACAGGCAATGAGGAGCGCACGGAGCCTGAACGGGGCCTACGGGGCCCTCAACGGCGTTTACTGGATGCTGTGCTGTCTGAATTCCTTCACCGCCAGCTTTCTGCTGGGGCGGGGGTATTCCAACACGGAGCTGGGCGCCGTCATGGCGGCGGGCTATGTGCTGGGGCTGGCGCTGCAGCAGCCGGCGGCGGCGTTGGCGGACCGGGGCAGCAAGGCCCCGGTGGCCGTGATCGCGGCCGGCACGGGCCTTGTGGGGGCCTCGGCGGCGGCGCTGCTGCTTCTGCCGGGCCGGAGCTTTCCGGTGACGGCGGTATACGTGCTGTTTTTCGCCTTCATCATCCTCCTGCAGCCGTTGGTGAACGGCTTTGCCTATTACATCGAACGGCTGGGCACGGTGGTACCCTTCGGTGTCTGTCGGGCGGTGGGGTCCCTGGGCTACGGGCTGCTGGCGGCGGCGCTGGGCCGGATCGTCCAGCGCAGAGGCGTGAACGCGGTGCCCTGGGCCGGGCTTCTGACGGCGGCGGCCATGCTGGCCCTGATGGGGTGGTTCTCCCGGGCCGGCACGCCGCCGGAGCCGGAAAAGCCCCCGGCAAAGGGGACGGAGGCGTCCGGGGGCCTGCTGCGGGACCGCCGGTTCCGGCTGATGCTGATCGCCACCGCGCTGCTTTTTTTCAGCCACGCATTTTTGTCGGTGTATATGCTGCAGATCGTGCAGAGCGTGGGCGGCGACAACGAGGACCTGGGGCTCATGACCGGCTTCGTGGCGGTGCTGGAGCTGCCGACGATGTTTCTGTTCGACCGGCTGCTGCGGCGGTTCTCCTGCGGGGGGCTGCTGCGGTTCTCGGCGGTGTTTTTCGCGGTGAAAACGACCCTGGTGCTGGCGGCGGGGAGCCTGCCCGCCGTGTACGGGGGGATGTTCTTCCAGATATTCGCCTACGCGCTGTTCATCCCCGCCTCGGTGCGCTATGCCGGCGAGATATCCGGCCCCGCCAACGCCAACCGGGCCCAGGCGTACGTGACGGTCATGACCACCCTGGGCAGCGTGTGCGCCTCCGGCCTGGGCGGGGCCATGATCGACCGGCTGGGGCTGAAGGCGGCTCTGGCTCTGGCGGCTGTCTGTGCCGCCGCCGGCGCGGCGGTGATGGTCCTGGGCGTTCGGGAAAAAGCCATATAATTTGGCTTGTAAAAGGGGGGACCGATGTGAACACGCGAAAACTGGCGTTGGGAGACAGGAATATCATCGGCTCTCGCGTCACAGAGGCAAGGACAGCGCAGGGCATGAAGCAAACGGAGCTTCTGGCAAAGCTCCAGACGGCGGGCGTGGACATGAGCATCCCGGCCCTGTCGCTGCTGGAGGGACAGAAAAGGCCGGTCACCGACATCGAACTGAACGCCCTGGCGGATATCCTTCATGTGTCCGTGGATTGGCTCCTGCGCCGGGAGTGAACGGAGCGTGCGGGAGCGGGTATGCGACAGATTTACATAATTTGATTGACATAATATTACTTTCATCACCGCGCCGGGAGAGCTGACCTGGCGCGGTGTATATTCACTACATAATGAATATACAGTGCAAAACCAACAAAATTTGAAATTATTCATCATTATCATGAATAATACTATTGATATTCATGCGGTTGCGCGGTATGATACGCTTACTGCGTCATATTGGCAGTATAGGAGGAAACACCATGTCTGACATCAAAAAAGTGGTCCTGGCCTATTCCGGTGGGCTGGACACGTCCGTGATCATCCCCTGGCTGAAGGAGAACTACGACGGCTGCGAGGTCATTGCCGTGGCCGGGAACGTGGGCCAGGCGGACGAGCTGGAGGGGCTGGAGGAAAAGGCCCTCAAGACCGGCGCGTCCAAGCTGTATGTGCTGGACCTGACCGACGAGTATGTGAACGAGTACATCATCCCCACCATGAAGGCGGGGGCGGTGTATGAGGAATACCTGCTGGGCACCAGCACCGCCCGGCCCTGCATCGCCAAGGGCCTGGTGGAGATCGCCAAAAAGGAGCACGCGGACGCCATCGTCCACGGCTGCACCGGCAAGGGCAACGACCAGGTCCGCTTCGAGCTGGCTATCAAGCACTTCGCCCCCCACATGAAGATCATCGCCCCCTGGCGGGAGTGGTCCATCAAGAGCCGGGATGAGGAGATCGACTACGCCGAGGCCCACAACGTGCCCCTGCGCATCAGCCGCCAGACCAACTACTCCAAGGACAAGAACCTGTGGCATCTGAGCCATGAGGGACTGGACCTGGAGGATCCGGGCAACGAGCCCAAGTACGAACAGCCCGGCTTTTTGGAGATGGGCGTCAGCCCCATCCAGGCCCCGGACGAGCCCACGTACATAACGCTGGAATTTGATAAGGGCGTGCCGGTGGCGCTGGACGGGGAGAAGATGAGCGCGAAGGACATCATATTGAAGCTCAACGAGATCGGCGGGGCCAACGGCATCGGCCTGCTGGACATCGTGGAGAACCGGCTGGTGGGCATGAAGTGCCGGGGCGTGTACGAGACCCCGGGCGGGGCCGTGCTCTACAAGGCCCACAGCGTGCTGGAGAGCGTGTGTCTGGACAAGGCCACCGCCCACGAAAAGCAGCGGCTGGCCGTCACCTTCGCGGAGCTGGTCTACAACGGCCAGTGGTTCACACCCTTGCGGGAGGCCCTGTCCGCTTTCGTGGACAAGACCCAGGAGCGGGTCACCGGCAAGGTGCGGCTGAAGCTCTATAAGGGCAACATGATAAACGCGGGGGTCTGGAGCCCCTACAGTCTGTATTCCGAGCAGATCGCCACCTTCGGCGCGTCGGATTACGACCAGACCGACGCCAAGGGCTTCATCGACCTGTACGGCCTGCCCATCCAGGTCCAGGCCATCGTGGACGCGCAAAACCATGAATAACCTCTGGGGCGGCTCCATCGCGGAGGCGGCGCGGCAGTTGAATTCCTCCATCGGGACGGACAGCCGTATGTGGCGGGAGGACATCGCCGGCTCCCTGGCCCACGCGGCCATGCTGACGGAGCAGGGCATCCTGTCTCCGGCCGACGGCGCGGCCATCAAAGCCGGATTGGAGGGCATTTTGGCGGACATCGAAAGCGGCGCGCTGGCTATCGATATGTCCGCCGAGGACATCCACACCTTCGTGGAGATGACCCTGACCGAGCGCATAGGCGACGCGGGCAAGCGTCTGCACACCGCCCGCAGCCGCAACGACCAGGTGGCGACGGACCTGCGGCTCTATACCCGGGGCCGGATCGACGGGCTGCTGGGCCTTATCCGCCAGGCGGTGGCGGCCATCCATGACAAGGCGGCGGAGCACGCCGGCACGGTCATGCCGGGGTACACCCATTTGCAGCGGGCCCAGCCGGTGACCTTCGGGCACCATCTGTGCGCCTGGGCCATGATGCTGGTCCGGGACGCGGGCCGGCTCACGGACGCCCGGAAGCGGCTGAACCAGTGCCCCCTGGGGGCCTGCGCCCTGGCGGGGACCACGTTCCCCATCGACCGGGACAAGACGGCCGCCGCCCTGGGCTTTGACGGCCCCTGCCTCAACAGCCTGGACGCGGTATCGGACCGGGACTTCTGCGTGGAGACCCTGGCCGCGCTGAGCCTGCTGATGGCCCACATGAGCCGGATGGCGGAGGAGATGGTGCTCTGGTCCGGGCTGGAGTTCGGCTTCGTGACGCTGCCGGAGGGCTTCGTGACGGGCTCGTCCATCATGCCCCAGAAGAAGAACCCGGACATGGCGGAGCTGATCCGGGGCAAGACCGGCCGGGTCTATGGGGATCTGACGGCCATGCTGACGGTGTTGAAGGGTCTGCCGCTGGCCTACAACAAGGACATGCAGGAGGACAAGCAGGCCCTCTTTGACGGGCTGGACACGGCGGAGCTGTGTTTGAGCGTGCTGGCCCCCATGATCGCGGGCATGGAGCCCCATCCCGAGGCCATGCGCCGGGCCGCCGGGGCCGGGTTCATCAACGCCACGGACTGCGCCGACTGGCTGACGGCCCATGGGGTGCCTTTCCGGGAGGCCTACGCCGTGGCGGCGGGCCTGGTCCGGCGGGGAAAGCCCCTGGAGGAGCTGACGCTGGAGGAGTACCGGGCCGCCAGCCCGGTCTTTGACGAGAGCGTCTACGCGGCGGTGGATCTGGACGCCTGTGTGAAGCGGCGGAACCTGCCCATCGACGAGGAGCTTGCGTTTTTGGAGGAATTTTTACAAAAGGCCCTGTGAGCGTGCCGCGAAGCATAAAGCGCGCCCCCGCCTTTCGGCGGGGGCGCGCTGGCGTGTTGGCGCGGGGGAGAGATCAGCGGGACTTTTTCCGCCTGGCGAGGACCGCCCCCAGACCGGCCGCGCACAGGGTCAGGACGCCCGCGTACAGGGCCGCGGGGGTCTCGTCCCCGGTGTTGGGGGCGGAGCCGGTCGGGCTGGGCGTCGGAGAGGGCGGAGGGAAGGGCTTGGTGTTGGTGAATTCGGCCTTCGCCTCGCCGCCGGCCGGGATCGTGCCGTCCGCGCCGGTGGAAGAAGCGTGGTGATCTCCGGGATCGGTCTCCGTCACGGTGTAGGCCGTGCCGGCGGGCAGGCCGGAGATGGTGATGCGCTGGCCGTGCCTGAGCTTGACGTTGCTGCCGTCGAGCGTGACCGCGCCGTCCGCCTCATTGGCGACCTTTACATTGCCGGAGCTCTGCACGCCGCCGCCGGCGTTGTAGATCGTGTAGGGGTATTCGTCTTTCAGCTCGCCGCCGGCGGGGGCTGTCAGCCTGATGTCGAACGACCATTCCCTATCCACGTCGCCCTGCGTGCCCGCCACGGTCTTGGAGACCGTCAGGGAACCGGGGTTTGGCGCGTTCGTGAATTTGGCCGTAGAGGGGCTTACCGCCGTCGTGCCGGTGCTGCCCTCCGCGCTGGCCGTGTAGCCGCTGACCGGGACCTCCTCCACGGTATAGGCCGACCCCACGGGCAGGTCCCGGATCTTCAGGGTCTGGCCGTCCCTCAGCTGGACGGAGGCTTTGCCGCCGGTGAACCTGAGCTGGGCCGTGCCTTTATTGAACGTCAGGCCGCCTTGGCTGCCGGTGAAGTCCGACACGCCGTCCTCGTATAGCTCGGCGGGGTATACATCGTCCGGGATGCCGTCGAGCTGGATGTTGAAGGTCCACAGCCTTTCCAGCTCGCCGCCAACGCCCACGGACTTGGTAAGGTCCAGCTCGCCAAATTCAAAGGTGTTGGTGCAAGCGAATTGGAACTCGGATATCTCGCCGCTCCCGTCCGTGTTATTTACGATCTGGACCTCCTTCGCGCCGCCGGTCCCGATCTCCTCCAGCAGAAAGAGATAGCTGTGTTTGTTCTGGAGTCCGATATCGTCCTTTTTGATGTCGCTGAAGGCCGCCTTATACGCGCCAAGGATATCGAACTGACAGCTGATGCTTTCATACAGGCCGCTGTAGCCGGTGTTCCCCGGCTCGCTGCCTGTAAGGTCCGTCGTGCCGTGGGTGAACACGGCGGACTGCGACGGCTGGCTGGGATTTGTGGATGTGATGGTGACGCCCGCCGGTACTTTGAGCGTGTTTCCTGCGCCGGGGCTGTCCAGATCCACGATGCTGAAGTTGAATTTATACGCCTGGGTGTTTTTGAGCGCGTTCTCCTTTTCCGTGGTGGCACCCGTGACGTCGACCTTCTTCTCCACGTTGACCGTGAACTGGCCCGAGATGACCGTGCCGTTGACCATCAGGCCGCCGGCGCCGTAGGCCGCGGCTCTCGTATGGTTGTTGATGATGCGGACGCTGTAGCCGCCGCCGGCCGCCGCCGTCATGATCCCGGCGCCGCCGATGTTGGCCTTGAACCCCACCGGGGCCAGGCTCGTCTCGCCCTGGTAGCCGCCGCCGGCCGCGGAGATCGCGGCCACCCCGCTGCGGGCGTTGGACCAGTCGTACTCGCCGGTGCGGGCCTTGCCGCCGGTGAGATCGGTCCAGTTGTAGGCCCGGCCGTCCGGGGTGGTGTCGCTGACGTAGAGCTTGGCGGGGGTCTCATGGGTGATGACCGGGTAGTCATAGGGTACGGCCAGGATGTCCATACCGCTGCTGCCGTTGCCGTAGATGGTGGCGCCGTGCTCCGGGTACAGGAACACCTGGGCGTTGGGGCAGAGGCCGATGCCGTTGCCCACCGTGCCGCCGCTGTAGCCCGACTGCACATAGTTGCCGGTGACAAGCGCGTCGTACATATAGCAGGTGATGTTCTCTCCGATATACACGCCGCCGGTGTTATAGTGCTCCGTGGGCTCAAGATCGGCCTCTTTATAAGCGCTGAAATCTGCGTTGCACCAGTTGCCGTCCACGGTGCAGGACAGCAGATGGGCCGTGCCGTAATAGCCCTCTCCCTTCCGGCGGATGGAGAACGCGCCCGCGTTCACGTTGGCGCTGTTGCCCGTGAACGTCGCGTTGCCGGTGACCGTCACCGAGCCGCCATTCAGGTTGGCCCGGAACGCGCCGCCGGAGCTGCCGGAGCTGTTGCCGGTGAAGGTGCCGCCGTCGATGGTGATGTTGGAGTCAGGGCCGTCGCCGGGGAAATAGAAGCAGCCGCCGTCGCCGGTCTCGGCGGTGTTATCCGTAAAGGTGCAGTTCTTGAAAACGAACTGGCTCTGGGGCGGGAAGCCGCGCCACACGCCGCCCTGGTTCTTGGCGTAGCTCCCGGTGAAGGTGCTGCTCTCAAAGTTGAACATCGTGCCCTTGGCGTCCACCGCCGCATAGAAGCAGCCGCCGTTATTGCCGCTGCGGTTGTTCTCAAACGTGCTGTTTTTGACCGTGAATGTGGAGTCGGGGACGTTATACTGCATGACGCCCGCGTTGTCGGCGGCGCTGTTGCCCGAGAAGGTCACGCCGTCTACCAGGAATTCATTGATGGCGCCCGCGTTGTCCTTGGTGACGTAGATGCAGGGGCCCTTTAGGGCTGTGTTGTTGGTGAACTGAGTGTTGCCATGGACCGTGAATTTGCCGCTCCCGGTCGGCGTCTTTGCAGCGTTTGCCCCCTTGTAGATGCCGCCCTCTTTGGCCGCGCTGTTGCCGCTGAACACAGCGCCGCTGATGTCGATGACGGAGTTCATGGAAGAGATGAAGGCGATGGACCCATAGGTCTTCGCAATGTTGCCCGTAAAGGAGCCGCCCGTTATGGTCAGGGCGACCGTATCCGCGTCGATACCGATACTGAAAGCGCCGCCGCGCTGGGCGCTGTTGCCCGTGAACTGGGCGCTCCCGCCGATCCGCAGTTCGGTGGAGGCCGCGCCATCCATGTGGATGGCCCCGCCGTAGGCCTGGTCGGCAGTGGCCGTGTCCGCCGCATTCCCGGAGAACGTACCGCCGTTTACCGACACGGCAGAATCGTAAGCGTAAACGCCGCCGCCGCAGATGGCGCTGTTGCCGCTGATCTCGCCGGCGGTCATATCAAAGATGGAGTGGTTCGCCATGAGAACAGCGCCGCCAAGACCCTGCTTGCCGGCATTTGCACCGTTATAGGCGAAGCGGATCGCGGTGCCGTATGTTATCTGGGCCAGCGCCGCCTCGTCCTTCGTGGTGGCGTTGTCCCGGATCACGCCGCCGTTGATCGAAATGGCGGAGCCGTCCAGATACACCGCGCCGTAAGACGTATTGTTCATCAGCGCCGCGCCGGTGTTCAGCGTGAGGGTAGAACCGCCGCTGGCGGTCACGGTCCGGCCCCGCGTGTTGGCCGCCGCGTCCACGGTCACGTTCTCCAGGGTCAGCGACGCGCCGTCTGTGAGGACGAACATATTCTCGCTGTCGCCGGACTTGCTCACGGTATAGACGTCCTCGCCGTAGGAGCGGATGGTAACGGCCTGGCCGCTGAACGCCGCCGTGTCCATGGACAGGCTGGCCGTCAGGCATATGACGCCGTCGCCGCCGTCCAGCCTCCGCGCCGCGGCCTCGATGCTCTCCTCCGTGACCGTGGGGGCCTCCGCCCCCTCCGGGGCCGTGGGCACATAGATCACCGGCTCCGGCCCGGCGGTGCGCCGGACCAGCGCGGGACCCATCAGGGAGAAGGAACTCACGGCGAACGTCACCGTGCCGTCCTCCTCCGTTTCCGGCTCCAGCCGCTCCACGGCGCCGTCATCCAGGATATGCGCCACGAGCCGCTCCGCCGCTATCTCCGCCGCCGCCTTCGGCTCCCCGGCGTCCGGGCCCTCCATGCCGGGGTCGGAGGCCGTACCGCCGTCCTCTTGCACCGCCCCAAAGGGGTCGGCGGGAAACCGCATCGTCACGGTCACAAGGCCGCTTTGGGGCTCGATCCTGGCGCCGTCCGGGGCCGTGAGATAGACGTCATAGGGGATGAAGAGAAGCTCATCGCCCTGGGCCAGCCCCAGCTCCTCCCACAGCGCGTCATAGGCCCGGGCGTACGCCTCGGTGTCCTCGGCCACCCTGTCGGCGTGGAGCGCGGCGTCCGCCGGGATGCCGCTCTCCGCCGGTACGGCGGCGTTGACCGTCACGCCGTCGCCGGATGAGCAGGTATATGTATTCGCCGCCGGCTCGGGGGCCGGCGACTGCGTTGCCACGGGCGTTTCAACGGGCTCGTCCGTGGTTTCAGGTTCGTCCGTGGTTTCAGGCTCGTCCGTGGTTTCGGGCTCGTTCGTTGTCTCGGGTCCGTCCGTCGGCTCGGGCGCGGCCGTGTCCTCCGGCGCGGGGGTCTCGGCGGCCTCCGGCGCGGGGGTCTCCATGGCCGCCGGGACTTCCGTGGCGGTCTCCTGGGGCGTGGACCCGGCGGTGACGCCGGGCTCCGCGAGGGCGACCGCGCCCTGCGAGTACATGAGCGCGGCGGCCAGGAGCAGACAAAAGACACGTTTTCTCATAGCGCATCCCCCCTTAATGGCTTTCACATGGTATGTTGTGGTTTCATGAGGCCATTTTATCTGGATTCCAGATAAAAGTCAATATCTGAAATACGGATTCCCATAATGCCATTGAGGTGATTTCAATGATATTTACCAATATACGGGCGATGCGGGAGGATCGGGATCTGCGCCAGCGTGAGCTGGCGGCGGTGCTGAGTGTGAGCCAGAACACGTATTCGCAGTATGAAAACGGCGTCATCGAGCTGACTGCGGAAAATCTGATCAAGCTGGCGGATTATTACGACGTGAGCGTGGACTATCTGTTGGGGCGGACCCGGAACCCAAAGATAAACGAATGAGCCCCCCGGCGCAGGCCGGAGAGCTCGTTTTTCGTTATTCGCGGTACGCGGTCATTTTTCCCCGATGTGGTAGATGCGGCGGACCTCGGCAGTGGGGGAGCCGCCGCCGTCCGTGAGCGTGAGGCCGGGCAGGACCGCCAGGCCCGGCCGGCCGCCCCGCCGGCCCGCGATCAGGACCAGGGACGGCGCGCTGTCCGCTTTGTGGCTCACCAGCCGCAGCCGCTTGGGCTCGATGTCCGCCAGACGCATGGCGGCAAAGATGTCCGTGAGAAATTCCGGCTTGTGGACCACGCACAGCTCCCCGCCCTGGCGCAGCAGATACGCCGCCGCGCCGGAGAACTGCGCCGGGGACAGGCTCCCGCCCCGGGCCGCCGCCCGGTCCGGGTCCGGGGACGCCTTGCCCCCATAATAGTACGGCGGGTTGCACACCACCAGGTCGTACTGCCCCGGCCGGGGGATGGAGCGGTACTTTCGGGCGTCCATGCAGACCACCGCCCCCACCAGGCCGTTGGCGGCGTAATTTTCTTTGCACAGCTCCGCCGCGTCCTGGCGGATGTCCACGCTGTCGAAGCGGGCGTCCGGGAAGCGGTGGTGTAGCAGCACGCTCAAAAGCCCGCCGCCGCAGCCCAGGTCCATGCAGCGGGCGGGCACGGCGTTCCCGGCGGCGGCAAAGTCCGCCAGCAGCACCGAGTCGGTGGTGATCTTGAAGGCCGGGTCGTCCGTGTACACGGGACCCCGGGGCCAAAGCTGTTTCATAGCTGTCTCCTTTGTGTAAAAGGAAGCGGGCGGTATGCCAAACATACCGCCCGCTGCCTTCTGGGTCTTGCCTTACTCCTCAGCGATGGCGCTCATGGGGCACTGCTCGGCGCAGGAGCCGCAGGAGATGCACTTGTCGGCGTCGATGACGTAATGGGCGTCGCCCTCGCTGATGGCCTCGACGGGGCACTGATCGGCACAGGAGCCGCAGGAGATGCAGGCGTCGGAAATCTTATAAGCCATGATTGATACCTCCGTTTTTTATGTACGCAAACATACTAACATAAAGAACAATAAGATTCAACACTTTTTTGAAACTTGCCAAAATAAACAAATAGCGAGCTTTTATTTCCGGGCTGGCGGATATAATCTATCCCGGAGGCGAGCGCACATGATGAAAAACACGGAACGCTTCACCCTGCGGGCCCAGAAGGCCATCCAGGAGGCCTACGGCGTCAGCCAGCGGCTGGGCCACAGCTATGTGGGGACGGAGCATCTTTTGATCGGGCTCATGCGGGAGGGGGAGGGTCTGGCCTGCCGGATCATGCGCCGGGCGGGACTGGCAGAGCCCGTGGTGACGGAGCTTGTCACCGCTGCGGCGGGCCGGGGCGCGCCGGGCGCGCCCGCCCAGGGGCTCACCCCCAAGGCGAAGCGGTCCATCGAGCTTGCCTGCTCGGACGCGGCCCGGCTGGGCCACAATTTCGTGGGCACGGAGCATATCCTCATGGGCATCCTCCGCCAGCATGACTGCGCCGGGACCAGGGCGGTGGAGGAGGCGGGGGTGGACCCCGACCGGCTGTACACCGACGTGCTGGACGTGTTTTCCGGGCCGGAGTACCGCTCCCGGACTGAGGAGGGCGGCGGCCGCTCGGTCCCCCGCCGCAGCGATACCAAGACCCTGGATCAGTACAGCCGGGACCTGACGGAGCTGGCCGTCAAGGGCCGGCTGGACCCGGTGGTGGGCCGGGAGAAGGAGCTGGAGCGGGTCATCCAGATCCTGTCCCGCCGGACCAAGAACAACCCCATCCTTATCGGAGAGCCCGGCGTGGGCAAGACCGCCGTGGCGGAGGCCCTGGCCCGGCGCATCGCCGCCGGGGACGTGCCGGAGCATCTGCAAAAGAAGCGGCTGGTGGCCCTGGACATCCCCTCCATGCTGGCGGGCACCAAGTACCGGGGCGACTTTGAGGACCGGGTGAAGGCGGTCATCAAGGAGGTCAGCCGGGCGGCGGACGTGATCCTGTTCGTGGACGAGATGCACACCATCGTGGGAGCCGGCGCGGCGGAGGGGGCCATCGACGCGGCCAATATCCTCAAGCCCGCCCTGGGCCGGGGCCTGATCCAGATGATCGGCGCCACCACCCTGGACGAGTACAGGACCCATGTGGAGAAGGACGCGGCGTTGGAGCGGCGGTTCCAGCCGGTGCGGGTGCCGGAGCCCACGCCGGAGGAGAGCGTTCGCATCCTGACCGGCCTGCGGGACCGGTACGAGAGCCACCACCATCTAGTCATCACCGACGGGGCCATCCGGGCGGCGGTGGAGCTGTCGGGCCGGTATATCACGGACCGATACCTGCCGGACAAGGCCATCGACCTGATCGACGAGGCGGCCAGCCGGGTGCGGATGATCGGCAGCCAGGTGCCGGAGGGCGTGAAGGCGGCGGAGGAGCGGGTCCAGAGCCTGAAGGCCGCAAAGGAGCAGGCGGTGAAGGAACAGGACTTCGAGGGCGCGGCGTCGCTGCGGGACCAGGAGCGGCAGCAGCGGGAGGCCCTGGACGTGGCCCGCCACGCCTGGCAGTCAAAGACCGGCGGGGAGCTGCTGCGGGTGGGGCCGGAGGACGTGGCGGCGGTGGTGTCCGGCTGGACCGGCATCCCCGTGGAGAGCCTGACCCGGGAGGAGAGCGAGAGGCTGGCCCACCTGGAGGAGATCATCCACCGGCGGCTGGTGGGCCAGGAGGAGGCGGTGTCGGCTGTGTGCCGGGCCATCCGGCTGGGCCGGGTGGGGCTGGCGGACCCGGGCCGGCCCGTGGGGAGCTTCCTCTTTCTGGGGCCCACGGGGGTGGGCAAGACGGAGCTTTGCCGGGCCTTGGCGGAGGCGGTCTATGGGGACGAGAAGGCCGTCATCCGGGTGGATATGTCCGAGTATATGGAAAAGCACGCGGTGAGCCGGCTGGTGGGCGCGCCGCCGGGGTATGTGGGCCACGACGAGGGCGGGTACCTGACCGACCGGGTCCGCCGGCATCCCTGGAGCGTGGTGCTGTTCGACGAGATGGAAAAGGCCCATGAGGACGTGTGGGGCCTGCTTTTGCAGATATTGGAGGACGGGGTGCTGACCGACGCCCGGTCCCGAAAGACGGACTTCAAAAACACGGTGGTAGTCATGACCTCCAACGTGGGGGCTCAGGCCATCGCCGGCCCCGGACGGCGGCTGGGCTTTTCCGGCCAGGCGGACTCTGCCGCCGGCCGGTACGAGGAGATAAAGGAGCGGGTGATGGCCCAGGCCAGGGAGGTGTTCCGGCCGGAGCTTTTGAACCGGGTGGACGCCATCGTGGTGTTCCGGCCCCTGGAGCGGGAGCAGATCCGCCGCATCGCCGCCGGGCTCGCGGACAAGGTCCGGTCCCGGCTGGAGGCCAGGGGCGTGGAGCTGGAGGTGACGGAGGCGGCTTTGGACGCGCTGGCCCGGCAGGGCTTCGACCCGGCCTATGGGGCCCGGCCTCTGCGCCGGTGCCTGCGGCGGCTGGTGGAGGACCCGCTGGCGGAGATGCTGCTGGCGGGAGAGCTGGCCGCCGGGGACCGGGTCCGGGCGGACCTGCGGGACGGGGAGATAACCGTGGAAAAAATTGACGGACCGGCGCGGACGTGATAAAATCATAAGAACAAGCCACCTCCCTCCCCAGGGGGAGGCTTGTTCTGCGCTTACATGGGAGGTGCGCGTCATGGACGACTTTGAAGCGATGAAGCAGGCCCTCAACGCCCAGGAGGGCTTCACCAGCCACAACGGCATCCGGGTGCTGTCCATCGAAAAGGGACTTTGCAGATGCGGCGCGGAGGTGACGCCGACGGAGCGGAACCCCCACCACATCGCCCACGGGGGGCTGCTGTTCGCCCTGTGCGACACCGCCGCGGGCGTCGCCGCCACCACCCTGGGCCGGAGCGTGGTGAGCCGGTCGGCGGACTTCCACTTTCTGCATCCGGCCACCGGCCGGATCACGGCGGAGGGGCGGGTGGTCACGGCGGGGCTGCATATGGCCTACTGCACGGCGGAGGTGTACGACGAGGCCGGGACGCTGCTGGCCGCCGGCGGCTTTGAGATGTTCTACATAAACGAGCCGCTGAAAACAGACTGAGCCGCCTAGTCCGTCAGGACCGTCCCGGGGTAGTAGTGGGCCAGGATGTCCCGGTAATCCATGCCCTGCTTAGCGTACAGCTGGGCCCCGTACTGGCTCATGCCGACCCCGTGGCCGTAGCCGGAGACAGTGAAGGTGAAGCCGGTCCCGTCCACCCAGTCCACGGTGAAGGCCGTGGAGCGCAGGCCCAGCCGAGCGCGGAGCTCGCTGCCGGAGAAGGTCCGGCCGCCGACGTCCGCTTCCGCCACCCGGCCCGCCCCGTCCAGACGGATATCCTCTATCCACCCGGCCGGGTCCCCGGCGGGGTCCAGGTCCAGCGCATCGGACAGCTCCTCCGCCGTGAATACCGCGGCGGAGACCAGCCCCGGCGCGGTGTCGGGACTTTCCGGGGTGGGCACGCTGACCAGATAGGGCGTTGGCGACCATATGGCCGCGCTGCTCTCCGTGCAGCCGGCGGAGCTGGCGTGAAAGGCCGCCTGGATGGCCTGGCCCCCGTAGGTGAGGATCTGGCCGTCGGTGGCGGCGACGGCGGCGCGGATGCGGGCCATGTTGGCGTCGAAATCCATGCCCCAGCGGGCCCGGAGGGCGGGCTCGTCCAGCCAGGCCGCGCAGCAGCCTCCGTCGGTGCATACGTCCGCGTCCTCATGGCGGGCGTTTGCCAGCACGAAGGTCCGCAGCGCGACGGCCTGGGCCTTCAGAGCCTCCGGCTCGAAGGAGGCGGGCATCTCCGCCGCCAGGGCATAGGGCAGATACGCCGCCATAGTCACGGTCTCCGGCACGCCGTCCGTCAGGAGCCGGACGGGGGTCTGGCTGTCCCCGCCGGCCGGAACGGGGTCGTCCTCGGTCAGATAGAAAAAGCCGGTCAGACCGGCCAGGACCAGACACCACAGGAGCGTTTTTTTCAACACCGTCATGCCGCGCCGCCTTTCTCCGCCTGCCGGCGGACCGGCTCCGTCACTTGACGGGCCGGGCGGATGGGTATATAATCGCCGGTGGACAATATTATGGAGAAAGGTCGCCTGTTATGCGAAGCGAAGCATATAAATTATCCGGCTTTACGGTAGTCGTGAGCGCGCTGGGCTTTCTGCTGCGCTGGCTGCAGGATATGCGCCTGCAGTCGGAGGCGGGGCTGCCCATCAACGCGCTGATCAGTTGGCTGGTGTGTCTGGTGGTACTGGCGGCGGCCGTCGTGCTGGCGGTGTTCATGTTCCGTTACCGGCAGTATGCCGCGCCCGTCACCGCGACGGAGGCCCTGGCGGGGCACACCCCTGTGTACGGCGTCATCCGCATGCTGCCCGCGCTGGCCCTGGCGGCGGCGGGAGCGGCCCGCATCATCCGCCCGCCGGCGGACGCTGTGTTCCCCATGATGCAGCGCATCTGCGGCGGAGCCACCCTGCTGGGAGCCTTCGGCGCGGGGACGGTGGCTATGAACATCGGCAAGGCCGGCCAGGACGCCGCCCGGCGCACGGGCATTTCCATGATGATCGTTTTCGCGGTGGTCTGGCTTATCACCGGCTACCGGGAGGCCGCCGGAGACCCGGTGGTATGGCGGTTCGTGGTGGAGATCGTGGCCGAGTGCGCCGTGCTGATGGCGTTTTACTACACGGCGGGGTTCTTCTTTGACGTGCCCCATCCGTTGCGGGCGGTGTTCGCCTGCGACCTGGGGGCCATGCTGTGCATCATGAGCGCCATCGACCCCACCGGCCTGGCCCAGAGCCTGACTTTCGCCGGCGTGGCGGCACAGCTTCTCATATGGGCCTTCGTGATATCGGAAAACTTCCGCACCAAACCCATCGTCCCGGTCCGGCCGGGCGAAACGGGGCCGGGGCGGGAGTAAAAGGCCCCGCCGCCAGGCGAAGCGATACATATAAAGAAAGCGGGTCCCCGGAAACGATGTTTCCGGGGACCTTTTCCTTTTGGGGGCGGTCACAGGTTCGTATAGCCCTCCAGGTATTCGTCGATGACCTTGGCGCAGCGGCGGCCCTCAGCGATGGCGACGGCCACCAGGGACGCGCCCCGGCGCATATCGCCGGCGGTGAAGACCTTCTCGTTGGCGGTCCGGCCGTCGGCGCCGCCAAGCCGGCCCCGTTCGTCCAGCTTCAGGCCGAAGGCCTCCGCCGGGGCGTCCTCCGCGCCGGAAAAGCCCGCGGCGATCAGCAGCATCTGGCAGGGCAGCTTTTTCGTCTTGCCCGCGCTCGTCACCTCCAGGGCGGCGAGGGAGCCGGACTTGCCGGCGACGAGCTTTTTCGCCACGGTGTCATACATCCTGGGGTCATGGCCGAAGGCGGCGATGGCCTCCTGCTGGCCGTAATCGGGGGCGGCGGACCGGCGGCGGTAGGGCCAGAGGGCGGGCCCGTCCTGAGAGGCGGGCTTTCGCACCAGTTGGGTCACGGACAGGGCCCCCTGCCGGATGGCGGTGGCTACGCAGTCGGTGGCGGTGTCGCCGTTGCCCACCACGACAACGTGTTTGCCCTTGGCGGAGCAGCCGCATTTTTTGCCGTCCAGCAGGGAGCGGGTGGCCTCGGTGAGATAGTCCAGGGCCTGATAGACCCCGCCGGCGTCCCGGTTTTCCAGCGGCACGTCCCGGGCCGCACGGGCCCCGCAGCACAGGGCCACCGCGTCATATTCCCGCAGCAGCCGCTCCGCGATGCCGCTGGCGTCCACGCCGGTGACGAAGCTGACGCCCTCGGTCTCCATCCGCCGGACCCGCCGGTCGATGACGGCCTTGTCCAGCTTCATGTTGGGGATGCCGTACATGAGAAGGCCCCCGAGCCGGTCGTCCCGCTCCAGAACGGTGACGCTGTGGCCCCGGTGATTGAGCTGGTCCGCCACGGCCAGGCCCGCCGGGCCGGAGCCCACCACCGCCACCTTCTTGCCCGTACGGACCTGGGGGACGTCGGGCCGGATGAGGCCGTGTTCGTAGGCGTACTCGATGACGGCAAGCTCGTTGTCCTTCACCGTGACCGCCCCGCCGGCGTACAGGCCGCACACACAGGCGGACTCGCACAGGGCCGGGCACACCCGGCCGGTGAATTCGGGGAAGTTGTTGGTCTTTAAAAGCCGGTCCAGGGCGTGGGACCAGTTGCCGCTGAACACCTCGTCGTTCCACTCGGGGATCAGGTTATGCAGCGGGCAGCCGTACTCGGACTGGCAAAAGGGCACGCCGCAGTTCATGCACCGGGCCCCCTGGATGCGCCGCTGGGCCTCGGACAGCTCCCCGTGGAATTCCCCGAAGCTCTCCGTGCGGACGGCCGCGCCCGCGGCGGGCCGCTCGGTCCGTTCGTATTCCATAAATCCGGTGGTCTTTCCCACGGCTCACGCGCCTCCCTTCTGCACGTTGTAAAAGGCCTCCAGCTCCGCCTGCTGGCGGGGCATGCCCTTTTCCTCCAACTGGCCGATAGCCATGAGCATACGGCTGTAGTCGTTGGGGGTGATCTTCTTGAAAAGCGGCAGCATATCGTCCCAGTTGTCCAGTATGGTCCGGCCCCGGGCGGAGCCGGTGGCGGCCACGTGGGCCTCGATCAGCTCCCGGAGCTGGGCGATATCGTGCTTGGCGGTGACGCCGGTCATGGTCACCATGTCCTTGTTCAGCCGCAGATACAGCTCATATTGCTCGTCCAGCACATAGGCGATGCCTCCCGACATGCCCGCGGCGAAATTCTTGCCCGTGGGGCCCAGTATCACCGCGCAGCCGCCGGTCATGTACTCGCAGCCGTGGTCGCCCACGCCCTCCACCACAGCCTTCGCGCCGGAGTTGCGCACGCAGAACCGCTCCCCGGCCATGCCGTTGATGTAAGCCTCGCCGGCGGTGGCGCCGTACAGGGCCACGTTGCCGATGATGATGTTCTCGCCGGGATTGATGCGGCTGGATTCCGGGGGCCGGACGATGAGTTTGCCGCCGGAAAGGCCTTTGCCAAAGTGGTCGTTGCTGTCGCCGGTCAGGCGCACGGTCATGCCCCTGGGCAGGAAGGAGCCGAAGGACTGTCCGCCGCCGCCCCGGGCGTCGATGAATACCGTGTCGTCCGGCAGGGTATTGCCGAATTTTTTGGTGATCTCCGAGCCCAAAATGGCCCCGAAGGTCCGGTTGGTGCTGGACACGTCCACCTGCACGCGATGGGGCGTGCCATCCCGCAGGGTCTTTTGGAAGGCCGGCAGCAGCACGCTCTCGTCCAGGGTCTTTTCCAGATGGAAGTCGTAATCCGCCTCGGGCAGATGGTGCACGGCGGTGTCCACGCCGGCGTCCATGTGCAGGATGCTGTCCAGGTCGATGGACCGGGCCCGGGGGGAGGGCAGGTCCGCCCGGAGCTTCAAAAGGTCCGTCCGGCCCACCATCTCGTCCACGGTCCGTATCCCCAGCTTCGCCATGATCTGGCGCAGCTCCTGGGCCACGAAGCGCATGAAGTTCATCACATATTCGGGCTTGCCGGTGAACCGACAGCGCAGGTCCGGGTTCTGGGTGGCGATGCCCGCCGGGCAGGTGTCCAGGTTGCACACCCGCATCATGACGCAGCCCAGCGTGATCAGCGGCGCGGTGGCGAAGCCGAATTCCTCCGCCCCCAGCAGGGCGGCCACGGCCACGTCCCGGCCGGTCATCAGCTTGCCGTCCACCTCCAGGATCACCCGCTGGCGCAGGCCGTTGGCGATCAGGGAGTGGTGAGTCTCCGCCAGACCCAGCTCCCAGGGCAGGCCCGCGTTCTGGATGGAGTTGCGGGGGGACGCGCCGGTGCCTCCGTCATAGCCGGAGATCAGCACCACCTGGGCCCCGGCCTTAGCCACGCCGGAGGCGATGGTGCCCACCCCGGCCTCGCTGACCAGCTTCACGCTGATGCGGGCGGCCCGGTTGGCGTTTTTCAGGTCGAAGATCAGCTGGGCCAGGTCCTCGATGGAGTAGATGTCGTGATGGGGCGGGGGCGAGATCAGGCTCACGCCGGGGGTGGAGTACCGGGTCCGGGCGATCCAGGGATAGACCTTCTTGCCGGGCAGATGCCCGCCCTCGCCTGGCTTGGCGCCCTGGGCCATCTTGATCTGGATCTCCTGGGCGGAGCACAGGTACTCGCTGGTGACGCCGAAGCGGCCGGAGGCCACCTGCTTGATGGCGCTGTTCTTCTCCGTGCCCAGCCGTTCGGGCTCCTCGCCGCCCTCGCCGGAGTTGGACTTGCCGCCCAGACGGTTCATGGCAAGAGCCAGGCACTCGTGGGCCTCCTTGGAGATGGAGCCGTAGCTCATGGCCCCGGTCTTGAACCGGCGGACGATGCTGTCCACGCTCTCCACTTCGTCCAGGCTCACGCCCCCGTCGGCGGCCCAGACAAAGTCCATCACGCCCCGCAGATTGTAGGGCGTCTGGGCACGGGTGACAAGAGCGGAGTATTCCAAGAACCGGTCGTAATCGCCCTTTTGGGCGGCTTCCCGCAGGGCCACGATCACGGCGGGGTCGAAAAGATGCCCCTCGCTGCCGTCCCCGGAGCGGAGCTTGTGGAAGCCCACGCTGTCCAGGGTGGTGTCCACCCCCAGGCCCAGAGGGTCGAAGGCGTGGCTGTGGTGGTATTCCACCGCCTGGCCGATGTCCTCCAGGCTCACGCCCCCCACCCGGCTGACCGTGTTGGTGAAGTACCGGTCGATCACGTCCTGGCGGATGCCCACCGCCTCGAAGATCTGGGAGGACTGGTAGGACTGGATGGTGGAGATGCCCATTTTCGAGGCGATCTTCACGATGCCGTTCAAAATGGCCTTGTCGTAGTCGTCGATGGCGGTGTGCTCGTCCTTGTCCAGCAGCCCCAGCCGGATGCACTCGGAGATGCACTCATGGGCAAGATAGGGCTGGATGGCCCGGGCGCCGTAGCCCAGAAGCAGGGCGAAATGGTGTACGTCCCGGGGTTCCGCGCTCTCCAGGATGATGGACACGCTGGTGCGCTTTTTCGTACGGACCAGGTGCTGCTCCATGGCGGACACGGCCAGCAGCGAGGGGATCGCCACGTGGTTCTCGTCCACCCCCCGGTCCGACAGGATCAGGATGTTGGCCCCGTGGCGGTACGCCTTGTCGCAGGCCACGAAAAGCTGGTCCATGGCCCGTTCCAGGGGGGTATTTTTGTAGTACAGCAGGCTCACGGTCTCCACGTGGAAGCCGTCCCGGTGCATGGCCTTGATCTTGATGAGGTCGATGCCGGTGAGGATGGGGTTGTCGATCTGCAGCACGTTGCAGTTGCCCGGCCGCTCCTCCAGGAGATTCCCGTCGGAGCCCACATACACCGTGGTGTCGGTGACGCACTCCTCCCGGATGGCGTCGATGGGCGGGTTGGTGACCTGGGCGAACTGCTGCTTGAAGTAGTTGAAAAGGGGCGGGTGCCGCTCCGACAGCACCGCCAGCGGCGTGTCCGCGCCCATGGCGGCGGTGGGCTCGGCCCCGGTGCGGGCCATGGGCAGGATGGCGTCCTTGACCTCCTCATAGGTGTAGCCAAAGGCCCGGTACAGCCGGTCCCGGACGGCCTGGGTGTGGGTCTCCACCTTGCGGTTGGGGATGGGCAGGTCCTGAAGCCTTACCAGGTGCTGGTCCAGCCACTCGCCATAGGGCTGGCGGGAGGCATAGTAGCTCTTCAGGTCCTCGTCCTGCATGACCTTGCCCCGCTTGGTGTCGATGAGCAGCATCTTGCCGGGCCGGAGCCGGTTCTTCATGGTGATGTGCTCCTCCGGGATGTCCAGCACCCCCACCTCGGAGGCCAGGATCAGCCGTCCGTCGTCGGTGAGATAGTACCGGCTGGGCCGCAGGCCGTTCCGGTCCAGGATGGCCCCCACCAGCTCGCCGTCGGAGAACAATATGGAGGCCGGGCCGTCCCAGGGCTCCATCATGGTGGCATAGTAGCGGTACAGGTCCCGCTTCTTCCGCTCGATCATCTTGTCGTTTTTCCAGGGCTCCGGGATGGTGATCATCATGGCAAGAGGCAGGGGCATGCCGTTCATGACGAGGAATTCCAGGGTG
The DNA here is from genome assembly GCA_947625285.1 of uncultured Oscillospiraceae bacterium. Classification (GTDB taxonomy): domain Bacteria; phylum Bacillota; class Clostridia; order Oscillospirales; family Oscillospiraceae; genus CAJOIG01. The sequence goes on from CANQNS010000005.1 coordinate 78,087, forward strand.
TTGTCCAGCATGGCGGAGTCGGAGCCGCTGGTGTTGATGACCGGGAATATCTTGTCCATGTTCTCCCGCATGATGGCGGAGCTCATAGTCTCCTCCCGGGCCAGCATCCGGTCCACGTTGCCCCGGATGGTGTTGATCTCGCCGTTGTGGAGGATGAACCGGTTGGGATGGGCCCGCTCCCAGCTGGGGGTGGTGTTGGTGGAAAAGCGGGAGTGGACCATGGCGATGGCGGCGGTGAAGTCCGGGCTTTGCAGGTCCGGGTAGAACTGGCGAAGCTGGTGGACCAGGAACATCCCCTTGTAGACGATGGTCCGGCTGGACAGACTGACTACGTAGGTATTGTCGTTGCTCTGCTCAAAGACCCGCCGGGCCACGTACAGCCGCTGGTCGAAGGGCAGGCCGGTCCTCACGTCCCGGGGCCGCTCCACGAAGCACTGGACGATGTAGGGCATGCAGTCCCGGGCCTTCTGGCCCAGGATGTCCGGGCAGGTGGGCACCTGCCGCCAGCCCAGCAGACGCAGGCCCTCCTTTTGCAAAATGACCTCGAACATCTTCTGGGCCTGGCTGCGGCGGACCGTGTTCTGGGGGAAGAAGAACATGCCCACGGCGTAGTCCCCGGCGTTGTCCAGGGCGATGCCGCAGTCCCGGGCGGCGGACTTGAAAAAGCCGTGGGATATCTGGGTCAGGATGCCCACGCCGTCGCCGGTCTCCCCGGCGGCGTCCCGGCCGGCCCGGTGCTCCAGCTTCTCCACGATCTTCAGTGCGTCGTCCACCGTGGCCCGGGTGGGGCGGCCCTGGATGTCCACCACCGCGCCGATGCCGCAGGCGTCATGCTCCCGCAGCGCCCAGTCGATGCTGCTTTGTTTTACCATATGTATGAGCCCTCCTTATGCCCGGTGCGGATAGGCCGGGCAGGCGCGTCAATGTCTCTAATGATGTAAATCATTATATTTAATAATACCGCTCTTTATCATATAATGCAACGTTTTTTCGATGTATACCATCGACAAGAATGGGCCGGGGGGAGCGGGGGCATTTCCGGCGATTTTTCCAAAGGCCCGGGGGCGGGCGGGAAAATGCCCGGGGGAGGAAAATACCTCTTGCAATTTTGCCGGGGTTGTGGTAGTATATCTGAGCAAAACATGACCGGGTGTGGCGAAGTTTGGTATCGCGCCTGAATGGGGTTCAGGAGGCCGCTGGTTCAAGTCCAGTCACTCGGACCAATCGAAAAGAGGCTGTATTCCTAGAGATTCAAGGAATATAGCCTCTTTTTGTGCTTTGGCCGGGTCGTCATGAAATACCGCAGTATACAGCGATATACGGCGATAAAGTGGACACTAAAGTGGACACCTATTCAGCTGTAATTCTTTTTCATATACCGCGCGAACTTTTTTGTCTCACGGAGATTCTTTCGTTCACGGGCGTCTGTGTACGTTTGCAGGGTGGTGTGTATGTCCGCGTGGCCGAGCCACCCCTGCGCGTACTTTGCCAAAGTTCCGGATTCAACGATCAGGGTTGCGTAACCGTGCCGCAGCTGATGGGGCGTCAATGCTGGGTCAATGCGTTGCTGGATGTATGGTTTTCCAGCTTTGTCTTTTTTCTCCACCGGCGTGATCTTTGTCATGCCGATGTCGATGCAGTATTGCCTCCAGCGACGCTTGAAAGAGCTTTCACAGAGCGGGCCGCCGCCTTTGGCCTGGAATATCAGATCAGATCCTTTTGCGGTCTCCGGCTTGCATAGGTGCGCAGCCAGCGGTAGGAGCAAGGGCACGTCCCGAGAGCTGGATTCCGTTTTTGGCGTGCCAAGTACGGCCCGCCCGTTCTGGAATGAGTATGCCTTTGTGACGTGTATGACGCCGTTTTGTGCATCTATGTCATCCCATGTCAGGGCCAGCGCTTCACCCCGCCGGCAGCCGGTAAATAACAGCAGGTAGGCAAACAGGCCGAAATCCACCGTGTCAACGTTGCGCGTGATCGTTTTCAGCACGGCGTCGTCTGGGGCGTCGCGTTTCTTTTTCGGCAGTCCACGAGGGACTTTGACGGCGGTGCATGGATTGTACAGCAAGTATGGTGGATCGTGGGCAATGGCAAAGTTGAAAATCATATGCAGGACAGCTTTTTGGTCTTTGACCGTCTGGGAGGAAAACCCCTGGGCCTTCATTCGCTGTATTATCCGCTCGATATCTGCTGCGTTGATACTGTCTATCTTGCGCAGGCCGTATTCATCCAGAGCGCGTTTGAGTGGTGCCACGTAGCATTCCTGCGTCTTATAGCGGATTGTCGGCCATTTCTTCTCTTTCCATTCCTCTGCTACCTGCGCGAAAGTGGGAACCGGCTCGGGTGCTTCCTCTGCGGCCTGTACTTTGTCGTACAAGTCTTTGGGATCTCGGGCACGAAATTTCTTTTTCGTGCCGCGGATGGTCCGGGTGCAGTAATATAACCCGGTCTTGCTGTCATATGAGAACATGGCAGCATAGTCAACTTTTTTGGGGCGGCCCATTGCAAATACCTCCAATAGTGTGATAATATTGGAGGGCAGATGTGTAGCTGGTCGGCTATGTAAATCTGCCCTCTTTGATCGCCCCGGTGTACCAGACCGGGGCGATCTTTTTTCATGTCTATTTGTGCTTGAAGCGCTTCCCACAGTTTGGGCAGTAAAACTCATACTTGCCCTTTTTCCCGGCGAAGCCCGCGATCAAGCCGATCCAGCCGAACAGGATTGCACCTATGCCGGATTTCCCAACAGAAAAGGCCTTACGGTCATTCCCTAGGGCCTGTACGTTGGTGCTGTGGCACCTAGGGCAACGTATTTTCCTCATGACATGATCCTCCATTCACCAGTATTTTTGAATAAAATGCTGGGCTGCTTGTACTATTTCTCTTTCAAACTCCATCTGATCTTCTGTCGGTTTTCGGGGGCGGTGCTTCGGCGGATTTTCCAGCTTGGCGTGTAGTTCGTCGACACGCCGCGGAAAATATGGGTTGTCAGCCTCGCCGTATCGCCATGCTAATTCCGTGTAATGGATTGCCTTTGCATATTCATGCTCTCCCTCATACAGCTTGGAAAACGTAGTATAAACATGAAGTGGCTGGTACATCCAAAACTGGGACATAAACGAGGGACGGATAAATGGGATCGCTGCCTCAAAGTATTGGATCGCTGTTGGCCTAAAACGGGCGCTTTTTGTAGCGTAGGCCAACGCGACGGCGAAGCGGTCTACAGGCCTACGGGACTGTCCGTATAATTGAACAACTATTTCATGGAGCACATACCGCGGCTTGTAGACGATAGGATAGCTCTCATTTGCGAATCCCATAGACCGGTACCGGCAGGGGTATTTTTCTTTTACTGCGTTCAGTATAGCTACGATAACAGAGGTTTCGTGAGGTGAAAAGCGCGTCATATCATAACGGTGCTTTTCGGATATGATGCTTTGGTTAACATTTTGTTGGATGTTGTACTCTGGATAATAGGTCGGCCTTTTTCCAGCAAAATCGAACATCAATCGTAGTAATCCTCCACGGCCAGGTTGCCGTATGTGTACCACCAGGCGGCTTTACGCATGAATGGCTCAGTCACGTTGAATAGCTCGGCCAGGTCCCATATCTCTGTGTGGCCGGCATTCACGGCCCTGTCCAGTTCTTCCTTTGGCACCAGTCGTGCGATGGCCCACTTGTCGGCTCGGTTCTCGTGCTGCTGCCGGACATCGTAAGCGGCATACTGATTATAAAAGGAGCCGGTGACACAGTGACCCAGCTCATGGGCCAGCTTGCTTTTCTCGTCGGCAACGGACTCCAGCTCGAACGGGTCGATCTTCTGCTGCAACCGTGGCTGCAATACGAGTCTGCATGTTGCCACGATCGCCGAGCCGGGCTCGCATAGCACGTTCCCTTGCTAGTGCAGTGGTACCTTCCACGGCGACCGCACGGCGGCGCGCGCTAAACGCATTATGCCGTCCTAGCCAGTTATCAGCACGACGGTAGGTATCCGATTTCCGTACCCCAGCGTCCGCTCGCGTTGCCGTTCCGCGACCAAAACGATTACCGAAGCGAGTAATTTTAGTTCCGATATTACCCACTGCATTAAACGCACTCCTTACCAAGAACGGCACGAGGAAGAACGGGACAACGGCAATCAACAAACCAATCATGTACACGAAGAAATCGTCAGACTCAGATGTCAACATTCTGGACGCAAGGACACCACCACCGATGGTTAGACCACAAATCGGGTGGACTAACAGCAGCCCCTTAAATATACTTAGCCAACGGTCAAAAATTCGTTTGGTATTTGGCAACATATAGCACACAATAGCTATTGGCGCCACGGCCACAAGGATAATAACTCCAGCCTTACGCAACCCGAGTAAAGCGAAGAAGAAAATCACGGCCACAAAAGCTATAAACAGCCCAATTAGTAACGGCATAATAATCCCAGCTATCCCCCCTGTAACGACAGTATGCACCAAGCCAACGCCTCCGCCAACCGTCAAAACACCCACCAAAGCATTTAGCATGGTCTTGAACCACGCACCCGAACTGAAGCTTTCTTCTATAGACACGCCAATATGTTTAGCTAGACCAGACAACATGACATTGAGACCGCTACCTAGAATATTAGATACATCAACAGCCAGCTGACAAATAAGATACGAAAGGTTGATAAGAATAGCAGAAATGATAAGTTTCGGCATGATTTTCTTAATGCCATAATTGTCTATACCAACGCCAGTAAGTTGCGAGAAAATCACCACAATCAACAAAACAACGAATAACGTATTGGCTATATCCCTAAAAATAGTCCACGCTTGTCGTGTGCCAGATCCTGACGCAAGCAGACTCGGTTCCACTTCCAAAAATGGTTCTACCATTCCATCGTAGATTGAGCTCAGTGTATCGCTCAATTTCATAATCAAGGGACACATAATCCATCCGAGAGACCCAGAGTTGTCATAGCATGGATCCGATTCGTCATCTGAACCTCCGTCGACCTCGGAATCAGCCGCCGTACTGTCTACAGTTCCAGGATCAGTAGTATTTACTTGGCTTAAATCTATTCCTTCTAGCGCCAATATAACATCATCTACACTATTTATCTCGGCAGTAAAATGACCTTTTCCATCCACACCATAAACTGGTTCATTCGGTTGGCCAGTTTGCTTATCTACGTCAACATGACATTCTTTCCCGTCCATCCAATTAATCTTAGGCGCAGACGTATACGCTTCATAATTTTCTCCGCCTTCACAAATCACTGGCTTCTTATATACTTCCTTGACATAATAAGTGTAAAGATCGTAAATCTCTTGTTGAGACAATTTAAGGTCGTCATAAGAAGACAAGCTACCTAGTTTAACACCGGCTTCATTCTTGCTGTTGAGGGCCTGGAGAGGTTGCAAATATGTGGTTGCTCCTTCCGGATATTTGAGGCTCCAATCATCAAAAGTACCAGCATCCGACACAGTCCCAGATGTAATATCCCCTTGCAAATACGAACTATTGTATATGAAGTACCCGCTATCGCCATCCGCAGTAATCATACCCTGCTCATTGATGTATGGGGTAGAAACATTCACGTTGTAATAGACGTTCTTGCTATCACCCCCATCTATGATAGTCACCGAGCTACTTCCACAAAAAGTAAATGTTTTTGCATCACCAGACCCAGGCGCAGGAACATTAATACCAGTAGCAGACGATGCGACGTTCCCGAAGAACCAACTGCCCGAATTATCTTTAGTGATTTCAGGGAAAACCAGACTATTGGAAACTTCCTCGGTGTCTAAATCGGTAAAATTCCTGCTGCCTAGATTGCCGTCATAATCGCGACAATCGAAACCATAATGAAGTGGAGCCGCTTTTCGAACTATTAACGAAAAGCGACTCCATTTTCGTGCGCAAACCCTTGATACATGCGGATTTCAGAAAATACCGATTTGCCAAAGAAGAGAGAAAACCGCAAAAGATGAATAGAAAAGCGAAACCGCAGGGCCTTTTAGTCAAGATGAGCTACGACGCGTTCTATTGCTTCGTTGCAATTTTCAAGGTATTCTTTTTTTACACTAACGCGCTTGTTTTGTATTGTATATGTCCTATTACTCAGACAAAATATTGGACACCCTCGCGCGCTTGCCACAACTCCAGTCGTTTGGAAATCCCGGACGTCTAGGAGTAACTGATTTATATCTTGGGACGAGAAAATGGTTTTTGTTTCTTCATCCCGAAGTAAGTTCTTGACTACGGTATCAATTGTTTGCAATACAGCATTATATGCAGATGCAGCACCCATGTATTGTGTCAAACGATTCTTCAATATAAGATGTACCTTTGGCAAAGGCTTCCCAGTATTTTTCAGTTTTGTTGCAAATGCAAACTCTTGATAGATCGGGTGTGGGAGCTTAAAACCATAAACAAGAGAAAAGGCGTTCTGGATTGCCCTTCTCGATGAATCATCTGCCATTGTTGGAAGGATAAGGTATTCTGTTGCTGCCAATGCCATTTGTGTAAAAATAGAAAAGCTAGGATTCATATCAAAGAAAACACAATCATATTGGTCTCCGCTTGCAGAAACGAGATCAAAAATCCATTCTATGACAGAAATCCACGTATCAGTTCCGGGGATTTGTGTATTTGCTAATGTTGAGATCGCATTTGATTGTAACTCTAATAATGGATCCCCGCATACGAGATCAATATTATCTGGTATAAATTCATTATAATCTTTAGGGTGGGTAACAAAATCCGAGAATGTAATGTTAATCTTCGAGTAAGGATTAGGCAATTTGTCTTGAAAAAAGCCACCAATAGTGGCTCTTTTGGGTTGGCCCTGTATCCTCAGCAGATTATCGCTTCCTTTTCCCTCTAGGCCGCCAAGCAAAAGTTCAGATAAATTAGCCTGCGGACAAACATCAACTGCCAAGACACGTTTATCAGGATGATTCTTAGCATAATAACACATCATCTGGAATGACAAAGTTGTTTTTCCCGTGCCACCCTTATTGTTCCATGTTCCATATGTACGCATACTACACCCCCATGCCGTTTTCTTCATTATAACGTATAATTAATACGATATCAAGTGTTAATTTGACTTAGCGAAGGAGTTTTTTGCATCTTAACGGTGTTTGTTGGTAGGAAGCCACATGGTCACGGCATTTTTCAGGTCTCTTATAAGGGCTTATGCCAGTCGCCCAGGAACCATAGATTCCTGGGCGATCACCTTCTCCCGCTGCGCTGGGCTTTTATATGGACCAGCGGTCAATCGAATCTCATTGACGGGAAACTATCAACAGGATATAATACTTATTGAAGAGGTGGTCGTGATGCCAGAGCTTTGTCGGTTTTATAACATCATCATCAAGATGATCTACATGGATGATGGACAGCATAACAAGCCCCATTTTCATGTGATGTATGCGGAGTATGAGGCATCGGTCGGTATAGACGGGGAACTGCTGGCTGGCAGTCTGCCCGTGAAACAGCTTCGGCTCGTGCAGGCGTGGGCGGCCATCCATGAGGATGAGCTCTATGCTGCCTGGAACAATGCGGTGCGTGGTATTCCGTTCGGCAAGATCGCACCGCTACAGTAAGGAGGCCCCGATATGTATATTATGGATGGGATTGTCTACGCCGGGACACCCACGCATGCTGTGAGCGTGTCCGGCGTCCGGCCGATGGACGATCACCGACTGTGGGTGCGGTTCAGCACGGGCGAGGCGAAAGTGTTTGATTTTAAGCCCTTGCTGAAAATGCCTGCCTTTGCGCCGCTGGCGGATATGGATGTGTTCAGAGGTGTCTATATCGACTATGGTACGGCTGTATGGTGTGATGGGGATATAGATATTGCACCGGAGGCCCTCTATGAAGAGGGCGTTTTGGCGGAGAATGTGGGCTGACAACCGGTAAATATCGCTGTGTGTCTGCCTGCAAGCCCTTGAAAACAGGGACTTTTTCAAAAATACTATAACGACACTCGGACCACCCGCAAAGCCTTGGAAACACTGCGTTTCCAAGGCTTTTGCTATGTCTGCGAAAAGGGCGAAAATGGCCCGCGTATGGAATATATTTGGAACGGAAAAGTTTGAGCGGCCCCGGCGAGGGGCCGCTCAAGCTGTTTTTTGGGCTTCACTTGCAACGGCGTTTGGAACCGTTTTCCGGGTCGGTGCGTTCTATGTCGAGCCGAATGCACTTATAAACTTGCCAAACCTGCGCTATACGCTATGCGGGTGGTTCTGATTTATATTCAGGGCTTTTCCAGCGGAGAGAGCTGCTTTTCGATCTGCAGTTCCCGGTCCAGTCGGTCGTAGAGCAAAAACTGGGTCAGGAAGGTGATGTACCAGAAGCCCAAAAAGGGGAGGAGCAGCAGCGTCCAGGGGGCGAATAGTACGTAGATCGCCCAGTAGAGCGCCTGCAGCGCCACCGCGCCCAGTACCCGCCAGAGATATTTGGAGGTGAACAGGATGATGTTTCTCAGGCGGTTCACCGCCGTCTGGCGAAAAAGCACCATTTGGGGCCAGAAGAGGGCGCTCAGCAGCAGAAACAGAAAGCCCGCGAAGATATAGAGGGCCACCGTGCCCCGGCTGGGAGGCGTCCGGGCCCACCAGAAGAGGGCCGCCATGAAGGAGAACATCCCCAGGAAAAGGCCGGTCAGGGCCCCGGGAAGCAGGCTTTCCTTCCAGTTTTGCTTCCAGCTCTTTTTATAGGCCGGCCACCACTTGCCGGGAGCGTCCCGCATACCCCGCATCACAGAGTCATAGAGCCCTGCCAGGAAGGGGCCGAAGATCATGCCGCCCAGGATGGACGCCGGCGCCAGCACCAGCACGCTGGAGCTCATCACAGAGAGGATGATGCCAGTGGCCAGGGGCAGCGCCCCCAGCACGGTGAGCAGGTTGATCTGGAACCATCGGCCGCCATAGAAGGAGATCAACTGCCTGTAGCGGTTGAAGCCCGTCTGGCGGACACTGGGATCATAGCTGGGATCGTGGGGTGTGAGAAGACTCATGGTGAAAACGCTCCTTATCCGATGTCGGCGCTGTAGTGGCAGCGGGAGAGGACATCTGCCAGAATGGCGGCCTCGTCGCCAATGAACGTGTCCCGGCAGGTGAGCTCCGCGCTGAGGGCGTAGCTGCCGTATACGGCAAAGGCGGTGACGCCCCGGTCGTAGGGATTGGTGTCGGAGCCGCAGTCGTAATAGAGAAGGTCATATGTCTGGCCGTTGTAGCTCTCCGTGCCGGTGTCCCGGATGGAGTAGGCGGCGCTCTCCCGGTCCGTCCACTGGCCGATGGCCTTATGGGCGTTTTCGGCGTCGGCACAGCCTACCGCCAGCAGATAGAGCTGGGCGTCATAGACCTGCACTTCGTCCCCGTCCTCGTTGGTGTAGGGCTGACTGTCCCCCGCGGTCCAGGTGGCGTAAAAGATGTCGTCGGCGGTGAGCACGGCGCTGTTGTCCTGCAGGGTAAAGCCATTTTCCGGCGCCTCCACGCCCAGCACAGGCCCCAGCATCTCCCAGCCCGCGTCCCAGGCCGCGCCGTCAGCGGCTGCACTGGGCAGGTCGCTGCCCGCCTTGAAGTACATGGCGGCGATGACGCCCACCACCAGGCACAGCGCCACCAGCAGGATGATCGTTGTCTTCTTTTTCATGAAGCCGCCCCCTCGGTCAGCGTGTCCCACAGCCCGTCGCAGGCGTCGGGATACGCGCATGTCTTTTCCGTCCAGAAGCCCCGCCGGGCCACATACAGCCCGGAGAGGAGATCCTGGCTGTCGCCGGAGGTCTGCTGATCCAGCATCTGCTCTGTGTAGGAGCCCATGTCCAGCCCCGCCAGCATCGGACAGTCGCTCCAGCGCAGGGCGCATTCCGCCCAGGGCATACCCTCCGCCGCCCTGTCCCCGGTCAGGGGCCGGAGCACCGCGTAGCTGCGCTGGAAGGCATCCGGGTCATCCAGCAGAAAGAGATAGCTGTCGCACTGGGTGATATCCGCCATCAGCTTGGCGGAGGAGGCATAAGCGTAATATGCGCCGTCCGCCCCGCTGGCGTGCTCGCCGGTGACATACTGGTTGAGCCGCACCGTGACGGCCCCGTCACCGTCGCAGTCCGTGAAGAGCCCGGCCAAGGAGCTCTGGAGCGCGGCGGTGGTGTCGGCAGGGAGGGGGTCCGCCCCCACGTAGGCGATCTGAATGTCCGGCTTTGCCTCGCCCACGCCCAGCACATGCCAGAGGATGCTGCCGGCGGAGAGGACCAGCACGGCGGCGATGGCTATGTGCCACTTGTGGTAGTGCCACCAGTTGGCCCGCTTTTCCGCCGGCGTCAGCTCCGGCTTTTCATCGGGCTTCACGTCCCGGTATTTCCATTTCAGATACTCGCTGGCCATGCTCCGCTCACTCCCTGGTGGTGCCCCCGGCGGCGTAGGTCACCGGCAGGCAAATGAGGCTGGGCAGGTTGGACCGATCCTCTTCCAGCAGAATGTTCACGCTGGTCTCCGCCAGCTGGGCTACGGGCTGGACAATGGTGGAGCAGACGTGGCGGTCGACGCCGAACTGGCGCACGCCGTCAAAGCCCACCAGCTGCACGTCCTCCGGCACCCGCAGGCCCAGCTCTGTGAGCATGTCCTGCACATGGACGGCCAGCCGGTCCGTATTGCAGAAGATGCCGTCAAAATCCGGCCTGCCCTCCGTCATATGCTCCCGCAGAAAGGCGCGGAAGGGCTCATAGCCATCCCGGTCGTTCAAGGTCAGCACCGTGTGGTCCGCCTGCCGCAGCTGGCAGGCCGCCTGGAACCCGCCCAACCGCTTGTCCGGCTCGCCGGGCACGTCCGTGCCGATGCGGAAAAAGAGGAGCTTTTTGCACCCCAGCTCCATGAGCTTTTCCGCCGCAAGCTGGCCGCCGCCGAAGTTATCGGAGGCCACGCAGGGCACGGCGGGACTGAAGTATCGGTCGATGCTCACAAAGGGGATGGCGGCTGGCACCTCCAGCGCCGGGTTGTAGGTCAGGCCGATGATGCCGTCCACCTTGTTCTGCTCCACCATGCGGATGCACCGCTGCTCCGCGTCCGGGTCAGAGCCGGTGACGGTGAGGAGCATCCGGCAGCCCCGATGGGCCAGCGTCTGGCAGATGTTGTCGGCCAGGGCGGCGAAGAAGGGGTCATAAGCGTTGGGCAGGATGAGCGCCACGGTGCCGGTCTTGTTGGCCTTCAGGCCGCGGGCGTAGCTGTTCACCTGATAGCCCAGCTTCCGGGCGGCGTCCTGCACCCGCAGGCGGTAGCTCTCGCCCACGGGGATGCCGTTGAACACCTTGGACACGGTGCCCAGGGCCACGCCGGCCTCACGGGCCACGTCCTTCATGGTGGGGGCGCTGCTTTTTATCTTCATAGGGTCTCTCCCATACATATGAAATGTTTCACTGAATAGATTGGACTGTACACAGTATAGCAGAGGTGACGGTGATTGTAAAGCATAAATTTCACAAAAATTTCATGAAACAATTAAATGGGAAGTTTGCACAAATGGGCCAATTGCCCTTCGTTCAATCCGCCAAAATTGGGATTTTTTTAATATATTTCGTTGACGTATAGGGAAAACCGGGATATTATAGGGACACAATTGAATGTAACGTTTCACGAACGAACGGCGGAAACTTGTACCGCCAATTCTTTGATTTAGTACGTGAAACGTTACACGAACAAGCGGCAAATACTTGGCGGCAGGAGGTGAGCGCGTCCCACGGCGTATGATCCACACTATTATGTAAGGAGTGAACCTGAGTGAACGCATCCAGCAGTGCGCCCGCTCTGCCCCGCGGGAAGGGGCTGGGCCGGCGGATCCGGGATAACTGGCAGCTTTATATGCTGCTGCTGATCCCGGTAGTCATCACGGTGATCTACAAGTACATACCCATGTACGGCATCCAGATCGCCTTCCGCGACTTCAAGGCCAGCCGTGGCTATTCGGGAAGTGAATTCGTGGGCTTCAAGTGGTTCGAGCGGTTCTTCACCGCCCCCACCTTCGGCCGCATGATGAAGAATACGGTGCTTCTGAGCCTGTACAGTCTTCTGTGGAGCTTCCCCATCCCCATCATCCTGTCCCTTTGCATAAACCAGCTGCGCTTCAACCGCTACAAGAGGGTCGTACAGACTGTCCTTTACGCGCCTCACTTCATTTCCACCATGGTCATCTGCGGTATGCTGCGCATCTTCCTGAGCCCCTCCGGCGGTCTGGTGAACCTGCTGTTCGGCTCCAGCGTCGACTTTCTTACCCAGTCCAGCGCCTTCCGGACCATCTATGTGGCCTCCGGCATCTGGCAGGACGCCGGCTGGGGCTGCATCATCTATCTGGCTACGCTGTCCAACATCGACACCAGTCTCTACGAGGCGGCCAAGGTGGACGGCGCCAGCGTGTTCCAGCGCATCCTGAACGTGGACGTGCCGGCGCTGCTGCCCATGGCTATCCTGATGTTTATCATGAGCGCGGGCTCCCTGATGAACGTGGGCTTTGAAAAGGTATGGCTGCTGCAGACCGACTTGAACAAGGCCACCAGCGACGTCATCGCCGTGTATGTGTACCAGCAGGGCATCGAAAACGCCAAGTACAGCTACTCCACGGCAGTGGGCCTGTTCAACACGGTCATCAACCTGATCCTTCTGTTCGTCGTCAACAAGATCTCGTCCAAGGCTTCGGACGTGGACTTCGTCTGAGGAGGTGTGGTATAATGAAAAAGACCCATAGTATGTCTGACCGCACCAGCGACATCATCCTGGTGGCCGTCACCGCCGTCGTGCTGCTGATCGTGGCATATCCCATTTATTATGTGCTTATCGCCTCGGTCTCCAACCCCTACGACGTGTATGCCGGCAAGACATTCCTGCTGCCCAGCGAGTTCACCCTCAAGGGCTACACCGCCGTCTTTGCCGACCCCAACATCCTCTCCGGCTACATCAACTCCATCAAGTACACGGTGATAGGCACCATCTTCTCGGTAGTCATGCTCTACATCACCGCCTACCCCCTGGCCCAGAGGGACCTGCCCGGACGGAAGTTCTTCAGCATCTTCTTCCTCATCACCATGTACTTCGGCGGCGGGCTGATCCCCACCTTCCTGGTGGTGAAGCAGACCCACCTGATCGACAGCATCTGGGCCCTGTTCCTGCCCGGCGGCGTGGCCGTGGGCAACATGATCATCGTCCGCAACTACTTCCAGAACTCCATTCCACGGGATCTGATCGAGGCCTCCGAGATCGACGGCTGCTCCAAGCTGCGGACATTCGTGAGCATCGTGATCCCTCTGTCCAAGCCCATTCTGGCCGTTATGGTGGTGTTCTCCATGGTGGCCTACTGGAACGACTGGTTCACCGCGCTGATCTATCTGACCGCTGACAAGGCCCCGCTGCCCCTGGTGCTGCGGAACATCCTTATCAAGAGCTCCGCCAGCGCCAGCCAGGCGTCCACCATCTCCGGCGGTTATGCAGAGCTGAACAAGCTCACCGAGATGATCAAATTCTCGTCCATCATCGTGGCCGCCGCGCCCATGCTGATCATCTATCCCTTCGTACAGAAGTACTTCGAGAAGGGTTTCATGGCCGGCGCGGTGAAGGGATGAAAGGAGCGGGAGCATGAAAAAGACACGTATTTTCTTCCGGCTGGCGGTCCTGACCCTGGCTGTGGCGATGGTCCTGAGCTTCACCGCCTGCACCGGCGGCTCGGCCAACTACAACACCGAGCCCCACACCGTCAACGAGAACACCGACCAGACTGAGTTCACCATCATGGGCGCCCAGTCTGCCCTGTCTCCGGGCTATGACGACAACGAGGTGCTCAATGACCTCATGGATGAAACGGGCATCCACATCACCTGGAACACCATGAGCGATTCCCTGTCCGAGCAGGTGAATATCCGCATCGCCGGCGACATCATGCCGGACGCCTTTATGGGCGTGGGCTTCAATAACTATGCCCTCAGCATGCACGGCGAGGACGGCGCCTTCATCGATCTGGCGCCCTACATCACCCCGGAGATCATGCCCAACCTCTATCAGATCCTGGAGGATAACCCACGGGTCCGGGCGGCCATCACCATGGACGACGGCGGCATCTACGGACTGCCGGCCGGCGAACAGATGGGCACCGGCGGCGTGGGCAAGGAGAAGGACTACTCCATTTACTCCATCCCGCAGTTCTCCATGATCAACAAGGCATGGCTGGATGAGCTGGGGCTGGAGGTACCCACCACGCTGGACGAATTGCACGACGCGCTGGTGGCCTTTAAGGAAAACGATATGTCCCATACCTACTACGGCAACGACCCGGGCACCACGCTGCCCATGTCCACCGGCTTTGACCAGTGGTGCTGGGGCCAGAACATCTTCTACGCCGGCTTCGGCTTCACCAACTGGATCAACGACGTGTGCGCCGACCTGACCCTGTGGGACGACGGCACCGTGGGCTTCGTCAGCACCACCCAGAATTACCGGGACGCGGTGACCTACTTCCATGACTGGTACGCCGAGGGGCTGATGGACGTGGAGATGTTCTCCCAGAGCGACACCCAGCTCATCTCCAAGTGCCAGCAGGGCTATGTGGGCGTGTCCACCTGGTGGTACATCGAGGAGCTCATGGGCGACTACTCCGACGACTATGTGTTCCTGCCTGTGCTCACCGGCCCGGCGGGGACCGAGTATGAGGGCACCCGCAACGTGACAATCCGCACCGGCGGCGGCACCAACGGCGGCCAGCTTTCCATCACCTCCTCCTGCCAGAGCCCCATCAATCTTCTCAAGTTCTTTGACAAGTGGTACGAGGGCGAGACCGTCATGCAGCTGCAGTACGGCCCCATCGGCACCTACTTCCTGGATCAAGACGAGAACGGCGTCTGGAACTCCATCACCGAGGAACAGGCCCAGGAGAAGTTCGGCAAAGGCGCCGGCGAGCTGAAGAGCTACTATGAGGTACAGGGCCCCAAGCTGATCCTCTCCAAGTACTACCTGGAGAACTTCAATATGGAGGACCGGGCCATCGAGCGGCTCAACGACCTCTATGATTACTGGATGCCCCAGGTGGACCACGACTGCGTCTATCCCGTCGACTGCGTGTTCACCGCCGATGAGCTGGATACCATCGACCGGTTCAAGCCGGACTTTGAGAGCGCCCTCAGCGAGCAGGAGGGCCTGTGGCTCCGGGACGGCGGCCCCACCGACGAGGAGTGGGACGCCTATATCCAGCACCTGAACGACAAGTGCGGCATGCAGGAGCTGCTGGACGTGTATACCGCCGCCTATGGCCGATACGCCGCGGCGGAGCAGTAAGCATGATCAAGTTATAATGAATGGACCGCCCGCCTCCAAGCGGGGCGGGCGGCCCGGAAAGACCCATTGAAGGAGTTCATCCTATGACCAGTGAAAAGCTGCAGCAGGCACGGGACTTCGAGGCCCGGTACGTTCCTTTCATCCCGGACGAGGAGCGTCCGGTGTTCCATGTGACCGGCGGCATCGGCTGGATCAACGACCCCAACGGCTTTTCCTGCTACAAGGGCGAGTACCACCTGTTCTACCAGAACCATCCCTATTCCACCAAATGGAACTCCATGCACTGGGGCCACGTCAAGACCAGGGACTTCATCCGCTGGGAGCGGCTGCCCGTGGCCCTGGCCCCGGACCAGGCGTACGACCAGGACGGCTGCTTTTCCGGCGGCGCGGCAGAGATGCCGGACGGCCGGCAGCTTCTCATGTACACCGGCGTGCAGCGGATCCGCCGGGAGGACGGTCTCATGGAGGAATACCAGACCCAGTGCATCGCCGTGGGCGACGGGGTGGACTATGAAAAGTACGAGGGCAACCCTGTCCTCACCGGCGCGGACCTCCCGGCGGGCAACAGCCCGCTGGACTTTAGGGACCCGAAGATATGGCGGGAGCCGGACGGCACCTACCGGGCGGTAGTGGGCAACCGCACCGCCGACGGCAGCGGCGCTGTGCTGATGTATAAAAGCGCCGACGGCTTCCATTGGGAATTTGTGACGGTGGTGGACGCCTGCCACAACGAGTACGGCCTGATGTGGGAGTGCCCCGACTTCTTCCCCCTGGACGAAAAGCAGGTGCTGGTGGTCAGCCCCCAGGATATGCTGGCCCTGGGCCTGGAGTTCCACGCGGGCAACGGCAACATCGCCCTTCTGGGCACCTGGGAGGACGGCCGGTTCACCCGTGAGAAGGTGCAGTCCATCGACTACGGCATTGATTTCTACGCCGCCCAGACCATGCAGACCTATGACGGGCGGCGGGTGATGATCGCCTGGATGCAGAACTGGGCCAACTCCAACTGCCAGCCCCAGAACGCCCGTATCTTCGGTGAGATGACCCTGCCCAGGGAGCTCGCCATCCGAAACGGCCGACTGGTCCAGGAGCCGGTGCGGGAGCTGGAAAACTACCACGGCCGCCGTGTGGCCTACAGCGACGTGCTCATCACCGGCGAGACGAATCTGCCGGGTGTCAGCGGCCGCATCCTGGACATGACCGTCACCGTGCGCCCCGCGGGGAACGCCTACCACGCTTTCCGGCTGAACGTGGCTAAGGACGGCGAGCACGTGACCTATATCCGCTATAAGCCGGAGATGAACGTGCTGCGGGTGGACCGGAGCCGCTGCGGCATCCGCTATGACGTGGTCCACGTGCGGGAGTTTCAGGTGCGGCCCCGGAACGGCGAGATCAAGCTGCGGCTGGTGATGGACCGGCACAGCCTGGAGCTGTTCGTCAACGACGGGGAGCAGGCGGCTACCTTCATCCTGTACACGCCGGAGACGGCGGACTCCATCAGCTTCCAGGCCGAGGGCGGCGCGGTGCTGGTGGATGTGGAGAAATACGAGCTGGACTTCGGCGGGGAGGCGTGAGGATGGAACGGATGTTTGATGTGGTAGCCCTGGGCGAGATGCTCATCGACTTCACGGAGAACGGCCTGTCCGGCCAGGGGAACCCTCTGTTTGAGGCAAACCCCGGCGGGGCGCCCTGCAATGTGCTGGCTATGCTGCAGAAGCTGGGCCGGCGGACCGCCTTCATCGGTAAGGTGGGCGACGACGCCTTTGGCCGGACGTTGCGGCAGGTGGGCGAGAGCGTCGGCATCGACATGGGCGGCCTGGCCGCCGACAGCCGGGTGCACACTACCCTGGCTTTCGTCCAGACGGCCCCGGACGGGGATCGGGATTTCTCCTTCTACCGGGACCCTGGCGCGGACATGATGCTGGGCCCGGAGGAAGTGCCGGCGCCGCTCATCGAAAACACGAAGATATTCCATTTCGGGACATTGTCGCTCACCGACGAGCCGGTGCGCTCCGCCACGGTAAAGGCGGTGGCGCTGGCAAGAAAGGCCGGGGCGGTGATCTCCTTCGACCCCAACCTGCGGCCGCCCCTGTGGCGGGATATGCATGAGGCAAAGGCCATGATCGCCTGGGGACTTGCTCAGGCGGAGGTGGTGAAGATCGCGGACAACGAGCTGGAGTTCATGACCGGCCAGACTGACTTTGACGCCGGCGCGGTGGCGCTTCTGGAGGAGAACCCCAACATCCGGCTCCTGAACGTGACGGCCGGCGCGGAGGGCAGCTATGCCTACACCGGCAGCAGCCGGGCGTTCGTACCGGCCTTCAAGCTGGGCGGCACCATCGAGACCACCGGCGCGGGGGACACCTTCTGCGCCTCGGCGCTCCATTTCGTGCTGGAGCACGGGCTGTCGGGCCTGGAGGCGAAAGGGCTGGAGGATATGCTGCGCTTTGCCAACGCCGCGGCCTACCTTGTCACCACCAAAAAGGGCGCTATCCGCTCCATGCCGGAGCGGGAGCAAATAGACGAGATTTTACGTAAAACCCCATGATCTTATAATTAAATGGCGTCAGTCCACTCCACCTCAATGGGCGGGCGTACATACGAAAAGGAGGAAGAGCCCCGAGCGTTCCGGGTGCGGCAGTGTGGAGACCTGTCGTAATGTGGATGCGACGAAAGCGCGCATCTGCGAGACTGACGGGCGGAGGCCCGGCTGTCAGAACGTGAGCTATGTCCGAAGTCGTATTGAAAGATCTCAAGAAAGTCTATGACGGC
>CANQNS010000006.1 GCA_947625285.1 uncultured Oscillospiraceae bacterium
GATAATCCTGAATTATCCTTAGCTTCCAAGATTATACAACACTTCTTGTTGCTCTTCAACGGGAAAATGTATGATTTGCGTGTGCAGCTACAAAAGGCCCGTTTCTTTGCCGGCTGACGTGGGCGCCCGCATACCCGCCCCGGTTTTGCGAACACTATTCTTGAGGTGAGCTCTATGGACCCAAAGGATCGCAAAGCGAGGAAAACGGAACTGCCTGTTCCCCCGGGGATCTACCCGGTCATCGACACCGATCTGGCCCGGGATAACATCGAAAACGATCTGCCGGCGGCAGACCTGGAAGATCTTCGCGAAACGTCCCATCCCCGCTCCGTCCGCGTAGACGCGGCCGCGCTCGATCATGGCAAACCGACTGAGCGCTGAAAAATCGCCTTACCTGCGCCAGCACAAGGATGACCCGGTCGACTGGTATCCCTGGTGCGGGGAGGCGTTTCAAAAGGCGAGAGAAGAAAACAAGCCGATCTTTCTCAGCATCGGCTACTCCACCTGCCACTGGTGCCATGTGATGGCCCGCGAGTCTTTCGGGGACGCGGAGACAGCGAAGCTTTTGGAGTCCTTTGTCTGCATCAAGGTGGACCGGGAGGAACGACCCGACATCGACGCGGTATATATGAGCGTCTGCCAGGCCCTGACCGGGTCGGGCGGCTGGCCGCTGACCATCTTCATGACCCCGGAGCAAAAGCCCTTCTTTGCCGGAACCTATTTTCCGAAAACCGGCCGCTACGGCCAGGTGGGACTGGACGATCTGCTGCGGCAGATAGCCCGCCTTTGGAACACCGACCAGCAAAAGCTGCTCACGTCCGGCGAGCAGATCGCCGCGGCCATCCGGCGCCCACAGGCCCCGGCCGGCGGCGAACCTGACCGGAGCCTTATCATGGGCGGGTATCACCAGCTCCGGCGGAGCTATGACCGGACCTGGGGCGGCTTCGGCCGGGCCCCGAAATTCCCGACCCCGCACGATCTGCTCTTCCTGATGCGCGTTCATACGGCGGAGCGTGAACCGGAGGCTTTGCGCATGGCGGAGCACACCCTGCGGGCCATGGCAGCGGGCGGTATTTTCGACCACATTGGCGGCGGCTTTTCCCGGTATTCCACCGATGAACGCTGGCTGGTCCCCCATTTTGAAAAGACGCTGTACGATAACGCGCTGCTGATCCTATCCTACCTGGAGGCATTTCAGCTTACGCACGACCCGTATTATGCTGACATCGCGAAGCGGACGGCGGACTACATCCTGCGGGAGCTGACCGCGCCCAGCGGCGGATTCTATTGCGGACAGGACGCGGACAGCGACGGCGTGGAGGGGAAATACTATCTCTTTACGCCGGAAGAAGTGGCCGGCGTTTTGGAAGAGGATGACGCCGCTCGATTCTGCCGGATGTACGACATCACCGCCGGTGGAAACTTTGAAGGCGGAAGCATTCCCAACCGCATCGGCCGCTCCGGGGCGGAATGGGACGCGGGCGACAGGCGGCTTTTGAAGCTGTTGGAATACCGCGAAGCCAGAACGGACCTTCACCTGGACGATAAGATCCTTCTGTCCTGGAACGGGTGGACCATGATGGCGCTGGCGGCGGCGGGCAGCATTTTGGATGACAGCCGCTATCTGGACGCCGCCGTCAAGGCGCAGGCGTTCATCGAAGGGGCCATGACCGACGGAGAGGGCCGCCTCTATCACCGCTTTTGTGACGGCGAGGCGGCCCACTCGGGGCAGTTGGACGATTATGCGGTATATGTCCTGGCGTTAACGGAGCTGTACGGCAGGACATTTCGGACGCGCTATCTGCGTGAGGCGGTCCGGTACGCGAAGCGGATGATGGAGCTTTTTGAGGACCAGGCGGCGGGCGGATATTTTATGACGGCCCATGACGCGGAAGCGCTGATCGCCCGTCCCAAGGAGACGTACGACGGGGCCGTCCCCTCCGGCAACTCCGCCGCCGCCATGGCGCTGGAGCGTCTGGCCGGACTTACAGGCGAGGCGGTCTTTCGCCAGGCGGCGGACCGGCAGCACGGGTTTATGGCGGGGCAGATCGGAGCTGAGTATCCCGCCGGATACTGCTATGCGCTTCTGGCTATGTCCGGGGCGGTCTATCCGCCGAGGGAGCTGCTCTGCACCGGCCGGACGGTCCCCGACGAAGTGCGTAATTATATCAAAACAAACCCGGCCCATGATCTGAGCATCCTGTATAAGTCCGCGGAGAACGAAAAAGAGCTCGCCCGCCTTGCTCCCTTCACCGGGCCTTACCCGGTCTCCGCCCAGCCGGTGTTTTATTTGTGTGAAAACAAAGCCTGTCGTGCGCCGGAGACCGACTTCCGCAAGCTGGGCCTGTGACCCGTACAAAGAGGCGGGAGGGCCCTGCGGCCAGTTCAAATAGGAGCGACATCCTGACCGAGCCCGAAAAAGCCGGTGTGGGCGGCTTCTGAACGCGCCGCACTGTCGCGGCTTGCTGCCGCGGGCCGGTTCAGATGCCGCGGATCACGCCGCAGGCGATCTTGCTCCCGGCGTTTCCGGCGGGCTGCGTTTTGAAATCGTCCGGCTGGCTATGGATCACGACGGATCTGCCGACGATATCTTTCACACAAAAACGGCCTGTAGCCACCGCCAGGTATGCGCGCCCTCCGCAAGATAGCAGCGGCGGAAGATCCCCCGCGTGCAGCGGGTGCTCCCGGACATGTGGATCGTAGTGACCGCCGGTGTTGGGAAAACCAGGGCTGGAACAGTCTCCTTTTTCATGAATGTGCATGGCAAAGAAACCGGTCTCCGAATCCGGCAGACCCTCCATTTTCGCTGTCACCAGCGTACCTCCCCTGAGGGGAGCGAACTCGACTGTGCCGCGTAGATTTGGATATGCCTCTCCGCCGCGCACACAGGCGATCGCCGTGGGGCGCTTGTTCCCTATCATGATCTATCACCTCATAGCAGACTATGCGGCAGGCGTCCGATGTGAGCGAGCGAGACCGAGCGGAATGTTTTTTTGATTCGAGAGGATCACCGCGTTTCGGCAGGGTGTTAATGAGGGTGATCGATCCGCATACCCCTGTCGGAACGCCGCCGCAATCAGCTTGGCGCTGGCTACGGCGGATATCCTGTGGGCGATGACTTTTCGGAAAAACCGGGCCAGAATGACAGCGATATGATAGTTTTTGCCTTTCAGCTTGTAGCAGGTGATATCGCTGACCCAGATTTGGTCGGGCCGTTCCGCGGCGGAATCCTGGTTGGTGATATCCCGCTTGTTCCGCAGAATGTGGTTATAGAACGCCCCGGCGAAACTTCCAGGTGCGTCGCATAATATGTGGACGCTAAACTGGCCGTATAACGGCTCCAAAATAGAACGTGCTTTGGGAAATGCCAGATATGCGCCGCGCTCTTCCCGTTCTGATAACGCTTGGCTAGATGGTGTTTTTCTTCTGTCGTGTGTCACATGGTGATGCCTCCTTTTGCTGAGACCGCAACGAACTGGATAGACCGAAGAGAAGGAATCTGTGGAGATTACTTTACTCGATTGCGGATATGCTGTATAATACATAACAAAACCAGGGGGTGTGACCATGAAACCAGGGAAAGCATTTGAGATACTTGTAAAGAACATCCTGATATGTGTTGGTTTTTCCGAAGTTAAGTCAGATGGGTTATATGTGTTTGACGGCGCGGCAGGGCAGATGCTTCAGGGGCTGGGGGAGGCGCATAACGCCGACGTCCTTTTAGAGCCGCCAGTGCAAACACCGTTTTTTTATCGATCAAGGATCCTGGTCGAATGCAAGGACTACCGTACTAAGATCAACCTTAATACGGTGAGGAGCGCTTTGGGGCTAAAAGAGGACATAAATAATTTTAACATTGTTGATATTGAAAAGCTCAAAGCCAGAAGAGCTCCAAGGCGTCGAAGGATTTTACATCCCTATGAGAGATTCTCCTATCAGGTCGCGATAGCCGCACTAAACGGATACACAAACCCTGCTCAAGAATTTGCGGCGACTTATAGGATCCCCCTTCTTGGATTCAATATGCTGCCGTTTTGGAGCGAGTTTTGCAAGATCCTTGAATGTATAAATGACTTCAACGAGAGATATGGTGCGGATGGGCGCTATGCTTATGCAGATGTCCCGAAAGAGCAAATTGAAGAGCAAATCGAAAAACAAATTGAAGAGAAAATTATTGAATTGGTTCACAAGATAGGCCGGCGTATGGCTTTGGCTATAACAAGCTCCGGGCAGATCATCTTTTTATATCACGAGCAAGGCAAAGAAATAGAGTTCGCTGATGGCTACGTGTTGCGCAGGGAATCACTTGAAGGCCTTTGGCGCTTGTGTTCTGGATATGAGTCATATTTGTTCCAATTGCCTGATGGCATCATGAAGCAATGGTTAGAAAATGCAATCGATGAATTGGACATGAAGAAGGAAGATATTAACTTTGAAGCAACAGCCTTGTCCAACATGGTCGTCTATTATACAGAGTCTGGCCGACCTGTTATTCGTATGATCTCTATCAATAAGGATCAACTTGAAGAAGCTAAAAGCGCCTTGAAGCAAGGATCATATGATGGTCATGACGGTTACGATGGCTATAATGGCAAAATGTGGTGACTAAACAGCGCTCTTCACATTGGCGTATCACCAGGGCCGGGCATATATCAGTTTGGCGAGACGGACATATGATTTGCGCTGTGAGGGAAATGAAACAACGGATAGCACCTGTGGCCGAAAAGTACGGTCGCGGGAGGTCTGCCTGTTCGGTTCTTATGCCCGCAGCGAGGCCACGGAACAGAGCGATGCGGACACCCTCATCGACTGTGCTTCAAGATCTGCGGTATGTTTGGCGTGGGCGGAGGACCGGCGGTCTGGGCCGGAGCGGGATCTAAACTGACCGCACTGCTTGAGGAAAGGCCGCAGTCGATCTTAGTTTCTCATGCGAATAAACAGGGCGGGGGCATCGGTGCGATGCTCCCGCCCTGAGGGTATATCCTGTTTTGTCCGCCGCTGTCCTCCGCCGTCAGGAAGCGTCCGTATCTTCGGGCGCGGCCGGCGGGGCGGAGCAGGCGTCGTTCACGCCGCCGACGATATGTATCGTGCGGACCGGCAGCGCACTCGTGATCAGCGTGGCGAGCCACTGTCTGTTTCGGTCCGTGGTGTGGGCCGAGACCCACAGGTCCCTGGTCGTGCGCTTGCCCGGAGCGCCCGTATGCGCCACGACGAAATAGGTATGGAACCACTTGTTGCCATCCGACAACTGGATCATGTCCCCCGTGGCGGCGTTCGCCAGGCCGTCGGTGACCGTTCCCACCGGGCCGGGGCTTCCCGGCTGGCTGGAGAAGATATAGTCGGCGAAGGGCTGGACGGCTATCCAGCGGCCAAAGGGATCGTGGTCGGTGGTGTTGTTCTGATACCAGGCCCGGGGACCGGTCCGCACCATGGGAGGCAGCTTGAGATCGATGGCCTCGGCGGTATTCTTTCCCCCGAGCCCCGCCCAAACGCACTGGGACGCAAAGTTCTGGCAGTCCCCGCCCAGGCCCTTATAGCTGAAGAAAAGAGGGTTATAGGATAGAGCGTATTTCTCGGCGTACGCCACGGCGGTACGGATGTCATAAGTCTCGCAGAGCTGGGGCGCGCCGGTCATGTCAGGCCCCATATACTCCGCCGGCGTCGCGCTCACCTGCTCCGCCTGGTCGAAGTCGAGGAAGGTCTTGACGTCAACATCCGTGTCCCGGAAGGCGTCGTCAAAATCGCTGTCGGTGGTGATGTCCGATAGGAGCCATGTCCCGTTCACCCTGCTCAGGGCGACGCTGTACCGCGTCGTCTCGGAGGTTTTGAATTCCGGCACGGGCTGCAGAACATATTCATACTCTTCAAGCAGGACGATCTCCGCATAGTCCCCGTTGATGCCCACCATATGGTGCTTCACGCGGTGCTCGCTTTTCATGGTCCGCGCCTCGTTGCGCTGGCGCAGTCCGGCCTCCAGCTCGATGCGGTCAGCCATATACTGAAGATGGCGGAACTGCGGCGAGTCCGGGTCGAAAAAG
This sequence comes from uncultured Oscillospiraceae bacterium, assembly GCA_947625285.1. Classification (GTDB taxonomy): domain Bacteria; phylum Bacillota; class Clostridia; order Oscillospirales; family Oscillospiraceae; genus CAJOIG01. Next base: position 6,039 of record CANQNS010000006.1, read on the forward strand.
GTCAGAAAGTCGATGGGGCTGTCATACTGCTCCAGGCGTGTGATCCGGGCCTGGAGGAACTGCTTCGTGATACGGACGATCTTTTCTTCGTCGGAAAGATGACGTAGGTCCATTTGCCACACCTCGCAATATTCTATTTAATATGTCTCATGAACGGGAATAAAGTCAGTATAACAGTTTTCCGGGCGTTTGACAACGGCTTTGTCCGCGCCGGGCGGGGAGGCCTCGCCTCTTTGGCGGGCCAGCCGGCCGAAAAACTGGTTTTTTATCAAAAACGGCGATCTGCCTATTTTTTCATGGCCGTACTGTGTGCTATTATACTCTCGGCAATAAGGAAGTTCGGAAAAACCGGAGGTGGACTACTATGGACGCATTGATGCTGACCTGCGGGACCGGCGGGGGACACAACACCGCCTGTGCGGCGGTGGCCCAGGCCATGGCCGCCAGAGGCCATTCCGTCAGGACCCTCAATCCCTATACGCTGAAAAACGACCAGGTGGCGGAGGTGGTGGACAAGGCCTATATCCTGCTGGCGCAGAAGGCCCCCAACGCCTTCGGCGCGGCCTACAAGCTGGGCGACGCCTACCGCAAGCTGCCCTTCCCGTCGCCGGTCTATCGGATCAACCGGCTGATGGAGCCGCTGCTGGAAAAATATATCGAGGCCAACCACTTTGACGCCGTGGTGACCACCCATTTGTTCCCCGGGGAGATGCTCACCAACATGAAGCGGCGGGGCCGGGCGACGCCCCGGACCTATTTCATCGCCACGGACTACGCCTGCATCCCCTTTACGGAGGAGACAGACCTGGACCGATACATCATCCCCGCCAGTGAGCTGACGGAGGAATTTGTCGGCCGGGGCATCGACCGGGAGCGCATCCGTCCTCTGGGCATCCCGGTGCGGCGGCAGTTTTACGGCCAGGAGGACCAGGCCGCTGTCCGGGCGCGGCTGGGGCTGGACCGGGACAAGAAGATCATCCTGGTGGCCGGCGGCAGCATCGGCGCGGGGCATATCCAGCAGGTGGTGGGCATCCTTCTGGACCGATATGGCACCAGCGCGGAGATAGTCGTGGTCTGCGGCAGCAATCGGGAGCTGGAAAAGGACGTGCGGCAGTCCTTCGGTGAACGGTGCACCGTGCTGGGCTTCACCGACCAGATGGCGGACTACATGAAAGCCAGCGACCTGTACCTGTCCAAGCCGGGCGGGCTTTCCTCCACCGAGGCGGCCGTGGTAGGCACGGCCCTCATCCATATCACGCCCATACCGGGCTGCGAGACCAGCAATATGCACTTTTTCGCCCAAAACGGCATGAGTCTGGCCGTCACGTCGCCGGAGCATGAACTCATAGACGCCTGTGACGAGCTGCTGGACGCGGCGGCGCGGGAAAAGATGATTGAGGCCCAGCATCGGGTCATCCCCGCCGATGCGGCCACAGCTATTTGTGAGCTGCTGGAAGAAGAATACGCCCAAAGGCCCTGAGCCGCGTGGGCGGCATGGCCCCGGGGCGGATCACTCGCCGGGGGTGGGCCGGATGACCTTTCGGAAATTCCAGTTCATCGCCGCTTTCCGGGCGGCCTCCTGCCGCTCGGCCTCGGTCTTATAGGATATCTCCGCCGTGTGTGCGCCGCAGTCCAGGCACTGGATGTATACGCACCAGCCGCCCTCCTCCTCGATGCAGCCGGGGCCGCCGCAGTGGGGGCAGTCTATCAGATCAATATCGTCAAAAAGCTCCATGGTCTGTCCTCCGTTCGTAGTTTATGGCTGGGGATAGTGTACCACAGAAGCGGCAAAACAAAAAGAGGTTTTTTCCCGCCGGCCGGACAGGGGGGGACTTGAAATGGCCCCGGTCACCAAAGTATAATAGAGGGCGAAAAAAACGCTGACAAGACCGGGAGGTATCATATGAAACTGCAGATCGACCCCGCGCTTCCCTACGCCATGGCCCTGGAGGGCGGCGGCGCGAGAGGCTCCTATCAGATCGGCGCGTGGAAGGCCCTGCGGGAAGCGGGCCTGCGGATCACGGCGGTGGCCGGGACGTCCGTGGGGGCCCTCAACGGCGCGCTGATCACCATGGGCGACGTGGAGCGGGCCCAGGAGCTGTGGGCCAACATCCACTATTCCGAGGTGATGGATGTGGATGACGAGGAGATGGGGGACCTGCTGCGTGGCAGTCTGCGGGACATGGACCTGCACCGGCTGACGGAGAAGGTGACGGCGGTGATCCGCAACCGGGGCCTGGACGTGACGCCGCTCAGGAACTGGATTCGCCAAGTGGTGGACCCGGCGGTCATCCGCGCCTCCGACCAGGAGCTGTTCATCGTCACCTACTCCGTCACCGACCAAAAGGAGCTGGAGCTCCGGGCCCGGGACCTGGAGGACGGCGAGCTGCACGATATGCTGCTGGCAAGCGCGTATCTGCCGGCGTTCAAGGCGGAGAGGATGGAGGGAAAGCTCTACGCCGACGGCGGCGTCCGGGATGTGCTGCCGCTGCATGTGCTCATCGAAAACGGCTATACGAACATCATCGCCATCCGGCTGTACGGCCCCGGCATCATGCGCCCTGTCCGCATCCCCGACGGGACGAACGTATACACCATCGCGCCCAAGGAGAAGCTGGGGGGCGTGCTGGAATTTGAGGCCGAGCAGAGCCGCAAAAACATCCGCCTCGGCTACTACGACGCCATGCGGTTCCTCTACGGGCTCAAGGGAGAGAGCTATTACATCGACGCCCAGTGGAGCGAGGAAGAGGCCCGGCAGTTTTTGTGCGAGGCCGGCCAGCGGGCCGGCGTGTGCCAGGGCATGACGCTGCGGGCCGTCCACGAAAAGTGGCTGCCCGGCCTGGCGAAGCGGCTGGACGCGGAGAAGGGCGGTTATGTGGATGTGGCGGCCATGCTGCTGGAGGCGGCGGCAAAGGCGCGGGGGCTGGAGCCCTGGCGCGTCGTCACCGAGCGGGAGCTTCTTCAGGAGATGGACGGCGAAGCCGTGGACGCGGTCCTCCGCTCCGGCCGCTGACGGCATACAAAAAAGCCCGCGCCAATGGCGGTACAACTAGGGGATCTATGGTCTCTGGAAGATCGGCATAGTCGTGAAACGCGGCTATGCCGATTCTTTTTCTTTGGACCGCGGCGGCAAAATTCTCTGGTGCAATTCCATACAATGTGCTTTTCTGCCACATATGCCTTTGCCCGTATGGTGGCAGATGCAGCTCTTTCGGCGGACACATAAAAGTATTCTCTGTCGGATAATAATGAATAAAATGCATAACTGACCAATTGACCATTTAGTTAAATCAGCCGTAAAACAGTGAAATAGGGCGTGTTTTTCTATTGACCAATGACTTTTTCTGTGGTATCATAATACAGAGTAAAGTTTCAACGGAGGAATTCGTATGGATCTAAAAAAGCTTGAATCAGAATTTAAGCAGAATACATTCAGAAACGAAGATGATGTGAAGATCCATTTTCATTCTGATATTGTAAAGCCTATCTTGAAAGAAGTTAACCCTTCTATGGTGGGTCAGTATCGCAGCGAGGATGTTCTGCTGTCTGGAGGAAGGACTGACGCAACATTTCAGAATATATCCTTTGAGTTCAAAAAGAATGCCTATTTCGATACAGCAAAAGGAAAAAACGAAGCTTTATACGGCCGTGGTGACAGAGATCATGGTCTTTACGATTATCTCATAAGCAATGCTTCTATTGCTGCTTCTGACAATGACGAAACCATTATCAGGAAACTCACATCCGGAATAGGTGTTGGCTTTGATGGAAAGACGTTCATATTTGCACGTTTTATTCCTTCGACACAGAAAACAGAGATCAATACCAGTAAGGTGTCGGTCTCTATTCCAAACCCCTTAAATGTTGCTTTCTTCTCAGAAGTGAAGGATTTTTCATCTGGTCTCAAGCGTCTGGTCTTACTGCTAAAGCAGCAAGACAGGATGGCGCTCAATAAACAGAATCTTCTGTCAGTTATCAACACCAAAAGCACTTTCGTTCGAGATTCGATCATTAGCGCCTATAAAGAGCTTGATTTTAACCTTCATGACCTCAAAGGAAGTGGACGCGTTCGGACGCTTTATGAAGAGTGGGATCGTGTATTCGGTATTTTATATGGCGATGATGAAAACGCGACGGATTTTACCGAAGTGTCTTCAAAAATCCGCGAAGCGTATGGAATAGATGATAGCTTCGATATCGATAGCAAGATGTACCTGTTTTCGATGCAGACATTCTTCAACATTTTTTTGAAGCTGCTTATTTATTCATTCCTTTCACAGCTTATCGATCCTTCTTTTACGATCAAACAGGAGCTTGAAAAAGCGGAGATCGACCGGCTTTTTGATGGAGCAAAAGGCGCTAATACGACCAACCTTGTCGGGAACTTCTTTGAAACACATTTTATGGAGTGGTTCACGTTTACCGACAGCGGATTTGAAACGGATATTGTCAATCAGACCCTTAAGGTCATCGACCGCTTCGACTTGAGCACATTCGTGTTACGCCCTGAAGATGTTCAGGATATCCTTCAAGAGATATATATGGAATTGATCCCATCAGAGATGAGACATCTGATGGGAGAATACTTTTCACCAGATTGGATCGTAGAACACGCCCTCGATCTCGCGGGCTACGACGGAAACGAAGAAAAGTCGCTTATCGATCCATGTGCAGGTTCTGGCCCGTTTCTCACACAGGCTATAAAACGTGTGATCGAAAAACACGGCGGCGTTTTAACACGAAACGATATCAATAAAATCACGTCGAATATAGTCGGATTTGATATCAACCCAATTTCTGTTGTCGCTGCAAAGGCAAACTATATTCTGATCATGTTTTCTGCTTTCTTTGATAATTGTGACGAGGAATTTGGCGATCCTGTAAACATCCCGGTTTTTATTGCAGATTCAATTTTGGCGCCTGTTGTATACACAGAGGAAAATGACGCCACCCTCAAGCTCACGACTTCTGTTGGACAGTTAGAACTGCCTAAATTTGAAAGCTTCAACAAAGGCAGCGAGTTTTTAACGCTGCTCAGCCATTACATTGATGACAGAGCCGATTATGAAGTTTTCAAACAGCTCGTCCTGGGAAAGAAGCTGGTCAGACCCGAGTCAGAACCCGTGATCAGGAAACTCTTTGACAGACTTTACGTTCTTCATAGAGGCAGTAAAGATTCTTTCTGGCCGATCATTCTTAGAAACAGCTTTGCGCCTATCATGATCGGAAACAAATTTGACTATGTCGTAGGCAATCCGCCATGGATCGCATGGAAATCCATGAGCAAAAGCTATCGTGAAGGCACCCTTGCAATTTGGCAGAGCTATGGCATTTTTGAAAAGAATGCTTATGATAAAAAGACAACGCACGATGATTTTGGTATGGCTGTCACGTATGTTGCTATCGACCAGTATCTGAAGGATGGCGGAACGATGGTATTTCTTCTTCCTGCGTCTTTCTTAAAGTCAACAAAAGGGGGAGAGGGATTCAGAAAATTTGAGATCATCAGAAACGGACAGAATGTTCCGTTTAGTGTCGAGAGCGTTCATGATTTCTCTGCAGTAAGTCTATTTACGATCCCGACTGTTGTCATCAGGTTCCATAAAGGCGTTCAAATGGACTACCCGATGGAAGATTACTGTGTCTTTTCACAGATCGGAAGAAAATCAAAGATAGATTCTCATTGCAACTGGGATCAGGTATCAAATATAGTTACTTCAAAAAAACTTCTCGCGCAGCCTGTCGATCAACACGATATCCAATCCGCATGGCTCACCCTTGAGGATATGTCTTTTGCCAACAATGTTCTGGATAGGACAAAGCCAAGGGTCTATCGCGGAAGGAAAGGAATTGAACCCGCCGGCGCAAAGGGTGTATATATCCTTAAGCATCCGAGAAGTGAACGTCCGGGATATCTGCGAATTGAAAACGACATAACCAGACAGCGGCGGGAGGACATCATTAAAAAGGGGGTCCATCCGGGAGTTATAGAGGAAACTTATGTTTTTCCCATGCTCGGTGGTAGAAATATTGCCAAGTGGAAGGTAAAATCGAATGAATTCATGCTCGTTCCACACTCGTCAAAGTATAAATATGGTGTTCCTGAACCAGAACTTGCAAATACTGCGCCAGAGACTTATACATGGCTTGACTACTATCACGACGAACTGCTAGAAACGCGCATTCAGAATGGGAAGTTTTTTAATAAAGACATCAATCCGTTTTACAGGCTTGATAATGTTGGCGAATATACATATTCTCCGTATAAAGTTCTTTGGAAAGAGCAGACGGGCAGTATGTCCGCTGTGGTTGTAGGCAGCTATTACGATAGCGTACCCGGAGCAGATAAAACCTTGTTTTCCAAGGACAAAATCATTGTAGTAGATTCTAAGGTGCTGATGCTTGATGTTTACAATGAAGCAGAGGCATATTATGTTTGTGGAATAATCAATGCTCCGGACGTTATCAAAGTAGTTGACGGTTATGCCGTTTCAACAAACAGAGGGGTAGATGTCTTAAAATACATTGCCATTCCTAAATTCAATGGACAGAATGCTGTTCATTCTGCGATTGCAATGGTTTCAAAGAATATCCATATTCTTGCACGAGAGGACCAGGATTATAGCGCGCAGGAGACTGAACTTTCCAATCTTGTGTACAGGCTCTTTTCAGGCGGCTGATACCGAAAATCAGACGTATGGGCGCCGCCAAGTTCAACTAAACAAAAAACCCCGCGCCATTTGGCGCGGGGTTTTTGGTCCTTCTCAGCACAGCGGCGCGAAGATGCGCAGCACCCCGTCCGTCAGCCAGTGCCAGAAGCCCTTGTCGATGTTGTCCATCGTCCGCTCCCGGCACTTGGCCTGGGCAGCCAGGTAGTCCGCTTTCAGGTCTCGCAGCAGGGAGGCCTTATAGAACAGAGAGTTGTTCTCAAAGTGCAGAAACAGGCTCCGATAGTCCAGGTTCACCGTGCCCACCGTACACAGCTCGTCGTCCACCACGCTGGCCTTGGCGTGGACGAAGCCGGGGGTGTATTCGTATATCTTCACCCCGGCCTGGAGCAGCACGGGATAGAAGCTGCGGCCCATCCGATAGACCAGCTTCTTGTCCGGGATGCCCGGCATGATGATCCGCACGTCCACCCCCCGGCGGGCGGCCCGGACAAAGGCCCCCAGCAGCGCGTCGCCGGGCATGAGGTACGGCGTATAGAACCAGGCGTAGCGTTTGGCCTGGCTCAAAAGGTCGATGAACAGCTCGTTGCTGACGGCGTAATCCTCCAGAGGCGAGTCGTAGTAACTGAGCACCAGCCCGTCCCTGGGCTCGTCCGGCCCCGGGGCGGCGGGGGGCGTCAGGGCCTCGTCGGGGACCGGGTCGGTGTGGGCGAAGGCGTTCCAGAAGGCGGCGAACATGCGGGTGTAGTTCCCCACGGCCTCGCCGGTGAGGCGGAAGCCGATGTCCTTCCAGTGGCCGAAGCGTTCAATGTGGTTGATGTACTCGTCCGCCAGGTTCACGCCCCCGGAAAAGGCCACCTTTCCGTCGATGATGAGCATCTTTCGGTGGTCCCGGCAGTTGAGGGTGCCCTTGATGAACACCAGGGGATTGAAGGGCGCGATGCGGATGCCCTTTTTCGCCAGGGCCTCGGCGTTTTTCCAGGAGTAGGTGCCGATGCTGCCCAGATCGTCGTACAGCACCCGCACGTCCACGCCCTGGGCGGCCTTCCGGGCCATGATGTCCACCATGGAGTCCCACATGAGGCCGTCCTCCAGGATGAAGTATTCCGCGAAGATGAACTTCTCCGCCTTCTCCAGCTCCTCCAGCATCACGGGGAACATATCGTCCCCCAGGGGGTAATATGTGGCGGAGCGGTTGGGGCGCAGGGGGAAGCCGGTGGCGTTCTGCACCGTGCGGAAAGTCTGGGCGGCGCGCTGGTCAGCGGCGGTCAGCTCCTCATAGAGCGGGGCCGACTCGTCCGGCCAGTCCGGCAGGGGCCTGGCCGCCTCCAGCTTCTTCCGCAGGGGCCGGGTGGTGCGCTTGTTGCCGAAGACGAGATAGAGCATCGCGCCGGGCAGGGGGACGGTCAGCACCAGAAGCAGCCATATGATCTTGTAGGCGCCCTCGTCCTGCTTGGTGATGATGTACAGCACCAGCAAAAACGCCAGCACGGACAGCGCGAAGCTGATGGGGGCCGCCCAGGGCGCCAGCCAGGAAAAGAGGACCGCCAGCCATAAAAGCTGCAGCAGCACGGCCGGAAGAATTGTCAGTATGCGGCGCAGGATCTTGTTCATGCCATCGCCTCCCGATAGGTTTGGCCCATTTTACCCCATTTTTTGATACATTACAAGTCCGCTCCGGCCATAGAAACGCCGGGACAGGCGCACGCCCGTCCCGGCCTGTTTTTTCTCGTGGGTCCGTTTTCCGCCCGTCAGCCGTTCAGCCTGGCGGCGAAGTCCGCCATGGCCTCGGAGATCTTGATCTGCTGGGGGCAGACCTTCTCGCAGCTCCGGCAGCCGACGCAGGCGGTGGGGTGCTTCTCCGCCGGCACAGCCATCAACGCCATGGGCGCCAGGAAGCCGCCGCCGGTGAAGCTGTGCTCGTTGTAAAGCTCCAGCAGCATGGGGATGTCCAGCCCCTGGGGACAGTGGCTGACGCAGTAGTGGCAGGCGGTGCAGGGAAGCCGCCCGCTGAGAAGCCCCTCCGCCACGGCCAGGAGCGTTTCCATCTCCTTTTCGTTCAGGGGCGCGTCCGTCTCAAAGGTGCGGATGTTCTCCTCCATCTGCTGGGCATTGGACATGCCGGACAGGATCATCGTCACGCCGGGCACCGACTGCAAAAACCGAAAGGCCCAAGCGGGGATGGTTTCCTCCGGCCGCAGGGCCCGGAGCTTTTCTTCGGCGGCCTCCGGCAGCTTTGCCAGCTTCCCGCCCCGCAGAGGCTCCATCACCCATACGGGGATGTTCCACTTGTTCAGAAGCTCCACCTTGGCCTTGGCGTCCTGGAAGGTCCAGTCCAGGTAGTTGAGCTGGATCTGGCAAAACTCCATGTGCTGGCCCCAGGCGTCCAGAAACCGCTCCATCACCGGCACGGCCCCGTGGGCGGAAAAGCCCAGGTGCTTGATGCGTCCGGCCTTTTTCTGCTCCACCAGGTAGGGCACCACGCCGTAGGCCGGGTCCAGATAGGCGTCGATGTTCATCTCGCACACGTTATGGCAGAGATAGAAGTCGAAGTGGTCCACGCCGCACTTTTCCAGCTGCTTTTCAAATATCTCCTTGGCCTTGGGCATATTGGCAAGGTCGTAGCCGGGGAATTTGGTAGCCAGATAGAAGCTCTCCCGGGGGTATTTGGCAAGGGCCCTGCCCATCACGGTCTCGGAATGGCCGTCGTGGTAGCCCCAGGCGGTGTCGTAATAGTTGACCCCGTGGGCCATGGCGTAATCCACCATCGCCTCCGCGGCGGCCGCGTCGATCTTCCCGTCGTCGCCGTCGATCACCGGCAGGCGCATGGCGCCCATGCCCAGAGCCGACAGCCGCAGGTCCTGAAATGTCTTGTAGATCATGGGATGGTCCTCCGTAAAATCGATCTATAGCCATTGTACACCCTCGCCGCCTCGGACGCAAGAAGCATCGCGCCGCCGGCGCAAAAAAGCGCGTATTGCCACCGGCGGCCGTTTGTGGTACCATCAGACCATGCATCGATCTGCGCGCTCCGGGACCCGGAGCCGCACCGCGAGGAGGGCGGACCGCCATGGGGGAGGATATCGACCGGACAGAAGAGGACACGCTGGGGTTTTTCGACGGGCACAGACGGGTCTATCCCCTGTACGAGAGCCTGTTGGAACGGCTGCTCCGGCAGCATCCGCAGACCAGGGTCCGTGTCCAGAAAAGCCAGATATCCTTTTACGGGCGGCATATGTACGCCTGCGTGTCCTTCCTGCGGCCAAGGAGGAAGGCGGAGCTGCCCGAAAGTTACTTCGTCTTGACCCTGGGGCTGCCATATCCGCTGTCGTCGGACCGGGTGGCGGCAAAGACGGAGCCCTATCCCGGCCGGTGGACCACCCATATCGTAGTCAGCGAGCCGGCCGATCTGGACGGGGAGCTGTTCGGCTGGGTGGAGCAGGCGTACCAGTTCGCGGAGCGAAAATAGAGCGGACGGCCCGCCTTCCGGCGGGGGATGTGCTGACATAAAAGACAGGGACGCGGGGCTTTCCGGGCCGCTTGAGGCCGGAAGCCCCGTTTTCCTTTTTCTGTCTTTACAAACGGCGCAAAGGGTGGTACAATGACGGTACGATTTGGTGAAAGTACACAAAATAACATCGAGAAATGGATGCAAATTACGGCGGAATGGAGGCGAAAGCGGGCGGTAAAGGGACATCCGGCTGGTTTTTCGAGGGGCAAAACAAACACGATGCAGAATGAAGGAGGTATTCATCATGATCGTAGGACTGCCTAAAGAGATAAAAAACAACGAGTTCCGCGTGGGCCTCACCCCCGGCGCGGTGGGGGAGTATGTGAACGCGGGCAACACGGTGTATGTGGAAAAGGGCGCGGGCCTGGGCGCGGGCTTTACGGACGAGGAATACGCCGAGCACGGGGCCGTGCTGCTGGACAGCGCGGACCAGGTCTGGGCCAAGGCGGACATGATCGTCAAGGTCAAGGAGCCGCTGAAGAGCGAGTACAAGTACTTCCGGGAGGGGCTTCTCATCTACACCTACTTCCACCTGGCGGCGGACAAGGAGCTGACCGAGGCCCTTTTGGAGAGCAAGACCACCGCCATGGCTTATGAGACCATCCTGGGTCCCGGCGGCAAGGGGCTGCCCTGCCTGTACTGCATGAGCGAGGTGGCCGGCCGCATGGCGGTGCTGGAGGGGGCCAAGTACCTGGAAAAGACCTATGGCGGCCGTGGCGTGATGCTGGGGGCGGTCCCCGGCTGCGACAAGGGCGACGTAGTCATCGTCGGCGCGGGCAACGCCGGCATCAACGCCTGCCGCATGGCGGTGGGCTTGGGCGCACGGGTCACGGTGCTGGACATCAACCACCAGAGGCTGGCCTATCTGGACGAGGTGTTCGGCAGCCAGATCACCACCCTCTATTCCAGCCGGGCCAACCTGCTGGCCGCGCTGAAGAAGGCCGATCTTGTCATCGGCTGCGTCATGCTGGCCCCCGGCCGGGAGTGCCAGAAGCTGGTGAGCCGGGAGGATCTGAAGCTGATGAAAAAGGGCGCGGTGCTGGTGGACATCGTCATCGACCAGGGCGGCTGCTTTGAGACCAGCCACCCCACCACCCATGCCGACCCGGTGTACGAGGTGGACGGCATCCTGCACTACTGCGTGGCTAACATCCCCGGCAGCGTGCCCAGGACCTCCACGGAGGCGTTAGTCAACTCCACCCTGGCCCACGGGGTACGGATCACCCAGTTGGGCCTGGAGGCCGCCTGCAAGGCGGACCCCTGCCTGATGAGCGGCGTCAACACTTACAAGGGCAAGCTGACCTTCCAGGCGGTGGCCGAGGCCTTGGACATCCCCTACACGGACCCCAACACCCTCATGTGATATATGTCAAACAAAGTTACGCCCTGCCGCACAGCGGCAGGGCGTTTCTTATGGGCGGGCGCGCCGGAAAAAGGTCACGCCTGGAAAAAACGCTCCCGATAGGCCCGGGGCGTGAGCCCCGTGCGGGCCTTGAAAGCCCGGATAAAGTGGCTCTGGGAGCTGAAAGCCAAAATGGCCCCGATGTCCGCGCAGGAGTAATCGGAGAACTTCAGCATATTGCAGGCCGCCTCCACGCGCCTGTCCATCACATAGTCCGATATGCTCCGGCCTGTCTCCTTCTTGAACAGGGTGGACAGATAGCTCTCCGACAAGCCAACGCGCTCCGCCAGGTCCGGCACGCCGATGCGCTGGTGCAGGTGCTCGTAGATATAGTCCACGCACCCGGCCACGGGCCGGGAATAGGGCGTGCGCCGGGGAACGGCCTGGACCTCTTTCAGATAGAACGCGAACATCTCCCGCCTGAGCTGGCACACCGCTTCCACCGTGTCCAGCCGGTCCATCTGCCGGATGAACAGGTCGCTGCTGTCGTAGGCCCGCTCCGGCTCCACCCCCGCCGCCATGGCGGCCCGGCAGGCCATGGTGGCGGAGGCCACGAACAGATACTTGCAGTTGCGCACCGGGTCGTTGGACACGTGGCCCGGCAGGTCGGAGGCGAAAATGCGCACCGCTTCCTCCACTGCTCCCGGATCGCCGGAGCGCAGCATCTCATACTGGCGCATGTCCTCGGCGTTGGTGTGGTGCCGCTCCCCGGTCTCCCGGCGGATGTATTCCATGTACCGCAGCTTTTTCTCGTCCACCGTCATGGTGTGCATACCGCCGCCCCCTTTTTGACAGTATCATTATATCATAAAAAGAATGAAAATACAAGAATTGGCCGCTCCTTTCCAGCATAATAGCACCATCAGGAAACAATATGATCCGGGAGGGTTAAAGCCATGAAGGATATGACAAAGCTGCAGAAGAAGGTACGCAAGTACGAGAAGCTGGAGATGGGCCGCAAGCAGTTCGCGCCGCTGGCCCGGCCCACCGCCTATGTGTTCGTGAACAGCGTGTCCGTGCCCCTGGTGGAGAGCCGCTGAAAGGTGCGGCGCGATGTTTGAGTCTTTCCCTTGATAGCGGTCTGCCGGTCCGTTGGGGGCCGGCAGACTGTCTTTTTTGAAAAAACAGGAAAAAACCACGGCGGCGGCGCGGATAACGCTTGCCCCGGGAGAAAAGATGCGGTACAATATAATGGTACCAACGCATAAGGGGGCGGAGCCGTTGTTCGGGAGAAAAAGCAAGGCCGCCGGGCCGGCCTTCGACCCGGCCGGGAAGCGGCCGGTGGTCCGCTCCAGCATCTGTACGGGCGAGAGGGTGGCCGGCTGGCGTGACGCCGATACGGGCCGGTTCGCGGAGGTCATGCTGCTCCGCTCCGACGAGGATCTGCGGCGGTTCCTGGCCGACTACGGCTTCCGGCAGGAGGACCTGCGCTACGAGTGGTGACCGCTTCGCGGAATGGACTGAAAGGAGGATCTGCAAATTGATCGAGAACGGGAAGAAACTGGGCTTCGGGCTGATGCGTCTGCCCCTGCTGGACCCCAACGACCAGGCAAAGGTGGACGTGGAGCAGGTGAAGCGGATGGTGGACCTTTTCTTGGAAAAGGGCTTTACATACTTCGACACCGCCTGGATGTACAACGGCTTCGCCAGCGAGCGCGTGGCAAAGGAAGCCCTGGTGGACCGGTATCCCCGGGACAGCTTCACCCTGGCCGACAAGCTCCACGGCAGCTTTTTCGACAGCTTTGAGGACCGGGACAAGATCTTCAACGCCCAGTTGGAAAAGACCGGCGCGGGGTATTTCGACTACTACCTGCTCCACGGCATCGAGGCGGATATGTACCCCAAGTACGAGAAGTATGACTGCTTCGACTGGCTGCTGGAGAAGAAGGCCAGGGGCCTGGTGAAGCACGCGGGGTTCTCCTTCCACGATACCCCGGAGCTGCTGGACCAGATCCTGACGAAACACCCCCAGATGGAGTTTGTCCAGCTGCAGATCAACTATCTGGACTGGGAGAGCCGGTGGGTCCGCTCCCGGGCCTGCTACGAGATGGCCCGCGCTCACGGCAAGCCCGTCGTCGTCATGGAGCCGGTGAAGGGCGGCACGCTGGCAAAGGTGCCCCCGGCGGCGGAGAAGCTGTTCAGGGACCACGCCCCGGACAAGAGCGTGCCAAGCTGGGGCATCCGCTTCGCGGCCAGCCTGCCCGGCGTCATGATGGTGCTGTCCGGTATGTCCAGCCTGGAGCAGATGCGGGACAATTTGAGCTATATGGAGGACTTCCAGCCGCTGACGGAGGCGGAGAAGGGCCTGTGCTTCCAGGCGGCGGACATCATCAACGGCCAGATCGCCATCCCCTGCACGGGCTGCTCCTACTGCACGGAGGGCTGCCCCCGGCACATCGCCATCCCCCAGTACTTCTCCCTGTACAACGAGGATATGCGGGAACGGCTGGAGGAGAAAGGCTGGACGGTGAATTTTACCAACTATGACATCCTGGCCGGCCAGTTCGGCAAGGCGTCGGACTGCATCGGCTGCGGCCAGTGCGAGGGGGTATGCCCCCAGCACCTGCCCATCATCGACGATCTGAAAAAGGTGGCGGCCCACTACGAGGGCTGACCGCGACGCATGAAAAAGCAGCGGGGGACCTGTCTTGGGACAGGTCCCCCGCCATTATATTTGCTTTTCCGGCTCAGGCTTTGGCCTTGCTCTTGGCCTGCTTGGAGAAGGTGCGGACGCCCTCCACGATCAGGAACAGGGCCAGCACGACCATCGCCACGGCGATGACCAGCTGGAACCAGTTGCCCCACTCGGTACCGGCGGCGCAGAGGGTGGCAAGGCTCTTGATCTTGATGACAAGGAAGGTCAGGGTGGCGGCCAGCATGAACACCATGGGCACATAGAACATCTTGTTGTTCTTGCCCACTTCGCCCAGCCAGGCGGCCACGGCCATCAGGGCCAGACCGGCCAGCAGCTGGTTGGCGGCGCCGAACAGGCCCCAGATAGCGCTCAGGCTCATGCCGCCCAGGTAGCAGCCCACCACCACCATGAAGGTGGTGCCCACCAGGGGATGGGCCAGGAACTTCCGGACGGGGCTGGCGGCGTCACGCCAGGTGGCCTCGCCTTCCTTGAGGAACAGCTCGGAGAACATGAACCGGCTCAGACGGGTGCCGGTGTCCAGGCTTGTCAGGGCGAACACGGACACGGCCAGGGTCAGCAGGGTATAGACCACGTTGTACACGCCGCTGGCAGAGTCCAGGCTGAACATGGAGGCGATGCCGGTGGCGAAAGCCACGGCGGGGGAGCCGAACTCGCCGGCGGTGTAACGCTTGAAGACCATGCCCACGGCGATGACGGACACCACGCCCAGGGCGGATTCGATGAGCATGGAGCCGTAGCCGATGGCCTTGGCGTCCTTCTCGCTGGCAAGCTGCTTGGAGGAGGTGCCGGTGGAGATCAGCGCGTGGAAGCCGGAGCAGGCGCCGCAGGCCACGGTGATGAACAGGGCCGGGAACATCCCGCCCAGGCTGGTGGTCCAGCCGGTGAAGGCGGGCAGCTCGAACTGGGCGGTCTTATCGCCGGTGAAGGCGGAGAAGAAGATGCCCACCACGGCCACGGCCATCATGCCGTACAGCAGGAAGCTGGAAAGATAGTCCCGGGGCTGGAGCATGATCCACACGGGGATCAGGGAGGCCACGGCGATGTACACGCCGATCAGCACGATCCAGGTGTTCCGGCTCAGAGCCAGGCCGCAGTTCAGGCCCACGACGACGGCTGCGACGATGCCTACGATGCCGATGATGGTGGCGGGGACGGTCTTCATGCCGACCCGGTTAGTCAGCAGCCCATAGATCACGGCCAGCACGATGAACAGTACGCTCACCATGGCGGTGGTCTCGTTGCCGGTGACGGCGCCGGTGGTGAAGCCGGTGGCCTCGGAGGCGAAGGTGCCGGCCACCACGTTCACGAAGGAGGCGATCACCATGATGAGCACCAGCAGGGCGAAGAGGATGAACAGCTTCTTGGCCCGCTCGCCCATGGAGTCTTTGATGATCTCGCCCACGGACTTACCGCCGTGGCGGACCGAGGCGAACAGGGAGCCGAAGTCCTGCAGGCCGCCGAAGAAGATGCCGCCGACGACGCACCACAGGAACACGGGCACCCAGCCGAAAACGGAGGCCTGGATGGGGCCGTTGATGGGACCCGCGCCGGCGATGGACGAGAAGTGGTGGCCCATCAGGACCACGGGCTTGGCGGCCACGTAGTCCACTCCGTCCTCCATCTCGACCGCGGGGGTCTTTCTGGTGGGGTCGATGCCCCACTGCTTTGCCAGCCATGAGCCGTAGGTCACATAGCCAACGACCAGCAAAACGATTGCCGCTAGGATGATGAGAATTGCGATCATTTTGTCTCTCCTATCTTTGTTCTAGAATATTGCGAAAGAGCTTCTTCAGGTCCCGGCCCAGCCGGTTGAAAACCAGGTCCCCGGAAGAGGTCTCCAAAGCAATCGCACGGTAGTTGCTCCAGCCGTGGAGGGTGTGTTTGTAGCTTTTGGTATGTTTGGACTTTTTGATCTTCTGCTTAGCCTCCGGGGTGATGGTCCCGGCGGCCACGATCAGCGTCACGTCGGAGCTGCGGTGGTCCAGGTGGGGCCGGACCCGCGCCAGGCCCCGGTCCCAGGCGGTCTGCTCCAACTGGGCGGCGGCCGCCGCGTCCAGGGTGTCCGCCGTGGCGAAAAACACATACTCATGGGAGTCGGACTCAGCGATGCGTGCGCTTTTCACCAGCACGTACTGCTCGTCGTGGGAGTGGAACGCTGCCTCCGCCGCGAAGGGAGGCTCCACGCCCTCCCGGGCGACGTCGTAATAGCGGGTGTAGGAGCGCAGCAGCCGCTCCAGCGCCTCCTCGGGGCTCATGTCCGTGTCCGGGCCGGCGGGGACGGCGCGGCGGTGGATGGGCCCCATGTCAGCAAACGGGCACGGTCCAGCCGTGGCTGTCCGGCAGGCGGCCCCACTGGATGCCGGTGATGGTCTCGTAGAGCCGGTGGGTCACGGGGCCGATCTGGAAGTCGTTGACGGTGTAGGTCCTGCCCTGGTAGAAGATCTGGCCCACCGGGGAGATCACCGCGGCGGTGCCGGTGCCCCAGGCCTCCTCCAAGGACCCGTCCTGGGCGGCGGCGATCAGCTCGTCCACGGAGATGTTCCGCTCCTGGACCTCATAGCCCCACTCGGTCAGAAGCTGCAGGGCGGTCTTGCGGGTGATGCCCGGCAGCACGGAGCCGCTTGCCAGGGAGGGGGTCACGATCTTGCCCGCCAGCTTGAACATCACGTTCATGGAGCCCACCTCCTCGATGTACTTCTGCTCCACGCCGTCCAGCCACAGCACCTGGGAAAAGCCCTGCTTCTCCGCGATCTCGCTGGCGTGGAGGCTGGCGGCGTAGTTGCCGCCGCACTTGGTGAAGCCGGTGCCGCCCCGGACCGCCCGGACCTCCCGGCTCTCGATGGCGATGTGGACCGGGTCCAGCCCCTCCGGGTAGTAGCTGCCCACCGGGCAGGTGATGATGCAAAAGAGATAGGTGTGGGACGCGTGGACCCCCAGGTGGGCGTCCGTGGCGAACACGAACGGCCGGATGTACAGGCTGGTGTCCGGCGCGGAGGGGACCCAGTCCGCGTCCAGCTCCACCAGGGTCTTCAGCGCGTCCAGATACACGTCCGCGGGCACCTCCGGGATGCACAGCTTCTCGCAGGAGCGGGCCATGCGGGCGATGTTCTCCGTGGGGCGGAAAAGCTGCACGCGGCCCTCCGCCGTCCGATAGGCCTTCAGCCCCTCAAAGACGGCCTGGGCGTAGTGGAGCGTCATGCAGGAGGGCTCCAGCGGCAGGGGGCCGTAGGGGACGATGCGGGGATCGTGCCAGCCCTTGCCGGCCGTATAGTCCATGAGGAACATATGGTCCGAGAAGAAGGTCCCGAAGGGGATGTGGTCCTCGTCGGGCCGGGGACGGGGCGCGCTGGTCCGGGTAATGGTGATGTCCATGTCGATCTCTCCTTTTTGCCGTTTTGGCGGATAGAATACATAACAAAAGCCGCATGGCCTGAAAAGTCAGACCATACGGCGGGAAGGGCTTTTTTCCGGTCGTCCGGGCTTTCACCCGGCGTTGACAGCATGACTTTTCGCGCTATTCTCATTCCGGCACAGTCGAATGATAATAACGGCGATGATCAGGCTGTCAATGACGAAAAGACGCATAAGGGACCTCGTTCATTTAGTGTATTGCTATTTTAAACCAACGAGTCCGTTCTGTCAAACGCCAGGTTCCATAAAAATTCGCCGGGAAATTATTACGATTTTGTTAACTGCGACACATACGCGGCGGTCCGCCGGGAAAGAATCATTTGCGTTTTGGCCCCGC
This sequence comes from uncultured Oscillospiraceae bacterium, assembly GCA_947625285.1. Taxonomy (GTDB): domain Bacteria; phylum Bacillota; class Clostridia; order Oscillospirales; family Oscillospiraceae; genus CAJOIG01. Next base: position 24,024 of record CANQNS010000006.1, read on the forward strand.
GGCTCGTATAATCAAAGAAAAGCGTTCAAAGGAGATGGGCCCATGGCGGACTACGACGGTTTTTCCTATGTGCAGAGCGTGCGCCGGAAGATACCCGGCTATGTGCGGGTGATACAGTGGCTTTTATACCTCAGTGTGTTCGTCTTTACCGTGGCGGGCGCGCTGTGGGGCTTTTTCTGGCTGATACCGGCTCTGGGGACCCTGTTCGGGTCCTGGTACTTCATGGGCGCGGCCCGGGTCACGTACCAGTACCGGCTGGAGGGGGCGAGGCTCACCGTGGACAGGATCAGCGGCCTGCGGTCCAGGCCCAGGACGGTGACCTTCGGGCAGTTCGACCTGACGGAGCTCATCGCCATGGCCCCGGAGGGGTCCGGGCAGCTTGCCCAGGCGGAGGCCGCCTCCACCGCCGGCCCGGCCCGGCGGATCACCTACGACGTGTCGGCCCACGACCCGGACAACATCTGCTCCGTCATGTACCTGACCGGGGTGGGTCAGGAGGAGGGCCGGCCCGTGAAGGTGTTCTTCCAGCCGGACCCGGAGCTGCGGGAGTATATCCGCCGCATCGCCCCGGAGCGGGTGATGGGCTACCAGTGACGGATGGACACGCTGAACGCAAAAAAGCCCATTGGGGGGGGTATCTACTCCCCCAATCTGGTCAGCGCGGAGGACCCCAACCGGGAACGCCGGGACTATGAGCTGAACGGCCAGTCCCCGCTGGTGGGCCTTATCGACAACCCCTGGTACCCGCCCTATGTGCCGGACCGGAGCCACTACCACAACTGTCTGGAGATCGGCCTGTGCCTGTCGGGGGAGGGGACCGTGGAGCTGGGCCGGGGCCAGTGGCGGTTCCGGGCCGGGTCCGTGGTGGCGGCGGGCCGGGGCCTGCGCCACTGTCAGCAGAACACGGGCCGGCCCATGACCCACTGGCAGTATGTGCTGGTGGACGAGGACGCGCTGCTGCAGGACGCCCCGGCCCGCCACCGGGCCGCCCTGCGGGCCATGCTGGAGGCCGCCCGGAGCCGGGGGCTGTACTTTGACGCGGGGGAGGAGTGCCGGGACCTGCGGTCCGCGCTGGAGACCCTGTTCGAGCTGGGCCGCCGGCGGCAGGATTCCGCCCGGCTGGAGCTGGAGACCCTTACCATGCTGCTGGCGGCCATCATGAGCCGGTCCCTGGAATCGGCCATGAGCGACCCGAGCCCCGACGCGGACGCCCGCCGGCCCGTGGAGCCGGCCCTGCGGTATGTCTCGGAGAACTATATGCTCCGGCTGCGGGTGGAGGAGCTGGCCGCCAGCTGCGCCATGAGCGTCAGCTACTTCCGCAAGGTCTTTGACCGGGTCATGGGCGTCGCGCCCATGGAGTACGTCAACCGCTACCGGATCAACCGGGCCATGAACCTGCTGCGGGGCACCGACGAGACCGTGCTGCAGGTGGCCGTGCAGACCGGCTTTCCCTCCGTCGCCACCTTCAACCGCAACTTCCGCCGCTTCGTGGGCACGTCCCCGGCGGACTGGCGCAAAAACGCACATATTTAATATTGTGACGGCCTTCGGCCGCCGGTCCCGGGACCGGCGGCTTCTTTTTGTATCGGATTGTCAAAAATGACCTAAAAAATTTGTGTATCTTTCCTCGAGCTGGTGAATTAAACTGAAAAAGAATCGAATATGAGCGGAATAGGAGCGGAAATGAGCCGTGGCGAAAGTCTTGCTGTGCTAAGATTGAATCACCACAAATATCGGGCGAGAGAAAGCCGTCCGATAAAAAAGAATCAAGGAGGAACCCCATGAAAAAGCTCATTTCCCTGCTGCTTGCCATGTTGATGGTCCTGTCTCTGGGCACTGTCGCTTTTGCGGAGCCCGGCGACCAGGCCGACGGCAAGCTGACCATCTGGTGCTGGGACCAGACCTTCAATATCGCCGCGATGGAGAAGGCCAAGGAGATGTACCAGGAGGAGCATCCCGACGTGGAGATCGACATCGAGGAAGTTCTGTGGGAGGATGTTGAGTCCCGTATCATCGCCTCCAACGGCGACACTTCCACCCTGCCCGACATCACGCTGATCCAGGACAACGCCTTCCAGAAGGAAGTCATCAACTATCCCGAAGTGTTCTATGACATGACGGACACCTATGACTATACCGACTTTGGCGAGGCGAAGGTCGCCTACTCCGTGGTGGACGGCAAGAACTACGGCATCCCCTTTGACGCCGGCACTGTCGTGGCCGCCTGGCGTACCGACTATCTGGAAGAGGCCGGCTACACGGTGGACGACCTGACCGACATTGATATGGATCGGTTCCTGGAGATCGGCCGTGACGTGAAGGAAAAGACCGGCAGGCCCATGCTGTCCGGCCAGGCCGGCGCGGTGGACACCGCCATGATCCTGCTCCAGTCCTGCGGTGGCTCCCTGTTCAACGATGACGGCTCCGTCAACATGAAGGACAATGATAAGCTGAAGGCGGTCGTGGACGTGTACAACACCATGGTGGCCGAGGGCATCTTCATTGAGGTCAACTCCTGGGAGGATTACATCGGCACCCTGTCCAACCAGTCTGTCGTGGGCACTTTCACCGGCTGCTGGATCCTCTCCACCATCATGAGCCTGTCCGATCAGGCCGGTAAGTGGGCTGTCACCAATATGCCCGCCATGGCCGGCGTTGAGGATGCCACCAACTACTCCAACAACGGCGGCTCCTCCTGGGCCATCATCAACAACAAGGACATCGACCTGGCTCTGGACTTCATGCAGATGTATCGGAACGTGGACTTCTATGACGCGATCCTGCCCACCACCTCCGCCATCGCCTGCTACACGCCGGCCAAGGACGCCCCCAACTACACCGCTCCCAGCGACTTCTTCAACGGCGAGCCCATCTTCTCCACCATCGTTGAGTTCGGCGCTCAAGTGCCCGCCAACAACACCGGCGCTTACTACTATGACGCCCGTGACGCGCTGGGCACCGCTATCACCAACGTTCTGAACGGCGGCGATATCGACAGCGAACTTGCCACCGCGGAGGACACCGTGAACTTCACCATGGGATTCTAAGTTCCCGATTTGAAACACAAGACTGCCGCTTCGGCGTTTTTCCGGAGCGGCAGTTCTCTTAAAAACCCTTTGCACCCTTTAAATCAAAAAGCGAGAGAGGGGAGTTGCTACGATGACTCAAACTTCCGGGAGAAGGCTCACCATGCACCAGAAGCAGAACATCATAGGCTGGTTTTTCCTGATCCCCGCCACGGTGCTGATCTTCTGGATGAGCTTCTATCCCATGATCCGGGCTCTTATGATCTCCTTCCAGGGCGGCCGGCCCACCGCGCTGACCTGGTCCGATCCCCTAACCAGGAACTATCAGTTTCTGATGAAGGACAATGTATTCAAGACGAGCCTGAAAAACACCTTTACATACCTGATCATCCAGGTGCCCATCATGCTGGTGCTGGCGATGATCTTCGCCACGCTGCTGAACGACCACCAGCTGAAATTCAAGGGCGTCTTCCGCACCTGCATCTTTCTGCCCTGCGCCACGGCTCTGGTGGCTTACTCTCTGATATTCCGGACCATGTTCGCCTATGACGGCATGATCAACGCCGTGCTGATGAAGATCGGCATCCTGAAAGCCCCGGTCAACTGGCTCAATAACCCCGGCACGGCCAAGGCGGTCATCATCATCGCGCTGATCTGGCGTTGGACGGGCTACAACATGATCTTCTATCTGTCCAGTATGCAGAGCATCGACTACTCTGTTTACGAGGCGGCCCGCATCGACGGCGCGGGCGCGGCCACCCAGCTTTTCAAGATCACCATCCCCCTGCTGAAGCCCATCATCCTGGTGACGGCCATCATGTCCACCAACGGCACGCTGCAGCTGTTCGACGAGTCGATGAACCTGACCGAAGGCGGACCCGCCAACGCCACCATCACAATGTCGCATTACATTTACAAGACCATGTTCCAGATGAACCCCAACTTCGGCTATGCCGCGGCCATGAGCTTCGTCATACTGATCCTGGTGGCTATCCTCAGCGCAATTCAGATGAAAGTGGGTGACAAGCGTGAGTGAGGGTACTTTTCAGAAATACGGTAAGAGGACGCTGATCTATCTGTTCCTGATAATCATGAGCCTCATATCGGTGTTCCCCCTGTACTGGTGCTTCATCTCCTCCTGCAACAGCACGGCGGAGATCCTGGGCGGCCGGATGGTCCCCAGCACCCATCTGATGGAAAACCTGAAAAACCTGTTCGCGCAGCAGGATGTGCTGAACGCGTTCAAAAACTCCATTATCAACACGTTCCTGGTGCTGGTGCTCTCCTTAGCCATCTGCTCCATCGCGGGCTACGGTTTCGAGATATTCCATGACAAGGGCAAGGACGCCGTGATGGCCCTGATCATGATGAGCATGATGGTGCCCTTCGTGGCTATCCTGGTGCCCCTGTTCCAGATGTTCACCAAGATGGGCTTCGTCAACAAGTACATCGGATATATCCTGCCCAGCCTGTCCACGCCGTTTCTGATCATGCTGTTCAGAAACAACGCCCGCACCTTCCCCAAGGAGGTGCTGGAGGCGGCCCGGGTGGACGGCCTGAGCGAGCTCGGTATCTTCACCCGTATGTTCGTGCCCATGATGCGCCCCACCTTCGCGGCGGCGGCCACCATCACCTTTATGAACACCTGGAACGCCTATCTGTGGCCCAAGGTCATCCTGCAGACCCCCGACTCCATCACCATGCCCATGCTGGTGGCGAACCTGACGGGCGGCTACGTCATCGACTACGGCGTGGTTATGGCCGGCGTCACCATCTGCACGCTGCCCACGGTCATCGTGTTCTTCATCCTGCAGAAGAGCTTTACCGAGGCCGTTGCCGGCGCGGTGAAGTGAGCAAAGTAAATATTGATACTTTCAGCGGGCTCTGATATAATGCTGGCAGCATTGTCACGGCGTCCGCACGGTAAACCGATGCCGTGCCTTTTCGGGCACGGCATCGCGCTCATTTTACGCCGCCAAACGCAAAAGAACAGTGAGGAGGTAGGCCGCCGCCGGCGGCCGCATGACCCGTGAAGTTTGACTATGATAAGCTGAAAGATCCCGCCTTTTTCGCCCAGGGCCGGGCCGCCGCCCATTCCGACCATGCCGTATACGCCACCGCCGACGAGGCGGCGGCCGGCCAGAGCAGCCTGCGCTGGTCCCTGAACGGCTATTGGAAGTTCTTCTGCGCCGTGAACCAGGACCAGGTGATCCCCGGCTTCGAGGCGGCGGACTACGACTGCTCCGGCTGGGCGGATATCCCCGTGCCCGCCCATATCCAGATGGAGGGCTGCGGCGTCCCCCAGTACGTGAACGTCCAGTACCCCTGGGACGGGGTGGAGGACGTGCAGTTCGGCCAGATACCCGGCCGGTACAACCCGGTGGCCTGCTATGTGAAGTACTTCACCCTGCCGGAGACCATGCGGGGCAAGCGGGTGGGCGTGTCCTTCCAGGGGGCGGAGAGCTGCGTGGCCGTGTGGCTGAACGGGCAGTATGTGGGCTTTTCCTCCGACTCGTTCACCCCCTCGGAGTTCGAGCTGACGGACTATCTCGCTGAGGGGGAGAACAAGCTGGCCTGCCGGGTGTACCGCTTCAGCGCGGGAAGCTGGCTGGAGGACCAGGACTTCTTCCGCTTCTCCGGGCTTTTCCGGGAGGTATTTCTGTACGCGATCCCGGCGGTCCATGTCCGGGACGTGCGGGTGAAGACCCTGCTGGATGACGAGTATAAAAACGCCGTGCTGGACGTGAAGGTCCAGGTGGAGGCGGCGGGTGCGTGGAAACTGCGCCTGGCTCTGACCGACGCCGCCGGGAACGTCGCGGCCCAGGCCGAACAGACGGGGACCGGCACGGAGGCCGCCTTTGCCATCGATGTGGCGGAGCCGGAGAAGTGGAGCGCGGAACATCCCGCGCTGTACGACCTGACCCTGACGGCCATGACCGCCGGCGGGGAGAGCGTGGAGACGGCCTGCCTGCAGGTGGGCTTCCGCCGGTTCGAGATACGGGACAGCGTGATGTACCTGAACGGTAAGCGGATCGTGTTCAAGGGCGTGAACCGCCACGACTTCTGCGCCGAGACCGGCCGGGCCGTGACGGAGGAGAAGATCCGCCGGGACCTGATTACCATGAAGCGGCACAACATCAACGCCATCCGCACCAGCCACTATCCCAACAGCAGCGCGCTGTACGCGCTGTGCGACCGGCTGGGCCTTTATGTGATCGACGAGAACAATATGGAGTCCCACGGGGCCTGGGATCTGATCGCCCGGCGGCAGAAGCCCGTGGAGTACTCCCTGCCCGGCGACCGGACCGAGTGGCAGGACCTGCTGCTGGACCGGGTCAATTCCACCTACCAGCGGGACAAGAACCACCCCTGCGTGCTGATCTGGAGCTGCGGCAACGAGTCCTTTGGCGGCAGCGTGATCTATGAGATGAGCCGCAGGTTCCATGAGCTGGACGACACCCGCCCCGTCCACTACGAGGGGGTGTTCCTGGACCCCCGGCGGCCGGAGACCACCGACATCGAGAGCCGTATGTACACCTCCGCGGCGGAGGTGAAGGACTTTCTGGCCCAGCACCGGGGCAAGCCCTTCATCATGTGCGAGTACACCCACGCCATGGGCAACTCCAACGGGGCCATGGACAAGTACACGGAGCTGGCCTACGAGGAGCCTCTGTACCAGGGCGGCTTCATCTGGGATTTCATCGACCAGTCCATCCGCTTCCGGGACCGCTACGGCAGCGCGGCCTACGGCTTCGGCGGGGACTTTGACGACCGGCCCACGGACTACAACTTCAGCGGCAACGGCATCGTCTACGGGGACGGCACGGTCTCTCCCAAGATGCAGGCCGTCAAGTATAACTATCAGAACATCGTGGCCCATGTGAGCCAGAGCGAGGTGCGGATCGTCAATCGGCACCTGTTCACCGCCACGTCCGCCTATGAGTGTGTGGCGGCCCTGGCCCGGGACGGGATCGAGATCGCCCGAGCGGTGATGGACACCGACGTGCCGCCCCTGGAGGAGCGGACCTATCCGCTGCCCTTCGGGGCGCAGACCGTCGGCGGCGAGTACGCGGCCACAGTCTCCTTCCGACTGAAGGAGGATGCGCCCTGGGCGGACCGGGGCCATGAGGTGGCCTTCGGTCAGGGGGTCTGGAAGGTGAAGGCCCCGGCGGTCATGGTTCCGCCCGCCCGCCGGCCTCTGCGGGTGGTGTACGGCAACAACAACCTGGGCGTTCAGGGGATCGACTTCGCCGTCCAGTTCAGCTATGGGGCCGGGGGCCTTTCCTCCTACAAATTCGGGGGCAGAGAGATGCTCAAGACCGTGCCCAAGCCCAACTTCTGGCGGGCCCCCACGGACAACGACACGGGCTGGTTCATGCCCCAGCGGTACGGCCAGTGGAAGCTGGCGAGCCTTTACGCCACCACCCACGCCGACGGCCATGTGTTCGGCATGCCCAACGCCCCCGTGACGGAGAACGCCGACGGCTCTGTCTCCATCCGGTTCACCTACGCCCTGCCCACCACGCCTAGGGCCCAGTGTACCGTGGCGTACACGGTCCATCCCTGCGGGACGGTGGATGTGGACCTGCACTACGACCCGGCGGAGGGCCTGGGGCCCATGCCGGAGTTCGGCATGATGATGAAGATGGACGCGGACTTCGACCATGTGAAGTGGTACGGCCTGGGCCCGGCGGAGACCTACGCCGACCGGGAGCAGGGCGCGAAGCTGGGCGTCTGGGAAAGCGGCGTAAAGGACCGGCTGGCCCACTATCTGGTGCCCCAGGAGTGCGGCAACATGACTGGCGTGCGCTGGGCGGAGGTCACGGACTATCGGGGCCGGGGCCTGCGGTTCGAGGGCGGCGGCATGAGCTTTTCCGCTCTGCCCTATACCCCCCATGAGCTGGAGAACGCGGGCCATGAGAACGAGCTGCCGCCGGTCCATTACACGGTGATCCGGGCCGCTCTGGCCCAGACCGGCGTGGCCGGGGACAACAGCTGGGGCGCGGAGCCCCACCCGGAGTACCTGCTGGACGTGTCCAGGCCCATGGACTTCCGATTCAGCTTCAGGGGCAAGCTATAAGACTGATTGAGAAACCGGGCGTCCGCAGAGCGGACGCCCGGTATCTTTCCAAAAAAACGGGATTGCTTTCGCGCCGGCGATATAGTAAACTGGTCCCGGGGCGGAACGCCCCACGAAAGGGGAAACGACCATGAAAAAGGCTGCGATACTGTTTTTGGGCCTGCTGTTTCTGCTGTCGGGCTGCATGACCATCTCGGAGGGGGATATGTCCTCCATCCTGGGCATAGAGGATCTTACGCTGTCCGCGGCCGGGGAGACCGGCCTGGACCTGAGCGGGTTCGCCGCCTACCTGGAGGCGGCCCAGGACGGGGATGCCCGTGGGGCGCGGCTGTACTTCACCTCCGACGGGCAGATCTATGCCCAGGCCGCTCTGACTGTGGATGCTAGCCGGGCCGTTTTGAGCCTGCGCAAAGGCGCGGAGGAGCCGGAGAGCGTGTATATGACCAGCGAGCCGGACGTGGTACAGGCGTTGGGGCAGGTCATGGACGCGCTCATCAGCGAGCCTCTGCCGGACGTGGAGAACATGACCGACGAGGAGATCGAGGCCATGGTGGCCCAGATGCAGGAGGAGATGGCGGCCGCCCTGGAGGAGCTGGACCCGGAGGCCCTGGCAGAGCTGGAGAGCATGACCGAGGAGGATTGGCAGGCCCAGGTGGGGGACGTGGAGGAAAAGACCGCCGAGATGCAGGAGCTTTTTGAACGCTGCGTCCGGCCCGGCCAGCCCGTCGCCATGGAGGGGACGCAGTTCGATACGCTGGACATCTCCGTTTCCAACGACGATCTGGTGCGGCTCGTGGATATCTGGTCCGGCAATGAGGATTTCGGCCAGGCCCTGAGAAACACCGGCTGCGATATCTCCGTGACGGGCACGGTCTATGAGGGCGGCGGCATGGGCGGCCTGGATCTGACGGCGGACATCGTGACGCCGGAGGACGGCACGGTCAGCCTGGCGGTCCGCACCGGGCAGTTCGGGGACCCGGACAGGGATGAGCTCGCCGTGAGCGTCAGCGTGGACGGGACGGAGGCCGCGTCCCTCTCGGTGGACTTCCTCTCCACCGTTGGCGGCAGCGCGGACTGGCTGGAGCCGGACGTGTCCGACGCCACGGACCTGACCGGCATGGACGGCCAGGAGGCCTCCCGGCTGGTGGGCGACGACTGCGCCGACTTTATGGCGGCGGCCTTTTCCGGCGTGGCGGGCCGGCTGACCGGCAATATGCTGGCCGGCGCGCTGCCCTGGTGAGAGGCTGAAAAAGCCCCCGGAGAGCTTTTCTCTCCGGGGGCTTTCTGCGTTTTAAAGCCGGACGGACCGGCCCAGAGGGGGAGCGGCGATCCGGCAGTTTTGGGCCGCCAGCTCTCCGCCGATGAACACATAGTCTATGCCCTCCGGGGCCAGGATGGGCCGGGCGAAGGTGGCGTTGTCCTTTATCCGCGCCGGGTCGAACACGGTCACGTCCGCGTCCGCGCCCACCGCCAGGGAGCCCTTGCCGGGAAGGCGGAACCGGGCCGCCGGCAGGCTGGTCATCTTGGCTACCGCGTCGTAAAGGGTCAGCCTGCCCGTGCGGACATATTCCGCAAAAAGCCGGGGAAAGGTCCCGGCGGCCCGGGGGTGGCCCTGGCCCCGGTGCATGGTGGCGTCGCTGGCAAGCATCACCGCCGGGTGGGCCAGGGCGAGCGCCACCTGGTCCGGCCGCATCACATAGCACACGGTCCGGCACTCCGGCATATCCCGCCGTATCTCCCGGAAGGTCTCTTCGGTACACCGCCGGCCCTTGTATTTGCCCTCGCACATCTCCACCGCGTCGTAGCCGCAGCCGTAGCGGTCCATCCACCCGTCATCGTAGGTGGCGGAGCCCAGGCCCGTGGAGAAGGCCTCGTAGGGGTAGCAGTCGCAGAAGATGTCCGCGCCGCCCAGCCGGTAGGCGTCCACCATGGACAGGGCCCGCTCCATCTGGCCGAAGCCGGCCATGCTGCCGATGTGGGATATCTGGGCGGGCACGCCCAGGTCCGCCATGGCGCCGGCAAATTCCTCTAGCGCGCCGAAAAAGGCCGCCGCGTCGTCCCGGAGATGGCAGGCGGCCACCTTTCCCGTGCCCCGCAGAGGGGAGGCGGCGGCGAGAAGCTCCCGCGTGTCCATGCCCGGCGTGTAGCGGATGCCGAAGGAGGTCCCCGCGCAGCCCCGGTCCAGGGCCTGGGCTATCCCCTCCGCGACGGAGCGCAGCTGCCCGTCCGCGGCGGGGGCGTAGGGGTCCGCCGCGCCGGCCCGGAGGCGGAAATACTCATGCCCGGCCAGCATGGCTACGTTCACGTATGTCCCGTCCCGGTCCGCCAGATCCAGATACCCGGCCGGATCCCACACGTTGGAGCCGCAGTTGCCGCCGATCACCGTGGTGACGCCCATGCGGAGCATACAGGAGAACACGGACCGGTCCGGGTCGGCGTAGATGCGCCCGTTTTCCTCCACCGGGTCCTCGTGGACGTGTACGTCGATGAAGCCGGGGCAGACCACCCGGCCCGTCACGTCCATACGCCGGTCAGCCTCCATGTCCTCCGGGCTGACCCGGGCGATCTTACCGTCCTCCATCAGCACGTTGAGGACGCTGTCCACCCGGTTGGCGGGGTCGATGACCCGGCCGCCGTAAAGGAGCGTTTTCATTTGCCGCCTCCTGGTGCGTTATAGTCAGCCCCATTGTACACATGTCCGTTGCTTTTGTCGAGTGGGGGTGGTAAAATACGGGCAGAAAACGACAGGGAGGGGTCCGTATGCCGCACTGGGTCAGCGTCTGGGGCCAGGCCCACACCCCCATCGAGGGCATGGGCCCGTCCTATCGGGACAGGACCATGCTGCTGACGGTCCGCACCGCGCTGGCAGGGATCCGTCTGCGCCTGCGGCTGGCAAACTGGGAGGGGCGCGGGCCCCTGACGGTGCGGGCCGCCGCAGCCGGGACCCTGAGCGGGGAGCTCAGGCCCCTGACCTTCGGCGGGAGCCGGAGCGTCACCCTTGCCCCCGGCGGGGACGAACGCAGCGACGAGCTGCCCCTGACCGTGGAGCCGGGGGAGCTCATCTGCCTCCGGCTGGCCTTTTCCGGGCCGGTCAGCTCGGGAAACGGCATCCGGGCGGACGTGCATCGCAGCAAAAAGGGCGACTACACCGCCGGGCCTTTTGACGGGGCGGGCTATGACCCGTGCGCGGCGGTGCCCGCTGTGGCGGCGGTGGAGCTGCTGGCCCCGGACGAGGCCGGCGCGCTGGTGTGCTTCGGCGACTCCATCACGCAGATGGGGCTGTGGACGGACCCCCTGGCGGCGGCCCTGATCCGCGAGACGCCGGGGAAGCTGGCGGTGCTCAACAAGGGCATCGGCGGCAACCGGCTTTTGAGCGGGCCCGCGTCGATGGCCTTTCGGATGTACGGCCGGGCGGGGGTGGAGCGGTTCCGGCGGGACGCCCTCAGCGACCCGGGGACCCGTGCGGTTGCACTGTTCATCGGCACCAACGACATCGGCGCCTGTTCCGACCCCGCCGGGGCGGACTTTGCCGGGGCGGACCGGCTGGCCGCCGCGCTGGAGGACCTGGCGGGCCAGGTCCGGGCCGCGGGCATGGCGGTCTACGCCGCCACGCTGGTGCCCCGGATGGGCAGCGAGGGGTACGGCCCTGTCCAGGAGGCGGAGCGGGTCAGATTGAACGAGTGGCTGCTGGCGGGGGCGGGCGCGATATTTGATAAGGTGTTCGACTTTGACGCCGCCCTCCGGGACCCGGACAGGCCGGAGCATATGCGCGTGAGCTGCGACAGCGGCGACCACCTGCACCCCAGCCTTTCGGGAGGCGGGCGTATGGCGGCCTGCGCCCTGGCGGAGCTGAAAAGATAGAGATGCGAAAAGCCGTAGACTGTCAAAGAACGAGAGAGAGCCTTGCGAAGCCCGGTCAGGGCGAGCCGCGCGGCATTCCCGCGCGTGAAGTCAAAAGCCGCTGTGCGACAGGCTTTTGACTTCCTGCCGGCGGGATTCACTTCCGCCGAGCAGTTTATATCATAGCGGTCAAAAACTTGTTTTTTGACAAGCTCAGCGGCGCGGCCTTTTCAGGCCGCGCCGCGCTTTTGGTTTTTCCGTCAGTCCATCTTCAAAATGAGCTCCAGCACCCGGCGTGCGCAGAGGAGAAGGTCGTCTCGCGTCAGCGCGCCAAGCTCCATGGCCTTTTCCAGCCGCTCCGGGTAGCCGGCGGCCATCTTCAGGTCGTTGCCGGCCAGGACCTCCTTGTAATGCTCGGCCCGGTTCCACCAGTCGGTCATCACCAGTCCCTTATAGCCCCACTCGTCCCGGAGGATGTCCGTCAAAAGCTCCCGGCTCTCGGAGGCCCGGCGGCCGTTGATGATGTTGTAGGAGCTCATAATGGCCCAGGGCTGGGCCTCCTTCACGATGATCTCAAAGGTCTTTAGGTACAGCTCCCGCAGCGCCCGCTCGGAAAGCCGGGAGTCGGACTGCTTGCGGTTGGTCTCCTTGTCGTTGCAGGCGAAGTGCTTCACCGTGGCGGCCACGTGCCGGCTCTGGATGCCCCGGACCATGGCCCCGGCCAGCCTGCCCGCCAGCAGGGGGTCCTCGGACCAGTACTCAAAGTTCCGGCCGCACAGGGGGCTGCGGTGCATATTCACGGCGGGGGCCAGCCACACGCCGATGTTGTTCTCCTTCACTTCCCCCGCGGCGGCGGCCCCCACGGCGGCGGCCAGCTCGCTGTCCCAGGCGGCGGCCAGGGCCGTGGCGCAGGGCCAGGCGGTGGCGCATACCCCGCACTCCGGCAGCAGCCGCAGTCCGGCGGGGCCGTCGGCGGTGGTGACGGTGGGCACGCCGTATTCCGGCAGGTTGCCCATGCCGAAGGTGTTGGAAACGGAGGTGTTGGGCTGGCCGCCCAGCAGGTGGATCAGGTCTGCGTCGGAAAGCTGGGCCAGAAAATCGTCCAGAGCGAGCTTTCCCTCCGCCACGTCCTCCAGGGGCCGGACGCCCCGGGCATAGGGCCGCATGAGCTGGTACCGTCCCCGGCCCGGCCGGGCGGGGCACACCGCCTCCTGGGACCCCTCCGGCAGCCGGGGCAGGACGTTGGCGTCCGTATCCACGGCCTCCCGGGCGGGCAGAGGCTCATATGTGCCGTCCGCCAGCAGACGCCTGGCAAGGCCCGTGGGGGCCAGCTTCTCGCCGCATTTTTCCGTGACGGCGGCATCCGGCTGCCGCCAGGCGTAGTCCAGCTTTTTCGCGTCCCGGACGGAGCCACCCAGGTATAGCTCGTATGTCCCGGCCTCCAGCACCCAGCAGGACTTGGCGATATGGCCCAGGTCGTCATAGCTCGCCATGGCGGCCACAGGGAAGGAGAGGGTCACGGTCTGGCTCTCGCCGGGGGCCAGCTCCCGGGTCTTGGCGAAGGCGGCCAGGGTCCGGGCGGGCTTTTGCAGCTTCCCCGCCGGGGCCCGGTAATAGAGCTGGACCACCTCCCTGCCGGGGAAGGTGCCGGTATTGGTGACCCGCGCCGCCACGGCGATGTGGCCGTCCTTTTCGCCCGCCGTCACGGGCTGGATGGCGAAGGCGGTATAGGAAAGGCCATACCCGAAGGGATAGATCACCTTTTCCGCCGCGCCGGGCAGGGTCTCGAAGTACCGATAGCCCATATAGATATCCTCGGTGTAATCCACATAATAGGGGGAGTCGTGGAACCCGGCGGTGGAGGGGTAGTCCTCGATGCTCCGGGCGTATGTGTCCGGCAGCTTGCCGCAGGGGGAGGCCCTGCCTGTCAAAAGCTCCGCCGCCGCGCAGCCGCCCTCCATGCCGCCCTGCCAGGCCTGCAGCGCCGCGCTCACACGGGGATCATCGGCGATCCAGGACACGTCCACCACGCCGCCCGCGTTCAGCACCACGACCACCCGCTCAAAGGCGGCGCACACCGCCTCGATCATGGCGGTCTCCGGGTCGGAGCGGTAAAAGTCCCCTTTCGGGAAGATGCGCCCGGCGATCTTGGGCAGGGACAGCTCATGGGGCCAGGGGTCGTGCTCGTCCACGAACTCCACGTCGGACCGGTCCCAGCCCTCCCCGGAGAACCGGCTCAGGACGATAACGGCCGTGTCCGCCGCCTGCCGGGCCCCGGCCAGCAGCTTTTCCGGCAACTCCGGCTCCGCCATCATGCCCGGCTGGTCCCCGGCGGCGTACCGCTCCGCCACATAGGCCCGGTAGTAGTCCGCCAGAGGCTCATAAACGCTCACGCCCTGCTCCCTGAGCCCGTCGTACAGGTTCTTCACATAGGCCACGGTCACGTCGCCGCTGCCCCCGCCGCCCTTCACGTAGTCGAACACGCCCTTGCCGAACAGGGCCAGGGGCTTCGACGGGTCCAGGGGCAGCAGGCCCCTGTCGTTTTTCAAAAGCACCATGCCCTCCCGTGCGGCCTGCCGGGAAAGGGCCGCGTGGGCGGGACTGGCGGTCACGAAGCCCGCCGGGGTCAGGGGCAGATTCGGCTGATAGAGTGCGCGGGTCCACTTTTTCATGGCGGTCACCTCATCAAAAATATCGGTTTATCGGATGTCGTAGACGCTGCGGGGGGAGACGGTCTCCGGGCTGCCCCGGAGGATCTTCACCCGGCGGGTGCCGGGGCTCATGTCGAAGAAGTTGTCGGCCAGCACCGTGTCCGGCCCGCAGCGCAGCTCCACAGAGCGGGCGTAGGCGTGGGCGGTCACCACCGCCTCGTCCCCCTCGATATGGGCCTCCAGCTTCGGGTCCGCGAACCGGAAATGCTTGGGCGCGCAGAAAAGGACCGTGCCCCCGCCGACGGGCGCGCCGCCGGCGTCCTCCAGGTCGTAGGCGTAATAGCAGCCGAAGGTGTCCTGATCAGAAAAGTCCTGTTCCGGCAGCCACACGGCGGAGAGGGCCGGGACGGACACGTCGAAGGACCCCTCCCGGATCACGGAGCCGTCCGGCCGCCGCAGGGACCACCGGGCCCTGCCGGAGAAGGGGGCCATGGTCTCGTTGGACACGTTCAGCCGGGCGGACTTTTTCAGCGGCCGGATGGGCTCGGCGTTCACGTTGGTGTCCTGGCTCAGAACGCCCTCCTCATGGCAGGAGATCAGCACCGGCGCGAAGAACCGCCGGGCGTAGTAGTGCAGGGCCTTCCAGCGGCCAAAGTAGTCGATGCTGGACCAGCTCGCCACGGGCCAGCAGTCGTTCAGCTGCCAGATCACCGCGCCCATGCACCGGCCCCGGTTCCGCCGCCAGTGCTCCACCCCGTACTGCATGGCCTGGGCCTGCAAAAGCTGGGAGGCGTACACCAAAGCGTCCAGATCGCCGGGGTACAGATACATCTGGGACAGGTACGACACGATCCGCCCGTTGGCGGAGGCGTTGCGCTGGTGCTTTTCCATCACGTAGGAGAACACGTTCCGGTCCTCCGGGGCGGTGAAGCTGTCGATGGTGTCCATGCAGGGGAAGGACTGGAAGCCGAACTCGGACACATAGCGGAAAAGGTAGTTGCGGTAATCGGTGAAGGGCTTCAGGCCGTGCCACACGTCCCAGTAGTGTACGTCGCCCCGATCCGGGTCCTGGGGCGCGTCGAAGCTGCCGCCGCTGCTGGGGCTGGCGGGCCAGTAGAAGGCCTGGGGGTCCTCCGCCTTCAACACCTTGGGGATGATGTACTCGTACATCTTGATATAGTCCGCTTTCTGTTTGCAGCTGGACACCCACTCGCCCACGGCCACGAACTGCTCCATCTCGTTGTTGCCGCACCACAGGGCCAGAGAGGGGTGGGAGCGGAGCCGGCGGATGTTGTCCACGAATTCCGCGGTGATGTTGGCCTCGAACTGGTCCGTCAGATCGTACACCGCGCAGGCGAACATGAAGTCCTGCCACACCAGCAGGCCCAGCTCGTCGCAGATATCATAAAAGGCGTCGCCGGGGTAGTGGCCGCCGCCCCAGACCCGGATGCAGTTCATGTTGGCGGCCCGGGCGTCCTCCAAAAGCCGTCTTGTCCGCGACCGGGTCACCCGGCCCAGCAGATTGTCCTCCGGGATGTAGTCCGCGCCCATGGCGAACACGTCCACGCCGTTGACACAGTGGCTGAAGGATTCGCCCCATTGGTCCTTTTTGCGGCTCACCGTCATGGTCCGCAGGCCCACGCGCTTTTCCCAGCGGTCCAGCTCGCCCTTTTCCCCGGTCAGCGTGACGGTCACGGTGTACAGAGGCTGCGCCCCATAGCCCGCGGGCCACCAGAGCCGGGGGTCCGGGACCGGGATGGCGCAGCGTTGGCCCGCGCCGGTCAGCTTTGTCCCGTCCGGGGCCGTCACCGTCACGGAAACGGCGGTATCGCCCTCGCAGACGCGGGTGAGGTTCGTGATTACCTCCAGGGTCACCGCGCCCTTTTCGTGATGCTGGAGCGCCAGCACGTCCCGGATGCGGGCCGTGTCCACGCCGATGAGGCCGATGTCCCGCCAGACGCCCGCGTCCGGCAGCCGGGGACCCCAGTCCCAGCCGAACATACAGTGGGCCTTGCGCAGATGGGGGAAGCCCACCATGGCGTCGGAGGAGCCGTCCGCCCGGCTGGCGGCGTAGGCCGCTTTTATGTATTTGGTGGGGGAGGCGAAGCATACGGCGATGTGGTTCTCCCCGGGCCGGAGCAGGGCCTTCACGTCAAACTCCCATATGCGGTGCATATTGTCGGCCTTCCCGGCGGGGCGGCCGTTGACGCGGATGTCCGCCAGGGTGTCCAGCCCCTCGCAGCGCAGATATACCCGCTGGCAGGCCAGCAGAGCCGGGTCCACGGAGAAGGTCCGGCTGTAGGTCCAGTCGAAGTCCATCAGCTTCAGGGCCGCAAGCTCGTTGTCCCGGTAAAATGGGTCCGGGATGCGTCCGGCGGCCAGCAGGTCGCCGTACACGGAGCCGGGGACCCGGGCGGGCACGCCGGTGAGACCGGCGTCGGCGCAGTCCAGGGTCCAGGGACCGTTGAGAGAGTATTTCAGCATGATCCTTCCTCCAAAAACAGGCAGTTTCCGGCTCACCGCCGCGCATATACAATACTATATTAGCGGTTGGATAAAGTCAACAATTTTCCGATTTGGATAAAGCCGGGATTTGACAGGGCAGGCTCACACATTGTATAAAAATTACAAAACGGTTTAAGGATTTAAAAATTAAGTGTGACATATTGACAAGGAGTGTTCAGGTGGTCTATAATTGCTGTGGATTATAGTTTCATAAAATCTATTTTTGCGGAAAAGCGGACGTCCGCTTTTCCATGGGATGGGGACCCATCCCATGATGAGCCGTTACACACCTATGTAGTCCTGACCTCTGCGGAGGTCAAAAAATAAGACTAATTAATCAAGGAGGAAAGACAATGAAGAAGCTCATCGCACTGGCGCTCGCTGTGATCATGGTCCTGGGACTGTCGGTCACCGCGTTCGCCGCTGATGGCGACGTCGTGCTGCCCCGGGAGGAGACTTTGTACTTCGCCGGCCAGCAGTGGGGCACCGTCAACAGCTGGAACCCCATCGGCACCAACCAGAACAACGCCATGGCTATCGCCGCCGGCGCCGGTCAGCGCGAGATCATGTTCGAGACGCTCTATATGTGGAACGTGCTGGACGGCAAGCTGTACGGCCTGCTGGCTAACGACGACTACGCCTGGAACGACGACATGACCCAGCTGACCTTCACCATCAAGGACGCCGCCAAGTGGAACGACGGCTCCGACGTGACCGCCGCCGACGTGATCCGTACCTTCGACATCGGTGTGGAGATCGCCAACGGCACCGGCTCCAGCTACGGTCCCTTCATCGAGTCCATCGAGGGCGAGGGCAAGAGCGTTACCATCAACGCCAAGCTCAATGACGACGGCCAGCCTGTCAACCCCCTGAAGGTCCTGGACTTCCTGGAGCTGGTCGTTATCGCCAAGGCTGACTGGATCGACCAGGTCTATGAGGCCTGCGGCGGCGACGCCACCGCCATCCTGAACGACGACGGTCTGGATGACGCCGGCGAGCTGGAAGTGCCCTACACCGGCCCCTACACCCGCTACTTCGACGACGACCAGAAGGTGGTCTTCATCCGCGACGACAACTACTGGGGCCAGGACGCCTCCATGTGGGGCAAGCTGCCTGTTCCCAAGTACATCGCCCACACCATCTACGCCGACAACCCCGCCGGTGAGGTCGCTCTGAAAGAGGGCGAAGTGGACGTGTGCCAGCAGTTCATCGGCAACGTGCAGAACCTGTGGCTGGAGGACGGCCTGCCCATCTCCACCTACTATGAAGAGGCTCCCTACGGCGTGTGCCTGACTATGCCCACCGCATGGTACAACATGAACATCCCCGTCATCGCTGAGAACCCCGCTCTGCGTAAGGCCATAGCCATGGCCGTTGACTATGACTCCATCATCGCCAACGCCATGACTAACCAGTCCCCCTCCTTCGCAGACGTGCCCCGTTCTCTGATGAACCCCACCGACGGCGAGCAGGCCCTGTATGACCACGACGCCGTGGCCGACCTGCAGTGGGCCGGCAACGACATCGACGGCGCCAACGCCCTGCTGGACGACGCCGGCCTGGTGGACACCGACGGCGACGGCATCCGCGAGTACGACGGCGAGAAGATCTCCCTGAACGCCGTGTGCCCCAACGGCTGGACCGACTGGCAGGCCTCCATGGAGCAGGTCGCCGCGGCCGGCAAGGAGATCGGCGTTGAGATCACCACCCTCTATCCCGAGTACTCCATCTATCAGACCGTGTTCGTAGACCCCGATCAGACCGAGTACGCCATCTTCATGTGGTCCCCCGACGCCTCCACTCCCTCCAACCCCTGGACCCGTGTGAACCAGTTCATGGGCATGGACTATGTGGGCATCCAGAACAACTGGTCCGGCAACTGGGGCCAGTATGTGAACGAAGAGGCTGACGCGCTGATCAAGAAGATCCCCCTGACCACCGACGAGGCGGAGCTGAAGGATCTGTACACCCAGCTGACCGAGATCTATCTGACCGAGGTCCCCAGCTTCTCGCTGATGTATCGTCCCAGCGTGTTCCACGCTGTGAACGAGTCCGTCTGGACCAACTATCCCTATGAGGGCCAGACCTTCACCATGGCGGACGGCAGCGAAGTGCTCGTTCCCCCCGCCGACTGCACCGACGGCTTCGGCATTGCCGCGCTGTACAACCTTGAGCTGGTCGGCTGATATGTAACTCCGGGCGGCCATGCTCTTTCTAAGGAGCATGGCCGCTTCTTTTAAAGAGAGGAAATGAGAAAGGGGGAAATCGACCTGTGAAGGGTTACAGAAAGTATTTCGGCAAAAAGATATTCTGGTTCATCCTCACCTTCATCGCGGCGGTGATCCTGAACTTCATCCTGCCCCGGCTCATGCCGGCGGACCCCGTGGCCGCCATCACCGGCCGTATCGCCGGCGGCAACACGGACGCCAAGGCGGTGGCGCAGATATATGAGCGTTACCAGGAAGAGTTCGGCACCAACCTGCCCATGGCCCAGCAGTTTCTGAAATTCTGCAAAAACGCCATCCACGGCAACTTTGGCCTTTCGTTCAGCCAGTATCCCCGCTCCGTCAGCGACATCATTGGCAGCGCCATAGGCTGGACCATCGCCCTGCAACTGCCGGCCATCCTGGTGGGGTGGCTGCTGGGCAACCTCTTGGGGGCCCTGGCGGCCTACATCCGCAAGGGCTTTGACAAGGTCCTGCTGCCCGTATCGCTGTTTCTCAGCAACGTGCCAGCTTTCGGCATGGCGGTGGTGCTGCTGGTGATCTTCGGCGTGTATCTGAAGGTCGCGCCCACCGCGGGAGGCTACGCCTTCGACATGATACCCCACCTGAGCTGGGACTTCGTAAAGTCCGTCATTTCCCACTACCAGCTCCCGTTCTGGTCCATCGTGCTGGTCTCCATCGGCGGCCAGGCGGTGGGCATGCGGTCCATGTCCATCTACGAGCTGAACGCGGACTACGTGAAATACTCCCGCTTCCTGGGCATCAAGGACCGGAAGATCGTGGGCTATGTGTTCCGTAACGCCATGCTCCCCCAGGTCACGGGCCTGGCTCTGAGCATCGGCACCATGGTGGGCGGCGCCCTGGTGGCGGAGATCATCTTCTCCTATCCGGGTCTGGGCAGCACCATGTATTCGGCCGTCACGGCGGCGGACTATCCGCTGATCTCGGCCACGACCCTCATCATCACCATCATGGTGCTGATCGTCACGTTCCTGTTGGATATCATCTACGGCTTCATTGACCCCCGGGTCAAGGCGGCCCAGTTTGAATAAGAGGGGGGAGCGACATGAAAAATACCATTCGACAGGTCTTTCATTCCCCCAAGTTCGTGGGCGGCTTCGTCATCTTCGTGGCGATCTTGCTGACAATGATCATCTATCCGCTTTTCAACCCCGGCAACCCCTTGCAGCAGATCGGCGTGGGCACCTTCGCCAAGCCCGGTACATATGTCTCCCTCTATGACGCCACCAGGGCCCAGACGGAGACTTTCCGTCTTCCCGAAGCGGACGAGAACCGTCTGGCGGCCAGCCTGACCGACGAGGACCGGGTAGCCATGGTGGAGTACTTCACCGCCGTCGGCGTGGACATCACCGACCTGGACACCAGCGACACCGACACGCTCCTGCAAATGTGGGAGGACAACTACGACCCGTCCGTCCGGCCCAAGGGCATGACGGGGGCCCGCGTCAACTACTTCAAGCGGCTCAACAACTCCCTCCAGGACCTGAAGGGCGGCGATACGGTCATCATCGCCGAGGAGGGGGAGGACGGCGCGCTGCTGGAGAGCAAGTCGATCTCCACCACCGACTATGTCCGCACCGGGGCCGTGGCAAACGTGAAGACCCTGCCTCTGGGCACGGATAACTTCGGCCGTGACGTGCTGAAGGAGCTTGTCAGCGCCACCGGGACCTCTATCGGCATCGGCCTGCTGGCCGGCGTGGTGGCGACCCTCATCGGCCTGACCTTCGGCCTGCTGGCCGGGTATCTGGGCGGCTTCGTGGACGACTTCATCATGTTCATCACCAACATCTTCACGGTTATCCCCGGCTTCGTGCTGCTGATCCTCATCAGCTATTCCATCGGCCAGGAGCAGCGGGGCGCGGCGGTGGTGGCGACGGTCATAGGCCTGACCGGCTGGACCTGGACGGCCCGTTCGGTCCGCAGCCAGGTCATCAGCCTCCGAAACCGCGACCATGTGAACCTGAGCAAGCTGTCCGGCCACAGCCTTCTGCGCATCATCCTGACGGACATCCTGCCCTACATCGCCTCCTATGTGGTGATGGCGTTCATCCTGCAGGTGTCCAGCGGCATCCTGGCGGAAGCGCAGTTGAGCCTGCTGGGCCTGGGTCCCCGGACCACGGAGGTCCCCACGCTGGGCCTGATGATGAACTGGGCCATGCTCTATTCTGCCCATACCAACGGCTCCTGGTGGGCATACTTCCCCGTGATCCTGGTGATCACCCTCATCTCGTTCTCCCTGAACCTGATGAACACGGGTCTGGATCAGGTGTTCAACCCCACCCTGAGAGATTAAGGAGGCTGCCATGGGAAAAGTTATGTTGGAGGTCAAGAACCTCAAGACCAAGTATGTCACCCGCTTCCATGAGGATGTGTACGCGGTGGACGGGGTCTCCTTTTCCATTGAGGAGGGCAAGAGCCTGGGCATCGCCGGCGAGTCCGGCTGCGGCAAGTCCACCCTGGCCCTGTCCATGATGGGCTATTACTTCCCGCCCCTGCACTACATGAGCGGCGACATCATCATCGACGGCAAGAACATATCCGGCATGGACCCGGACACGGTCCGCAAGACCATCCTGGGCAGCGAGATCGCCTATATCCCCCAGGCGGCCATGAACGCCCTGAACCCCACCCAGAAGATCATCCGTTTTCTGGAGGACGTGATCCACGCCCACGACCCCAAAAAGTCCAAAAAGGAGATCCGGGAGATGGCGGAGGCCCGCTTCACCGAGGTGGGTCTGCCCCTGGACGCCCTTGACAAGCACGCGGTGGAGCTGTCCGGCGGCATGAAGCAGCGGACGGTCATCGCCGTCAGCACCATTTTGAACCCCAAGGTGCTCATCGCTGACGAGCCCTCCTCCGCCCTGGACGTGACAAGCCAGAAGCTGGTCATCAAGATGATGCGGGAGCTGATGGAAAAAGGCCACGTCAAGAGCATGCTGTTCATCACCCATGAGCTGCCGCTGCTGTACAACGTGACCGACGACATCATGGTAATGTACGCCGGCCAGATTGTGGAGAAGGGCACCGCCAAGGAGATGGTGTTCGACCCGATCCACCCCTATTCCCACGGCCTGATGGGCTCCATCCTGGTGCCCGAGGAGGGGACACGCGGCCAGAAGCTGGGGGCCATCCCCGGCGCGCCCCCCAACCTGAAAAAGCCCCCCGATGGCTGCCGCTTCGCGGAGCGGTGCAAGTACGCCTGCCCGGAGTGCTTCTATTCCTCCATCCCCGAGCGGCCTTTCGGAGAGGGGCGTATGTACCGCTGCCTGAAAGAGATCGACGAGCTGAAGGAGGTGTACAGCCATGAGTGAAGCCGTTCGTGAGCAGAAGGATTTCACCAACGCGCCGCTGTGCCTGTCCGGCAAGGGCGTGACTAAGGTGTTCGGCTTCGGAGACAAGCGCACCGTGGCCGTGGACCATGTGGACTTCGAGTTCCATGAGGGCGAGTTCGTGTCCATCGTGGGCGAGTCCGGCTCCGGCAAGACCACCCTTTCCAAGATGCTGCTGGGCCTGTCCAACGCCACGGAGGGGGAGATCTATTTCCAGGGCAAGCTGCGGGACATCTCCAACGGACACAAGAAAAAGGAGTACTGGAAGGGCATCCAGGCCATATTCCAGGACCCGTTCTCCTCCTTCAACACCTTCCAGAAGATCGACACCGTGCTGCTGGACTGCATCAATATGCGGGGCGGCAAGAACCTGTCCAAAGAGGAAAAGACCAAGCTGATGACGGAGGCCTGCAACTTCGTGAACCTGAAGTTCGCGGAGCTTACCAACAAGTACCCCTTTGAGCTGTCCGGCGGCCAGATGCAGCGGCTCATGATCGCCCGCATCTTCCTTTTGAAGCCCAAGATCCTGCTGGCCGACGAGCCCACCTCCATGGTGGACGCCTGCTCCCGGGCAACGATCCTGGATATGCTGCTGAACCTCCGGGACGAGACCGGCATGACCGTCATCTTCATCACACACGACATCGGCCTGGCCTACTATATCTCCGACAGCGTGTATATCATGGAGCACGGCAAGTTCGTGGAGTACGGCAAGGCGGACGAGGTCATTTTGCATCCCCAGGCCGCGTATACCAAGCGGCTCATCAGCGACGTGCCCAAGATCCATGAGGAGTGGGACCTGTCCACCGTGGATCTGAAGGCGGACGCATAAGAACAAGGAGCCAAAGAAATGGATATCAAAGCGTTGATCGTACAGATGACGCTGGAGGAAAAGGCCGGACTCTGCTCCGGCCTGGACTTCTGGCATACCAAACCCGTGGAGCGGCTGGGGGTGCCCTCCGTCATGGTGTCCGACGGCCCCCACGGCCTGCGTAAGCAGGACGAGCAGGCGGACCACCTGGGCCTGAACGAGAGCATTCCGGCCGTGTGTATGCCCGCCGCCTGCGCCACCGCCGCGTCCTTTGACCGGGACCTGATCCAGTGGATGGGCCAGTCCATCGGCGCAAGCTGCCAGCATGAGAGACTGAGCGTGGTGCTGGGCCCGGCGGTGAACATCAAGCGTTCCCCCCTGTGCGGGCGGAACTTCGAGTATCTGTCCGAGGACCCCTACCTGGCGGGAGAGATGGCGGCGGCCTACATCAACGGCGTCCAGAGCCAGAACGTGGGCACCTCCATCAAGCACTTCGCCGCCAACAACCAGGAGCACCGGCGCATGAGCTCCAGCTCCGACGTGGACGAACGGACACTGCGGGAGATCTATTTCCCCGCCTTCGAGACCGCCGTGAAGAAGGCCCAGCCCTGGACCGTCATGTGCTCCTACAACAAGATCAACGGCGTGTATGCCTCCCAGAACCACTGGCTGCTGACGGACGTGCTGCGAAAGGAGTGGGGCTTCCAGGGCTATGTGATGAGCGACTGGGGCGCGGTCAGCGACCGGGTCCCCGGCCTGGCCGCGGGCCTGGATCTGGAGATGCCCTCCTCCGGCGGCGTGAACGACAAAAAGATCGTTGAGGCCGTTCGGTCCGGCGAGCTGGACGAGGCGGTGCTGGACCAGGCCGTGGAGCGGATACTTACCATCAACTACCGGTATCTGGAAAACGCCCGGCCCGACACCCGCTGGGACAAGGAGGCGGACCATCTGCTGGCGGCGGAGATCGCCGGCCAGTGCATGGTGCTTTTGAAAAACGAGGGCGTGCTGCCTCTCAGCGAGAAGGACGACGTGGCGTTCATCGGTGAGTTCGCCAAAAAGCCCCGGTACCAGGGCGGCGGCTCCAGCCACATCAACTCCTTCAGGACCACCTCCGCCCTGGAGGCGGCCCAGGGCCTGAAAGTCACCTATGCCCAGGGCTACGACGTGGCGGCGGACGCGGCCACCGATGAGATGATCGCCCAGGCGGTGGCGGCCGCCAGAGCCGCCAAGACGGCGGTGGTGTTCGCGGGCCTGCCCGACGCCTACGAGTCCGAGGGCTACGACCGGACCCATATGTCCCTGCCCGCCTGCCAGAACAAGCTCATCGAGGCGGTGGCGGCGGCCAACCCCAACACGGTGGTGGTGCTGCACAACGGCTCCCCCGTGGAGATGCCCTGGGTGGACAAGGTGAAGGGCGTGCTGGAGGCCTATCTGGGCGGCCAGGCCGTGGGCCTTGCCACGGTCCGCATCCTCTACGGTCAGGTGGACCCCTCCGGGCGCCTGGCGGAGAGCTTCCCGGTGAAGCTGTCCGACAACCCCTCTTACCTCTACTACGGCGGCGAGGGGGATCGGACCGAGTACCGGGAGGGCGTGTTCGTGGGCTATCGGTACTACGACAAAAAGCAGATGCCGGTGCTGTTCCCCTTCGGTCACGGCCTTTCCTACACCACCTTTGCCTATTCCGACCTGCGCCTGAGCGCGGACCACATCACCGACCGGGACACGCTGACCGTCACCGTCAAAGCCGCCAACACCGGCAGCCGCCACGGCAAGACCGTGGTGCAGCTGTATGTGGGCGACGTGGAGAGTTCTGTGGTGCGGCCCGTGCGGGAGCTGAAAGGCTTCGAGAAGGTGGAGCTGGCCCCGGGGGAGAGCAAGGACGTGACCTTCACGCTGGATAAGCGGTCCTTCGCCTACTGGAACGAGCAGCTTCACGACTGGTATGTGGAGACCGGCGATTTCACCATCGAGATCGGCCAGTCCTCCCGGGCCATCGACGTGGCCGCCACGGTCCATGTGACGGGCACGGTGAAGTGCAAAAAGCACTACACCAAGGACAGCATCTTCCTGGACATCCTGTCCGACCCGGCCGCCGCCCAGGTGGTGAAGCCCCTGACGGACGGCATCAGCCAGATGTTCGGCGGCGGCGGCAGCGACGGCGACGCCGCCATCACCGACGACATGGGCGCGGCCATGGTCAAGTATATGCCCTTGCGGAACGTGGTCAGCTTCAGCGGCGGCCAGGTCAGCGAGGATATGCTGAACGCCATGCTGAATGCCCTGAACAGTTTGTAAACCGTATGGAGCGGGAGGGTCCCGACCGGGCCCTCCCGTATTTTTTCAAGTGTGACAAGGAGGGACCGGCTTGCGATACGGACACTTTGACGATGAAAAGCGGGAGTACGTCATCGAGACCCCCGCCACGCCCCTGCCCTGGATCAATTACCTGGGCAGCGAGGCGTTCTTTTCCCTGATCAGCAACACCGCCGGAGGCTACTGCTTCTACCGGGACGCCAAGCTCCAGCGGCTGGTGCGCTACCGCTACAACAACGTGCCGGCGGATATCGGGGGCCGGTTTTTCTACATAAAGGAGGCGGGAAAGCCCGCCTGGAGCCCCACGTTCCACCCGGCGGACCAGCCCCTGGACGCCTACCGCTGCCGCCACGGGCTGGGGTACACGGTCTTTGAGACGGCCAGGGACGGCCTGGCGGCGGAGCTCACGTTCCTGGTCCCTTTGGGTGAAAACTGCGAGCTCCAGCGGGTGCGGCTCAAAAATACCTCCGGGGAGAAAAAGACCTTCCGCTTCACCGCCGCGGTGGAGTGGTGCCTCTGGAACGCGGTGGACGATTCCACCAACTTCCAGCGGAACCTGAACATCGGAGAGGTGGAGGCGGAGGGCAGCGTCCTGTACCACAAGACCGAGTACCGGGAGCGGCGGGACCACTACGCCTGGTACGGCGTCAACGCGCCTCTGGCGGGCTTCGACACGGACCGGGACGTGTTTCTGGGCCAGTTCGGCAGCTTTGCCGATCCCCAGGCCGTCCGGGAGGGCCGGACCGCCGACGCCATCGCCCACGGAGGCGCGCCTATGGCGGGCCTGGCCCTGGACGCGGCCCTGGCGCCGGGAGAGGAGATCGTTTGGGTGTTCGTGCTGGGCTACGGCCAGAACCCGCGGGACAAAAAATTCCTGGCCCCCGGCGTCATCCGCAAGGATACCGCCAAACGGGTGATGGAAAAATTTTCAAATGAAAAGGCCGTGGACGAAGCCCTGGCGGAGCTGGCCGCCCACTGGGAGGGCCTGCTGGGCCGGTACACCCTCCAGAGCGGGGACGAGAAGCTGGACAGGATGGTGAACATCTGGCACCAGTACCAGTGCATGATAACCTTCAACATGAGCCGGTCCGCCTCCTATTTTGAGAGCGGCACAGGCCGGGGCATGGGCTTTCGGGACAGCTGCCAGGACCTGCTGGGCTTCGTGCATATGGCCCGGGGCCGGGCCAGGGAGCGCATCATCGACATCGCCTCCGTCCAGTGGGCGGACGGCAGCACCTACCACCAGTACCAGCCCCTCACCAAGCGGGGCAACAACGACGTGGGCAGCGGCTTCAACGACGACCCTCTCTGGCTGGTGGCCTGCACCTACGCCTATATCAGCGAGACAGGGGACTGGTCCATCCTGGACCACCCCACCCCCTTTGACAACGTGCCCGGCAGCGAGGAGCCCCTGATGGAGCATCTGCGCCGCAGCGTGAACTTCACCTTCACCCACAGAGGGCCCCACGGGCTGCCGCTGATCGGCCGGGCGGACTGGAACGACTGTCTGAACCTGAACTGCTTTTCCGAGGAGCCGGGAGAGAGCTTCCAGACCACGGGCCCCTCGGAGGGGCCGGTGGCGGAGTCGGTGTTCATCGGCGGCATGGCGGCGCTGTACGGAGGCCAGTACGCCCAGCTCTGCCGGATGCGGGGTCTTGAAGAGGAGGCCCAGGCGGTGGAGCGGAACGTGGCGGAGATGGACGAGGCCGTCCGGACCGCCGGCTGGGACGGGGACTGGTTCCTCCGGGCCTACGACGCCTTCTCCCGGCCTGTGGGCAGCCATACCTGCCCGGAGGGGCAGATCTACATCGAGCCCCAGGGCATGTGCGTCATGGCGGGCATAGGCGTGGCCGACGGCAAGGCGGCGCGGGCGTTGGACTCGGTCCGGGAAAAGCTGCTGGGAAAATACGGCGTGGAGCTTGTCGCGCCCTGCTATACGGTGTATCATAAGGAGCTGGGGGAGATCGCCAGCTATCCGCCGGGGTACAAGGAGAACGGCTCCGTCTTTTGCCACAACAACCCCTGGATCGTCATTGCGGAGACCGTGCTGGGCCGGGGCGATAACGCCTTCGACGTCTATAAGCGCACCTGCCCGGCCTACCTGGAGGACGAGAGCGATATCCGCCGGACGGAGCCCTATGTGTACGCCCAGACCGTGGCGGCCCGTGCCTCCTTCCAGGAGGGCGCGGCCCGCAACAGCTGGCTCACCGGCGCGGCGGCCTGGTCCTTCGTCAGCGTCAGCCAGTACATCCTGGGGGTGAAGCCCAGCCCCGCCGGGCTGCGGGTGGAGCCCTGCCTGCCCGGAGAGCTGGACCAGTACACGGTCCGCCGCCGGTACCGGGACGCGCTGTATGTGATCCACGTCCGCCGGACCGGGAAGCGGTCCATGACCGTGGACGGAGAGCCGGCGGAGGGGACCCTGATCCCCATCCGGCCGGGCAAGACCGAATATCATGTTGAGGTGACAGTATGAGCAGATTTCCAAAGGATTTTCTCTGGGGCGTGGCCTGCGCCTCCTATCAGTGCGAGGGGGGCTGGGACGCCGACGGCAAGGGGCCCAATATCTGGGACGATTTCTGTCATGACCGGGCCGGCGGCCACATCAAAAACGGCGACACCGGCGACGTGGC
Organism: uncultured Oscillospiraceae bacterium; assembly: GCA_947625285.1. GTDB lineage: Bacteria > Bacillota > Clostridia > Oscillospirales > Oscillospiraceae > CAJOIG01. The sequence goes on from CANQNS010000006.1 coordinate 52,455, forward strand.
CTGCGACAGCTACCACCGTTTCCGGGAGGACGTGGCCTTGATGAAGGCCCACAACATCCGGGCCTACCGCTTTTCCGTAAGCTGGGCGCGGGTGATTCCCGACGGGGACGGGGCCGTGAACGAGGCGGGTTTGGCGTTTTACAGCCAGTTGGTGGATGAGCTTCTTGCAAGCGGCATCGAGCCGCTGGTGACCCTTTACCACTGGGACCTGCCCAGCGCGCTGCAGGATAAGGGCGGCTGGCTCAACCGGGACATCGCGGACGCCTTCGGCCGGTACGCGGGGGTCCTGGCGGAGCGGTTCCAAGGCCGGGTCACCAAGTACATGACCCTGAACGAGCCCCAGTGCGCCGCCCGGCTGGGCTACGGCATAGGGGAGCACGCCCCGGGGCTGAAGATGAGCGAGGAGAAGGTGGCGCAGGTGTTCCACAATCTGTGCCTGGCCCACTCTGCCGCCTACCGGGCCATCAAGGCCGCCGCCGGGCCGGAGGCGCAGGTGGGCGTGGCCTCCTGCGGGGACCTATATTACCCCCAGAACGATACCCCGGCCTGCCGGGAGGCGGCCTATCGGGCCACCTTCGACCTGAGCCGGGCCGACTGGGCCTTTACCTTCAACATCTTCCTGGACAGCGTGTGTCTCAGAAAATACGACGACACCGCCCCGGCGTGCGTGAAGCGGTTCGCCGCCACCGTGGACCCGGCGGACTGGGCGCTCATGGAAAAGCCGGACTTCATCGGCGTGAACGTGTATAACGGCCACGCGGTGGACGAGACCGGGGCCAATGTGGACCGATACCCCGGCTTTCCCCTGACCGGCTGCAAGTGGCCGGTGACGCCGGAGGTCATGCGCTACGGCCCCGCCAACATCGCCCGGCGATACGGGCTTCCGGTTTACATAACGGAGAACGGCCAGTCCTGCAACGACCGCGTCCATCTGGACGGCCAGGTCCACGACCCGGAGAGGATCGACTTTCTGCACCGGTATCTGCTGGAGCTGTCCAAGGCCGTGGAGGAGGGACTGGACCTGCGGGGGTATATGCAGTGGAGCTTTTTGGATAACTTCGAGTGGAGCCAGGGCTACGGCGAGCGGTTCGGCATCGTGTTCGTGGACTACCGGACCGGGGAGCGCATCCCCAAGGACTCCGCAAAATGGTACGCCCACGTCATCGAGACGAATGGCGAATGTCTGTAAGGAGGGGAGAGGACGACCATGAAGCGTTCGGAGATCAACAGGGCGTTGAAGGAGCTGGAGGCCATGTGCGAGAAGTACAGGTGCTATCTGCCGCCCTTCTGCCATTTCACCCCGGACCAGTGGCAGTCGGTGGGCCACGACTATGACGAGGTCCGGGACTGCATGCTGGGCTGGGACATCACCGACTACGGCCTGGGGGACTTTGACAAGGTGGGCATGAGCCTCATCACCATCCGCAACGGCAACCGGGCCATGGCGGACAAGTACCCCAAGGTGTACGCGGAAAAGCTGCTGTATGTGAAGGAGGGCCAGTATTCCCCCAACCACTTCCACTGGTACAAGACCGAGGACATCATCAACCGGGGCGGCGGCAACATCCTGATCCGGGTGTACAACAGCCTGCCGGACGAGAGCATAGACTATGAGACCGACGTGACCGTCCACACCGACGGCCGGACCTACCAGGTCCCCGCCGGGACCCAGGTGCGCCTGACGCCGGGGGAGAGCATCCACATCCAGCAGTATATGTACCACGACTTCTCCGTGGAGCCGGGGACGGGCGCGGTGCTGCTGGGGGAGGTCAGCCAGTGCAACGACGACAACACCGATAACCGCTTCAATCCCCCCGTAGGCCGCTTCCCGGCCATCGAGGAGGACGAGCCGCCCTACCGGCTTTTGTGCAACGAGTATCCCCCGGCAAAGTGAGGGCAGGAAAAAGTATGACCGGGTCAGGGACCCGACCGTAAGGGAGGAAACAGCATGAGCGAGAAAAAGACGCTGCGGGCCGGCGTCATCGGCGCGGGGGCCATCAGCGACATATACCTGCAAAATCTGACTTCCGGCCGCTTTCCCCGGCTGGAGGCGGCCGCCGTGGCGGCCAGTCATTTGGAGCACGCCAGGGCCAAGGCGGAGAAGTACGGCCTGCGGGCCTGCACCACGGCGGAGCTGCTGGCGGATGAGAGCATCGACATGGCGGTGATCCTGACCCCGGTGGGGACCCACTATGCGCTCATCAAGGAGGCCCTTCTGGCGGGCAAGCATGTGTACACGGAAAAGACCGTGACCGACGACCCGGCCGCGGCGGCGGAGCTGGCGGCCTTGGCGGAGGAGCGGGGCCTTTACCTGGGCGCGGCCCCGGACACCTTCCTGGGCGCGGCCTGGCAGACGGCCCGGTCCGCCGTGGACAGCGGTATGCTGGGCCAGATCACCGGCTTTTCCATCGCCGCCAACCGGGACAACCGGGTGCTGCTGGCCCTGTTCCCCATCCTGCGCCAGCCGGGGGCGGGGGTGCTGTACGATTACGGGGTCTATTACCTGACCGCGCTGGTGAGCCTGCTGGGGCCGGTGGCGCGGGTGGGGGGCATGACGGCCCATCCCTATGACAGCCAGGTGAACACCGTCCCCGACAGCCCCGGCTTCGGCCAGACGCTTGCCGCGCCCAACGAGAGCCGGGTATCCGCCGTGCTGGAGCTGGCCAGCGGCGTCACCGGCACCCTTTTCATCGACGCGGACAGCCATATCACCGACCAGTCCTACTTTGCCATTTTCGGCGCCCGGGGCATCTTGTACCTGACCGACCCCAACCAGTTTGGCGGCACGGTGCGGTTTTTGCCCAACGTGGACCGCTGGGACGCGCCCAACGAGCCGGTGGAGCTGTGGAACTTCTCCGCCTGGGGCGGCAACTGCCGGGGCTTGGGCCCGGCGGAGATGGCGGACGCCATCCTGTCCGGCCGGCCCAACCGGGCGGGGAAGCGGATGGCCTGCCATGTGCTGGACGTGCTGGCGGGACTTCTGCGCTGCGGGGAGCGGGGCGGCTTCGTGTCCATCGCCTCCGCCTGCGGCCGCCCCGCGCCCATGGAGCCCAGAAGCCCCGGCGTGAAGGCCCTGGGCCATGTGGCTCTCCAGGTCCGGGATATGGGGGCCATGCTGGACTTTTACGGCGGCGTGCTGGGGATGGAGGAGGCGTTCACCCTGACGCTGGGCCAGCTGGAGGATAGCTGGAAAGCCCAGTACGGCGGCCAGGTGCCCGCCGAGTCCAGGGCCTATCTGGAGGCCATGGGCGGGGACAGGGCGCGGCCCTGGATCGTGTATCTGCGCCTGGCGGACGGCCAGTTCATCGAGCTATTTTACGACATGGGCCAGGGGTATCGGACCATACGCCGCCGGCGGGAGAACGTGGGCTTTTTCAAGTTCAACTACGAGACGCGGGACATCCTTTCCCTCCGGGACCGGGTGGCCGCCGCGGGGGTGGCTCTGGCGGAGGATATCCACGTCACGGCGGACGGGTCCCGGGAGTTCACCGTCCATGACCCGGACGGCAACGAGGTCCAGTTCACCCAGTACGCGGACCGGGGGCGCATCCCCCTGAGCGCGGACCCGACGCATAAGTCCCGCTCCCAGGTGCTGTATACCACCCAGGTGGCCTACAACGTGGGGGACGGGGCCAATATGGCCCGGTTCTACTGCCAGGGCCTGGGGATGAAAAAGGCCGCCACGCTGACCGTGGCGGACCTGCGGGCCGCACTGGAAAAAAGCGGCGGAGACCCGGCGGAGCTGCGCCGGCTCGCCGCCCTGGAGGACCGGCCCTGGATCGACTACATAGAGGCGGCTCCCCACCAGTATATCGAGCTTTTCTACGACTACGGCGCGCCGAAAAAGCAGGACCGGGACCTGAGCGACGCCTATGGCTACCGGCACATCTGCCTGGAGGTGGCGGATATCCACGCCGCTTGGGAGGCGGTGACCGCCAACGGCCTGACGCCGGACACGCCCATCAGCCAGGGCGCGGACGGGGCCTACCAGTTCTGGCTGACGGACCCGGACGGCAACCGGCTGGAGATGATGGAATACGCCCCCGGCGCGAAGCAGCTTGGCTGAGCCCGCCGGGCCAAAGAGCTGCCAAACACGCAAGACCCCCTGTCCTCACGGACAGGGGGTCTTTATGCGCCGCGGCGGACCGCCGCTTTTATACCACGAACGTCACGCCGTAGGCGGTGGCAAGACGGGCGTTGCGGTTCACCTCCAGCATACGCCGGCGGGTGGGCTCCGCCATATCACGGGCCTTCTTGCTCTCCCACTTCATCTGCCGGTTCTTCATGGCCGTATAGCTCGCGTCATAATACTTCATCGCTTGGTTCTCCTTTCTGGTTCCACGGCGGGGGCCTTTCCGCCTGCCGAGGCCATATATTACTGTAAACCAAGCCAATAAAATATCAAGAATCAACTGTTTATTGCAAAAATCAATTGTAATTTCCTACAATTTCAGTAGATAACGGCAGCCGCCGCTTGTTTTCCCGCCGGTATTGGCCGGGGCTCCGGCCCGTATGGGCCCGGAAGGCGTTGGCGTAGTGGGAGGCGGAGGCGAAGGCGAAAAACTGGGCGATATCGGTGACGGAGAAATCGGAGTAGGCCAGCAGCATCTTGCTGGCGTCCAGCTTTTTCTCCCGGACGCACCGGGAAAGGCTCCTGCCGGTCTCCCGGACGAACAGGGCGGAGAGGTAGCTCACCGACACGCCCACGTGCTCCGCCAGGTCCGGCAGGCGGATGGTCTCATGCAGGTGCTGGTCGATGTAGTCCAGGGCGTCCAGCACGTGGGGGGAGTAGGAGGGGCTGTTTTGCAGGGCCTTCATCCGGGCGGCGAAGTCCCGGATCATGGCGTCCTGCAGGTCGATGACCTGCCGGGGCTCGTCGCACCGGTCCGCCTGCTGGATGTACAGGTCGCTGAGGCCGTAGGCCACATCCGGGGCCATCCCGCCCTGGATGCAGACCCGGCAGGCGATGGTGACGGTGCTGACAAGCATATACTGCTGGTGCCGCAGGGGATCGGGGGAGAGGGTGCCGGTGCTGCGCCCGCCCTCCAGCGACTGGCGCAGCAATACGGCGGCCTCCGGGTCGCCCCGCTTCAAAAGCTCGAAAGGCCGCATCTCCTCCCGGAGAGAGGCGTGGATGAAGCCCTCTTCCCGCTGCCTGAAAAGCAGCTCGGAGAGGGCTTTTCCGATCTCGCCGTTGTCCGCCAAGCCGTTACGCCTTGGGGTCGGCGGTGATGTCCGCGCCGAAGTATTTCTCGCTGAGCTTCGCCAGGGTGCCGTCGTCCCGCATGGCGGCAATGGCGTCGTTGACCGCGTCCCGCAATGCGGCGGTCTCGCCGCCCTTACGCATGGGGATAGCCACCTGGTTGGCCTCCTCGGTGTAGGCCACGACCTTCAGGGGCGCGTCGGGCTGCTGGGCCAGGTAGTCCAGCACGGACACCTCCGCGTTCAGGGTGGCGTCCACCCGGCCGGACTGGACCATGTGCATGGTCTCGCCCAGGGAGTCCACGCCCTCCACCGTGGCGCCGTAGTCCTCCGCCAGCTCCATATAGGTGCTGCCGATGCTGTTGGACGTGGTTTTGCCCTTCAGGTCCTCAAAAGAGGTGATGTCCTCATTGTCCTCCCGGACCACCAGGGCGGTGCGGATATAGGCGTAGGGGTCGGAGAAGTCGTACTTCTCGCTGCGCTCGTCGGTGATATCCACGCCGTTTACGACCAGGTCGTACCGGCCGGCGTCCAGGCCGGCGAACAGGCCGTCCCACTCGCCCTCCACGAACTTGGCTTCTACGCCCAGCGCGTCGGCGATATACCGGCCCACCTCCACGTCGAAGCCCACCAGCTCGTCGTCCTCGTCATGGTAGGTCCAGGGAGCCCAGGTGCCCTCCATGGCGATGGTAAGCTCGCCCTTCTCCTTGATGGCGTCCAGCAGGTCCGGCTCCTCCTTGGCGGAGGCGGTCACGCCCCACGCCATGCCCAGGCACAGGGCTGCGATCAGCGTCGCGATGACAGTTTTTTTCATGTTACCCATCCTTTCTGTCCAGAGAGCGGAGAAAGCTCTGTATCCGCTCCGATGTCTGCTCTTCAAAAAATGCCGCCGTAGGCGCCGCCGCCAGGGCCTTGCCCTGGTCCATGAACAGCACCCGGGTGGAAACGTGCCGGGCGAAGGTCACCTCATGGGTGACGATCACCATAGTCATGCCGTCCTCGGCCAGAGCCCGTATCACGTCCAGCACCCCGCCGATGAGCTCCGGGTCCAGGGCGGAGGTGGGCTCGTCCAGAAAGATCACGTCCGGCTGCACCGCCACGGCCCTGGCGATGGCTACCCGCTGCTGCTGGCCGCCGGACAGCTGACTGGGGTAGGCGTCGCCCCGGTCGGCAAGACCCACCTTTTCCAAGGCCGCCATGGCCCGGTCCCGGGCCTCCGCCTTGGACATCTTCCGGGGGATAAGGAGCCCCTCGGTGACGTTTTGCAGGGCGGTCTTGTTGGAAAAAAGGTTATAGCTTTGAAAGACGAAGGCCGTGTGCCGCCGGTAGGCGGCGATCTCCTTCCGGCTGAGCCCGGGCATATCCATGCTCTGGCCCCGAAAGGTCATATGGCCCTCGTCGGCCCGCTCCAGGTAGTTCAGACACCGCAGCAGCGTGGTCTTGCCGCCGCCGGAGGGGCCCAGCACTGCCAGCACGTCCCCCTTGTCCACGGTCAGGTCCACCCGGTCGAGGATCTGGCGGCCGTCAAAGGATTTTTTCAGTCCCGTTACCTCAAGCACGGATCACATTCCCCCCGTTCATGGCGTTCAGCTTCTTCTCGCCCAGGGCCTGGAGCTTTGTGATGACCGTGCAGAAGAAGAGGTAGATCACCGCCACCTCCATGTACAGGGCCAGCGCCTCGTAGGTCCGGCCCACCACCCGCTGGGTAGCCATGAACATCTCCATGACCGTGATGTTGGCGGCCAGGGAGGTATCCTTCACCATGGAGATGAGGGAGTTGGAAAGGGGCGGGAACGCGGTGCGGAAGGCCTGGGGCAGCACGATGCGCCGCATGATCTGCGTGTAGCTCATGCCCACGCAGTAGCCGGCCTCCATCTGGCCCTTGGGCACCGCCTCGATGGCGGCCCGGACCGTCTCGGCGCAGTAGGCCCCCTCGTTCAAGGCGAACACCGCCACCGCGCAGGGGAACGCCGGCAGCATGAGGCCGATGTCCGGCAGGCCGAAATAGACCAGATACAACTGCACCAGCAGAGGCGTGCCCCGCACGATCCATATGTAAAACCGCACCAGCTGCTTCAGGCCCCGGATATCCGCGATCTGGATCATGGCGCAGAGCACCGCGATCACCAGCGCCAGCGCGAAGGATATGACCGTCAGGGGTATGGTCACCATGACCCCCTGGCCCAAGATGCGGGGGAAGGATGAGATGAGGATGTCCGCCAGTCTTTCGCTCAATGCCGCGCCTCCTAGATGATGTCCGCCTATTTCCGCCTATTATTATAAAACCTACCGGACAAAAGGGCAATTATTGAAATTGTATAAAATCCATATGTTTTATTCCCCCAATATAGCCATCCGTCGTAGAATGGCGGGGGAGGATAACCAAAAAACGGGAGTGTTATAAATTGTTTCTTTACAATAACATAAGTTTCTGTTATAATCCATTTATCTGGATAAATTGAAAAGGAGAGACCAACATCATGTCTGCACTGAAAAAACTCAAGCTGCCCGCATGGATCTTCATCGGTATGATCCTGGGCATCGGCGTAGGTCTTGCCTGCATGTACGGCATGGCCGACGGCGGGGCCTTCACCACGGCCTATCTGAAGCCCTTTGGCGATATCTACATCAACCTGCTGAAATTCCTGGTGGTGCCCGTGGTGCTTACCAGCATCGTCAGCGGCGTGGTGAGCCTGGGCGACATCAAGCGCGTGGGTTCCATCGGCTGGAAGACCATCGTGTACTATCTGGCTACCACCGCCGTCGCCATCGTGATCGGCCTGATCTTCGCCAACGTGGCAAACGGTATGCACCTGTTCCCGGTGCTGGAGACCTCCGGCCTGGAATATGAGGCCAGCTCCTCCAACGTCATGGACGTGATAAAGGGCATCTTCCCCTCCAACATGTGGCAGAGCTTTTCCGACGCCAACATGCTGCAGGTGATCGTGGTGGCCCTGTTCCTGGGCGCGGGCATCCTGGTGGCCGGCGACGCGGGCCAGCGGTTCTCCGACGTGATGGAGAGCGCCTACGCCGTTGTCATGAAGATCATGGGCATGATCATCAAGATCACCCCCATCGGCGTGTTCTGCCTGATGGCCGACGTGGTGGCCGTGAACGGTCCCAAGATCGTGGGCTCGCTGCTGCTTGTCATCGCGGTGGCCTATATCGCCTATGTGGTCCACTTCCTGGTGTGCTACGGCGTGTCCGTCACCGCCTTGGGCAAGGTGGGCTTCGGCAAGTTCGTCAAGGGCATCTGGCCGGCCATGGTGGTGGCTTTCACCACGACCTCCTCCGCCGCCACCCTGCCTGTGACGATCGAGTGCTCCAACTCCATGGGCTCCGACCCGGAGGTCAGCTCCTTCGTGCTGCCCCTGGGCGCCACCATCAACATGGACGGCACCGCCATCTACATGGGCGTCACCTCCATCTTCATCGCCACCTGCTACGGCGTGAGCCTGACTTTGAGCCAGATGGCTATGATCGTGCTGACCGCCACCCTGGCCTCCATCGGCACGGCGGGCGTGTCCGGCGCGGGCATGATCATGCTGGCTATGGTGCTGGAGAGCGTGGGCCTGCCGGTGGAGGGCATCGCCCTGATCGCCGGCGTCGACAAGCTGTTCGACATGGGCCGCACTACGCTGAACATCGTGGGCGACTCCACCTGCGCGCTGTACATGTCCCGGCTGGACGCCAAGCGCGCCGCCCGGCTGGCCGCCAGAAAATAAACACATACCGAAAAACCCATCCCGCCGGACCTGCTTTCAGGTCCGGCGGTCTTTTGCCGGGACGCTTTTACTATGCAAACGGCTGAAAGTGTGTTATACTAAATCGCTCATATCATACATAGGACGGACCAATACAGTGTGGAAGTATTTCGGCGTATTTTGTAATGTGGTGACGGTGCTGCTGGGCGGCGCGCTGGGGCTGCTGCTGCGGCGGCGGTCCCGGAAGGCCCCGGCGGTCGGGAAAAAAGAGGGCGGATTCCCGCCCCGGGAGAACCTGCCGGACGCCATGATGGTGTGTCTGGGCTTTTGCACGGTGTTCGCCGCCGCCTCCGGGGTGATCGGCGTGCAGAGCGGGACCCAGGCCCTGATCGTGGTGGCCTCCATGGCCGGGGGCCTGCTGATCGGGTGGACCCTGCGGCTGGACGACCAGCTGAACCGGCTGGGGGACGTTGTGCTGGAAAAGCTGGGCGGCGGCGACGAGGGCGTGGGCAACCCGGCGGAGGGCTTCGTGACGGCGTGCCTGCTGTTCTGCATCGGCTCCATGACGGTGCTGGGCTCCTTTGAGAGCGCGGCCAACCCGGCGGGAGAGCTGGCGTTGGAGTGCCACACCACGCTGCTGATAAAGTCCATGCTGGACTTCGTTTCCTCCACCTGCCTGTCCGTCACCTTCGGCGCGTCGGTGATGGCCTCGGCCATCTTCGTGCTGGCGTTCCAGGGAGCCCTGGTGGCCCTGGCCGCCTCCATACAGCCCTTTCTGGAGGCCACCGGCGCGCTGCCGGTGATGAGCTGCGCCGGGTCGCTGGTGCTGCTGGCTATCGCCATGAACCTGCTGGGGCTCAAAAAGATCAAGACCGCCGACTACCTGCCGGCCCTGTTTTTGCCCATACTCATCTGCTGGGCGCTGACGGCCATGGGAATATCCCTTTGAGACGCGATAGGGGCTTGCAGTTTTTGGGAAAATATGCTTAAATATATTTAAGTAAATTTTCATCCGTGAAAGGAGCGGTGAAGATGGGCAGACCTGACGGCATCCGCGTCCGGGACGAGGTCCCGATGTACTATCTCATGCCCCAGTTCATGACCGAGCGGCACGACGCCATGAATATGATCACGGTGGATATCCCGGTGGAACCGCTGCGCCAGTACATGAACGCCCAGCGGCGGCAGGGTCGGCATATCAGCCACATGGCCCTTATCATGACGGCCTACGCCCATGTGGCGGGCCAGTTCCCGTCTTTGAACCGGTTCATCGTCAACCGGAGGATCTACCAGCACAAGGATTTCAAGATCTCCCTGGTGGTGCTCCGGCCCGGGGAGGGACCCAACAGCAACACCATGGGCAAGCTGGTCTTTACTCCCGAGGATACGGTCTTTGACGTGCAGCGGAAGATAGACGAGTATGTCGAAAAGAACTCCTCCACCGCCAAGGAGGACGAAAACGGCCTGGATAAGCTCATGCGGGTCTTTTGCCGGATAGGCGGGCTCATGAACGTGGTGGGCTGGCTGCTGCGGTTCGGGGACCGGCACGGGCTGCTGCCCCAGGCCCTGCTGGACGTGAGCCCCTTCCACGCCAGCGCCCTGATGACGAACCTGGCAAGCATCCGCACCAACCACATCTACCATCATGTGTACGATTTCGGCACCACCTCCATCGCCATTGCCATCGGCAATATGCGGGACGTGGCGAAGCGTGGCAAGGGAGGCGCGCCGGAGGTGATCCGGTGCATCCCCCTGGGCGTAGTCATGGACGAGCGTGTGGCCTCCGGCCACTACTTCGCCCTGGCCTTCGCCCGGCTGAAAGATATGCTGGCCCACCCGGAATGCCTGGAGCAGCCGGCGGATCTGTCGGAGCGGGTGTGACAGCGGGCGAGCGCAAAAAGATCGGACGCCATCCAAAGGGATGGCGTCCGGCTTTTTTTCGGGGTGTGTGTCACTTGGCGGCGGCGCGGGCGGCCTTGGCCTTTTCCGCGGCGGCCAGCTTGGTCTGGCGGCGGTTTTTCACCTCGTCGCCCTTGGGCTGGATATCGCCGGCGGCCTGCAGGGCCGTCTTAGTCATCAGCGGGCCGACGAGCTCATAGACCAGCACCGCGAACAGGGTGATGTTGCGGATCAGCGCGCCCTCCGCGCCCAGCTGCATGGCGGTGGTGCACATACCCAGGGCCACGCCGGCCTGGGGCAGCAGGGTGACGCCCAGATACTTGCAGATGGAGGGGGAGCAATGGGAGGCCCTGGCGGAGACGCTGGCGCCGATGTACTTGCCGGCGGAGCGGAAAAGGATGTAGATCGCGCCCAGCAGCACGATGGAGCCGGAGGCAAAGACCCCCAGGTCCAGCTCCGCGCCGCACAGCACGAAGAACAGCGCCAGCAGCGGGGAGGACCACTTGTCCGCCAGATACATCAGATCCTGGGACAAGGGGCAGCAGTTGCAGAACATGGTGCCCAGCATCATGCACACCAGAAGCGACGAGAAGCCCACGGTCACCGGGCCGATATGCAGCTCCGCCATGGACAGGGCCACCGTCAAAAACACGAAGGCGATAGTCATGTTGAGGCGGTTGGTGTTGGAGTTGAAGAGCTTTTCCAGCTGGGTGAGCAGCCACCCCATGGCCGCGCCCAGGGCCAGGGAGGCCACGATCTCCACCAGGGGGTTGACAAGGATGGAGATCATGTCCACGTTGCCCAGGGTCAGGGTCTTGGCGATGCCGAAGGACACGGCAAAGACCACCAGGCCCACCGCGTCGTCCAGAGCCACCACCGGCAGCAGCAGACTGGTCAGGGGCCCCTTGGCCTTGTACTGGCGCACCACCATCAGCGTGGCGGCGGGCGCGGTGGCGGTGGCGATGGCACCCAGGGTCAGGGTCTGGGCCACGCTCAGCACGTCCGGCCGGATCAGGTGGAACACATACAGGGCCGCGTCCACGAACACCGTAGCCGTCAGGGCCTGGAAGATGCCCACCGTCGTGGCCTGGCGGCCGATGGCTTTCAGCTCCGCCAGCCGGAATTCGTTGCCGATGGAGAAGGCGATAAAGCCCAACGCCACGTCGGAGGCCGCGGAAAAGGCCTCCACCTGTTCAAAGGAGGTGAAGCCCAGGTAGGGGATGTTCAGCGCGCCCAGACAGTAGGGTCCGATCAGCACCCCGGAGACGAGATAGGCCGTCACAGAGGGGAGGTTGGCAAGCCGGGAGATACGGGTCATCATCAGCCCGGCCAGGATCGCAAAGGATATGGGGAACAGCGTTTGCATAGATTCACCTGGTCTCGTCAGAAGTTTTCATGCGCAGGATATGAGTATAGCCGCAGAGATGTGAAAAATCAAGGGTCAATATAGCGAAAATCCGGTCGTTCGCGGTCGTTTCCAGGGCTTATTGACTATATGGCCGCCGCTCGGCGCATGGACCGGCCGGCGGCTGCATATACTGCTGGCAAGGAGAAGGGAAGGGTGAGCGTATGGTCAAGTATAAGCCCCTGGCGATAAGCCTGGCGATCAGTCTGGGCGTGGGGGGTCTGTCCGCGCTGGTAACGAAGGATTCCATGGAGAAGTACGCCTTTCTGGACCAGCCGCCCCTGGCGCCGCCGGGGTGGGTGTTCCCGGTGGTGTGGACGGCGCTGTTCATCCTGATGGGGGTGGCGGCGTACCTGGTGTGGGTCGAGAACGGCCCCGAGCGGAAGCGGATGCTGTGGCTGTACGGCATACAGCTGGCGGTCAATTTCTTCTGGACCATCATCTTCTTCAACGGGCAGAAATTTGCCTTCGCCCTGGTCTGGCTGCTGATCCTGTGGGGCCTGATCCTGGCGACGCTTTTGAGCTTTCGGAAGGAGAACAAGACCGCCGGGAACCTGCTGATACCCTACCTGGCCTGGGTCACCTTCGCGGCGTATCTGAACGCCGGGGTGTGGTATCTGAACCGATAGCGGCCATGAAAACAGCGGCAGCCCCCTCGTCCGAGGGGGCTGCCGCTTTATCCTTGAACATATCTCATGGGAGAAACTCCACCGCCGCCTGGACGGCGGGATGGATCGGGTTTATGCGCCAGTATACGACGTCGTCAAAAAACAGGTCGTCCAGGGGTATGAGCCGGATATCCGGGTTGGAGATAAAGCGGGTGTTTCCCGAAACGAGCGATATCCCGATGCCGGCCTCCACATACAGCAGCAGCGTCTCGATGGACGCGGCTTCCCGGATGATGCGCGGCTCAAAGCCCACCCTGCGGCACGCCTCCTCAAGCGTGAGATAGCCTTGGGGCGTCTCCTCCTGGGAGAGAGCGATGAAGCTCTCCTCCCGGAGCATGGACAGCGTCACGGCGGAGCGCTGGGCCATGGGATCGCGGACGTTGATGGCGATCATGCCGCGGTTCGTACCTATGACGTGCCTGACGATGGACGCGGGAATGGAAGGGGCCATGCCGCTGACCTCGCTGGTGACGATCATGTCCAGCCTGCCGGCGTCGAATTCCTGCCACAGACGGTGCATCCCGCACCGCTCCAGGCGAAGGTTCACATTGGGGTGATCGTTTTGAAACGCCTGCAGCTGCCGCGGGACCAGGGATGAGATATTGACGCCCTCCAGGACGCCCAGCGACAGCACATTGTCCTGCTCCCGCTGCATCGCCCGGGCCTGACGCAGCGACTGGTCCATCTTATCCAGCGCGGCGGCCCATTCCTGATGGAGAAGTCTTCCCGCTTCCGTCAGGCGCACCTGTTTGCCTGTCCGCCGGAACAGCTGGACCCCGATCGTGCGCTCCAGCTCAGCGATCCTCTTGCTGAGATTGGGCTGGGCCGTATACAGCTCATTGGCGGCTTTGGAGAAATTTTCATACTTGGCCGCCGTGACGAAGTACCGTATCGCGTTCAGGGAAATGCTCATGACGTCCACCTCGCTCGATGAACAGTATAGCACACTTATTCCTTTTTGTATATATAAAATACGGAAACAGATATTTCATATTTGTTTAATCAACAATTATAATTAAAAAATACGGAAGTGTTTTATGCAATCCCAATAAATACCAGTATTTATATGCTGCGCTTCCCATTGAAAGGAGGAGGCTATGGGCGCGTTCAAGGACTTCAAAAAGAAGAAGGACTTCCTGGTGTGCGTGGACTCGGATGGCTGCGCCATGGACACCATGGACTGCAAGCATATCCATTGCTTTGGGCCGAAGATCATCGACGAGTGGGGCCTGGAGGCGTGGCGGGAGGAGATACTGGCCCGCTGGAATGAGATCAATCTCTACTCCATGACCAGGGGCATCAACCGCTTCAAGGGCCTTAACAAGATGCTCACGGAGGTCAACGAGAAGTACACGCCCATCCAGGGCCTGGCCGACCTGACCGCCTGGGTGGAGTCCGGCGCGGCCCCCAGCAACGACGCTTTGCAGAAAGCCATCGACGAGACGGGCAGCCCTATTTTAAAGAAAGCGCTGAGCTGGTCGAAGGCCGTGAACGAGGCCATCAACGCCCTGCCCGACAGCCTGAAGGTGCCCTATCCCGGCGTGAAGGAGGCCCTGGCGCTGGCCCATGAGAAGGCGGACGTAGCCATCGTCTCCAGCGCCAATCCCGGCGCGGTGCTGGAGGAGTGGGAGAAGTACGGCCTGCTGCCCCACACCGACGTGGTCTGCGCCCAGGACGTGGGCAGCAAGGCGTTTTGCATCGCGGAGCTTTTGAAGCGGGGCTACTCGCCCGACCACGTTCTCATGTGCGGCGACGCGCCCGGCGATATGGACGCGGCCAGGCAGAACGGCGTGTTCTACTACCCCATCCGGGTCCGCCAGGAGAAGGAGAGCTGGGCCGAGTTCGTGTCCGAGGGCTTTGGCCGTCTGCTGGACGGCACTTACGCCGGCGGGTATCAGCAGGCGAAGATCGACGCGTTTTTGAAAAACCTGGGGGGCTGAACCGGCCGACCCTATCATTATAATAAGGAGGAGAAAGCCATGGTAGACATGAAGGCAAAGCCCTTTTTCCTGTCGGATGAGGACTGCAAGTGGGTGGAGGACACCATCGCGGGCATGACCCTGGATGAGAAGATCGGACAGCTCTTCTTCAACATGGGCGACAGCCGGGACGAGGAATATCTGAAGATGACGGTGGGCAAGTACCACATCGGCGGCATTCGCTATAACCCCGGCAAGGCCGACGAAATCTACGAGCAGAACCGTATCCTGCAGGAGAACAGCAAGATCCCCCTGATCATCGCCTGCAACACGGAAAACGGCGGCAACGGCGCCTGCGTGGACGGCACGCCCATCGGCTGCCAGACCAAGATCGGCGCCACCCGGGACGCCAAATACGCCCACGACCTGGGCTATATGGCCAACAAGGAGGCGGCGGCCATCGGCTGCAACCTGTCCTTCGCCCCGGTCAGCGACATCTTTCTGAACTGGGAGAATCCCGTCATCGGCCTGCGCACCTACGGCAACGACGCCGGCCAGGTGGCGGCCATGGCCAAGGCCTATCTGGAGGGCGCCCATGAAAACCCGGGCTTTGCCTGCGCCGCCAAGCACTTCCCCGGCGACGGCCTGGACTTCCGGGACCAGCATGTTGCAAACTCCGTCAACACCTATTCCTGCGACGAGTGGGACGCCACCTTCGGCAAGGTCTATGAGACCCTGATCGACGCGGGGCTGGAGGCCATCATGGCCGGGCACATCATGCAGCCGGCCTATACCCGCCATTTCAATCCCGGCATCGCGGACGACGACATCATGCCCGCCACTCTGTCCCCGGAGCTGATCGGCGGCCTTCTGCGGGGCAAGCTGGGCTTCAACGGCATGGTCCTCACCGACGCCAGCCATATGGTGGGCCTGACCTGCCGGATGAAGCGGAAGGACCTGATGCCCGCCGCCATCGCCGCCGGCGTGGATATGTTCCTGTTCTTCAACGACATGGAGGAGGACTTCCAGGCCATGAAGGCGGGCTATCTGGACGGCCGCATCACCGAGGAGCGGCTCAGCGACGCCCTGCACCGCATCCTGGCCCTGAAGGCCCACATGGGCCTCAACAAAAAGGCAAAGACCGAGATCATGCCGCCCAGGGAGCAGGTGCATGAAATAGTCGGCTGCGCGGAGCATAAGGCCGCTCAGAAGGAGATATCCGACAAGGCCATCACCCTGGTAAAGTACAAGGACGCGGACGTGCTGCCCATGATCCCCGACCGCTACAAGCGGATCATGATCGTGTACGTGAAGGGCCTGGAGGCCCCCGGTCTGGGCGCGCTGTTCAACCAGAACGCCGTCTCTCCCGCCGACAAGCTGCGGGACCGGCTCATCGCCAAGGGCTTTGACGCCTTCGTCTATGAAAGCCCCATCCAGAAGCTCATGCAGCAGATCCAGCGGGGGGAGAAGGCCGACCTGAACCTGTACTTCGCCGGCAAGTCCGCCATCAAGGACTTCGTGGCCGGGCAGGACCTGATCATCACCATGGTGGACATCGCCGGCGGCTTCCAGCCGGTGGCCCGGCCCGCCTTCGGCATGACAAAGGGCGGCGGGGAGATACCCTGGTACGTCCATGAACTGCCCGTGATCGTGGTGGGCACCCAGCAGCCCTTCGTCCTGGCGGACATCCCCCAGGCCCGGACCTATATCAATACATACGACAGTCTGGACACCACCCTGGACGCCCTGGTGGAAAAGCTCATGACCGGCCCCGAGGCCTTCTGCGGCCAGGACCCGGTGGACGCTTTCTGCGGCGTCTGGGACACCCATCTGTAAGGAGGAAGCGTCATGGTCGATATGAAAGCCAATCCCTATTTCCTCTCCGATGAGGACATCGCCTGGGTGGAGGACACCATCGCGGGCATGACCGACGAGGAAAAGGTGGGACAGCTCTTTTTCCAGCTCACCTCCAGCCAGGAGGAGAGCTACCTCAAGGAGCTCATGGAGAAGTACCACCTGGGCGGCTGCCGGTATAACGGCATGCCCGGGGCCAGGGTGCTGGAGCAGAACCGCATCCTGCAAAAGTATGCCAAGGTCCCCCTGATCATCGCCTGCAACACCGAGGCCGGCGGCGACGGGGCCTGTTCCGACGGGGTGAACATCGGCTCCGGCATCAAGATCGGCGCCACCGGCAGCGCGCAGTACGCCCACGACCTGGGCCGTATGGCAAATGAGCAGGCGGCGGCCATCGGCTGCAACATGGCCTTCGCGCCGGTGTGCGATATCCACTACAACTGGCAGAACGAGGAGATCATCTCCCGGGGCTTCGGCAACGACCCGGAGCGGGTGGCCGCCATGAGCCGGGCCTATCTGGACGGGGCCCACACCATTCCCGGCTTCGCCTGCGCCGCCAAGCACTTCCCCGGCAACGGCCAGGACTATCGGGACGCCCATATGGCCAACAACATCAACGAGTTCGACCACGACCAGTGGATGAGCACCTACGGCATGGTCTATAAGACCCTGATCGACGGCGGTCTGGACGCCATCATGGGCGGGCACATCATGCTGCCCAAGTACATGCGTTCTGTCAAGCCCGGCATCACCGACGACGAGATGCTGCCCGCGACGCTGTGCCCGGAGATCATGACGGGCCTTTTGCGGGACGAGCTGGGCTTCAACGGCATGGTAGTCACCGACGCCAGCCACATGGTGGGCATGACGGACAGGATGAAGCGGCGGGATATGCTGCCGGCCGCCATCAACGCCGGGTGCGATATGTTCCTGTTCTTCAACGACCCGGACGAGGACTTCCAGACCATGCTGGACGCCTATAAGACCGGCGTCATCAGCCAGGCGCGCATGACCGAGGCGCTGGAGCGCATCCTGGCTCTGAAAGCCCACATGGGGCTCAACAAGAAGGCTAAGGAGGAGCTGGTCCCTGACCCAGAGGCCCTGCCCGCCGTTCTGGGGGACCCCAGCTATAAAAAGACCGCCGAGGCCATCAGCCGGGAGGCCCTGACTCTGGTGAAGTACAAGGACCAAGGCGTGCTGCCCCTGGACCCCAAGAAGACCAGGCGGGTCATGATCGTGTACGTGAAAGGCGCGGACGGGCCCATGGCGGCTCTGGCGGCCATGGCTATGGGCGGCGGCAAACGGAAGAGCCCCGCCGAGGAGCTGCGGGACCGGCTCATAGAGAAGGGCTTCGACGCTTTCATCTATGAAAGCCCCCTGGAGAAGATCAAGAAGCAGATCGCCGCCGGCGAGGCACCCAGTTTGAACCTGTATTTTGCTGGCAAGAACGCCATCGCGGACTTCGTCTCCCAGATGGATCTGGTCATCACCCTGTGCGACGTAGCCAACGGGCACCCGGCCTTCGGTATGTCCAAGGGCGGCGGCGAGATACCCTGGTATGTGTTCGAGGTGCCCGTGGTGGCTATCAGCGTGAACCTGCCCACCATGCTGGCGGACATCCCCGCCGTGCGGACCTACATCAACGCTTACGACTCCAAGAGCTACACCCTGGACGCCCTGGTGGACGCCCTCACCACCGGGCCGGAGGCCTTCCACGGCAAGGACCCCATCGACAGCTTCTGCGGCCTGTGGGACACCCGCATCTGAGAAATAATAATCATAACAGGAGGAATATTCGATGGAAATGACATTGCGCTGGTACGGCTCGAAATTCGACACCGTGACCCTCCAGCAGATCCGCCAGATCCCCGGGGTGACTGGGGTCATCACCACGCTCTATGACACCCAGCCCGGCGAGGTATGGAGCCGGGAGCGCATCCGTGCCCTGAAAGACGAGGTGGAGGCCGCGGGCCTGCACATCGCCGGCATCGAGAGCGTGAACATCCACGACGACATCAAGATCGGCGCCGGCCGCCGGGACGAGTACATAGCCAACTACATCCAGACCCTGGAGAACCTGGGCCTGGAGGACATCCACCTGGTGTGCTACAACTTCATGCCGGTGTTCGACTGGACGCGGACGGAGCTTGCCCGGGTGCTGCCGGACGGCTCCACCGCCCTGGCCTACACCCAGGAGGCGGTGGACGCGCTGGTGCCCGAGAAGATGTTCGAGTCCATCGCCGGGGACATGAACGGCACGGTCATGCCCGGCTGGGAGCCGGAGCGGATGGCCCGGGTGAAGGAGCTTTTCGCCGCGTACAAGGACGTGGATGACGAGAAGCTGTTCGCCAACCTGAAATACTTCCTGGAAGCCATCATGCCGGTGTGCAACAAGTACGACATCAAGATGGCTATCCACCCGGACGACCCGGCCTGGAGCGTGTTCGGCCTGCCCAGGATCATCATCAACGAGGAGAACATCCTGCGGATGATGAAGATGGTGGACGATCCCCACAACGGCGTCACCTTCTGCTCCGGCTCCTACGGCACCAACCTGAAAAACGACCTGCCCCACATGATCCGCAGCTTGAAGGGCCGCATCCACTTCGCCCATGTGCGGAATCTGAAGTTCCACAGCCCCACCAACTTCGAGGAGGCGCCCCATCCCTCCGCCTGCGGCTCCTTCGATATGTATGAGATCGTGAAGGCCCTGTACGACATCGGCTTCACGGGCCCCATCCGCCCCGACCACGGCCGGAGCATCTGGGGGGAGGTAGCCATGCCGGGCTACGGCCTGTATGACCGGGCCCTGGGGGCCACGTACATCGAGGGTCTGTGGGAGGCCATCGAGAAATCGGAGGCGCGCAAATGAAACTGACTGCCGAGAGTTTGAAAAACGAGCGGGCGGCCTGGGAGGCCAAGGGCTATCATATCCCCGCCTTTGACCGGGCCGACATCGCCCCCAAAACCAAGGAGCATCCCTACTGGATCCAGTTCGGCGGCGGCAATCTCTTCAAGGCCTTCCAGGCGCGGCTCGCCCAGGAGATGCTGGAAAAGGGCGTCATGGACCGGGGCGTCATCGCCGTGAACCGGGAGGGCGAGGGCATGCACCAGCCCAACGACAACTATTCCATCCTGGCGACGCTGAAGTCCGACGGCTCTGTGGACAAGACCGTCATCTGCTCCATCGTGGAGGACTGTCTGCTCACCGCCCCCGGCACCGAGGACTTTGAAAAGCTGCGGGACCATTTCTGCGCGGACAGTTTGCAGATGGTGACTTTCACCATCACGGAAAAGGGCTACAGTCTGGTGGACGGGGCCGGCAATATCCAGGCGGACATCGCCGCCGACTTCGAGGCGGGGCCTGAGAAGGCGGCCAGCTTCCTGGGCCGTGTCTGCGCGCTGCTCTACGCCCGCTACCAGGCGGGCGGCGCGCCCCTGGCCCTGGTGAGCACCGACAACTGTTCCCACAACGGGGACAAGATCCGGGCCTTCGTCACCGCCTTTGCTGAGAAGTGGGCGGAGAAGGGGCTTGTGGACGCCGGGTTCGTGCGGTACGCGGCGGAAAAGCTGTCCTGCCCCTGGACCATGATCGACAAGATCACGCCGAGGCCCGACCCCAGCGTGCAGAAGATGCTGGAGGCCGACGGCGTGGAAGGGCTGGACATGGTAGTCACCCCCACCGGCACCTATATCGCTCCTTACGTCAACTCCGAGGAGACGGAGTATCTTGTCATCGAAAACCTGTTCCCCAACGGCCGGCCGCCCCTGGACAGCGTGGGCGTGATCTTCACGGACCGGGAAACGGTGGACAAGGTGGAGAAAATGAAGGTCTGCACCTGCCTGAACCCCCTGCACACCTGCCTTGCCATCTACGGGTGCCTGCTGGGCTATGAGCGCATCTGCGACGAGATGCGCGACCCGGAGCTGGTGGCCCTCATCAAGACCGTGGGCTACACAGAGGGCCTGCCGGTGGTGGTGGACCCAGGCATTTTGGACCCCAGGCAGTTCATCGACACGGTCATCAACGTCCGGCTGCCGAATCCGTTCATGCCGGACACCCCCCAGCGCATCGCCCTGGACACCAGCCAGAAGCTGCCCATCCGTTTCGGCAACACCATCAAGGCCTATATGGACGCGCCGGACAAGGATGTGCACGACCTGAAGCTCATCCCGCTGGTGCTGGCGGGCTGGCTGCGGTACCTGATGGGCCTGGACGACGAGGGCAAGCCCTTCGAGCGCAGCGACGACCCCATGCTGGAGGAGGTCACCCCCTATGTGGCGGGATTGAAGCTGGTCCCGGACCAGGACGTGGAGGCCGCCGTGGCTCCCATATTGCACAACAAGGTCATCTTCAACGTGGATCTGTACGAGGCCGGTCTGGCCGGCGCGGTGGTGGGCTATTTGAAGGAGCTCACCGCCGGCCCCGGCGCCATCCGCGCCACCCTCAAAAAGTACGTCCACGGGTAAGGGGGACATTTCCATGAAAGCGTTTATGGACAAGGACTTTCTCCTGACTACGGAAACGGCGAAAAAGCTCTATCACACCTACGCCGAGACCACCCCCATCCTGGACTATCACTGCCACCTGGACCCCAGGGACATCGCGGAGGACCGGCATTTTGACAACATCGCCCAGGTGTGGCTGGGGGCCGACCACTACAAGTGGCGGCAGATGCGCTCCAACGGCGTGCCGGAGAAGTACATCACCGGCGACGCGCCGGACCGGGAGAAGTTCCAGAAATGGGCCGAGACCCTGGAGCGTGCCATCGGAAACCCCCTGTATCACTGGAGCCACCTGGAGCTGCAGCGGTACTTCGGCTATTTCGGCGCGCTGAACGGCGACACGGCCCAGGAGGTGTGGGACATCTGCAACGAGGTGCTCCGCCGGCCTGAGACCAGCGCCCGGAGCCTCATCAAAAACTCCAACGTCACCCTGGTGTGCACCACCGACGACCCGGCGGACAGCCTGGAATGGCATGAGAAGATCGCCGCCGACCCCGCCTTCGACACCCAGGTGCTCCCCGCCTGGCGGCCCGACAAGGCCATGAGCCTGGAGAAAGCGGACTGGCCCGCCTACATCGAAAAGCTCTCCGCCGCGGCGCAGATGCCCATCGACAGCTTTGCCGCCTTGGTGAAGGCTCTGGAAAAGCGGGCGGACTGGTTCGACGCCCACGGCTGCCGGGCCTCCGACCACGGCCTGGCCTACGTGATGTACGCTCCCGCCGATGAGCCGGTCATCGAGGACATCTTCGCCCGGCGTCTGGCCGGGGAGACCATCACGGCTCTGGAGGAGCGCCAGTTCAAGACCGCGTTCATGCTGGCTATGGGCCGGATATACCACCGGCTGGGCTGGGTGATGCAGCTGCACTACGGCGTAAAGCGGGATCTGAACAGCCGCATCTTTGCCGCCCTGGGCCCCGACGCGGGCATCGACTCCATCGCCAGCGCGGCCCCCACCGACGAGCTGGCCGGGTTCCTGGACGCCCTGGACAAGACAGGGGAGCTTCCTAAGACCATCATCTACAGCCTGAACCCCGGCGACAACGCCGCCATCGGCACCATCATCGGCTGCTTCCAGTCGGACGAGGCCGTGGGCAAGATCCAGCAGGGCAGCGCCTGGTGGTTCAACGACCACAAGCCCGGCATGATCGAGCAGATGACAAGTCTGGCAAGTCTGAGCCTTCTGGGCAATTTCATCGGCATGCTCACCGACTCCCGGAGCTTTTTGTCCTACACCCGGCATGAGTATTTCCGCCGGAACCTGTGCCAGCTTCTCGGCGGCTGGGTGGAGAACGGCGAGTACCCCGCCGACGAGGCCCGCCTGGGCGCGCTGGTGCAGGACATCTGCTACCGCAACGCCGTGCGGTACTTCGGTTTCGACCTGAAAGTATAAAATTTCCTTTGGGAAAGGAGAAATGCATATGAATGCCCTTCAAGAGAAGATCTCCCAGATCGGCGTGGTGCCGGTCATCAAGCTGAACCATCCCGAGCGGGACGCGGCGCCTCTCGCCAAGGCCCTGATCGCGGGGGGCGTGCCCGTGGCGGAGGTCACCTTCCGGGCCGCCGGCGCGGCCGCGGCCATCCGCCTCATGAGCGAGGCTTATCCCGAGATGCTGGTGGGCGCGGGCACGGTGCTGACTACCGCGCAGGTGGACGAGGCTCTGGCGGCGGGGGCGAAGTTCATCGTCACCCCCGGCCTGGACGTGGACATCGTGAAGTACTGCCAGGACAAGGGCGTGGATATCTTCCCCGGCTGCACCACCCCCACGGACTACCACGCGGCCTATAAGCTGGGGCTGGAGGTTTTGAAGTTCTTCCCGGCGGAGCAGTCCGGGGGCCTTGCCAAGATCAAGGCCATGAGCGCGCCGTTCCCCATGTTCAAGGTCATGCCCACCGGCGGCGTCAGCCTGAAGAACCTGGCCGAGTACATCAAGGCTCCCGTGATCGCCGCCTGCGGCGGGTCTTACATGGTAACGGCGGACCTGATCGACAACAACAGGTGGGACGAGATCACCGACCTGTGCAAAAAGTCCGTCCAGATCGTGAAGGAGGCCCGGGGAAATGGCTAAGATCGTGACCTTCGGTGAGCTGATGATCCGGCTGCAGCCCTATAACTATGAGCGTTTCGTCCAAGCGGACCACCTGGAATTCACCTTCGGCGGCGGGGAGGCCAATGTGGCCGTCTCCCTTGCCAACTACGGCCAGGAGGCGGTGTACGTCACCAAGCTGCCCGCCCACGCCATCGGCCAGGCGGCGGTCAACTCCCTGCGCCGGTACGGCGTGGACACCTCCAAGATCACCCGGGGCGGCGATAGGGTTGGCATCTACTTCAACGAGAAGGGCGCCTCCCAGCGGGGCAGCGTCTGCATCTACGACCGGGCCCACTCCGCCATCCAGGAGGCATCTACCGCCGACTTCGACTGGGATGATATCTTTGAAGGCGTTGACTGGTTCCACTTCACCGGCATCACCCCGGCCCTGGGGCCCAACGTGGTGGACATCTGCAGGGAGGCCTGCAGGGCCGCCAAGGCCAAGGGCGTGAAGATAAGCTGCGACCTCAACTACCGGGGCAAGCTGTGGACCCGGGAGCAGGCCCGCCAGGCCATGACCGAGCTGTGCCAGTATGTGGACGTGTGCATCTCCAACGAGGAGGACGCCAAGGACGTGTTCGGCATCGAGGCGGAGGCCACCGACATCACCGCCGGCGAGATCAACCGGGAGGGGTACAAGTCTGTGGCAAAGCAGCTGGCGGACAGGTTCGGCTTTGAGAAGGTGGCAATCACCCTGCGGGAGAGCCACTCCGCCTTCGACAACGGCTGGAGCGCCATGCTCTACGATGTGGCGAGCGGCGAGTACGCTTTCAGCAAGAAGTACGAGCTGCACATCATCGACCGGGTAGGCGGGGGCGACAGCTTTGGCGGGGGCCTGATCTACGCCCTGCTGAACGGCTATACCACCCAGGGCGCGGTGGAGTTCGCCGTGGCGGCATCGGCTTTGAAGCACTCCATCGAGGGCGACTACAACATGGTCACTGTCTCCGAAGTGGAAAAGCTGGCCGGCGGCGACGGCTCCGGCCGCATCCAGAGATAATATCGCAAAAAGGAGGAAAAAATGCGTCAAGTCATCAACATCAACGAGGGCTGGAAATTCATCCGTGAGGACGCCGGCCTGCCCGCGTCGCTGCCCGCGGACTGGTGCGACGTGGACCTGCCTCACACCTGGAACGCGGTGGACGGCTGCGACGGCAACGGCAGCTATTATCGCGGCAAGTGCTGGTATGCCAGGACCTTTGCCACCCCCAGGCAGCCCCTGGCCGGCGGCCGGGTCTATGTGGAAGTGCTGGCGGCGGGCCAGCAGGCCACGGTGTATGTGAACGGCCAGGAAGTCGTCTACCATGAGGGCGGCTACTCCACCTTCCGGGCGGACGTGACCGACCTCTGCAAAGACGGGGAGGAGAACCTTCTGGTGATCGCCTGCTCCAACGAGGAGAAGAGCAGCGTCTATCCCCAGTCCGCCGACTTCACCTTCTACGGCGGCCTCTATCGGGGCGTGAACATCATCTCCGTCCCCGACGCCCACTTCGACCTGGACCACTGGGGCGGCCCGGGCCTCACCGTCACCCCCAAGCCCCAGCCCTGCGGCGGCGCCACCTTTGAGCTGAACGCCTGGGTGAAGAACGCGGACGAGAACTTCACGGTCCTCTGGTCCGTGGAGGACGAGGACGGGGTGGAGGTGGCCGCGGCCTGCCGGCCGGCGGACAGCCCCGCCGTTACCGTCAGCGTGCCCGACGCGCACCTGTGGAGCGTGGACGATCCCTATCTCTACACCGTCACCGCCACCCTGCAGCGGCGGAACGAGGCTTATGACGAGATCGGCTGCCGCTCCGGCGTGCGGAGCTTCTCCGTCACCCCCGACGAGGGCTTCATCCTCAACGGCGTGCAGACCCCCCTCCGGGGCGTGAGCCGCCACCAGGACCGGCTCTACAAGGGCAACGCCCTCACCGCCGACGAGCACTATGAGGACGCCTGGCTCATTAAGGAGCTGGGGGCCAACACCATCCGCCTGGCCCACTATCAGCACGCCCAGGACTTCTATGACGCCTGCGACGAGCTGGGCTTCATCGTCTGGGCGGAGATACCCTTCATCAGCGTGTTCAACAAGGACCCGGCCGCCCACCAGAACTGCATCAGCCAGATGCATGAGCTGATCATCCAGAACTACAACCACCCCTCCATCTGCTTCTGGGGCGTGTCCAACGAGATCTTGATCGGCGGCATCAGCGAGAAGCTGGTGGAAAACCACAAGGAGCTGAACGACCTGTGCCACAAGCTGGACCCCACCAGGCTCACCACCATCGCCCACGTGTCCATGACGCCGGTGGAAAGCCCCATGCACCACATCACCGACGTGATCAGCTACAACCATTACTTCGGCTGGTACGGCGGCAAGATGGAGGACAACGGTCCCTGGCTGGATAGCTTCCACGCGGTCCACCCGGACCTGTGCCTGGGCATGAGCGAGTACGGCTGCGAGGGCATCATCACCTACCACGGCCCCAATCCCGCCTGCAAGGACTACTCCGAGGAGTATCAGGCCCTGTACCATGAGCATATGGCGAAGGTGTTCGACGAGCGGCCCTGGATCTGGTCCAGCCACGTGTGGAATATGTTCGACTTCGGCTGCGCGGCCCGGAACGAGGGCGGTGTGGCCGGCCGGAACAACAAGGGCCTCATGACTATGGACCGCAAGACCAAGAAGGACAGCTACTACATCTACAAGGCCTACTGGAACCCCGAGCCCATGGTGCACATCTGCGGCAAGCGGTACGCCCAGCGGGCAGGGGAGACCACCGTCGTCAAGGTCTACTCCAACCAGCCCACCGTGCGGCTGTTCCTGGATGGGGAACAGATCGCTGAGCAGTCCGCCGAGAAGGTGTTCTCCTTCACCGTGGCCCTGCATGACGGCTTCAATACCCTGATGGCCCAGGCCGGGGACGTGAAAGACACCGCTACCATCGAGAAGGTGGAAAAGGAGCCGGCCATCTACGTGCTGCCCGAGGTCAACGAGCGGGCCGAGGGCGTGGCGAACTGGTTCAAGATGGTGGGCGATATGAACCTGGACCTGTCCGCCCCCATGGAGTTCCCCGAGGGCTGCTACAGCGTCAAGGACACCATGGAGGAGCTCTTCAACAGCCCCGAGGCCGGCGAGGTCGCCCGCAAGGCCGTGAAGATGGCTACCAACTTCGACGTGGTCCCCGGCGAGGGCATGTGGGGCATGATGAAAGGCATGACCCCCGAGGCCATGATGGAGCTCGGCGGCGGCATGCTGCCCGAGGGCTTCCTGGAGAGCCTGAACGCCCAGCTCATCAAGATCAAAAAGGCGTAAAAACCATGTATTTTTGCTCCCGGCGGGAGCTGAAATAAATAAGAAAAGGAGTAAGAAAAAATGGCAAAAGAAACCACTACTACCCTGCGCCCCTTCGGCATGCGGGATAAGCTGGGCTATATGTTCGGTGACTTCGGCAACGACTTCACCTTCATCCTGTCCTCCTCCCTGCTGATGAAGTTCTACACGGACGTTATGGGCGTCAGCGCCGGCCTTGTCGGCATCATGATGATGCTGGCCCGTTTTGTGGACGCGTTCACCGACGTGACTATGGGCCAGATCGTGGACCGCTCCAAGCCCACCAAGGACGGCAAGTTCAAGCCCTGGCTCCGCCGGATGTGCGGTCCTGTGGCGGTGGCGTCCTTCCTGCTGTACGCCACCTGGTTCAAGGACATGGCTATGGGCTTCAAGATCTTCTGGATGTTCTTCACCTACCTGCTGTGGGGCAGCGTGTTCTACACCTCCATCAACATCCCCTACGGCTCTATGGCCTCCGCCATCTCCGCCGAGCCCAAGCACCGTGCCGAGCTGTCCACCTTCCGGACCATCGGCGCCACCCTGGCCGGCACCTGCATCGGCGTCATCATGCCCCTCATCATCTACTACACCAACGAGGCCGGCCAGCAGGTCATGGCCCCCAACAAGGTCGTTATCTTCTCCTTGATCTGCTCCATCGGCGCGGTGGTGTGCTATCTGCTTTGCTTCCACATGACTACCGAGCGCGTCAAGGTCGAGCAGAAGACCGAGAAGTTCAACCTGGGCAAGCTGCTGAAGGGCCTTGTAACCAACAAGGCGCTGATCGGCATCGTGGTGGCCTCCATCTGCCAGCTGCTGGTGCAGCTCACCAGCCAGGGCATGATGGCCTATGTGTATCCCAACTACTTCGGCAACATCCAGGCCCAGTCCATGGCGGGCCTGGTGGGCACCGCCATCACCCTGATCTGCTCCGTGTTCGTGGTGAAGCTGTCCACCAAGCTGGGCCGCAAGGAGCTTGGCATCTACGCCTCCATCCTGGGCACGGTGGTGTTCGTCATCGCGTTCATCATGCACACCCACAACGCCTGGGTGTTCCTGGGCCTGTACTCCGTCAGCTACATCGGTCTGGCTATCTTCTCTCTGATCTGCTGGGCCATGATCACCGACGTGATCGACGACACCGAGGTGCGTACCGGCTCCCGCTCCGACGGCGAGATCTACTCCGTGTACTCCTTCGCCCGGAAGCTGGGCCAGGCGGCCTCCTCCGGCGTCACCGGCCTGCTGCTGACTATGATCGGCTACACCGCCGAGACCCAGTTCGAGGAATCCGTCACCAACGGCATCTACAACATCACCTGCTTGGTGCCCGCCATCGGCTACGCCCTGCTGGCTGTGGTGCTGTTCTTCCTGTACCCGCTGAACAAGAAGCGCGTGGAGTCCAACGTGGCAGAGCTTGCCAGCCGCCGCGGCGAGTGAGTTTTGTCCCCGCTGAAAGGTCCACGCGGGCCTTTCAGCGTGAGCATACGGCATATTTGCTTTCTTGTTCGGGAGGCATCCCGACGAAAAAGCTCCGGCTTAAAAACCGGAGCTTTTTTGTCGCGCTCTTGCAGTTCCGCACGCATTTTTGGACACGGGGCGTTTTTTGCCCGAAAACGGATCGTTGAGGGGGAGGAGCCTATTGATAAGATCCAGGCGGCGCGGGCCTGCCGGCGGTGCGATATACCGCCTGTGGCGGTATAGATTTGGCGCGGCCAAAAGCACGCCCGCCTTTTTGGGACCCCATAACGCAAGTGAAGTCAAAAAACAAGGCGCAAAAAATGCGCCTTGTTTTTTGGTGACCTGGCGGGGATTCGAACCCCGGACCCACTGCTTAAAAGGCAGTTGCTCTGCCTACTGAGCTACCAAGTCATAGATGGATCAAAATGGCAGGGACGGCGGGATTCGAACCCACTATATCAGAGTCAAAGTCTGGTGTGTTACCTTTACACTACATCCCTATGGACGCCGGCGTCCGGCCGTTATAAAGGCAATAGGCTGTCCGGCTGTACCGGGCAGCCTATTGAAGAAATGGGGTGGGAGATGGGACTCGAACCCACGACACCCGGAACCACAATCCGGTACTCTAACCAACTGAGCTACACCCACCACAACGCTTGAAAAATGGCACGCCAGAAGGGACTCGAACCCCTGGCCTACTGCTTAGAAGGCAGTTGCTCTATCCACCTGAGCTACTGGCGCATATGTTGCCGGCCAACAGCCTTGCTGTGGAGCGGGCGATGGGAATCGAACCCACGTCCCCAGCTTGGAAGGCTGGTGCACTAGCCGTTGTGCTACGCCCGCAAGCTAG
>CANQNS010000007.1 GCA_947625285.1 uncultured Oscillospiraceae bacterium
ATCCAGCCCTCCGGCTGTATCGGTTGAGCAAAAGTCCGCGTGGGATTGATGTGGTATCTTTAACTTTGGGAAACTCCGTTCTCCCAGTTGGAGACGGACTGGCGGGTGGCGTACACCCGCTCCGCCAGCTCGTCCTGGGAAAGACCCATGTCCTGCCGCCGCTTTCGTATCTGACTGCCAAGCTCCATGCTTTCCGCGCCTCCTTGCCCTGCCAGCATAGGGGAAAAGCGGCCGGCTGTCTATCAAAGGTCTTTTACATGGGCGTTTTCCGTCGGAAACCGTTTCGGTCAAATGTCCGCTTCAGGGCTTTCTCGACAGGGAAAATGGTCCCCAGCATGACAGCCACCTGCACGGCCGCCACGACGAGCCCTGCGTTGCCGATCACGCCGATGTCACGGCCCATGACGAACAGCAGCGGCGTCACGGACACCGGCAGCATGACCCGCCCGCAACGATACCACAGCCTGCCGCAGCATTTCTGGGCAAAGTCCCAGGTGTCCTGATTTTTCATGGACATGGCGGTCCGATAGCCAAAGGTGGAATTGATGTTTTTGGGCGGCCTTTTCAGGAACATCCTGCCGAAGACGATCATCACCGCGGGAATGAGCAGGTCCATGCACAGCATAAAGAGCCAGAAAGCGATCACATCCGTTTCCTCCGGGCCTCATTTTCCGTCGCCGTGAACCGCCAGAGGCGGGCCTGGTCCTCTGAGGCGGCGTAGCCGATGCCCACCCGGGGCAGGGCCTCGATCCGGGCCGGGACGAAGCCGTCGTCGGCCAGGGCCAGCGCGCCCCCCAGCATGACGTCGTTCAGGGACTTGTCGATGTGGAGATATTTTGTCACCCGTCCAGGGCCGGAGGCCCCCTCCACGCCCCGGATCAGCACGGCCTGGGGGTCCTCCGCCGGGCCGGTGACCAGGTTCAGCATCCAGTGGATGCCGTAGCAGAGATACACATAAATGGTCCCCGCCGGGTGATAAAGGACCTCCGTCCGCTTGGTGCGGCCGTGACAGGCATGGCAGGCGGTGTCCGATTCCCCGAAATAGGCCTCTGTCTCCGTGATCCGGGCCCGAAGCACCGTCCCATCCGGCAGGGTCCGGACCAGGATCTTGCCCACCAGGGCCCGGGCCGCCTCCGGGGCGGGCCGGTCAAGGATATTCAAAGGCGTAATCATCGCTGTTCTCCTCAAAGCCCTGGGCCAGCCCTGCCGTCACGATGACCCGGCCGTCCCTGGTGATAAGGACCAGGTCCACGTCCTCATGGGCGGCGGCGTAGGCCAGCGCGTCCTCCGCGCCCAGCACGAAAAGGGCCGTGGAAAGCGCGTCCGCCCGGGCCCCGTCCGCCGTCGCAACCGTGACGGACAGAAGGTCGTTGTCCACGGGCTGGCCCGTGGCCGGGTCCAGGATGTGGATATAGGTCCGGCCGCCCTGTTCAAAATACCGCTGATAGCCCCCGGAGGTGACCACCGCCGTCTGGCCCACGCTGAGGGTGCCCACATAGGAGCCGGTGTCGTTGGGGTCGGTGACCGCCACCTGCCAGGGTTTTCCGTCGGGCCGGGTCTCGCCCAGGGTCTGCACGTTGCCGCCCAGGGACAATATGGCGTGCTCCGCGCCGGCGGCGGCCATGGCCTCCGCCGCTTTTTGGGCCGCGTAGCCCTTTGCCACCGCGCCCAGAGATACGGCGCTGCCCGCCGGCAGCGTCACGGTCCCGGCGTCGTCGATGGCGATGGCCTGGGTATCCTTGGCGGCCAGCAGCCGGTCCAGCTCCGCCCGGGAGGGCACCCGGTACTCCCCGGTGGTGAAGCCCCAGGCCCGGATGATGGGATAGAGGGCCGGGTCCAACGCCCCGCCGGTCTCCCGGCCCACCGCCAGGGCGGTCTCCAGCACGGCCCGGCAGTCGTCAGATACGGCCACAGGCCCGCCGGCTCCCGCGTTCAGGGCGTGGACGGAGCTGTCCTCTTTTTCCGGGTCCAGGTCCGCCGCCAGGGCGTTGATCGCCTCCGCGGCGGCGTCCAGAGCGGCGTCGGCCTTGTCGCCGTAGGCGGTCAGCAGCATCACCGTGTCCATGGCGAAAAGCTGCTTTTCATGCTTTTCCGGGCCGGACCGGCCGCAGCCGGCCAGGGCCAGCGTCAGGGCCAGCGTCAGGGCCAGCGTCAGGGCGGCGGCGCGCTTACAGCTCGTCCTTGTGGGCCTCATAGAACTCCCGGTAGTCCTTCAGCATGTACTTGAGCACCTTGGGGGTGTCCAGGTGGTAGGGGCAGCGGGCCTTGCAGCGGCCGCACTCTACGCAGTCGTCGATCTTGTTCATCTTGGCCTGCCACTGGGGGGTGAAGTAGGGCCGCCAGGGGCTGCGGCGGATGAGCATATCCATCCGGGCGCAGTTGCGTATCTCGATGCCTTGAGGACAAGGCATACAGTAGCCGCAGCTTCGGCAGAACTGGCCGCCAAGCTGGGCCCGGTCCGCGTCGATCACGGCCTGCAGCTCCTCGTCCAGAGCGGGGTCCTCCGCCGCCAGGGCCAGCCACTGCTCCAGCTCCTCCATGGTCTGCACGCCGTAGATGGGCGCCACGCCCGCCTGCTCCCGCATGAAGGCGTGTACCACCCTGGCGTTGGACAGCAGCCCGCCCGCCAGGGCCTTCATGGCGATGAAGCCCATGCCGTGGTCCAGGCAGGAGCGCACCAGCTCCGCCTCCTCTGGGCTGGACAGGTAGCTGAAGGGGTATTGGAGGGTCTCGAATCGGCCGGACTCCACCGCCTCCCGGGAGAAGTTGATGGAGTGGCTGGTGACGCCGATGTGGCGGATATACCCTTTCGCCTGGGCGTCCAGGGCGGCCTGATAGGCCCCGTCGTCGATCTCGTCCCAGTTGGAGACCATGTGGAACTGGAACAGGTCGATATAGTCGGTCCTGAGCCGCTCCAGGGAGGAGCAGATGTGGGCGGAAACGGTGTCGTAGTCCCGGCCCATGCTCTTGGTGGAGATCACGATGTCCTCCCGCACGTCGGCCAGGGCCAGGCCGATCTTTTCCTCGGAGTCGGTGTAGGCGTTGGCGGTGTCGAAGTAGCGGATGCCGCCCTCATAGGCTCGGCGCAGGATGCGCGCCGCCTCGTCCTTGTCCCGCCGCTGGATGGGCAGGGCTCCGAAGGCGGGCTTGGTCACGGTAAGGCCGGTCTTGCCGAGAATCATGGTCTGCATTATGTATCACCTCAAAAAAAGTATAGCACATTCCCCTTGATATTCCAAGCGGGATGCTGTATAATAGCAAAGCTTTCAAAAGATACGCGGCTGTAGCTCAGCTGGATAGAGCGTTGGCCTCCGGAGCCAAAGGTCGTGGGTTCGAATCCCGTCAGCCGTACCAAGTCAGTATCATACGGGTCCCAGGCGGTCCGTATGAGCTCCGTCAGAGAGCGCAAAGCCGAAAGAGTTCTGAAGATTCGAGGTCCTGGCAGACCGGGTCCCCACATCGGTCAGGGCTCTTTCTCCATTTAGATATACATGGGAGGGAGAGATATGGACAACAGCAAAAAGCCGGAGGCGCCGGCGCCGGAGCAGACGCCGGAAATGGAAACACCGGAACAGGAGCAGGCGCGGCGGCGGTGCCGTTCTCTGCGCCGGCTGCGGTTCGAGACGGGACTGGTGGTGCTGGGAGTGTCCATGGGGGCTATGGTGATACTGGTGCTCATGGATGTGGTCTTTTCCATGCACACCGACGCGGAGCGCACGCTCATCGAAAACGCCTTCGAGGCATTCAAGCTCATTGCCGTCACCGTGCTGGGCTATATTTTCGGCGCGAACCAGGCCCGGCCCGACGAGGATGAGTAAAAGGCATCCGCCTTTGCGGACGCCTTTTGGCCCGGCGAAAAGCGCATAACATGCCCAAACGGCCCGCCGCTCAACGCGGCGGGCCGTTTGGACGTTTCTCACCCCAGCACATAGGACGCGCTGTCCTCGGGGATCATACCCTCCACGGGGACGAACCGGGCGTCAACGCTGCCGCCGTTGATCTTGGCGGCGGCCGTCTCCCGGTCGGAGGCCAGCACGTCGGGGGCGGTGGGGCTTACCAGCCGGCCAATGGTCTTCGATGTCAGCTTCCGGGTGAATTCTCTTTACCGCCGCCGGCCTGCGCCGTGTATGGTGGATCCGCAAAGCGCGAATAAGCATCAAGACCCGGCACAGCATAAAGCCGTGCCAGGTCGATCAGACGCATCCATCCACATGCCCACCGCGCCGGGGCATGAAAAATACTTGCAATTCTTCCTCGCTCTGCTATAATTATATTCGTACAAGATGACAAAAGGCAGGGCACGGGGTGTTGGCGCACCCCATGCCCCTATGCAGGAGACGCACCCTCCTACACAGCGTTATACACGCACCTCGCCTTATTATACCTGCACCACTTGGGTTTGACAAGTGGAAGGTTGAGGCTATTTGCGTTGTGTCAGCGGTGTGGGGTTTCGCCCTGCACCGCTTTTTGTCGTCTTGGCGGGGATGACCTGGAGGCCGGTACGCCCGGTTTCCAGGGCGCCCTGTCGGACGTCAAATCCGCCGCGGCAGCGGCGAAAATATAAAGGAGGCACAACACATGAAGCGCACAGCGGCACTTTTCCTGGTCCTGGCGATCATATTCTCTGTCATGACGCCCTGCTGGGCATTGGCGGCGGAAGAGAACGCGCCGGACATCGAATGGAAGTTATACTGTTACCAGGATGCGGACGGCAACGCAACCGACGATATGCTGATTGCCAATGACCCGTTTTTTGAAGGCGCCTATATCCGGTCGGAAAACAATGCATACGCGGCGTACCTGAAGGTGCGTGTAGACAAGGAATGCATGGATCTGACCATCAGTAAGGACAACGATACGCTCTATGAATGGCCGGCGGACTGCACCTTTACGGTGAATGTATATGCCTCCTCGTCTCTGACCGGATCGTTCCCAGCGGCCATCAAAAAGGGCGGAAAAATGATCGCGCTCGACGATGACGCCAGGGACTTCATCGTTCAGGATATGCGGATGCTTTCCGGCGAGACCGGCATCGAGATCGTCCCTGACGCCAATATGGGGATTTTTCAGTTCATCCTGCCCCACGACGGCAACTTCCGGGACCTCTATGACGCAGAGGAAGCCCGGAATTGGAGCAACGCGTCTGCGGCCAACAACGCGGCCGGAGCAAGCTCCAATTCTGTGACGCCGGCATTCAAGGCAGAGATAGATAGATACGTGGTCTACTTCAAGACCGTAGCGGAAAAGGTGCAAAACAACGATTTCGCTGATGGACTTGTGGGGGTTGTGGACATTCTGGGGTTCACTAACGAGGTCTTGAACGAGTATGATGCCTTCAAGCAGTATGGCGAGAGCGCGACGACCCAAGCCGATAAGGATTATTATGAAAAAGCCCTTTCCACGGTCAATTTGACTATAAACGCCGGAGTTATCGGCTCGGCGATAAAAGGTTTATTTGGCACGGACTGAGCGGCTTTGACCGTATATGAATAAAAAGGAGAGTGTCACAATGAAAAAGAGAGCAGCGGCGCTCGTGATGGCCGTCATGATGATGTGTTTGGCGCTGGCCGGGTGCGGGAACAAGAAAGGAAATGTCGTCGCGGAGGCGAGAAACGGCGTGGTCCGGGTGGTGGCAAGATATATAACGGATGTCTATCAGATCGACCCTATCACCGAGAAATATGAGTATGTTAGCAGCGGCAGGCAGATGACCGCAGGCTCCGCCTTCGGCGTTGGGCCTGCCGGCGAGGAGACAGATATATTTGTCACGAACCGCCATGTGGTAGAGAGCAGTATGAGGGAATATGCGGACGGGGACGCCTATGCGGATGAGTTCGTGTACGATAGCACCCTCGAGAGCGTATACATCCTGAAGGACGATTACGCCCTCTCCTCCACCTCCGGGATCGACACGAGCCGGGCCGTGCCCTGCGATGTGATCTACTGCGGCGACGAGGACGAGCCGGACCTGGCGGTCCTGAAAGCTGCGGAAGAGGTAGAAGGGCGCGTGGCTATGCCGCTTCTGTCGGAAAAGGATGAGGTCGAAGCAGGAGACGAGGTATATGCCCTCGGTTTCCCCGGCAGCACGGACCAAATGAACACTACGACCGCCGCCAGCGTGGAGCGTGTGACTGTCACCAGCGGCATCGTGTCGCTGCACAGCTACTACATTTCCGGGAGCAGCAATGCCCGCACCAATATCATCCAGCATACCGCCCAGATCAACCACGGCAACTCCGGCGGCCCGCTGATCACCGCTGATGGCGCGGTCGCGGGCGTGAACACCATAGGCTGGGGCCAGAATGACACCACGGGCGACAGCGGCAACTACGGTTCCGTTGAGATCGAGTATGTCCGGGATATTCTGGATGATCTGCGCATCGACTATGATGTGTATAAGGGCGGACATTCCGCGCTGCCGATCGTACTGGTCATCGTGGCGGTGGCCGCGGCGCTGTTGATCGCGGCGGCGGTCTTGCTCCGAAAGAGATCCGGCGCGGCAAAGGTGGCCGCAGACGCGACGCCGCCGGCCGCTCCCCCGATCAAGCCTCCGATCGCAACAAGCGCCCCGCCCCAACCGCAGGTTCAACCACAGCCTCAGCCCAACGATGGCGCCGACAATAGCGCATCAAACGATGCCGAAAAACCGTGACACCATCTATGTCAGCGGCATGGATCCGATCGACCAACTATAAAAGAGATATAAGAAAGAGGAGAAACACATGAGCCAGAAAGAGAACGTCATTGCCGTATGCCGACCCCATTGGATAGGATATTTTAAAAATGTCCTGGTCGCGGCCGCCTTGATCGTTGCGGGGATCGTTTTGAGCCAATATGGCGCCATCATAACCATTGCGGCGCTGGTCGTGGCGGCCGTGCTCATTATAGGCGTCGTTATCAAGCTCAAAACTACATATCTGGAGCTGACGGAGACAAGGATCGTCGGGCACATCGGTTTTATCAACTCCAAAACGCTGTCAACGCCGCTTTCACGAGTGCAGAATATCGGGCTGTCCAACGGTCTGGGCGGCAAAATATTCGGCTATCACACAATAACGGTCAGCGACGCCGGTTCAAGCGCTACGGAGTATAAATTCCGCAACATGGCAGGAGCCCAGGCGTTCGTTGATGCGGCGCAGGAGAGAATGAACTGACATTTTTCTTTTCCTTGCGGAGACGGTCCCAGATGACGATAATGAGGCTGCTGCCGCCGCTTTTATCGCCCCCTCCGAAAAAACGTCATGCGCGGCTTGGCATATAATGCCCAAAATGCCTTAGCTGTGTTTTGACGTGTCCTCCGCTCTTTTTTTGCATAGAATGTCCCGGAGGGGATGGATGTGGCGGAAAACGACAGGCCGCCGGCGGAGCCGGCTGCGGAAACAGACCAACAATGCCGCCGGTCTCTGCGCCGGCTGCGGTTCGAGACGGGACTGGCGGTGCTGGGGGCGTCCATGGGGGCCATGGTGATACTGGTGCTTATGGACGTGGTCTTTTCCATGCACACCGACGCGGAGCGCACGCTCATCGAAAACGCCTTCGAGGCGTTCAAGCTCATTGCCGTCACCGTGCTGGGCTATGTTTTCGGCGCGAAGCAGACCCGGTCCGGCGGGGACGAGTAAAAAGCGCATAACGTGCCCAAACGGCCCGCCGCGTTGAGCGGCGGGCCGTTTGGACGTTTCTCACCCCAGCACATAGGACGCGCTGTCCTCGGGGATCATGCCCTCCACGGGGACGAACCGGGCGTCCACGCTGCCGCCGTTGATCTTGGCGGCGGCCGTCTCCCGGTCGGAGGCCAGCACGTCGGGGGCGGTGGGGCAGTAAAGCCGGGCGAACAGCCGCCAGAAGATGCCCAGATCCTGGCCGGTCTGGGCCCCCAGCCCGCCCCGCAGGGAGTTGGCGTCCAGCCGAGCGGAGATCACGGTCTTCGTGCTCTCCCCGGCCTCCGCGATGCGCTGGGCCGTCTGGCAGACGGCCGCCACCGGGTCCGGCGTGGTGTTGGGGGGCTCGGAGTAGGTGAAGCCGCCCTCGGACACGGGATGATAGAGGTCCGCCAGGATGATCTCGTCAAAGCCCAGCGCGGCCAGCTCTCTGGTCAGATCGACCAGATAGCTGCGGACGGTGCGGTTATAGGGGTCCAGCCAGTAATTGCCGTCGGCGTCCTGGCACAGATTCCCGTCGGCGTAGCGCAGGGCGAAGGACCAGTTGTGCTGCAAAAGCAGCGAGTCGCAGAAGCAGCTTATCTGGGCCGCCGCGATCTTGCCCGCCGCGTGCAGGGACTGGATGGCGGCGGACACGTCCACATTACCGGCGGTGGCATAGGCCAGGGCGGTCTCGCAGGAGGAGGGCCAAAGCACCTGTCCGTTCCGGCCTTTCATCTCCAGCACGGCCATGGAGTACTCGCCGGCGCTCACCGAGGTGACGGCGGTGGACAGCTCCACGCCGTTGGCTACGGTGCTGGCGGGGATGAACAGGCCCTGGACGGGCTCCAGATCGTCCCATGTGCCCATGTCCACCTCGGAAAAGTCCGGCGTCTCCCACACGATCTGCACGTCCACCGGCTCGAAGGTGGGCTGGACGGCCAGGGCCGGGTCCTCCTCCGGCACGGGGTCCTCGGTCTGCCGGCCGGGCAGCTGCAGCGTGGCGCCGTTGGCGTCGTAGACCATGTACCGCTGCAGGACATAGAACATCGTCACGCTGCCAAAGATCAGCAGCGCAAGCACGAACAGAAATATGTTCAAAGGCACCCGGAACTTCCGGCGGCCTCTGTATATGTCCTTGGGGCGGTACGGCATTTATCTCTCCAGATCCTTTATCATGGCGATGCGTTTGCGGTGGTGCTCGGCGTTGGAAAAGGGGGTGTCCAGGTAGGTGTCCACGATCTTCTTGGCAAGCTCGCTGCCCAAAGTGCGGCCGCCCAGGCACAGGACGTTGGCGTCGTTGTGCTGGCGGGCCATCTCCGCGCTGTAGCAGTCGGCGCACAGGGCCGCGCGGATGCCGGGTATCTTGTTGGCGGCGATGGACATGCCGATGCCGGTGCCGCAGACCAGGATGCCCCGCTCATACTGCCCGGCCAGCACAGCGCGGCAGAGCTTCCCGGCATAATCCGGGTAATCCACCGGCT
Source organism: uncultured Oscillospiraceae bacterium (assembly GCA_947625285.1). Taxonomy (GTDB): domain Bacteria; phylum Bacillota; class Clostridia; order Oscillospirales; family Oscillospiraceae; genus CAJOIG01. The sequence goes on from CANQNS010000007.1 coordinate 9,122, forward strand.
CGCCGCCGCAGCCCAGGTCCTCCGCCGGCACGCCCCGGGCGGCCAGGTGGTCCAGAAGTATCTGCTTGAGGGCGTAGCCCCCGTGGTCGGATGCGATAGCGATCATAACGAACTCTCCTTTTCAAAACGGGATAGCTCCCGGCCGGGGCCTGGCGGACAGGGCGTCTGTCAGAAAGGCCATGTGTCGGTGAACCACTTCAAAAACACCTGGCTGTAGCCGGCGGTGCGGGGCGTGCCGGCCAGCACGGGATAGAATACGGCGAACAGGGCCACGCTCACGGCGGCGAAGCTACCGACGGCGGCCTGCCAATGGGCGTCCCGGCGGCGCAGGTCCGCGAAGACGTAGCCGATAGCCAGCGCCAGAAACAGCGTGCAGGGGAAGTAGTGATAGGCGAAGGTGAGGCGGCTGACCAGCACCCAGGGCAGCAGGTTCGCCAGATATCCGATCAGGATGAACTGGGCGGTCATATCCCGGTCCCGGACCGCGCACCAGGCCACTCCCGCCATGGCCGCCAGGCCGCCCCAGGCCACCAGGGGGTCGTTGAAGGCGGCAAAGGAGACGGTCCGGCCGTCGGGCAGGTAGTCCAGGTAGTACAGGATGGGCCGGGCGTCCACCAGCCACTGGTACCACTTGGAGGAATAGGGGTGGGTGGCCACCAGGTCGGAGTGATAGTTCCACATATAGACCTGGTTGTCGACCACCAGATCGAGATAATCCCTGCTGAACAGCCGGAAGGGCCCCGTTATCCCCTGGCTGGGGGCATAGGACCAGTAGCTGACATAGTAGATGGCGCAGGGGACCAGCACGAAAAAGAGGACGCACCAGCCCACGTTACGCAAAAACGCGCCCCGGGCGGCCTTTTTCTCCCCCAGGAAGCGGCGGACCCAGTAGACCAGCCATATGACGGCCAGTCCCGCCCCCGCGTAGATGCACACCCACTTGCTGGCGGCGCCCATGCCGAAGCTGACGCCGGCAAGGGCCAGCCACAGGAGCCTGCGCCGGGACCGCTCCGGCGGCTCCGCCACCCATAGGAACATAAAAAGGTGCATCAGCAATATGAAGAACACCGCGTAGGTGTCGATGGTGGCGATGCGGGTCTGGACGAAGTGCATGAAGTCGAAGGCGAACACCGCCGTCCCGGCTCCGGCCACGGCGGTATAGCCGAACATACGCTTGAAAAGCAGATACAAAAACGGCAGCATCAGCACCCCGAACAGGGTCCCCATGGACCGCCAGCCGAAGGGCGTCATGCCGAAAAGACGGATGCCCAGGCTCAAAATGGCCTTGCCGAGCGGCGGGTGGGTGATCTCGTAGGGCCAGATGTTCTCGATCATCTCCAACGCCGTCCGGGCGTGGTAGATCTCGTCGAAATAGGTGCCGTTTTTGAAGCTGTAGCTTTCCGGGACCGTGTCCTGCTCGTCCAGCAGGGCCTCGCAGCCCTTTGCCGGGATCAGCTCCTCCGCCGGGATGGGCGTGCCGTACACGCCGTAGATCACCACCTCGCCCAGATACTGCTCCGCCCCGGAGGTGATGCGGACATAGCGGACCGGGTCCGAGGCGCCGTTCAGGGTGGCGTCGTTCCAGCGAAAGACCTGGGTGTACTGCTGGGTCATGCCCGGCCCCCCGTCGGCGTCCACCTGGTCGATCCACTCCTCCCCGTCCCGGGAGAACTGGAGCCGGTAGTCGGCGGTGTTCAGGCCGGACCAGTAGCGGAGCCGGAGGATAGGCTGGGGCTCGGCCAGCTCGATCTGGGCGTAGGTGTTGCCCTGCTCGAAGTGCAGATAGGACCGGGGCGCCGTGTTATCCCCCAGGCCGATGAAGGCCGTCAGCGCGTAGACCGCCGTGATGGTGAGCATGACGATCCAGTCCTGCCGGGAGAACCGCTTGTCCGCTTCCGGCTCGGAGGCAGGCGCGGCCTCTCCGCCGTCCCCGCCGTCCTCCGCCGGGGGCTGGGGCAGAGCGGCCCGCTGGTGTATGCGGACCCACCGGGCGGCCCACAAAAGGGCGTATAACGCCACCGCCAGAGGAAAGACGATGGGCAGATTGGCAGCGATCAGATCAGAAGACATAGGTCCGGCCTCATATATCGGGCAGAAAATTCACAGTTACAGTTATTATATACCAAAACCGGAGGCGCCGCAACGCCTCCGGTCATCATTTTGAAAGAATTAAAATTTCCGCTTTTTCCGGCCGGTCTTTTCCCCGGCGATGTCTGCGAACTCCTGCAGCAGCTCCTTCTGCCGGCGGGAGAGGTTTTTGGGGGTCTGCAGGTCGACGGTGACGAACTGGTCCCCCTTCAAGCCGGTGCGGACGTTGGGCACGCCCTTGCCCCGGAGCCGGAACACGGCCCCGGGCTGGGTCCCCTCGGGTATGTTCAAGGACACCGGCCCGTCCAGGGTGGGCACCTGGATCTCCGCGCCCAAAGCGGCCTGGACGAAGCTCAGGCCGGCGTTGACGTAGATGTTGGGGCCCTCCCGCCGGAAGGTGGGGCTGGGCCGGACCTGGACCGCCACCAGCAGATCGCCGGCGGGGCCTCCGTTGGCCCCGGCGTTGCCCTGGCCCCGGAGGGAGACGGTCTCCCCGTCGTCGATGCCGGCGGGGATGGAGATGTTGAGCTTTTTCTGGGCCCGGACGACCCCGTTGCCCCGGCACTTGGGGCAGGGGGTGCGGATGATCCTACCGCTGCCGCCGCACTTGGGACAGGGGCCGGAGGACTGGAACACACCGAAGGGTGTCCGCTGCTGGGTGCGGACCATGCCGGTGCCCTTGCAGTCCGGGCAGGTCTCCGGCGTGGTGCCGGGGGCGCAGCCGGAGCCCTTGCAGTCCGGGCACGGATCGATGCGGGAGATATTGATATCCTTTTTGCAGCCGAAGGCCGCCTCCTCAAAGGAGATGATCAGCCGGGCCCGCAGGCTCTCGCCCCGGCGGGGACCGGTGCGGGTCTGCTGGCGGGCCTGGCCGCCAAAGCCGCCGCCGAAGCCCCCAAAGCCGCCGAAGATGTCCCCGAAGATATCCCCCAGGTCCCCGAAGTCGCCGGTGAAGCCGCCGGCGCCGCCCGCGCCGTAGCTGGGGTCCACGCCGGCGAAGCCGAACTGGTCGTACTTGGCCTTCTTGTCCGGGTCGGACAGCACGGCATAGGCCTCGTTGGCCTCCTTGAACCGGGCCTCCGCCTCCTTGTCGCCGGGGTGCAGGTCCGGGTGGTTTTCCTTGGCCGCCTTGCGGTATGCTTTTTTGATCTCGTCCTCCGACGCGCCTTTTTTCAGGCCCAGGACCTCATAATAATCCCGTTTGTCTGCCATGGTGATCACGCTGCCTTTTGGTGGGAGGGACCCGAAAGCCCCGCCCGCCGCATTTTATTGGTTGCCCGCTGGGGGGCGTTACTTGTTATCGGGGTCCACCTCGGTGTAATCCGCGTCGTAATAGGTCTGGCCGCCGTTGCCGCCGCCCATGTCGGGACCGGGGCCCGCGCCGGGGCCGCCCGCCGCGCCCTGGTCGGGGGCCGCCTGCTGATAGAGCTTCTCGGAGACCTTGTAGAAGGCCTGGGTCAGCTGTTCGGTGGCGGTCTTGATGGCGTTGGTGTCGGAGCCGGACAGGGCGGTCTTCAGGTCCGCCAGCTTCTGCTCCACCTCGGCCTTGTCGGCGGCGTCCAGCTTGTCGCCCATCTCCTGGAGGGTCTTTTCGGTCTGGTAGACCATCTGGTCGCCGGCGTTGCGTACGTCCACCTCTTCCTTGCGCTTGGCGTCCTCGGCGGCGTACTGCTCCGCGTCCTTCACGGCCCGGTCGATCTCGTCCTTGGAGAGGTTGGTGGAGGCGGTGATGGTGATGTGCTGCTCCTTGCCGGTGCCCAGGTCCTTGGCGGACACGTTCACGATGCCGTTGGCGTCGATGTCGAAGGTGACCTCGATCTGGGGCACGCCCCGGCGGGCCGGCGCGATGCCGTCCAGATGGAACCGGCCCAGGCTCTTGTTATAGGCCGCCAGCTCCCGCTCGCCCTGGAGCACGTTGACCTCCACGCTGGTCTGGTTGTCCGCGGCGGTGGAGAAGATCTGGCTCTTGCGGGTGGGGATGGTGGTGTTGCGCTCGATGAGCTTGGTGCACACGCCGCCCAGGGTCTCGATGCCCAGGGAAAGCGGGGTCACGTCCAGCAGCAGGATGCCCTCCACATCGCCGCCCAGCACGCCGCCCTGGATGGCGGCGCCCACGGCCACGCACTCGTCCGGGTTGATGCCCTTGAAGGGCTCCTTGCCGGTGAGGGCCTTGACCTTCTCCTGCACGGCGGGGATACGGGTGGAGCCGCCCACCAGCAGGACCTTGCTGAGCTGGCTTGCGGACAGGCCCGCGTCGGACAGAGCCTGCTGCACGGGGCCCACGGTCTTTTCCACCAGATGGCTGGTCAGCTCGTTGAACTTGGCCCGGGTCAGGGTGATGTCCAGGTGCTTGGGGCCGGAGGCGTCAGCGGTGATATAGGGCAGGTTGATCTGGGCCGTGGTCACGCCGGAGAGGTCGCACTTGGCCTTCTCGGCGGCTTCACGCAGACGCTGCATAGCAACCTTGTCCGCGCTCAGGTCCACGCCGGAGCTGCGGCGGAACTCCTCCACCAGCCACTTGGTGACGGCCTCGTCGAAGTCGTCGCCGCCCAGACGGTTGTTGCCGGCGGTAGCCAGCACCTCGATAACGCCGTCACCGATCTCCAGCACGGACACGTCGAAGGTGCCGCCGCCCAGGTCGTAGACCATGATCTTCTGGTCGGTCTCCTTGTCCAGACCGTAGGCCAGCGCCGCGGCGGTGGGCTCGTTGATGATGCGCTTCACGTCCAGGCCCGCGATCTTGCCCGCGTCCTTGGTGGCCTGCCGCTGGGAGTCGGTGAAGTAGGCGGGCACGGTGATGACCGCCTCGGTGACGGTGGCGCCCAGATAGGCCTCCGCGTCCTTTTTCAGCTTGCCCAGCACCATGGCGGAGATCTCCTGGGGGGAGTAGCTCTTGCCGTCCACGGTGACGCGGTAGTTGGAGCCCATCTCGCGCTTGATGGAGCTGATGGTCCGGTCGGGGTTGGTGACGGCCTGCCGCTTGGCGACCTGGCCCACCATGCGCTCCCCGTCCTTGGCGAAGGCCACCACGCTGGGCGTGGTCCGCGCGCCCTCGGCGTTGGTGATGACAGCCGCCTCGCCGCCCTCCATGACGGCCACGCAGCTATTGGTAGTACCTAAGTCGATACCGATGATCTTTCCCATTGTAACTTCCTCCTATATGATGATTCGTAGTTTATATGATGTTAAGTCCCCTCCGGGACAGAGCCGCGATGTTAATTTGCCACCTGGACCTTGGCGAAGCGGATCACCTTGTCGCCCAGCTTGAAGCCCTTTTCCAGCTCCAGGACGATCTCGCCCTCGCCGTACTTTTCGTCGTCGATGTGCAGCAGCGCGTCGTGGAGATTGGCGTCGAACTTCTTGCCCACGGTCTCGATCTCCGTGACCCCCAGGCCCTCCAAAATGGCCTTGAGCTGGCTGAAGATGCCCTCCACGCCCTTACGGGTCTGCTCGTCGGTCTCATGCTGGACCGCCCGGGCCAGGTTGTCGTACACCGGCAGGAATTTCAGCACCGTGTCGGCCCGCACGTCCGCGTAGATGCTCTCCCGCTCCTTCTGGCTCCGGCGGCGGTAGTTGTCGTACTCCGCCAGCATCCGCAGATACTTGTCATTGGCCTCGGCCAAGTCCGCTTTCAGCTTGTCGGTCTCCGAGGGGGCGGGCTCCTTTTCCGGCGCGGCCTCCGCCGCGGGCGCCGCTTCCGTTTCCGCCGGAGTCTCGCCGGCCGTATCGGCCGGGGGCGTTTCCGGCTCCGGCTGCTGGGCGGGGCGGTTCTTCTCGTCTTTCTTACTCATGGCGTTCACTTTCCTTCAATACCAGTTTGTTGTCAAGGCCCGCCGGGGCGTCGGACCCGGCCAGCAGCCGGCTCAGTCCCGCGGCGATATAGCTCAGCTTGGCGGCCACGCTGGAGTAGTCCATCCGGGTGGGACCCACCACGCCGATGTAGCCCCGCATGCCGTCTCCGGCGTCGTAGGAGGCCATCACCACGCTGGAATCCTTCAGCTCCTCGGCCAGATTCTCCGGCCCGATGGTGACCCGCAGGCCGTTGGGCTCCGGGGCCACCGCCGGCAGGTCGCTCATGAGGCGGCTGCCGTCGGAGATGAAGTTCATCAGCGCGTGGGCCTTGTCCGGGTCCCGGAACTCCGGCTGGCTCAAAAGCTGGGACGCGCCCGCCACCCGCAACGGCGCGGCCTTGGCCGCCGCCAGGCACTCCATGGCGAAGCTGGCTACCACCGCCACCAGGCCGTAGGTGTCCCCGGCGGCCCGCTCCGTGGAGCGGATCAGGCTGTCCGTGATCTCGCTGTCCGTCACGCCGGTGAAGTTGGCGTTGAAGAGGCTGGAAAGGGTGGTCACCTGCTCCTGATGGACGGAGAACGGCAGATGCACCAGCTTGTTTTTCACCGTGTTGTCCGTCAGCAGGGCCACCACGATGAAGGTGTTGGCGTCCACATAGATGAAGTCGAACCGCTTGATGGCGGCGGGAGGCTTCACGGCCATGGCGTAGGCCGGGTACTGGGTCATGGAGCTGGTCAGCTGGCCTACCTCGCTCATGAGCTGGTCGATCTGCTGCTGCTTTTTAGTCAGCTTGTCGTTGATGGCGGCGGTCTCCGCCTCGGACAGCTTCTGCCGCTCCATGAGCTCGTTCACATACAGCCGGTAGCCCGCCGGGGAGGGGATGCGCCCCGCGCTGGTGTGGGGCTGCTCCAGATACCCCATGGCGGTCAGCTCGCTCATCTCGTTGCGGATGGTGGCGGAGGAACAGCCGATCTGCCCCGCCAGGCCCTTGGAACCCACCGGCTCTGCCGTGGCGATGTAGCTCTCCACAACGGCGGTCAGTATTCGCTTTTTCCGGTCGCTCAGCTCCATGGCCGCCTCCTGGCAATCCCGGATGAGTGCTGCTAGCACTCTTTTATTCCGAGTGCTAATTTACCACACCTTTTAGTGTATGTCAAGGCCCGGCGCGTTATTATTTCTAATTTATTCATATTTGCGCCCCCACGAAAAACCGCCGGGACAGTGGTCCCGGCGGCGTGTGGTGAGCAGTTTCAATTGAGGAAATCCCGGAGCTTTTTGGACCGGGAGGGGTGGCGGAGCTTCCGCAGGGCCTTGGCCTCGATCTGGCGGATGCGCTCTCTGGTCACGTTGAACTCCTTGCCCACTTCCTCCAGGGTGCGGGTGCGGCCGTCCAGGATGCCGAAGCGCAGCTCCAGCACCTTTTTCTCCCGGGGGGTCAGGGTGTCCAGCACGCTCATCAGCTGCTCCTTCAGCAAGGTGAAGCTGGCGGCCTCGGAGGGCTCGGAAGCCCCCTCGTCCTCGATGAAATCCCCCAGGTGGGAGTCCTCCTCCTCGCCGATGGGGGTCTCCAGGCTGACGGGCTCCTGGGCTATTTTGAGGATCTCCCGGACCTTATCCACCGGCAGGTTCATCTCCTCGGCTATCTCCTCGGCGGAGGGGTCGTGGCCCAGCTCCTGCAGCAGCTGCCGGGAGACCCGGATGACCTTGTTGATGGTCTCCACCATATGCACGGGGATGCGGATGGTCCGGGCCTGGTCGGCAATGGCGCGGGTGATGGCCTGGCGTATCCACCAGGTGGCGTAGGTGGAGAATTTGTAGCCCTTGGTGTAATCGAACTTCTCCACGGCCTTGATAAGCCCCAGGTTGCCCTCTTGGATCAGGTCCAGAAACAGCATGCCCCGGCCCACATACCGCTTGGCGATGGACACCACCAGCCGCAGATTGGCCTCGGCCATGCGCCGTTTGGCGTCCTCGTCTCCCTCGGCCATGCGGGCGGCCAGGGCCACCTCCTCCTCCGGGGTCAGCAGGGCCACCTTGCCGATTTCTTTCAGATACATACGCACCGGGTCGTCGGTGGAGAAGGTCTCCGCCACCGCGTCGGTGTCCACGATCTCCTCCTCGGGCATCTCGGCGATCTCTTCCAGCTCCTCCAGGTCGGGCAGCTCGTCCAGAGGCGGCAGGAACTCGTCGCCGGTGGTGTCCACGCCCAGGTCCTCCAGCTGGTCGTAGACCGCGTCCAGCTCCTCCGGCCCCAGGCTCATGCTGTCCAGCACGTCGGAAAGCTCCTTGCTGGTCAGCTTGCCGGCCTTTTTGCCCTTTTCGATGAGCTCTGCGATCTTCTCCTCGTTGGTCTTTTCCGGGGGCGCGTCAGCCTCCGCCGGGGCGGGAGCGGCCTCCTCCGAGGGCGCGTCCGGCTGCTCCGGGGCGGGGGCCTCGTCCCGGACGGCGGCTTTCTTTTTGGGGGCGGCCTTTTTCTTCGGCGCGCTCTGGGCCGCGCCGGCGGCCCCGGGGGCCTGCTCGTCCCGGGCGTTCTGCTCGTCGGTGGTCAGCTTTTTTTCTTCGGCCATCTTTATGAACCATACCCTTTCGTTCGTTTCAGCTTCTCTGCGTAGCCCCGCAGGTCCTCCCCACGGGACGATCTCTCTTTTTCTGCGCGTATCTTATTTATGTAATCGTCCATGGCCTGCCGGGCGGCCGGCGCGGAGACGGTGTCCCGCTGGAGGATGCCCGCCAGCAGCGTCAGCTCCTCCGGCGCGAAGTCCTGGCCCAGCACGTCCAGCGTCACGCCGCGGCCCTGGCTGGCCCGGGCATACACCGCGTCGAAGAGCCGGCCCAGCGCGGGGGAGGTGAAATCCGCCCCGGTCAGGGGCAGGTCGCCGAACTGCTCCGGGAACCGGCACAGCAGGTTCAGCACTCCTTCCTCCGCCACCGCGCTGCGCACGTTGTCATAGCGCAGGGCGCGGTCCATGGGCTGGGCGGCCCGCAGGGGCGCGGCGTCCCGGCGGAGCTGCCGCTTGGCGGCGGCGGTGTTCTGCCGCCGGACACGAGCCACCTCGGTCAGAAAGGCGTCCTTGGAAACGCCGGCCTTCTCCGCCGCCCGGATGCCGTATATCTCCCGTTCCACGCTCCCCGGCAGGGAGGCGATCAGCTTGGCGGCGGCCTTCAGATAGCCCAAACGGCCCTCGTCGGCGGCCAGGTCGTAGTCGGCGGCGATCTGGGCCAGCCGGTACTCCACCTGTCCCCCGCTGCGCTCGATCAGGTCCCGGAAGGCCTGGGGGCCGTTGGCCTGGATGAACTCGTCCGGGTCCTTGGCACCGGGTATCTCCAGCACCTTGATCTTCAGGTCCAGGGGCTGCAAAAGGCCGATGGCCCGCTGGGCGGCCTTGCGGCCGGCGGCGTCCGCGTCGTAGGCGATGATCACCTGCTCGGTATACCGGGCCAGCAGCCGGGCCTGTTCGGCGGTGAGGGAGGTGCCCAGACTGGCTACCGCGCTGTCGAACCCGGCCTGATGCAGACTTACGACGTCTATATTTCCCTCCGCGAGAAGAATATATCCGCTTTTGGACTTTTTAGCCAGATTCAGGGCGAAAAGACTGCGGCTCTTGCTGTAGACCAGGGTGTCGGGGCTGTTCAGGTACTTGGGCTCCGCGTCGGACAGGATGCGTCCCGAAAAGCCTATGACGCTGCCACGCACGTCGATGACCGGGAACATGAGCCGGTTTCGGAAATAGTCGTAAAGGCCGCCGTTTTTGCCCACCCGGGCCAGGCCCGATTCAATGAGCTCCTGGCGGGTATAGCCTTTGGCGGTCATGGCGTCGGTCAGGCTCTGCCAGCTGTCCGGAGCCAGGCCCAGGCCAAAGGGCTTGACCATGCGCACGATGCCCCGCTTCTCCACATAGGCCTGACCGGCCCGGCCGGTGTCGGCCAGGAGCTGGGCGTGGAAGAACCGGGCCGCTTCCCGGTTCAGGGACAGCATCCGGCTGCGCTTGCCCTGGTTCGGGTCGTACCCGTCGTCCGGTACCTCCAGTCCCGCCCGCTTGGCGAGAAACCGCACCGCGTCCGGGTAGGAGAGGTTTTCGATCTCCATGATGAAGCCGATCACCCCGCCGCCCTTGCCGCAGCCGAAGCAGTGGTAGATCTGCCGCTCCGGGTTGACGGCGAAGGAGGGGGTCTTTTCCCCGTGGAAGGGACACAGGCCGAACAGATTCACGCCGCTCCGCTTTGTCAGCGGCACATAGGAGCTCACCACGTCCACGATGTCGCTGCGGCTGGTAAGCTCGTTGATGAAGTCCTCTGAAAAGGGCATGTGCCTCTCCTTTCTCTCGTTCTCCGTGGGGGCGCGGCTATTTCACGCTCCAGCTCTTGGGGATAAAGAGCGATTCAAAGGTGTCGATGGCGAAGCTGTCCGTCATGCCGGAAACATAGTCTGTCACCGCCACAAGGGGCCCCTCCGCCTCCGCGATGGCGAGAAACTCCGGGGGCAGCTTCTCCACATGGCCGCTGTAATACTCCAGGATGGGGGCCAGCAGGCCCTTCACCTTGGACTCCTCCCCCTTGGCGGTGGGGTTGTGGTACACGGCGGCGTACATGAACTGCTCAAAAGCGATATAGGCCTCCTCCATGGCCGGGGAGAGGGTCACCTGGCCGCCGCCGCTGTTTTGGATGGCGTCGGTGACCATGGCGTTGATGCGCTGGGAGTTGCGGGTGCCGACCCGGTCCCGGACGATGGCCGGCACGTCCTCCGGCCGGACGATGCCGGCGCGCTGGGCGTCGTCCAGGTCGTGGTTGAGATAGGCGATGTGATCGGCCAGGCGCACCACGTCCGCCTCCAGGGTGTCCTTCGGCTTGCCGGTGGTGTGGTTCAAAATGCCCATGCGGGTCTCCTGGCACAGATTCAGGCCCCGGCCGTCCTTTTCCAGCTTGTCCACCACCCGCAGGCTCTGCTCATAGTGGCGGAAGGAGCCGGTGATGTCCCGCAGGGCCCGCTCTCCCGCGTGGCCGAAAGGGGTGTGGCCCAGGTCGTGGCCCAGGGCGACGGCTTCCGTCAGGTCCTCGTTGAGACCCAGGGCCCGGGCGATGGTCCGGGCGATCCGGGCCACCTCCAGGGTGTGGGTCAGCCGGGTCCGATAGTGGTCCCCCTCCGGCTGCAGAAACACCTGGGTCTTGTGGCGCAGGCGGCGGAAGGCCTTGGAGTGGGTCACCCGGTCCACGTCCCGCTGGAAGCAGGTGCGCACATCGTCCTCCGGCTCCGGCACGGGCCGGCCCCGGCTGGCGGAGGACAATGTCCCGTATGGGCCGATGATGGCTTTTTCCTGCTCCTGGCGAAGCTCTCTGTATGTGGGCATGGACGTCCCCTCTATGTAAAATAAAAGGTATCGCGGAACCCTCCGCAATACCTTTATACGCCGCCAGGCGCGATTTTCCTTTTTTCCCGGGAAAATTTTTTCAAATTTTCTCAAAGCGCACTTTTCCGCCCGTCAGGTCGGCCAGCCGCCGGGCGAACGCCTCCGCCCGCTCCGCCGGTAGCTCCAGGGTGAGGCGGGCCCGCTCCGGGTCGGATTCGTAATCGCTCTCCAGAAGAGAGGCCTCCATCTCCCGGATCAGCCGGTGGGCCCGGTCCAGGCTGTCCCAGGGGCAGAAAGCCCGCAGGACGGTCATCTCCGGGTCCGGCTCCGTGCCCGCGTCCGCCAGGGCCAGGGCCGCCGCTTTGGAGTAGGCCCGCACCAGCCCGCCGCTGCCCAGCAGCGTGCCGCCGAAATACCGGGTCACCACGCACAACGCCCCCCGGACCGACGTCCCTCGCAGCACCGCCGCTATGGGGCCGCCGGCGGTGCCGCCGGGCTCCCCGTCGTCGGACCAGCGGACCGCGCCGTCCGGCAGCACCCAGGCCCAGCAGTGGTGCCGGGCGTCGGGGTATCTCTTTTTCACCTGGGCGATGCGCTCTTTTGCCTGGTCCTCGTCGGAAATGGGGCATACCTGGGCGATGAAGCGGGAGCGTTTTTCCTCGTACTCGCCGGTGCCGGTGCCGGAGAGCCTTCTGTGTTCACCCATCCTGCCGCACCTCGTATGGCCGCAGGCTGTCCCGCAGCGCGGGCCGGACCACGGCCAGCGCGTCGATGCCCTGGTCGGTATACCGCACCTCCAGCAGATTGGCCTCCCGGCGGAGCTGTTCCACCAGAGCGGCCTTGCTGAAGGGGATGCACAGGCGCATCCGGGCCAGGTCCCCGCCCAGCTTCCGGCCGATGGCGTACAGCAGCGCGCCGGTGCCCTCCCCGGTCCGGGCGCAGACGCATATCTCGTCCTCCCCGGCCGGCAGCCGGCCAAAGTAGGCGTCGCACTTGTTGAATACGCGCAGACAAGGGGTCTGCCCCGCGCCCAGCCGGACGATCAGATCCTCCACGACCCGGGCCTGGGTCTCCCAGTCCGGGTTGGAGATGTCGATGACGTGCAGCAGCAGCTCCGCATATGTCAGCTCCTCCAGCGTGGCCTTGAAGGCGTCCACCAGCTCCGTGGGCAGCTTGCGGATAAAGCCCACCGTGTCGGACAGGAGGGCCTGGCCGCCCTCGGCCAGATCCAGCCGGCGGGTGGTGGTGTCCAGGGTGTCGAAAAGCCGGTCCCCGGTCTGGATGCTGTCCCCGGTCAGGGTGTTCAAAAGGGTGGATTTGCCCGCGTTGGTGTAGCCCACCAGGGCCACCACGGGCAGAGAGTTGCGCTCCCGGCGGCGGCGCTGGGTGCCCCGGACCCGGCGCACCTGCTCCAGCTCCTCCGCCAGCTTCTGGATGCGCCGGCGGATGTGCCGCCGGTCGGTCTCCAGCTGGGTCTCGCCGGGGCCCCGGGTGCCGATGGGGGCGGAGGTGCCCGCCTGCCGCTTCAGGTGGGTCCACATGCCCGTCAGCCGAGGCAGCAGATACCGATACTGGGCCAGCTCCACCTGCAGCTTGCCCTCCCTGGTGCGGGCCCGCTGGGCGAAGATGTCCAAAATGAGCCCGGTCCGGTCCAGCACCCGGACCCCCAGGGCCTCCTCCAGCACCCGGGCCTGGGAGGGGGTCAGGTCGTTGTCAAAAACGGCCAGGTCGCATTCCTCGTTTTCGATGAGCTCCTTCAGCTCCCGGACCTTGCCCATGCCAAGAAAGCTGTGGGGGTCCGGCCTGTCCCGGCTCTGCAGCACGGTGCATACCGGCTCCGCGCCGGCGGTCTCCGTGAGCTTCCACAGCTCGTCCATGCTCACGTCGTCGCTGCGCTCGGCGGCGTCCATGCTGGCCGCCGACAGGCCCGCCAGCGCGGCCCGTTCTTTTTTCCTCGTCGTTTCCTGTATGGCTGTGTACCTCTTATCTACTAAGATATCTGCATCAATTCCAGCTGCTCGTGTAGGCAAAATTCTGGGAGGTTCTGAAAAATGGTATACATGGATGCCGTTATGTACGGAGTAAGGGACAACTCACGTTCCGTTTGCCTCAGCAGATCATATGTCAACACAGAAAACATTTTCTGGAAGCTCAATCGTTCCAATACTTTTTTTGTATAAGGGCGCTTTGCATCCAGAAAGACGATGCTCGTCAAGAAAGATTGGACCGGCTGCGAATTCAACAGGAGCATAGAAACGTAAGCCATGTCATAACTATCAAAGCCAATGAAATAACTGGTGTCATCTGTCATGACCGGCCGTTGGTCAGAGGAGTATACAAGTGAAAATAGGGGTTTTTTGTAGAATCCGCTTACGACGACCTTAAAACGCGCATATGAATACGGTCCGATCCCAAAAATGGAAAAGGGGGGTGCGCCGCGATAGATCGAACTCTTCCGTTTTTCAAAATAGCGCGAATGCTCCGTGAGGTATTTCCATGCCTTTGGTGCCTCGGATTCAATGAGCCGGGTTTCGTCACCGAGTTTTTTCTGCGTGACCAGGACATACTTTGAAAAGCTGTTCATGATTGGTTCTTTCAGCATACTGCTTTTTATCAAAGGGAAGATCATGCTTCGCTCGATATTGACGGCATCACTATTTCCGTTATACAAAGTACCGTTTATATCTGTTAACTCCATTATTTTGGAACAATCATGCTTTAGTCCTTGATGCCACGTAAGGCTGCAGAGGCCCTCAAAATCAAAACTACAAGTTTGTGTGTTCCGAATAACATGGTTATTGGAAACAGATAATGAGTATAGTTCGTTATCCCAGTCATCTATTGAATATACATGACATATTTTTTGAGTGTTCGCAATAGGGGAAAGCTTTAGGATCAGTGAGCAAGCGTTTGTGTGTATTCCAAACTCCTGAGCAGCGTTGAATTCAAGCATGTCAAAATATTCAAAACCAACGTCGCTTGTTGTGAGCGTCTTGAATATATTTCTCGCAACAGAAGCCTTACAGAGCATTGCAATCACAGAATCCGTGCCGAGCAAGGAATGTATCAGTTTTAAAATGATATATTCGCAGATGTCAAAATTGCTTGCACCAGTGATAGCATCGAGCCCTTTCAGACCTTTGAAATTCGACTTTTTGGGCATATTGTCCGATTGCACAGCAGAAAGCGCACTATTAGTTACCCATGGCGGATTGCCGATGACCAGTATATCCGAAGCACTCCCAATTATCTCTTTGATAGATACAGAAAAAAAATCAAGGTTATAGATGCTGATCCGTTTATCATGAAATCTTGTCCGGCATTGATCACAGTAGTCAGCGTTGATCTCAATGCCATAGTATTTCTGCGCATCAAAAACCAGACTGCTTTGCAAAAAATTACCAATTCCACAAGTGGGCTCAATGACGGTCAGCGGTTTAACTTGCTTTTTTTCTTGCAGGTATTTGCAGATGGTATCCGCAAGCCTGACCGGTGTTTGATAGTCGCCGTACTCTTGCTTACCAGTCATAGTTCTTTATCCCTGATACAGTGTTATCCAGAGCAATTACTCGGGAATACTGAAGCCTCCACTGCAAAGCGTTACTGATAGTCAGATATCCCTGTTCTGGAAGATTGGCAAATATCTCCCTTGCAAGCGTGTGATATGTTATTTCGTCGCCAGGGACGTTACGGTCCTGCAAATAAGCGACTATATCCTCCTCATTTGCTCCATCACTGAGCATTTCACGGAGCCGCTTTGTAGTTGTATAATCAGCTGTTCTCTGTTTTTCAACAAATGTGCAGTGTGTAAAATGGAGTACACAGGCATTATCAGCATCGTGCTTTTCATAGACAAATACCAGCAAATTATAACCAAGGCCAAATATTTTCTGCCGAGCATTTTCAAAGGGACAACTGGACTGGGGTTGTGTGACCGATGTGACCTTGATATCTGTCAGGATGTCCTCATCGGGAAGATCGATTCCTCGCGCGCTACTTCCAACAGACAAATCATATTTTTGAACAAGATAATTCTGAAAACTATGTTCTACGTATGTTCCAACCGCTTTCCCGTCAGTAACACCGATAAGAGAAGTATGATTTTTCTTTGAAAAAATCTCACAGAATGCTGACGCCTCGTTTTTCAAACACTCTATTGTTAATTTTGGTTTCATCGTTGACTACTCCTATTTACTTGTGTTACTTGACTACTACGTTTTTCTCGCCCAGGGTCTCCTGCATCTCCCGGATCAGGGCCGGATGGATAAGGCACCGTGCGCCCACGCGCTTTTTGGTGTCCTCAAAATAGACCACCAGCGGGTCCGTGCCGGGGAACATAGTCAAAACCAGCTCCAGGTGCCGGAAGGCGGGATCGGCCTGGCTGGGCAGCTTCAGCCACAGCTTCTGTCCCCCGGCGGGGCCTCGCCGGGCCGGGCCATCGGCGGCCGGCGGGGCGGTCCTGCGGCCGGCGTAGCCCCCGTCCCGGGCGGCGTTTTTGATGGCGGCGGCGGTCTGATCCGTGAGCCCATCCAGAGGATAGGCCGCGTCCATCATCAGCTGGGGCTCCTTCTCGTCCCGGACGGATATGCGCCCGGTGCAGCAGACGGCGGCGTTCTCCTGCAGGTAGGCCCCGCCCTGATCCAAGGCCCGCTGGAAGGCCAGGACCTCCATGGAGCCGGTGTTATCCTCCAGGGTGACGTAGCTCATGAGGGTGTTGTTTTTCGTGGTCCGGGTCCGCACCGCGCTGACTACTCCCGCCAGGATCACGTTCTGGCCGTCCCGGAACTGCCGGGGGCCGTTCTCGCCGTCCGCGAAGTCCTCCACGATGGCGCCCATGGACGCCGCGCCCAGCTTTTCCGCCGCCTGGCGGTAGCCGTCCATGGGGTGGCCGCTGATATAAAGGCCCGTGACCTGCTTTTCCATAGCCATCATCTCTGCGGGGGTGAATTCCTCCACCTCCGGCAGCTCCAGGTCGGAGACCGGCCGGTCCTGGTCCATGGAGAACAGGTCGAACTGGCCGTCCAGGTTTTTCCGGCCCGCGCTGTTGACGCCGCTCAGCACCTTGTCCAGCACCTGCAGCAGAGCCTTGCGCTTGTAGCCCATGGAGTCGAAGGCCCCGGCCCGGATCAGGCCCTCCACCTGCTTGCGGTTCAAGTCCTTGCCGTAAAGCCGGCGGCACAGCTCGTCGAAGGCGGCGTAGGGCCCGCCGGCCTGCCGCTCCGCGATGAGCTGCTCCACGAAGCCCCGGCCCACGTTTTTGATGGCGGCCAGGCCGTAGCGGATGTTGCCGCCCACCACGGTGAAATCCGCGTCGGACTCGTTCACGTCCGGGGGCAGCAGGGCGATGCCCATGGCCCGGCAGGCGGCGGTGTACTCCGCCACCTTGGCGGGGGAGCCCAGCACGCTTGTCAGCAGCGCGGCCATGTACTCCCTGGGCCAGTGGCACTTCAGCCAGGCGGTCCGATAGGCCACGATGGCGTACACCACCGCGTGGGCTTTGTTGAAGGCGTAGGAGGCGAAGTCGATGATCTCATCGTAGATGCTGTTGGCTACGGCCTCGCTGACGCCGTTGGCGACGCAGCCGGGGATGCCCCGGTCCGGGTCCCCGTGGACGAAGGCGCGCCGCTCGGCGTCGATGATGTCATGCTTTTTCTTGCTCATGGCCCGGCGGATCATGTCCGCCTGGCCCAGAGAGAAGCCGGCCAGCTTCCGAAAGATGTCCAGCACCTGCTCCTGGTAGACGATGCAGCCGTATGTCACGTCCAGGATGGGCCGGAGCAGCTCATGCTTATAGGTGATCCGGGCCGGGTCCGCGGCGCACTCCAAAAACCGGGGGATGGAGGCCATGGGACCGGGCCGGTACAGGGCGATGACGGCGGTGATGTCCTCGATGGACCGGGGCTTCAGGCCCGTACATACGCCGGTCATGCCGGCGGATTCCAGCTGGAACACGCCGCTGGTCCGGCCCTCGGAGAGCATCCGATAGGTCTCCGGGTCATCCTCCGGGATGGCGTCCACCTGGAAATCCGGCTCATACCGGCGGATGAGCTGGGCCGCGTCGTCCATGACGGTCAGGTTCCGCAGGCCCAGAAAGTCCATCTTCAAAAGGCCCAGCTGCTCCAGCGTCACCATATCGAACTGGCAGATGATGGAGTCCTCGTTCCGGGCCAGGGGCACGTACTCGGTGATGGGCCGGGCGGTGATGACTACGCCGGAGGCGTGGGTGGAGGTGTTGCGGGGCATGCCCTCCAGCTGGCGGGCGGTGTCGATGAGGTTCGCCACCTTTTCGTCGCCGTCGTACATCTCCTTCAGGGGCCTTGAAGTCTCCAACGCCTTTGCCAGCGTCATTTTCAGCTCCTGGGGCACCTGCTTTGCCACCGCGTCGGTCTCCGCGTAGCCCACGCCCAGCGCCCGGCCCACGTCCCGGATGGAGGCCCGGGCGGCCATGGTGCCGAAAGTGACGATCTGGGCCACGTTGTCCGCGCCGTATTTTTCCGTCACGTAGTCGATGACCTCGCCCCGGCGGCGGTCGCCGAAGTCCATGTCGATATCCGGCATAGTCACCCGCTCGGGATTCAAAAACCGCTCAAAAAACAGACTGTATTTGATGGGATCCACGTCGGTGATGCGCAGCGCGAAGCTGACAAGGCTCCCGGCGGCGGAGCCCCGGCCGGGGCCCACGGGGATGCCCTGGGTGCGGGCGTAATTGCGGAAGTCCCACACGATGAGGAAGTAGTCCACGAACCCCATCTGGGAGATGACGCCCAGCTCGTACTCCAACTGATCGGCGTAGTTTTTCCCGTAGCCGGGCAGCCGCCGGGCAAGACCGGCATAGCAGAGCTTTTTCAAATAGGCGAAGCTGTCTGTCTCCCCCTCCGGAAGCTGGAACCGGGGCAGGTGGTAGTGGCCGAACTCGAAGTTGAAATCGCACATATCCGCGATCTTCACCGTGTTGTCATAGGCCTCCGGGAAGTCCGGGAAGAGCGCGCGCATCTCCTGCTCGCTCTTGAGATAGAGCTCCTGGCTCTCAAAGCGCATCCGGTCCGGGTCGTCCACGGTCTTGCCGGTCTGGATGCACATGAGGATGTCCTGGGTCCGGGCGTCCTCTTTTTGCAGGTAGTGGGCGTCGTTGGTGACCGCCAGGGGGATGCCCGTCTCGTTGTGGATGCGGACGAGCCCCTGGGCGGCCCGCCGCTCGTCGGGGATGCCGTGGTCCTGCAGCTCCAGGTAGAACCCGTCCCGACCGAACAGGTCCCGCAGCTCCAGGGCCCGGGCCTTGGCGGCCTCGTACTGGCCGGAGACGAGCTTCTGGGGGATGTCCCCCGCCAGACAGGCCGACAGGCATATGAGCCCCTCCGCGTGCTCGTGCAGCAAGGGCCAGTCGATCCGGGGCCGGTAGAAAAACCCGTTTACGAACCCCTCGCTGACCAGCTTGCACAGGTTGTGGTAGCCGGTCTCGTTTTTGCACAGGAGGATCAGGTGGGAATAGTTGTTGTCCAGGCCGTACTCCTTGTCGGTCCGGGCGCGGGGAGCCACATAGACCTCGCAGCCGATGATGGGCTTGATCCCCGCGTCCCGGCAGGCCCGGTAAAAGTCCACCACGCCGTACATGACCCCGTGGTCCGTGATAGCCAGGGCGGTCTGGCCCAGCTCTTTGGCGCGCCGGGCCATGGCGTCGATCCGGCAGGCGCCGTCCAGAAGGCTGTATTCACTGTGTACGTGCAGATGGACGAAGCTCATTTTCGCTCCTCATTTCAGACTGCGGCCCAGCTCGGACAGCTTCCGCAGCCGGTGATTCATGCAGCTTTTGGATACGGGGGGCCAGGCAAGCTGGGCCAGATCGGCCAGGGAACAGGACGGGTTGGCGATGCGCAGCAGCGCGGCCGCCTGCAGCGTGGCCGGCAGGCTGTCCAGCCCCGGACCGGCCTCGATGGCCCGGATGGCGTCCAGCTGCTCCGCCGCCGCGTCGGTGATCTTGTCGGCGTTAGCCATGTCGCAGTTGGTGAGCCGGTTCATGGCGTTTGCCATATGCTTTTCCACCTTGGCCTGCATGACGGCCATGGCGGACACGGAGGCCCCCAGCGCGGTGAGGAAGTCCTCAATGGCCCCGCTTTTTTTGAAGTAGGTGATCCAGCGGCCGCCCCGGGCCGCGTCCTTGGGCTCGAAGCCCATGTCCAGCAGCAGGGCCCGCACCTCCCGGCACACGCTCTCATGGCCGGTAGCCAGCTCCAGGTGATAGCCCTTGGCCGGGTCCGTCACGCTGCCGCCGGCCAGAAACGCCCCCCGCAGAAAGGCGACCCGGTCGCAGTCCGACTCCACCACCGCCAGATTGATGTGGTGGGCCACCGCCCGGTCCGGGTCGTAGCCGAAGGCGGAAAAGACGGTCCGCAGCTTGGCCGGGTCCGTGATGAGAAAGGAACGCTTGTCCGTCTTGGCGGGATCGGGCGTCACGTCGAACTCCAGCGCGAAGGCCCGGCGGAACAGCCTGGGCAGACGGGCGGCAAAGGCGTCGCTCTCGGTCATGATGCGGATCTGGCTCAGGGAAAAGCTGTTGGCGTACAGCAGCGCCCCGTAGGCCTCCGCCAAGGCGCAGCACTTCTTCCCCAGCGGGTCCCGGCACAGCTCGGCCTTAACATCGGCGGAAAAGCTCATGGCGTCAGCCCTCCAGCTCCCGGTGGGACACGTTCACGGCGTAGCGGCGCTCCTCCAGGGCCTGGGCCAGAGCCTGGGCCATCGCCACGCTGCGGTGGCGGCCGCCGGTGCAGCCCACCGCCACGGTCAGCTCCTGCCGGTCCGACTCGTACAGGGGCAGCGAGAACGCCAGAAGCTCCGTCAGCCTGGCGAGCAGGGCCTGGGCGTTGCCGTTGCGGAACACATAATCCGCCACCGGCGCGTCCAGCCCGGTCAGCTCCTGCAGGTCCGGCTCGTAAAAGGGATTGGGCAGGCACCGCACGTCGAACACCAGATCCGCCTCCGGGGGCAGGCCCTTCCGGTAGCCGAAGGAGAGGATATTGACGGCGAAGCCCTCCTTCTCCGGCTGGATGCACGCACATATCTTGGCCCGGAGCTGGTTGAGAGGCGCGGAATCGGTCTGGATGATGAAGTCCGCCCGGTCCCGCAGGGGCGCGAGAAATTCTGTCTCCCGCTCTATGGCCTTGCGGATGGGCTCGCCCCGCCTGCCCATCGGGTGGGGCCGGCGGGATTCCTTATACCGGCGCAGCAGGGTGGACACGTCCGCCTCCAGATAGAGGATGCGCACCTGACAGTCCAGGGCCGCCAGCTCCGCCAGCGCGGCGTCCAGCTCCTCAAAGCTTGTGACGCTGCGTACGTCCATCACCAGGGCCACCCGCTCATAGCGGCCGTGGGTAGCCAGACACAGCGCGGCGAACCGGCCCAGCAGGGCCGCCGGCAGGTTGTCCACGCAGTAGTAGCCCAGATCCTCGCAGACGTCCGCCGCCCTGGTCTTGCCCGCGCCGGACAGGCCGGTTATGATGAGAAATTCCATCCCTACCTCCCCAGGATCAGCACCTCCGGCTCCAGCCGGATGCCGGAGCGGGCCAGAACGGTGGTTTGAATGTGTTCCATGAGCCGCAGGATATCGGCGCAGGTGGCGCCGCCTGTGTTCACCACGAAGCCCGCGTGCTTTTCCGACACCTGGGCCCCGCCCACGGAAAAGCCCCGCAGGCCGGCCTGGTCGATGAGGGCGGAGGCGTAGCCGCCCACGGGCCGCTTGAAGGTGCTGCCGGCGGAGGGCATCTCCAGAGGCTGGCTGGCCCGGCGTTTGGCCGCCAGCTCCCGCATCCGGGCCTGGATGGCCTCTTTATCGCCGGGCGTCAGGGAAAACACGGTCCGCAGCAGGACCACCTCTTTTCCGGAAAAGACGCTGTGCCGGTAGGAAAAATCATGCTCCGGCCCGGTGATGGTCCGCCGGACCAGATCCTCGTCCAGATAGACCGTTTCCGCCACTATGTCCTTCAGCTCCCCGCCGTAGGCCCCGGCGTTCATCATGACGCCGCCGCCCACGCTGCCGGGGATGCCGTGGGCAAATTCCATGCCCGTCAGGCCCGCCTCCGCCGCGGTCATGGCCGCCGCCGCCAGGGTCGCGCCGCAGTCGGCGGTGACGGTGGTCCCCTCCGCCCGGGTCCGGCCCACGCCGGGGCACACGGCCACGACGAACCGGTCCAGCCCCTCATCCGGGGGCAGGATGTTGGTGCCGTTGCCGATGACCAGGGGCTTCACGCCCGCCTGCCGCAGCAGGCCGCACAGCCCCTCCAGCTCCGCCGCGGACGCCGGCAGGGCCATGGCCGCCGCCGGCCCGCCCACCTTGAACGAGCAGTGGTCCGCCATAGGCTCCTGTTCCCGCAGGTCCAGCTCCGGCAGGGCCTTTTTTATATCGCGTACAAGAGAAGTATAGCTCATAAACGCCTCGTCTTTACCTCAGCCTTCTCATGAAAATGCCTGCATTTTCATGGCTCCGTATATAGTCCCGCTGTCCACGCTCTCGTCCACCCGGCGGGCCAGATCCTCCGCGGCGTTGTAGCCGGTCTTTTTCTGCCGATTTGTCAACGCGGCCAGTTCCAAAATGACTGCCAGGTTCCGGCCGGGCCGGACCGGGATCGTCACCAGCGGCAGCGATACGCCCAGGTATTCCGTGGTCCGGGTGTCCAGTCCCAGCCGGTCGTAGTGCTTGGTGTTGTCCCAAAGCTCCATCTCCACAACCATGTCGATGGGGCACGAAAGCTTCACCGCGCCGATGCCGAACACGCTGGGCACGTTGATGACGCCGATGCCCCGCAGCTCCATGAAGTGGCGGATCAGGGCCGGGGACCGGCCCTCCAGGGTGAAGCTGGAGGTCCGCAGCAGCTCCACCGCGTCGTCAGCGATGAGCCGGTGGCCCTGCTTCAAAAGGCCCAGAGCGGTCTCGCTCTTGCCCACGCCGCTGTCACCGATGATGAGCATACCCTCGCCGTGAACCTCCATCAGAACCCCGTGGATGGTCTCCCGGGGGGCCAGATGGTAGCGCAGGGAGTCGATGAGCCGGGCGTAGAATTCGGAGGTGTCCATGTCGGTGGTAAGCAGGCTCACCCCGTACTTTTGGGCCATCTCCAGACATTCCGGCAGCACCTGCTCGTTGTGGGCCACGATGACGCCGGGCACGTGCTGGCGCATCACCGCGTCGAAGCCCGCCAGCCGGCGGCTCCGGTCCAGCTCCTCCATCATGGTGTTCTCGCTCATGCCGATGACCTGCAGGCGGGAGGCGTCGAAGTGCTTCAGGTACCCCATCAGCTGGATGCCGGGCCGGTTCAGGTCCACCGAGTGGACCCGCACGTCCGCAAAGTCCGGCGCGGCGTACACCACCTTCAAGCGCAGGTCCCGTTCCTGGGCGATCAGCGATAACTTCACGTCATATTTCATCATGGCGGGGCGCTCCATTTCCTTGGTATTCGTTGCCACTATTTTAATACATAACTATGCCCCAGCGCAATCGCTAAGGCCGATTATTTTAAAGTTTTTCCGGGATGTGAAAAAAAGTCTTGCAATTTGCCGGCCGGTCTGGTATTATATTGAGGCTGTCCACCGGACAGCAGGAAGGAGCTGATTACGATGGCAAAATGTGAGGTTTGCGGAAAAGGCGTGACTTTCGGCATCAAGGTCAGCCACTCCCACCGTCGTTCCAACCGGATGTGGAAGCCCAACGTAAAGCGCGTGAAGGCGGTCGTGAACGGCCAGCCCCAGCACGTTTATGTTTGCACCCGCTGCCTGCGCAGCGGCAAGGTCCAGCGCGCGGTGTGACATTTCCGTAAATACAGGAAGCCCGGAACTTCGTGTTCCGGGCTTTTTCCTTTTGCCGGCGCTATTCCTGGCCGTCCCCGCCGTTTTCCGGCGGAACGAACTCAAGAAGCTCGCCTACGCTGCAATGGAGCACGGTGCAAAGCCGCGCCAAAACGTCGGTATCCAACCGCGTGACGGTGTTGTTGCAGTAATGATTGAGCTGCGTCCGCTGCATTTCCGCCCGCTGGCAGAGCTTGTTCTTACTAAGCCCGCTCTGGGCCAAAAGCGCGTTGAGCCGCACGTTGATCCGTCCGAACTTTTCCATCGTTCCACCACCCCGTACAGTATTGACAAAGGTAGTGTAGCTTTGGTAGACTAACAATATAAGATGTAAGAAATCTACTGTAACATACTGCACATATTAAGGAGAGATCACAATGCCGGATTATCAAAAGATGTATTACATCCTGTGCGACGGGGCCAGCAGGGCTCTGGACGCGCTGCCGGAGCGGACGGAGGAAGCGGCGCGAATACTGCAGAAAGCTCTGGATGAGGCGGAGGAGAGATACATCGAGACCTGCGGCGAAGCCGCCGCTGAATAAAAGAGACCGTGCGCGGGCTTTTGCTCCGCGCACGGCGTTTATTTTTGCCCCGTCACGCCAGGGCGGCCTGGCTGATCCACTGGAGGATGCCCTCCGGCAGATCGGTCCCCTCGGGATAGGAGAGGATGACGTCGCCCATGGAATCCTGGCCCTGTTTCAGCACGTGGTAGATCACCGTGCCGTCTTCGGTGTATTCCACATAGTAGTTGCCGAATTCATCATAGTCGAACACCGCGTCCTCCGGCAGACCCCGGCGCACGCCCTCCCGCTGGGAGTATTCCTCCACGTCCGCCGGCAGAGGCACGCCCGCCGCCTCGTAGGCGTCGGCGCCGAAGCGGATGCCCTGGATGTGGATATCTCCGCTGGTGAAGTCGGCGTAGGCCCGGGGGAGGGGTTCCGCGTCGGAGCCGGTCTCCATCTCCCAGCCCGCGGGCAGGTAGAAGGTGCCCACGCCCTCGGCCTCGTATTCCTGCAGCTCCGCTTCTCCGGCGTCCTCTCCGGCGGGTTCTTCCACCTCAGCGGGAGTCTCTTCGGTCTCGGCGGGAGCTTCTTCTGCCTGGGCAGGAGCCTCCTCGGCTTTGGGCTCCTCCTTGCTGCCGCCGCAGCCCGCCAGCAGTCCCAGACACAGGCTCAGAGCCAGGAGCAGGGCCAGTATGTTTTTTCGCTTCATCTGATCATCCTCGCTTCTGTAAAGAATTTCCGGCGGACATGCCATGTCCGCCGGAAACAAGTATAGCAGAGAATGGGAGAAAAAGGGTGTGCAGAACTGCGCACTTTATGGGACGGGGGTCTGCTCCAGGGCCTTGTTCAGCTCGTCCAGTATCTCGATGACGCAGCCGTCGATGTTCCGGTCGTCCCCTTCGGATACGAGCATGTGCAGAGCGCTGGCCTGGGTCTGGCCGGCCTCATCGGTCCAGACGTAGTCGATGCGGGCCTGGAGATGCAGGGCGAACAAGGCCATGGCGTCCTCGTAGGTCCCCAGCCGCCGGACGGCCAGGCCGTCCCCGTAGGCCAGGTTGTCGGCCATGAACTCATAGCTCTGGCGGCTCATGTAATAGTCTGCCAGCCCATCGTCGTCCAGCTCCCAGAAGGCCACCGGCTCCGCAGTCAGGATCATGGGGTCTGCCGCCAGGGACGAGACAAGCTCCCCGCAGGCCTCCGCCAGAGCGGGAAGGTCTCTCTCCTCCATGCAGCGGATAATCGACCGCACATCCGGTTCCCAGCGGGAGGGATCCCAGCCCGGGGCCACTGCGGCGGGTGTGGGCGCCGGGGCCCGCCGGCCCAGCTCGTAGCCGCCCCAGAGGGCGCCGACCAGGAGGATCAGCACCGCGCAGGCTGCGGCGATCAGGCTCCAGGCCGGCAGTTCCCGGCGGGCCAGGTACCGCGCCAGCGCCTTTTTCAGTACCGCTGTGTCCGGCCAACGGCGGGCGGGATCATAGGCGCAGCAGCGGCGCAGGATGCGCTCCAAAGGTTTGTCCCGGCCGGCAAGGCGGGGCGGCGTGTCCGCGTATCCCCCCGCGAGAGCGTATGTCAGAACCCGGCCCAGGCCGAAAATATCTGTGCGCACGTCCGTCTGACCGGAGCCATATTGCTCCGGGGCGGCATAGCCCCGGGTGCCCAGGCAGACCGTGTCCTCGTCCTGGCCGGACTTATAGGTGCGGGCGGCGCCCAAGTCGATGAGCCGGACTCGGCCGGTCTCCGTGAGCAGGATGTTCTCCGGCTTCAGGTCCCGATGGATGATCGGGGGCGCCGCAGCGTGCAGCGCACCCAGTGCGTCGCAGAGCTTTATGCCCAGTCGGGCCGTCTCCGGCCCGGTCAGGGCGCCGTCCCGCCGGATCAGTTCCTCCAGGGTGGCGCCGGGAAGATAGTCCCGCAGCAGCCGGCAGACGCCGTCCTCCTCCCAAAGCTCCAGCGTCCGGGAGGCGCCGGGCAGAGAGCGCAGCATTTCATATTCCTGCCGCAGACGGTCCGCGTCCCGGCCGGCTGCCTGTTTGCAGACGAGCCGGTCCCAGGGCTCCCCCCGCTTTTCCAGCAGATATGTCTTTCGGTCCCCGTCCTCTTTCAGAAGCCGGAGGGCCCTGTAGGGACCGCTTTTGAATTCATTCACGGGCTGCCTCCAAAAGAGCGTCCAGCTGGTCCAGGGACAGGCGCTTTTCAATGGCGAATATGACCGCCGCGTCCTCCCGGACCCGGGGATATAGGGGCGATCGGCCCCCGATTTGCAGGAGCCTGTTCGTCCCGGCCAGGTCCAGCTCCAGCAGGACCGCCAGGCGGATGAGCGCGGCGCGGGTTGGGCGCCGTGTGCCGTTGAAGAGCTGATAGCCATAGGAGCGGTCCAGCCCCAGGGCCCGGATGGCGTCCTTGGTGGTCATGCCCCGCTCCGCCAGCAGGGCGCACATATAGATGGCTGCCGGCGGACAGGAATAGTCGGGGTCCCGGAGAAAAGCGGGGGCCTCCGTTTCCCGATCCCGTATGCTGTTGAGAAGCTCCTGTGTGCTTTTCATGGGCCCTCCCCCTGTGGGCAGTGTCCGCCTTCTTCTATTTGTCGGCGGGCTTTCTTGTGACCTTCACCCGTTCCACCCGTTTGCCGTCGGACCCCAGCACGGTCAGCTCCAGGTCCCCGTATGTCACGGTGCAGCCGGCGGGGGCGTCCCCCTCCCGCAGCTCCATGACCCAGCCGCCCACGGTCTCGCTCTCGAAGTCAAAGCGGTCGCCGTCCAGGCCCACCAGCTCCAGAAAGTCCCCGATGGGCAGGTCGCCGTCCAGCTCCCAGCTGTCCTCGGAGGTCTTTACGATGTCCTCCTCCACCTGATCCGTCTCGTCCCAGATGTCGCCCACCAGATATTCCAGCACGTCCTCCATGGTGATGACGCCGGCGGTGCCGCCGTACTCGTCGGTGACGATGGCGAGGTGGGTCTGCCGCTGGCGGAGCTTTTCCAGCACCGCCGGGAGCTTGACCGTCTTGTATATCCAGCAGGGCTCGGTGAGAAGGCTCCGCAGGTCGATGTTATGCCCCTCGTCCAGCAGCGCCCGGTACAGGGTGTTCAGATGCAGCACGCCGATGATGTTGTCCGTGTCGCCCTCGTACACCGGCAGCCGGGAGTAGGGCACGTCGCTGACCTGCTCCAAGATCTTATCCAGCCCGTCGTCGATGTTCAGGGCGGTCATATCCACCCTGGCGGTCATGGCCTGGCTGGCGGACACGTCCCCGAAGTCCAGGGCTGCCTGCAAAAGCTCGCTCTGGTCGTCGTCCAGCACGTCCTCGTCCTGGGCGGTCTCGATGATGGATTGCAGCTCCTCCACCGCCGCCTCCTGGGCGTCCTCGGGCACGTCCCCCTTCAGGGGCCGGGCGATGAACCGGGTGGCCGTCACTGCGCACCAGACCAGGGGCGAGAGGATCAGCGCCAGCGCCCGGATGGGGCCCGCCACCGCCAGTGTCAGGCGGTTGGCGTTTTTCTTTGCCAGGATCTTGGGGATGGTCTCACCGAAGATGATCACCAGCACGGTGACGATCACCGTGGCCGCCGTGGAGCACAGGCCGTCCGCCACCCCCATGCGCACCGCCACGGTGATGGCGATGACGGAGCTGATGGAGCTGGCCGCCACGTTCACCAGGTTGTTGCCGATGAGGATGGCCCCCAGGGCCTTGTCAAAATCGTCCAGCAGGGCCAGGGCTGTTTTGGCGGCGCGGCTGCCATCGTCCGCCGTGCCCTCCAGCCGGAGCCGGTTGGCGGCGGAAAGGGCCATTTCCGAGGCGGAGAAGAAGGCCGACAGGGCCAGACACACCAGCAGCGCGAGGATATAGGCGATCATTTGCCCTCCCCTCCTTCCGCTGCCGGCCGGGGCAGCCGGCGGACCGTCAGTTTGCGGACCCGGTGCTGGTGTACGTCGGAGACGGTGAGCTCCAGGTCGTGGTAGGTGAATTTGTCCCGCTGGGCGGGCATCAGGTCGAAGTGCTCCAGGGTCCACTCGGCCAGGGGCTTATGGATCAGGTCCTGGTCGTTTTCCGGGTCCTCGTAATCCAGCGCGTCGAACAGGTCGTTCACGTCCATCCGGGCGTCCACCTCGTACCGGCCGCCGCCCACGGGCTGGAAGTATTCCTCCACCTCGTCCTCCTCGTCCCAGATCTCGCCCACCAGCTCCTCCAATATGTCCTCCACCGTCACCACGCCCAGGGTGCCGCCCCAGGCGTCGGTGACGATGGCTATGTTGAGCCGGTTGCGGCTCAGCTCCGGCAGCAGGTCGTCCACGTTGGCGGTGGCCGGCACGAAATAGGCCGGGTCCAGCAGGCCCCGCAGGTCCAGGGCCTCTCCCTGTGCCAGCCAGGCCTTGATGTACTTGCGTATCTGCAAGACGCCGATGATGTTGTCGATGTTGCCCTCATAGACCGGCAGGCGGGTGTGCCGCTGGGAGCGGATGAAATCCAGCACCCGGTCCGCGCTCCAGGCCAGGTCGATGGCGGCCATGTCCACCCGGGAGGTGAGCACGTGCTCCACGGTGATGCCGGAGAACTCCAGCGCGGCCTGGACCAGATCCCCCCGGTCCTCCGCCAGACTGCCGGCGTCGGTCATGTCCTCCACCAGATCGTACAGCTCGTCCTCGGTGACGGACACCTCGCCCTCGCCCCGGGAGAGCCTGGCGGCGGCCTGGCCGACGGCGGTCAGCGCCGCCGCCACAGGGGCGAAAAAGCGCATAAAAAAGCACAGCGAACCGGCGGTGCCCAGGCAGAACCGCTCGCTGTATTTTTTGGCTATGGTCTTGGGGAGCATCTCCCCGATAAAGAACAGGATCAGCGTGGTGAAAACGGTGCCCCACGCCACGGCCCCCATGCCCCACCGATGGGTCGCCAGAACGGTGACCACCGCCGCGGCGGACAGGTGGGCGATGTTGGTACCGATAAGGATCGTCGTGATGGCCCGGTCGAAGTTGTCCAGCACCCACATGGCCTTTTTGGCCCTGTGGTCGCCCTTCTCCTGGCGGACCCGGATGCGGCTGCGGGATACGGAGGCGAAGGCCGTCTCCGCGAAGGCGAAGTACATAGCCATGCCCACCAGCGCGATGAGAAACAGGATAGACAGCCAACTGCCATCATCCATAGGGAAAAACCACCTCTTGCTTTCAACCAAAAATCAATGTAGCATTATAGCACAGGAAAAAATTTTCGTCAACCGAGCGAACCTTTCAGCCCTCCGCGGCGATATACAGGGCGTACAGACCAGCGGAAGGAGGCGGCCCATGAGCGGCTTGCGCGCGAAAGTCGATATGGACGCCGTAGTGGACCGGCACGGTCCGGCGGTATACCGCTTCTGCCGGAGCCTGGCCTTTTCCCGGGAGGACGCGGAGGATCTTTTTCAGGACACCTTTTTAAAGGCGGCGGAGCGGCCGGAGAGGCTGGCCGGCGACCCGCTGCGGCGGCTGTATTCCACGGCCCTGAGCCTGTGGCGGAGCCGGAAGCGGAAAATAGCCCGGCGGCAGCGCGTGGCCCCCACGGGACCCCTGCCGGAAACGCCCGTTTCCGGCGGCGCGGACCCGGAGGAACGGGTCCTGGCCCGGGAGGAGGCGGCGCGGGTCCGGGAGCTGGCGGCCGCCCTGCCGGAGAAGTACCGGCTGCCGCTGACGCTGTACTATTCCGCGGAGATGAAGGTAAACGAGATCGCTTTGACGCTCTCTCTGCCGGAGGGGACGGTGAAACGCCGTCTGTATACGGCACGGAAAATGGTGGAGAAAGGATTGGCGGAGGATGAATAACGAAGATAGGACCGACGAGCTGCTCCGCCGGGCCCTGGGGGGCGTGGAGGCCCCCGGCGACGCCCTTCTCCGGCAGGTGAAGGCGTCCGTGAGAAAGGAGCAGGATATGAAAACGACGAAAACCACCAAGCGGATCGCGACCCTGGCCCTGGCGGCCGCGCTGCTGCTGGCGTTGGGAGCCACCGCCTACGCCGCGCTGGACGCGGGGGACTGGTTCAAGGACTGGTTCGCGGACCAGACCCGCAGCGAGCTGACGGATGGACAGAAAGCCTATGTGGACCAGGCGGCCGCGGGGGTGGGCCAGTCCGTCACCGCCGACGGCTGGACCGTGACGCTGGAGTCGGCCATGACCGACGGGCAGTACTGTTATATGAAGCTGGACATCCGGGCCCCGGAGGGGCTGGAGGCGGAGGGGAATTTTGCGCCCTTCCCGGACGGGACCCTGGTAAGCACGGACCCCAACGCGCCGGGAGACCTGTTTTCCGGCGGCGGGAGCTGCGTGCCGGTGGAGGACACGGCGGAGGGCGCGTACGGCTTCATGCTGGAAAAGAGCATCCCCATGGAGCTGCGCGGCCAGGCGGTGGACTGGTCCTGCCCCCTGACGCTGACGCTGGACCAGTTGACGGACGGCCGGGAGAACGGGCTGGGGCTTCTGAGCCAGGGCCCCTGGTCCTTTCAATTCACCGTGACCCCGCCGGAAAAGCGGGAGATCGAACTGGTGACGGAGCCCTTTACCGCCACGGGCCGGATCGACACCTATTATTACAAGGGCGTGCCCATGGACCAGGTGGAGCTGAAGCCGGGCATGATGATGGACTCCCATAACGGCCTCACGGTGGAGACAGAGGAGGTGGACGTGACGGTCACATCCCTGAAGCTGTCCCCCATGGGCGCGGTATGCACCTATGAATACCCCCATGACAAGCAGCCCAACCTGGACCCCTGGGGACTGGAGATCGCCTTCGCCGGGGGCACGGCGGAGCTGGCCGGCTGCAGCAATCACTGGCCGGAGGAGGACGAGGACGTGTGCGTCATGTCCATCGAATTCGCCGCCCCCATCGATCTGGACGAGGTGACCGCCGTCACCTTCCAGGGCCAGGAGCTGACTGTCCCGGACTGACAGATGAAAAAACGATACGGGCGGAGCGGCCCCCTCGACCGAGGGGGCCGCTTTGTCCGCCCGGGTGAGATGTTTGCCATTTCTGTCGAATGATGGTAAACTAAAACCATCGGAACGCGCAACACTAATTTAAAAATAGCGAAGTGCGGTCTTATGGCCGAAAAGATTGCAAAACAGTTACAAGTATGCTATACTGTCGGACACGAGAGAGCCCGGCCGGTCCGGCGGACCGGCGCAGATAGTGAGGTGTGAGCCATGGCGAGGAATATGGGTCCCAACGACTGGGATTGGGATGAACTGGATTGGCTGGAGGAGATGCCCCTGGACGATATCCCGGAGCCGACGCCCCGGCCGGCTCCGCCGTGCACTGCCCCCCGGCAGCAGGCCCCGAAGCAGCAGGCTCCGAGACAGCAAGCCCCCCGGCAGCAAGCTCCGAGACAACAGGCACCGAGACAACAGGCCCCGAGACAGCAAGCCCCGAGACAGCAGGCACCGAGACAACAGGCACCGAGGCAGCAAGCTCCGAGACAGCAAGCCCCGAGACAGCAGGCACCGAGACAACAGGCACCGAGGCAGCAAGCTCCGAGACAGCAAGCCCCGAGACAGCAGGCACCGAGACAACAGGCACCGAGGCAGCAAGCTCCGAGACAACAGGCACCCAGGCAGGAGTACCGCCAGGTGGCGGTAGAGCCGGAGGGCTTCCGGCCCCGCCGCCGGGGCATCCAAAAGCAGAACATACCGCTGATCATCCTGGTGGCGGTGCTGGTGGGCGGCGTGCTGTTCGCCGGCGGGAAGCTGGGGTCCATGCTGCTGGACTATCACCGGGACCGGTCCGCCTACGACGCGCTGGCGGACGCGGCCATCTCCGGCCTGGCGGAGCCCAACGCCACCACGGAGCCCGGCGCGACGCCGGACCCCTCCCAGAACCAGAAGCCCGCTTCCGAGGCTCCCTTCTCCGTGAACTGGGAGTATCTGCAAGGCTCGAACCCGGATGTGGTGGGGTGGCTTTTCTGCGCCGACACCAGCATCAACTACCCGGTGGTCCAGACCTCGGACAACGACTTTTATCTGCACCGGGGCTTTGACAAGCAGCCCAACAACGCCGGGGCCCTGTTCGCGGATTACAACGCCGCCATCGGCGTGACCTACAGCAACTTCATCATCTACGGCCACAACATGAAAGACGGTTCCATGTTCGCCACGGTGGAGAAGTATCTGGACCCGAATTTTTACACCCAGCATCCCTATATGTACTTTATGACGCCCACGCAGAATTACCGGGTGGAGCTGATATCGGCCCACATCGTGGAGTCGTCGCTGAACAACTATCCGGGCTTTTTCGGCGGCGACGGGGATTATCAGCAGTATCTGAACGAGATAACCTCCCGCTCCTCGTTCTATACCCAGTCCTCCGTCTCCACGGGTTACCAGCTCATGACTATGTCCACCTGTGACTATTCCGGCAGCTACACCGACCCCCGGTGTCTGCTCCAGGGCCTGCTGGTGCCCATCGCGTAAAAGCCGCAAAACAAAGCGCGTCCCCGTCCGGCCGGACGGGGACGCGGGTTTTTCAGGGACTTATTTTTGCCGGCGGCTTCGGAGGCCGGGCACGCTCAGCGCGGCCAGCAGCGCCAGCGCGGCGGCGGACAGGAGCCCGCCGGCCAGCAGACCGGGGGGCGTGTAGCGCATATCCAGCGTGTGGCTGCCGGGGGTAACGTCCAGGGCCGTCAGGCACCCCTGGACGACGGAGACATCCGCCTCCTCCCCGTCCAGAAGGATGCGCCAGCCCGGGTCGGCGGGGATGGTGAGCACCAGCAGCTCATCGCCCCGGCCGGTGGAGAACGAGCCGGTGAAGTGGTCGTCGGAGAGCCTGGTGAGCGGGCACGCCCCGTCCGCCATGGCGTCCCGGTAGACCGCCAGCGCGTCGGCATGCTCCGTGGCGAAGGCCGCGCCGTTCACGGTCAGGTCTGTGGCGGCCTGGATGCGGACCTCCACACGGTCCCCGGCGGCGTGCTCGCCCAGATACAGCGGGCCGTTGGACTGGCCGGTGGCGTAATAGGCGGTATACGCGCCGTCCACGAACACCATCACCCCCGGCCAGTCCGCGATGTCCACGACTCCGTACAGAGGTCCGTCCGCACGGACGTTCACGGTGTAGATCAAATTGCCGGAGCGGGCGTCCGCCGGCAGGGTGTAGCGCCCGCCGCCGTTGTCCGTAAGGCCCTCGGCCACAGGCTCGTCGGCCTGGGCGAAGGTGTAGATGTCCGCCTCCGCCTCCGGGGCGGCGGCGGCGTAGAGGGCCTGGGTGTAGGAGAAGGGGTCCTCCGCGCCGATGTCCTGGGCGAACCCCTGGTCCGCCGTCCAGCCCACAGGCAGGGCGTAGGGGTTTTCATAGACGCGGAAGCTGCCGGTGTCGGCTATGCGCTCGTAGGGCTTTTGGGTGTCCGACGCCGCCAGGTACTTCACGCCCAGCAGGCTGTCCACGCCGGCGGTGACGCCGGAGCCGTACAGGGTGAAGATCTCCCGGTAGAAGGGCACGCCCAGCCGGCTGAGAAACTCCAGGTTCCGCAGTGGCAGCGTGGAGCCGTAATGGGACAGCCCGTCGTAGCCGAAGAGCATGCTCTCGTCCCGGTTCTGGTCGAAGAGCTCCGGGCTCTCCACCCGGACGAAGGCGTCCTTCGTGTCGATCAGGTCGATGGCCGCGGCCTTCTCCGCCGTGTACTGGGCCCACTTGGCCGGGTCAGAGGAAGTGGCGGTGAGGCTCGACAGGGACAGCTTGGCGTTGGCGCCCAGGTCGGCCATGTGCAGGACCAGCAGCCCCGCGCCCAGTCCGGCGGCCAGCCGCTTGCCCGCGCCGGGCCGGCCCAGGGCGTACAGCCCCCCGCACAGGGCGGCCGTCACGGCCACGGCCCACAGTCCGGCCTGCCAGCGCACCAGCTCCCGCCCCGGTCCCAGCAGGGCCAGCGCGGCCACCGCCGCCGAGGCGGCCAGAGGCCAGATCAACTGCCGGGGCCGGTAGTCCCCGGTCCCCAGGGACAGGGTCTTGTCCGCCGCGGCGATGACCACGAAGCTGAAAAGGAAGCTGTAGCGGTAATTGTACCATTCCGGCACGTTGAAGCCGTGCCAGATCAGGTCCAGGGCCGACACCCAGAAGGACAGCGCGAGGGCCCCCAGCAGTCCCGCCGCAGCCAGCCGCCGCCTCCGGGGCACGCGTCCGTCGGCAAAGTACAGCGCGGCCAAAGCCGCCGTGACCGTGCCGCAGAAGATATTGGGCAGACCCGCGGGGGTAAGCTCGTCATAGCGGAAGGAGCCTACCAGCAGCTTAGCGAAAAGGGACGCGGGCGGGAATTTGCCCGTCAGATGCAGGTCGGAGGGGGAGAAACTGGCCTTGCCGCCCATGAGGACCGCCGCCGCCGGGACCAGCACCACCGCCGCCAGGGCCCCGGCCAGCAGACTTGCCAGCGCGAAGGTGAGCGCCCGCCGGACCCGCCGGCCTGCCGGGCCGGTGAGAAGGCTGAAAAGGAAAAACAGCACCGCGCCCAGGCACAGGATATAGCCCACATAGAAATTCAAGATCAGGGCCGCGCCCAGGCTCAGGGCGTACAGCCGCCAGCCCCGGCCCTCCGTCAGCCGGGCGACGCCCAGCGCGATGACGGGCAGCAGTATCACGCAGTCCTGCCACTGGTAGCAGATGCTGTAGCAGACGAGAAAGGCCATGAAGCCGTAAGCCAGTCCCGGGCCCAGGACCCGCCAGCCCCAGCCGTGCCGCTCCCCGGCGTAAACGGCCATAGTCATGCTGGCAAGACCCACCCGCAGGATGTACAAAAGGCTCACCGCCGTCAGCAGGTTTTCCCGGGAAAACAGGCAGCACAGCAGATTCAGCGGGCTCATCAGGTAATAGGCGGTCACGCCCGTCAGATTCCCGCCCAGAGACAGGCCGGGCAGATAGAAAAGGCTGGCCTGGCCGGAGATAAGCTGCCGCAGAAAGCCCAGGAAGGACAGATATTGGCTGGACATATCCAGCACCCCGAAGCTGCGGCTGCCGAAGGGCGCGATGCCGCACAGAGCCAGCACCGCCGCCATCAGGGCCATGGGCAGCAGCAGGCTGACAAGCAGCACGGGGAGTTTTGACGTTGTTTTTTTCATATGCTCTCTCCGATGCAGTGATCGCTGTGGATGTCAAGGCGTCTTTCATTATAGCACGGGTCTTGGCCGGGGACAAGAAGGCTTGACAGGGCAATGGGCATTGAGTATAATGTAGCAGCTGCCGCCAAAAGGCGGCATAAATCACGAATACATAACCAATGGAAGGAGATATAACATGAAAAAGAATGGGATCGTTGTATTGACGCTGGTCCTGGCCCTGGCGCTGTTCTGCGCCGCCTGCGGCGGCGGAGCCAAGGAGCCCGCCCCCACCGAGCAGCCGGCCGCGGCTACGGAGCTGCCCACCGTGACGAAGCCCCCCGAGGGCGAGAGCGGCGCGGACGACGTGCTGACCTCCGACGACAACGCGGCTCCTGCTTTCCGGGACCATGAGCTCGATCTTGCCAGCATGAGCGAGACGCAGCGCAAGGTGGAGGAGGAGCTGATCGGCGCGACGGTGGAGGACCTGTACGCCGCCATCGGCCAGCCCAAGAGCAGCGATTATGCCGCCAGCTGCCTGGTAGCGGACGGCGAGGACGGCATCCTGCACTAC
The DNA here is from genome assembly GCA_947625285.1 of uncultured Oscillospiraceae bacterium. Classification (GTDB taxonomy): domain Bacteria; phylum Bacillota; class Clostridia; order Oscillospirales; family Oscillospiraceae; genus CAJOIG01. The sequence goes on from CANQNS010000007.1 coordinate 44,285, forward strand.
GACGGCTTCATCGTGTCCACCACCCGGTGGCCCAGCGGCGATGAGCGCGTCATGGGAACGGACGCCGAATAACACTGTCCCGGCGAAACAGATCGTATACCGGCCCTGTCCAGTTGGACAGGGCCGGCATTTTTTGTCGGTTCATCGCCAGCGGCGGTCAAAAAACCACAGCCGCAGCCGGTACAGCAGCGCCGCGCCCAGGTAGGCCCTGCGGCGCAGCAGGGCCAGGAAAAAGCGGATGCGCCCCGGCAGGGCCTCCGTGTCCAGCTCCCTGGCTAGACCCGTTTCGTCCAGGCCCGCGCCGATGTGCCTGGCGGCCTGCCGGACTCCGTGGCCGTACCGGCACTCCTGCAGCAAGGCCCGCAGGAGCTTGCTGGATATAAAGGCGTCGGCCTGGTCCGTCAGGTCCGGGGCCTGCCAGAGCAGATGGGCCGAAAGGTAGTCCCGGAGCAGCTTCAACTGCCGGAACTCCTCCGGGTCATACTGCCGCAGGGCCGAGCCGGACCGCAGCCGGTAGACATACAGCTTCTCCGGGCACACGTAAAAAGACCCGGCGTTATAAAGACACTCATACAGGGCGGCCACGTCCTCGTACAGCGCGATGGGACAGTCCCGCAGCCCGTGGGCCAGGATCAGCTCCCGCCGGACCACCTTGGACCACTGGTAGCCGGGGATCAGTTGGGTAAAAAAGGGCCTGCGCCGGTCCCAGATCATGTAGGGGTATATCTCCTTCTCCAGCCGGGCCTTGTCGTAATAGCCCGGCGCGGCCAAAAGAGGCTGGTCCGGCGAGCCGTCGCTGGTGACGAAGTCAAAGACCAGCATATCGGCCCCGCCGTTTTCCGTCAGGCAGCGGCGGATGGTCTCCAGCCAGTTTTCCTTTACCCAGTCGTCTCCGTCCACGAAGCAGACGTAGTCGCCCCGGGCCGCGTCCAGAGCGGCCTGCCTGGCCGCCGTCACCCCCCGGTTGGGCTGGTGGATGACCCGGACGCGGGCGTCCTTGGCGGCGTAGCCGTCGCAGAGCGCGCCGGAGCCGTCCGGGGAACCGTCGTCCACCAATATGAGCTCAAAGCCCCCAAAGGTCTGGGCCAGGATGCTGTCCACACAGGCGGGCAGGTATTCCTCCACTTTGTACACCGGCGTGACGATGGAAAATAGTGGCGTCATCTATCGACCCTCCGTGCCGCCGGCGGCCGCCCGTTTTTGGAAAAGCGCGGCGGGCCGGTGGTAATAGAGCCACACCCTGGTCCGATGCACCAGCACCGCCGCCAGGTAGGCCCTGTGGCGCAGCAGGGCCAGAAACAGCCGTATCCGCAGGGGAAGCGCTTGCGGGCATATCTGCCGGGCCAGTCCCGTTTCGTCCAGCGCGGCGCCGATATTGCGGGCGGCCTGGCGCAGACTGTCCCGGTGGATCAATTGATTGGCTATGGCCCGCAGGAGCTTACTGGATATAAAGGCGTCGGCCTGGTCCGCTATGTCCGGGGCCTGCCGGAGCAGATGGGCCGAAAGATAGTCCCGGAGCAGCTTCAACTGCCGGAACTCCTCCGGGTCATACTGCCGCAGGGCCGAGCCGGACCGCAGCCGGTAGACATACAGCTTCTCCGGGCACACGTAAAAAGACCCGGCGTTATAAAGACACTCATACAGGGCGGCCACGTCCTCGTACAGCGCGATGGGACAGTCCCGCAGCCCGTGGGCCAGGATCAGCTCCCGCCGGACCACCTTGGACCACTGGTAGCCGGGGATCAGTTGGGTAAAAAAGGGCCTGCGCCGGTCCCAGATCATGTAGGGGTATATCTCCTTCTCCAGCCGGGCCTTGTCGTAATAGCCCGGCGCGGCCAAAAGAGGCTGGTCCGGCGAGCCGTCGCTGGTGACGAAGTCAAAGACCAGCATATCGGCCCCGCCGTTTTCCGTCAGGCAGCGGCGGATGGTCTCCAGCCAGTTTTCCTTTACCCAGTCGTCTCCGTCCACGAAGCAGACGTAGTCGCCCCGGGCCGCGTCCAGAGCGGCCTGCCTGGCCGCCGTCACCCCCCGGTTGGGCTGGTGGATGACCCGGACGCGGGCGTCCTTGGCGGCGTAGCCGTCGCAGAGCGCGCCGGAGCCGTCGGGGGAGCCGTCGTCCACCAGTATGAGCTCAAAGCCCCCAAAGGTCTGGGCCAGGATGCTGTCCACGCAGGCGGGCAGATATTCCTCTACCTTGTACACCGGCGTGACGATGGAAAATAGTGGCGTCATGGCTTGCCTCCCTGGTCCTTTTTGCCGCCGGGGAGCAGGGACCTGGCGGTGCTCGCCAGAAAACGAAACTCCTCCGTCCGGCAAAAGCACACCGCGTAAAAGACGCTGGGCACGGCCACGCACACGCAGCCCCGGAGGATGAACCCTCCTATGCCGCCCAGGGCGATACGGGCGCAGAGCCCCCAGCAGGCCAGCCCCGCCGCCGCCGTCACCAGCTTATAGACCAGGTTCCGCAGATAGTAGCCCCAGGGGGCCGTGTGCAGGACCCGCCGCCAGATCACCCAGGGGTCCACGGTCAGGAAGGTGCCTCCGTGGGCGATGATGGTGCTGACAACGCACCCGGCGATGCCGATCCGGGGCACCAGCCAGATGGAGAGGGCCAGGTTGAGCACGATGGTGACGATGGGCCGGACCCGGATATAGCGGAACACGCCGGTGACTTCCCGGAATACCATCAGATACATCCCCTGGCCGGCGATATAAAACTCGATGCCGATCAGCAGGGCCAGGGGCGTGCGAACGGTCACGCCGCCGGCGGTCCAGCTGGTCACCACGAAGCCCGGCCCGGCCCAGAGGGTGATGAACTCGTCCAGCAGCAGCGCAAGGCCGATGGAGCTGACGCCGAAGAGCCATACCGTGAAGAAGTTGACCGTCCGAAAGGCCAGCCGGGACCACGCCGGGTTCCCGGCGGTATGCAGGCTGCCCAGGGACGCCTGCATGGCGGAGACCAGCTTATACAGCAGATTGTTGATCTGGTTTTTCACCAGCAGATACTGGGAGTACAGCCCCACGCTCTGCAGGCCCGCCATGATGGACAGGACGATGACGTCGGAGCTGTTGACTACCGTGCCGCAGACCCGGTGGAGCAGCATCACGGAGCAGTCCTTGAAAAGCTCCTTCACCTCGCCCCGGCTGATATGGCCGTCCACCTTCTCCCGCAGATAGGGGTGCCGCCGGTCGCAGATACAGGCGTTGAGCAGGTTCTGAGCGACGGTGAAGCCGATCTGCACCAGCAGATAATAGATGAAGCTGTGGGTCAGCGTCAGGACCAGTATCTGCGCCGCGCTGTTGGCAAGGGCGATGAAATAGCCCGCCACGGTCAGCACATAGGTCTTTTGGGTGGCGTTGATGAAGGCGTTTTTGTAGGCGAAGAACCAGTAGGAGGCGACGGTGTTGAAAAGGTAGATGAGGAAGATGACCGTGCCGTTCAGCCCCAGCTCGGCCAGCCGGCCGTAGTCCTTCGCCAGCCGGGGCAGGAACGGGATCAGGCACAGCCCCATGGCCGCGATGACGCAGCCCACCACCAGATAGACCTGCCGGTACAGCTTCATGAGCAGCTGGATGCGCCGCCGATCGCCCTCCTCGATGGGCTTGTAGAGCTTATAGGCGATGGCGGTGTCGAAGCCCAGATTCGCCAGGTTCAGCACGGTCAGGATGTTGGAGAACACCCCCTCCAGCCCCAGGTAATCCGTGCCCAGGGTGCGGATGAAGACCGTGCGGGTGACGAAGCTGAGCGCCATGAGCAGCAGCGAGGACCCGATGCCGGTGAGCATATTGTAAAAGGAATTCTGGGTGCGGGTCATAGGACGCCTCCGGTCAGGGTAGGGATGGGCCCGTCAGCGGCGGGCCAGGCGTACAAGGGCGAAAAAGAGCGTGGGGCTTGTCATGAGGAGCCGGCACAGCAGCCGGGTCTTTCGGTCCAGCTTGCCGGTGGAGCAGGCGGCGGCCCAGTGCTCCCGCAGCAGGGGGATAAAGTCCGCGCAGGTCCTGCGAAACGGTCCCAAAGACAGATCCGCCGCGTGAAAGGCCGTCACATAGCAGGCCCGGCAGACCTTGTAGGACCCGGCCGCCAGCACGGCGGGGGGCTCCCCCTCCGCCCGAAAGACCTCCATCATGTCCTTTACGGCGTCGATCAGGTCCAGATGCCGGGGCTCGAACGGTTTGTGCTGGGTGCTGTCGGCCCGGATCCAGAAGTGATAGACCGCCTCCGGCGCGCACGCCAGCCGGCCGCAGTCCGCCACCTGCCGCCAGACGGAAAAGGAGTCCTCAAAAAGCCGGCCCTGGGGGAAGGGGTGCGCCAGCATATTCTCCCGGCGGGTCAGCTTCCCGCAGAGAAAGCCGCTGACGCCGCCGGCGGCCTCCAGACATACCGCCTCCAACGCCTGGTCCCGGTCCATCACCGGCGGCTCCGGCACGGGATAGAGCCGTTGGGAGACGCTGCCGTCCGCCCGGACTGTTTCCGCACAGATCCGGGCCACGGCCATGCCGGCTCCGGCCCGTTCCGCCGCATCGTACAGAGCGGCCAGGTAATGGGCGGAAACATAGTCGTCCGCGTCCACGAAGGCGATGAACGCGGCGTCGGACCCGGCGACGGCCCGGTTGCGGGCGGTGGCCTGGCCGGTGTTCTGCTGGTGGATCACCCGGACCCGGTCCGGGGCGGCGGCGGCGTACGCGTCGCAGACGGCGCCGCTGCCGTCGGTGGAGCCGTCGTCCACCAGGGTGATCACAAAATCTGAAAAGTCCTGGGCCAGCAGGCTGTCCACGCACCGTTTCAGATACGTCTCCACATTATATACCGCCACGATCACGTCGATGAGCGGTCTGCCGTCAGCCATGCTCGTCCCTCCCCAGCGCGGCCAGCTCGCCGGCAAAGGCGCCGTAATTGGCCGCCGCGCTGTAATGGGTCTGCCAAAAGGCCCGGGCTCTGGCCCCCAGGGCCCGGCGGTCCGCCGCGCTCATGGCCGCGACGGTTCGGATGGCCTCCGCCAGCCGCTCCGGCGTCAGCTCCGCCGGCAGCAGCAGGCCCGTCTCCCCGTCCAGCACCAGCTCCCCCGTGCCGCCCACGTCTGTGGCGGCGGCGGGGATGGAAAAGCTCATGGCCTCCATGACGGACACGGGGATGCCCTCGGAGGAGCTGACGTTCAGGAAGAGATGAAAGGGCGTGCGGGCGTACTCCGCCATGAGGGCGGCGTTGTCCACATGACCTTTCAGCTCCCAGGAGACATTTTCCGGCAGGGTCCGGCAAAGGGCCTCGATCTCCCCCCGGAGGGGGCCGTCCCCGTAATGGGTCCAACTGACGGGCATATCGTCCAGCAGGGCCAGGGCCCGGACCAGCAGATCCACCCGCTTGACGGGGCTCAGGGTGGAGCAGCTGACAAGGCGCAGAGGCCCGTCCTCCGGCGCGTCGGGCGAGGGCCCGTGGTCCTCCGTGCCCAGCCGGGCCACGGCCATCCGGCTCTCCCAGGCGGGATAGGCCCGCGCCAGATAGCGCAGCCCCGCCTCCGAGACCAGATATACCTTTCGCACTGCGGCCAGGACCGTGGGCCGCATGGGGATGTACCCGTTGGAGCGTCTGCTCTCGTAAAGGTCATAGCCGTGTCCCCGGGCCAGGATCACGCTGTTGGGCAGACGCTTTTGCAGCAGCGCGGCGACATAGGGCTGGTAGTCGAACCGGTAGCAGTACAGCACCACCCGTTCCCGGCTGCCGGCCAGGCCGGCCTTTTGCAGATACCGGCCGATGACCGCCGCCTCGTGGTAGGACCGGCTGAGATAAAAAAACAGCCAGGCCAGCCGGGACAGGGAAAACCGCCCCGCCCGGAAGAGCCGGGCCAGCTCCCTGTAAAAGTCCCGGCTCACCAACGCCCGGAAGCAGCCGGGGACGCAGGCCGCCAGCGAGAAAGGCACCGGGCAGACGTGAAACCTCTCCCCGGGCAGAGGCCGGACGGCGTCCATATGCTCCCGGCGCAGCTGCATGGCGCAGACGTGTATCTCGTCAAAGTCCCGGTAATATTTGATCTCTGTCTCCAAAAACGGCTCCCACGGCCCGTAGGGGAAGCCGTTGGCAAGCAGGATGAGCTTCATATGGGGTCTCCTTTTCCGGCGGTCAACGCCGTCCGAACACCTCCGTCAAGACCTCGTCGGTCAGCTCCCCAAAGGTGGGGCCGTCCGTCTCCTGGTTCTGTCCGGGCAGGGCGTTGAATTCGATGAGGACCGGTTCGCCCTCCGGGTCCACCGCGATGTCCCAGCCGATGATCTTGAAGTGGGGCATGCGGGCGGCGTGGGCGCGGACCGCCTCCAGGGCCTTGTCGTAGCCCGGCGCCACGACGCCGGCGAAGGGCACGCCGGAGGGGGACGCGTCCACATACTCCCAGGGGCCGTTGCGGTGGGTCATGCCCAGCTCGTCCAGTCGGCCGCCCTCCCGGACCGTGCAGCGCACGCCTCCGTGGCAGGTGTTGTCCACCTCGCTGTCGATGCCGCCGACGCGCAGCACGGTGGACAGCACATAGACCTGGCCCCGGTGCAGGAAGGTCATGATGCGGAAGGTGTTGAGGCAGTTGGGGTTGAAGCTTGCCATGACCGGGTGCTGGGGCAGCTTTTCCTGGACGATGAAGTTCCGGCCGTAGCTGCGGAAAAGCTCCCGGATATCGCCGTCCGTCAGGTCGCCAGAATCGAAAAACCGCAGGCTGTTGCCGCCGCCGGAGCCCACGGAGGTCTTGAACAGGATGCGGCCCCGGTCGTGGCACAGCGCCACCGCCTGCTCCTCGGTCATGGGCGTGAGATCGTCGTCGTAAAATACGCCGGCGATGTTCTTTACCACTGTGACGGGCCGGCGCATATCGGCAAACAGGAGATTTTGGATGCACTTGTCCTGCCAGGCCTTTGCCAGAATGGTGTCGCTGTAATGGGGCAGGATGCGGCCGAACCACAGGTCGGAGGGGATATACTTGGGGCTGAAGGGCTTGTGGCTGTTGGCAAACAGCGTGAACCAGAATTTGGGCGGGGTATGGACCTTGAACTGCTTCCAGTAGGGACGGATCACCGTGCGGTATTCCCGCTCCACCTGGGGATCGGCGGGCATGGCCTTGGCGCAGGCCCGGTCGCTGCGGTAGTCCTTTTGGGCGTTGACAAGGCTCTCCGTGCGGACGTAAAAGCGGTCAAAGAGATCTCGAAGCGTTCCGCTCATTTGTCGCTGTCCTCCTTTCCGGGGGCGTTGATGGTCCGGCGGACCTCATACTGGGGCATATTGCTGACGGTCATATAGATGCGGCCGATATACTCCCCGCACAGGCCCAGCAGCATCATGATGACGCCGCCGATGCCCAGCTGCAGGGCGATGGAGGTGGTGAAGCCCGCGGCGATAGAGGGGTTGATGAGCTTGCGGATGACTACCACCGCCGCGGAGAGAAAGCCCACGGCGGCAAAGAGCGTGCCCACGAACACGGCGGCCCGCAGGGGTACGGTGGAGAAGTTGGTGAAGCCGGTGATCCAAAGGGCCATCATCTTGCCGAAGGTGTAGTTGGAGTGGCCCGCGAACCGGGACCGATGCTCCATGTCCACATTGGCGTAACGCCGGACCACATGGGTCAGATAGCCTCCCATGGAGGGGAAGGGGCTGGTGTATTTTTTCAGAGCCTCCACCGCGATCCGGTCCATGGCGAAGTAGCTGGAGATGAAGATGCCCCGGGGCTTGGTGCCGTTCAGCTCCAGGATGCGGCTGTTGAGCCAGCTTCCGAACCGCTTGAAGGCGTTGTGGTGCTTGTGGGGGAACCGGGCGTAGACCAGATCGTATCCCTCCTGGACCTTCTCCACCAGGCGGAAGATCTGGTCCGCCGGGTGCTGGCCGTCGTCGTCCATGAACACCAGCACCTCGCCCTCCACAAAGGGAAGCGCGGCCATCTTGGCGGTGGTGGAGCCGAAGTTGCGGGTCAGCTCCACGCCCACGATCTTCGGGTCGCCGCGGCAGATCTCCGCGATCTTGTCGGAGGTGGCGTCCCCCGGCGAGTCGTTCACCAGTATGATCTGATAATCGTATTCCGGCCGCCCGGCGAACACCTGGCGCAGCTCGTCCACCACGAAGTCCAGGGTGTCGGCGGAATGGAAACAGGGAATGGCAACGGATACTGTGGTCATATTCCCACACCTCCTGATCGGCATTGGATCATTCTATCTCGATAATGAACTGTTTTTTGATCTCCTCGATGCGCCGGAAGCAGGCCTCCGGCGTGGGCCCCTTGACGATGATCTGGCCCAGGCGGTCCTTGGCGTTGGTGAACTTCTCCACCCGGTCGCCCTCTTTCACGATCACGGACAGGTCGTAAACGCTCTCGTCCCGGACCACGTTGTCGGTGATGCGCTTGACCGTGCCGGACTTTTCCGACAGCATCATCCGGGAGGCGTTGGCAACATGGCCGTCCTCCCGCCGGGCGAAGATGGCCTCCGGGTCGTCCCCCACGGCCATGGCCGCGATCATCTCATAGTAATCAAGGCCGTAGTAGATGCTCACCAGCTCCGGCAGGCAGGTGGCTCCCGCCCGGCCGGTCAGCTCGATCACATAGACCTTTCCGTCCTTTTCGATCAGGTCCACGTTCACCGCGCAGTTGTCCAGCCCCAGGGCCCCGATAGCCAGTCGGACCTGCTTTTCGGCGGCGGCCAGCACAGCCGCCGGCGCGTCGATGGGCACATAGTGGCCGATGGGAACCGCCGTGCCGCTCATGTAGGTGTTGTCCCCGTGGGGCAGCACGAACAGGACCCTGCCCCGGTAAACGAAGGCCTGGGCCCCCAGCTCCGTGCCAACGATGTACTCCTCCACGATGCAGTGGTCCTTTTTGGTGGCGGCCATGACCTTTTCCATGTTGGCGAAGGCGTCCTCCGCCGTGGGGCAGATATAGATGCCCTTGCTGCCCTGCAGGTCCACGGCCTTCAATATCACCGGCAGCTCCAGGTCCCGCAGCGCTTCCGCCAGGGAGCCGCGATCCGTGACCTTTTTGAACCGGGCCGTGTTCACCCCGGCGGCCATAAAGGCGTTTTTCATGCTCCACTTGTCCGCGGAGCGGATGGCGGCGGCCTCGCTGAGACCGGGCAGGCCCAGCTTCTCGCAGGCGTAGCCCAGCGCCCGCACGCCGGTGTCCAGGCAGCAGGTGGCGATGCCGTCCACATGAGCCCGCTTTGCCGCCTCCAGCACCGCCTCCGGGTCGGAGATGTCGGCATAGGCCGCCTCGTCCGCGGCGGCGAAGCCGGGATAGCTGCCGGGTATGGAACAGACCACGGTCCTGTAGCCCAGGCCCCTGGCGGCCCGGATGAGCTGTACCTGGGGCGCGCTGGCGCCCAGGACCATGAGAGTTTTCATCGTTATACCTCCTTGTGTCGGCGGCGGGTCAGGAAAAGCACTTCATATATTTTGGCGCGTCCGGCCCGGTCATGAAAAGCAGGTCCAGAATGCTCACGTTGTGGGTGAAATCCCCGTGCATCTGGGGGTATTCCGGATAGCCGCCGTAGTCCATGTAGGCAAGCTCCACCCCGGCGTCCGCGAACACCTGATCCACGATATAGTCTTTGGCGGCGGGGCCGGACAGGTAATAGTCCCCGCCGGCGGCCTTCACCAGCGCGGCCAGCCGCTCCGTCTTGCCTTCCGCCAGGACGTAGTCGCTGGACCAGGTGATCCGGGTGGCGATACCAAGCTGGGCGCATATCTCCGTCAGGAAGAGATGGTTTATCTGGCTGAGCATCTGCATCTGGCCCGCCCGCTCATAAAGGGAGGCCAGCAGGGGCTCGTACCGCTTGAAATAGGGGGCCTTGGCGTAGCTGAAGCGGATGGCCTTCCAGTGGTCCGCCGCCCACCGGCCGTCGGTCACTTTCGTTTCGTTGATCTTCTGGTGGAACTTCCCCTTGCTGTCCACGGGGATGGTGAGCCACTGCAGGCCGTTGGCGGTCTTGATCTGGTTGCGGTTGCGCCAGTCCCGGCGGGTGTACTGCATATCGTCGTAGAGGATGAACTCGTCCACCAGGCCGATGATGTCAAAATAGCCCTTCCAGGGGATGTAATTGGATTGCAGGATAGCGATCTTTTTCACAGATACACACTTCCTTTAAGCGTTCTCCATGCGCCGCCTAAGCGCGGGCTTGTTTTTTCATGACGAGGAAACTCTCGTCCTCGTATATGACCTTGTAGCCGGCGGCGGCGAGATCCTGCACGGTCCCTTCCCGGGAGGCCGCGTCGTCGTAATTGCCGCCCAGTATCGCGTACCGGGCCTGCTGGCCGGCGGGATCGGACATGGCGGTATTGATGCCAACGCCGTAAGGAAGACAGTAGTATTGCTCGGTGGTGAAGCCATAGGGGACGACGGTGTTGGCCCAGGGGTCCGCCGCGTCCTCATCCAGCACGATCGCCTCCGCCAAAGCGTCCCGCTCGGCGGCCCAGGCCGCCTCCTGCCGGTCGGAGGAAAAGCGGCCGGCGGTGGCAAAAGAGTTCGTGAAGACCGTCAGGAAAAGGACGGCTCCCGCCAGGCAGGCGGCCGCCATGACCTGCCAGGGTCGATTCTGGCCCCGGGGCGCCATGGCCGCCAGGAGCATCGCGCTGCATATGGCTACGCTGTAATGGCGCATGAACGACCAGGTGTTGGTGTCGTACAACAGCAGCAGCCCGCCCCAGCAGGACGCCAGGATGTACAGGCACAGCAGATCCAGCGGCCGCGTCCCATCCCACCGGCGGGCCCTGGCGGCGGCGATGACGCGCCAGCACAGGACGATCATGGCCGCGTACATAAGGGAGCAAAACCAGAACTGGACGGTGATGGATTGATCCCCGCCCATCTTCGACAGCAGCGTCAGCAGATCCACATCCTTCAGCCGCTTCAAAAAGGCGAAGAAGCCGGACATGATCTTCATCCGCAGGTCGGTGGGCACGAACTTGGCCCCCTGATCGGGCAGATAGGGCGCGCAGGTGAGGTCCCGCGCCATCTTCAGCAGAAGCAGCGCGCCGGCGGAGCCGGCCGCCGTCACCGGCAGCCGCCGGCGAAGTGGCTGCTTGCGCAGCATGAGGAACAGATAGACCGGGATATACAGCCCCAGCACCAGATCGAAACAGGTGGCGAAGGCCAGAAACAGCGGAGCCGCCGTCACCCGCAGGATAAACTGCCTCCGGGTGGGCTCTGGCACGGTCAGGATGCGGTACATGATCCCCGCCAGTATGACGGACATGGCGCAGCGGACCGCCTCGCTCATAGCGGTGACGGAATAGCAGATGGTGACGTACTGCATCATATTGGTGACCGCCAGCAGCACAAGACCGCGCTTGGAGGGGCGGGCCAGCAGGATGAAGACCAGATTGGCCAGAGCCAGATAGAAAAAGTTGCAGTATACGAACGTGTGCAGGCCCCAGCCGAACAGCCGGGCCAGCAGACCCACAGGAAGCATCGCGTACATCCCCCAGCAGGCGAAAGTCCCCACCGGGGCATGGGTGCCGATAAAGCCGAAATAGCCCAGGGGCCGGCCATACTCGCTCATGGCGCCATATTGCAGATGCCACCAGATCTCGTCGCTCCACAGCGGCAGAGCCCGGAACAGATCGAAGCCCTCCAGGGCGGTGAGGATCCAGGCTGTCAGCAGGGGCGACGATACGACCAGCGCGGCCAGTCCCAGCCGGCAGATTTTCTCAGCGGGGGGGGGTACTGTCAAGGAAGAGCCCTTATTCATAGGAGGTACCTGCTTTCACGCGTTTTTCAAAAGTAGTATTCGCCGGTGCGGAGGATGGCGGCCAGATAGGCCGCGCCGCAGGCCAGGTGCAGCGCCAGCAGCGCCGCGCCGCCCCAGCGGGCCAGCCGGTACTGGCCGCGCCGGCCCCACAGGGAGGCGTACTGCCCCGCCGCCGCCGACCACAGCAGCCAGCAGCCCAGATACTGCCCCCAGGTGAAATTCCCGTGCCAGGAGCGTTCCCCTGTCTCGTGCAGGAACATGGCCCCCAGCAGCCCGGAAAGCGCGCACACCAGCCCCAGCCGGAAGCCGGCGTCCCGCCAGGCCCGCCGGGGCGCGGCGGCCAGCAGAAACAGGGGGAACGCGCAGGGCAGTGCCAGCATTTTCATGTCGTGGAAGATGGTCCGCAGAAAAGGGCCGAACCCGGTCCAGCCGTCCGCCAGGTAGTAGATGCTGATGCCGGCCCCGGGGCTGTGCGGCGTCACCGGCGCGGCCTCGGCGGCCAGGGCCGTCACCCCCAGGCTGAAGCCATTGCCGAAAAGGGACCCCACCTGCTGCAGCAGGACCCATACGGCCGGCAGGAACGCTGCCGCCATCTTCACGCAGAAGGGCAGCAGCATCCCCCTGGTGCGGATCAGATCGGCCAGCAGAAACAGGAATATGGCCGGGCCGAATATCTGCAAAAACGAGGGCTTTGCGTAGGCCGACAACACCAGGCACAGCGGGTACAGGACAAGCTGGCTCCGGGTGAACACAGGCGTCTCGAACTGGGCCCAGAAGCCGCCGGGAAAGGCGAAAGCGGGACTTTCCCCCTCCTCCGGGCACAGGGGCAGCCGGCGGGGGACGCCCCGGCGGCGGTCATAGATATCCGCCGTCATGAACAGCACAGCCGCGGCGAAGGGCCGCACCATGATGCTGGTGGGGTTGTGCCAGGGGTTCACCGCGCCCCGGCCCACATAGTACGGGCCGCCCGGCAGGGTGAGGCTGCTCACCGTAAAGACGCACAGTACGACGGCGGCCAGCAACCAGCGGGGCGTCTTTTCCGGCGCCCGCCGGTCCAAGCATCCGTATACGACGAGATACGCCGCGGCATTGGCCCCCGCCGTCGCCAGCGCGGCGGCTCGCCAGATGTTCCTCACGCCGGCCGACGCCGTCAGCCACACGAAGATGTGCCACAATATCTCTTTGCCCTGGCGGATGCCTTCCAGGATGATCGGCCAGGACAGCCCCATGGCCCAGGAAAGGTGGTCGATGTAATCACTGTCGCCGGAGCGGAAGTTGAAAACGACCCGATACGTCAGGCAAAACAGCGCACCCGCGCCCAGCAGGGCCCACGCGGCTTTCGTCAGGCGGGCGGAACGGTCCGTCATGAGCGGGCCCTCGCGTAGAAGGCCGCCACGGCGTTGGCGGCGGTCTCCACCTCCGCGTCCGTCAGGCCGTAATACATGGGCAGCCGCAGCAGCCGCTGGCTCTCCCGGGTGGTATATTTGTCCTCCCCGTGGAACCGGCCGAAGCGCAGCCCCGCCGCGGCGGAGTGCAGCGGCACATAGTGGAACACGCTGCCCACCCCGTGGGCCTTCAGCCAGGCGATCAGCTCCGTGCGCTCGTCCAGGTCTCTGGCCTTGATGTAGAACATATGGGCGTTGTGGACGCAGCCGTCCGGGATAACGGGCAGCTCGATCCGTCCCGCCTCCGCCAGCGGCGTCAGCATCTGCCGGTAGAGGTCCCAGCAGTGGAGCCGGGCGGCGTTGATCTGTTCCGCCATCTCCAGCTGGGCGTAGAGGTAAGCGGCGTTCAGCTCGCTGGGCAGGTAGCTGGAGCCCAGGTCCTCCCAGGTATACTTGTCCACCTGGCCCCGGAGGAACCGGGCCCGGTTGGTGCCCTTCTCCCGGATGACCTCGGCCCGGGGGTCGTCGGTCCGCAGCAGGATGGCCCCGCCCTCGCCCATGGAGTAATTCTTCGACTCGTGGAAGCTGTAACAGCCGTAATCCCCGATGGCCCCCAGGGCCTTGCCCTTGTACGAGGCCATGACGCCCTGGGCCGCGTCCTCCACCACCTTCAGGCCGTGGCGGCGGGCCATGGGCAAAATGGCGTCCATCTCGCAGGCCACCCCGGCGTAGTGCATGACGCAGATGACCTTCGTCTTTGGGGTGATGGCCTCCTCGATGCGGTTTTCGTCGATGTTCATGGTATCCGGCCGGATGTCCACGAACACCGGCACCGCCCCGGCCAGCACGAAGGCGTTGGCGGTGGAGGAGAAGGTGTACGAGGGCATGATGACCTCGTCCCCCGGCTCCAGGGCGCACAGCAGCGCGGCCATGTCCAGCGCGTGGGAGCCGCTGGTAGTCAGCAGGGCCCGGGCCGCGCCGGTGCGCTGGACCAGCCATTCATGGCACTTTTTCGTAAAGGCCCCGTCGCCGCATATCTTGTGGGAGTGGATGGCCTGCAGGACGTACTCGTCCTCCTTGCCGCAATAGGGTGGCACGTTGAAAGGGATCATAGAGGGTTCCTCCCGAAAGCACGTTTCTCTTTAGTCGGTGAAAATGGGGCGGCGTCCGTCAAAACCAGATGATCCGGCCGTTTCGGATCAGGGACACGGTGGGGGCAATATAGATGAATCCCACCACCACCGCCGCTACGGCCAGGAAAGCCAGCTGCACCAGCCAGTCCAGGAGCCTGGGAATGGGGCGGGTCCGCCGCCGCAGCAGGGGCGCGGCCGCCACCCAGATGACCAGTAGGGCCAGGCTGGCCCGGCGCAGGACGGTGTTGATGTCCACAGGGCGCAGCGGCGACAGATAGGGCGCGGCGTCGGCCTCCGGCTGGCTGTCGGCGGGCGGCGGGACATAGGCCCCCTCCGGCGTGGGTCCCCGGAACAGGTACACCCTGTTCTCCCCGTCCTGCAGGGGCACCGATACCGTGGTCCCCAGAAGCGAGCTGGTGGACACATATTCGCCGTTGACGGTACAGGTCCACCCGCCGGCTAGGGGCAGGTAAAGATACCGTCCCTCCCCGTCGGCGGTGATGGTGATGGAAAGACCGTTGGAGAAGGTCTCCAGGGTCATGTCCGGGTCCAGATCGGCGTCGTCGTAAAAGGCGTCCAGGGCCCCTTTGTCCAAGGCCGTCAGAGACACCGCCTGCTCCGTCAGATCCATGGCGGAGGCGAAGGTGACCTCTGACCGGCCCGCCGGGAACAGGCCCAGGCAGAGCAGATTGGAGTTGAAGGCGGCGGGATAGACCCGGTTGTCCAGGTCCATATAAGTGGGCACCGCCACAGCCCGCCCGTTGGCGGTGATGTTCATAGCCATGCCGTCTACGCTCATATACATGAACGCGGGCGCGTCCAGCCGGACGGACAGGCTGTAGGTCCGCATCCCGTCCCCGGAGACGGTCATTTTGGCCGCCGGGACCGCGGCCAGGGTCCCCTCCGAGCCGGTGAAGGTCCGATACAGCACGTTGAGCCGGCCCGCCAGATCGGTCTGGTCGAAATAGCTCTCCACGGAGGCGGGGTCGTACATCAGCCCGATCACGCCGGGATAGCGGCACGCGCCGATCTGTATGCCGGCCACCGTATCGCCGGGGACGTACAGGTCCGGGTCCAGGCCGCTCCCGGACAGGACCCGGTCCACCCCCAGGAGCATATCCGTGAACACCGTGCCGCCGGTGTCCATGATGCGGTAGTAGTTGACGGTATAGCCAAGCTGCCGGTAGACCGCCAGCCGGTAGGCGGAGTTGCCGCTCAGGATGCTGGACAGCGCGCTGGTCCCGGCGATGGCGGGATATCCCGCGCTGAGACTGGCGTCCAGGTTCTTGCTCCGGGAGAGGGGCGAGATATCCCGGACGGAGAAGTAGTCGTACAGCTGCTCCGACACGTCGATGTACGCGGGGTCGTACTCATGGGTGGTGGTATGGCTGTCGTCGGGGGCTATGAGGCCGCAGCCGTTGACGCAGATCTGCAGGACCGCCAGGGCCGTCACGGTCCAGGCGGCGGTCCGGCGGCTGGCGCTGCGAAGGACCAGATAATACAGGCAGACCGCTCCGATCCCGGCCAGGACCAGCGCGGCGAAGTAAACGAAATACTCCCTGCGGCCCATGGCGGTCAAAAAGCACGCGCCGTATTCCCGGAACGCACGCACCACGATGGGCTCCGTCAACACCAGCACCAACGCCGCCCCGCAGGCCGCGGCGGCGGCGGGCCGCCGGGGAACGGCCGGCAGCGTCTCCGCCAGGTCCCGGCTCTCCAACGCCGCCCCCGCAAAGCCCACGGCGGTGGCGCAGATCATATACCCATACCGCATGGGGAAGTAGTTATACTGGCCGAAATGCCAGGCGGTGTCGATGTTGGTGAAGATCATGGGCAGGGCGAACACCCCGGCCATATACAGGAAAAACCGCCGGCCCCGCCGGAACCGTTCCTGCTGCTCCGGGGTGCCGAGCCGTCTTGTGCGCGCCGCCAGCAGCATGGCCGCGAAGCACAGCCCCAGGCCCAGCAGCATCAGGAAGGTGTGGCGGGTGTTAGTCAGGTCCCAGGTGGTCATGCCGGTCTCGATGCCGGTCTCGATGTTCTGCTGGAACCGGGCCGAGCCGCTGATGGAGGCGGCGGTGACCTGCCAGTAGGTGAGGGTGGTGCCATAGGCAAAGGCGGTGCAGAGCCCCAGCGACAGCAGCCGCCCGCCCCGCTCCCGCCGGGGCAGGACCAGATAGCACCAGCCCAGAGAATACAGCACGATGAACGCCGTCACCATGTAGGTGTAGTACACGCTCCGATAGAGGAAGTACATATAGGCCAGCGCGTAAAGGCCCGGCTTGCCCTCTCGCAGCAGCCGGTCCAGACCCAGCAGCATCAGCGGGAACATCGCCACCACGCCCAGCCACGTGAAGTTGGAGTAATATTGCAGGGTGAACCCGCAGAAGGTGTACAGCAGGGCCAGCGTCGTCCGATAGGGCACGCTCAGCCCGGGGAAACGGACGCTGACGGCCCCGGCGGCGATCAGCGCGATGATCACCAGATGCGCCGCCAGATACAGGCTCAGCCCCTCCAGCACATGGGACCGATCCACCAGGAAGAACACCCAGTTATAGGGGTAGCGCAGGTCCACCGCAGAGTAGTTATAGCTCTCGCCCAAGCCGGAGAACCAGTCCAGATCCTCCGCCACCAGCCCGTGAAAGGTGTCCCACATCCTGTAATAACCGGGCGTGTAAAACTGTGCCGCGTCCATGTAGGCCACATTGTCGGTCCCGAAAGGCCATATGCCCCGCAGGGCATATACCACCGCCAGGATCGCCGCCGTGAGCCCCGCGGAGAGAAGGCACGTTACCAGCCCGGTCCATATCTGTTTTTTCCAACTGGGGGACGATAAGCTCATAAACGCCTCGCAGTACCCGGCGGCGCCCGGACACAGGGACCGCCATACTAATTATTAACGAATATCTATTATAGCACGATATTTCCAAAACGCAACAGCGCCCTGCGCCGGCTCACGCCCCGGCGAACCGGAACACCGCGCCGGCTGCGGCCCCGATGAGGATCAGGAACGCCGGATGGAGCTTTTTCCACTTTTTGCTGACGGCGAAGATGACCGCCGCCAGCAGCCACGCCTTCCAGTCCAGCACAGTCCAGAACCGGCTCCAGCCCTGCCAAGCGTCCGGGCGCAGCAGCGCGCTCACCGCCACGGCCAGGCCCGCCGCGGCGATGAGCCCCGTGGAGGCGGGGCGGATGCCGTAAAAGGCCCCGTTCACATAGCGGTTGTCCCGGAACGCCCGCAAAAACGCCGCCACGATCACGATCACGATGATGCTGGGGGTCACGATCCCCACCAGGGCGCACAGGCTGCCCCAGATCCCCGCGGTGGTATAGCCGGTGTACACCGCCATGTTGATGCCGATGGGGCCGGGGGTGGATTCGCTGACCGCCAGCATATCCGCCACCTGGTGGGCGGTGAACCAGCCGGTCCGCGCCCCCATGTCGTACAGGAACGGCAGCGTGGCAAGGCCTCCGCCCACGGCGAACAGGCCCGTTTGGAAAAACTCCCAGAAAAGCTGCAGATAGATCATTTCCGGGCCTCCTTTCCCACATGCACGGCTATGCCGGCGGCGGCCGCCGCCACCACGAACAGCACCGGCGACACGTCCAGGAAATAGGCCAGAGCCGCCACCGCGATAAAGACCGCCAGCGTCAGCTTGTCGATCACCGAGGTCTTATAGAGCTTGCACACCGCGTTGAAGATCAGCACCGCCACCACCACCCGGATGCCGGCGAAGGCGTTCTGCACCACGGCGTACTGGGCGAAATTTTGCAGCAGCGCGGCGATGATGCCGATGATGACGAAGCTGGGCGCCACCACCCCGTAGGTTGCCAGCAGCGCGCCGGGCACGCCCTTGAGCTTGAAGCCGATGAAGGTGGCCGTGTTCACGGCGATGATGCCGGGGGTGCACTGGCCGATGGCGTAATAGTCCGCCAGCTCCTCGTTGGTGCACCAGCCCCGGGCGTCCACCACCTCCCGCTGCAGGATGGGCAGCATGGCGTAGCCGCCGCCAAAGGTGATGGCCCCCATGCGGAAAAACACGGAAAAAAGCTCCCAGTATATCTTCATGGCCGCGCCTCCCGGGGCCCTGGCCCGGCTTTTGGGACGGAAAAACCAGCTTTTTCCAAATTCATCGTCTTATCCCCCTTGAAAAACGAAAGAAGTCTGGTAGAATAATACCATGGATATGGAAAAAAAGAAAGTCGCCGTGATCGGCGCGCTGAACGTGGACATCGGGGGCCGGCCGTCCGGCCCGCTGGCCGCCGGGGACTCCATCCCCGGCCGGGTGGGCGTGACCCTGGGCGGGGTGGGCTGGAACATCGCCCGCAACTGCGCCCTGCTGGGGGCGGACACGTCCTTTTTCTCGCTGCTGGGCCGGGACGAGCATGAGAGCGCCATCCGGGCCGAGAGCCAGCGGTACTGCGTCAACATCGACGGCTGCCGCTGGGAGGACGGGCCCAACAACCGCTATCTTTACATCTGCGATGAAAACGGCGACGTGGCCGCCGCCGTCAACGACATGGCCCTGTGCGGCCGGATGGACACGGCCTTCGCCGCCCGGTGCCTTGACGCGCTGGCGGGAGCGGGCGCGGTGGTGACGGACGCGAACCTGCCGGCGGCCACCCTGGCCTATCTGGGCGAGAACCTGGCCGCGCCCCTGGTGGCGGACGGGGTCTCCGTGGGCAAGATCGGACGCCTGAAGCCCATCTTGCACCGGCTCCACACCCTGAAGGCCAATCTCCAGGAGGCGGAGGCCGTCACCGGCCGGACCGGCGCGGAGGACTGCATCCGGGCCCTGCTGGACGCGGGGGTGAAGCGGGTGGTGCTGTCCCTGGGTCCCGGCGGCGTGGTCTGCGGGGACGAGGCCGGCGCGTTCCCCGTCCCCTCCGTCCACACGGACGTGGTGGACGCCACCGGCGCGGGAGACAGCATGACCGCCGCCCTGACGGTGGGCCTGGTCCGGGGCATGAGCTTTTCCGACTGCGCCGCTCTGGGCGTCACCGCCGCGGGCATCACCGTAGCCAACCCTGGCGCGGTGACGTCCGCCCTGGCGGTGCTGCGGCCCTGAATCATACCCGCGGCGGGCTGCCGCTCCTTTTATCAGGCTGTCAAAGACTGGATGAATGGGAGCGAAGGCCGGTCAGGCCGAGCCGCGTCGTCGATGCACGCCGGTCAGGTCTCCCTTTGCCGCAAAGCGGCAAAGCTCGAATGACCGCGGCATCTCCTCTCCCCAAAAGGCAGGCGTGCCTTTTGGGGACCCCACAACACGCGTGAAGTCAAAAGCCGCAATACATCAGGCTTTTGACTTCCTGCCGGCGGGATTCACTTCCGCCGAGCAGTTTATATCGAGCGGTCAAAAAACTTGTTTTTTGACAAGCTCAAAAAAGAACTGAGAACTGCTCTGGCAGCTCTCAGTTCTTTTTATAAAAGCCACACCCCTGTGCGCTTTGAGGTCGGAAAGGAGTTTCCTGTATGAGAAAGCATCAAGAGGAGAAAGGGGAGTTACATAAAGGGCCCATGTTACAGGGGCGTGGCCGGCGGCTGGGTCACGGGCGGAAGAGACAGTCCTCCCGCCTCTGTACTTATATAACCATATTTTTTCCAGTTCGTCAAGTGGTTTTTTGCAAAAAACTGGAAATTATCCCCCGGCCGGTCCCCGGGGGCGCGCCGCTCACTTCACGAACACGCACACGGCCATTTTCACCAGCCATTCCCGGCCCCACCGCCGCCGGGCGGCCCAGGCCAGGAAGGGCCGCAGGGGGACCTCCCGGTAGTACTCCGCCCGCAGGGGGGCGTTGGCGCGGATGGCGTCGAACCGGCGCAGGGTCATGCGGTTGATGTAGGCGATATGCTCCGCGCCGTCCGGCCCGGCGGCGATCCGCAGCCGGACCCGGTCCGCTCCGTCGGGCACCTGCCGGCACAACCGCTCATAGGCGGCGATGAGGGTCCTCTCGCTGAAAAAGGCGTGGACCCAGGGGATGCCGATCCGGTCGGACATATGGGCACCGTAGGGGTGGTAATAGGGGGGGAAATTCACGAACAGCCTCCCCCCCGGCCGCAGCAGCCGGGCGCACTCCCCCAGCACCGCCTCCGGGTCCGCCACGTGTTCCATGGCGTCGTTCATGATAACGGTGTCGAAGCTCTCCGCCGGCAGGCCGGTGTCCGCCGCGTCCCGGCACAAAAAGGTGAAGCGTTCGCCCAGGTCCAGCCGCCGGGCCAGCTCCTCCGCCTGGGGCCCGTAATCGGCCACCACGTCCAGGCCCGTCACGTGCCGGGCCCCCTGCGCGGCGTAATACAGGCTCTTGCCCCCGGCCCCGCAGCCCACGTCCAGCACCGCCTTGTCCCGGAACATATCCCCCTCAGAATACCGCTCCAGGAAAAACTGCACCGTGTCCCGGCCCCGCTCAAACTGCCACATGGCGTAGGTCTTTTCGCCGTCATTCTGCAGGTTGAAGGGGTGGACCGGCAGCTTGAAAAGCCGGTTCAGGGCCAGCAGCAGCCCTTCCGCCGGCCTCACAGCGCGCCCTCCAATCCGGCCAGCACGGCGGCCTCCGTCTCCTCCGGCGTCCGGTCCGTCACGGCCCCCGCCGCGTCGGCGTGGCCGCCGCCCCCCAACGCGCCCAGGACCCGGCCCGCGTGGACGCGCCCGTCGGTGCGCAGAGAGACTTTCCATGTCCCGTCGTCAAGCTGGCGCAGCAGCAGCCCCGCCCATGTCCCCTCCGGCACGGTAGTCAGAAGAGACAGCTTGTCCATATCGTCCTCCGCCGCGCCGCAGGCGGCAAGGACCGCCCTGTCCGCCCGCATGACGCACACCCCCGGCCGGGGAAAGCGCATGGACTGGTAAAGGGCCGCCTCCAGCCGGAGCCGGGCGGGGGACTTGACGCCGAAAAGCCGCTTCGTCAGCCCCGCCGCGTCAAAGCCCGTGTCCCGCAGGGCCCCGGCGATAGCTAAGGTCCGGCCGGTGGTGCCGGGGGTGCGGAAGCAGTCGGTGTCCGTAGTCAGGGCGGCGTACAACGCCTCGCCCATCTCCGCCGTCAGGGCGACGCCGAGCTCTTTCAGCAGCAGATACACAAGCTCCCCCGTGGCCGCGCTGTCCGCCTCCAGATAGGCGGCCCGGGCATAGCCGCTGTTGGTGCCGTGGTGGTCTATGGCAAGATCGGTCCGGCCTGCCAGACGCTCCCAGCCGGCCGGGAACTGGCCCGGTCCCGGAGTGTCCACCGCCGCCACGAAGCCGGGCGCGAAGCCCTCCGGGGCGAAATAAGGGGTCATATATGGCTCATACCGGGCCATGGAGGGCGGGTTGGCCGCCAGATACGCCCTCTTGCCCAGGGCCCGCAGGCCCAGACACAGGGCGCAGCCGCTGCCCGCCGTGTCCCCGTCGGGCCGGACGTGGGTGATGATGAGCGCGTCCTCCGCCGCCGCCAGCAGCCCGGCGGCGCCGGCCAAGTCTACCGTATTCATAGGCCGCTCCTTTCCTGGGATGGCCCCATCATAGCACACCGGGCCGAACGGCGCAAGAAAAGTGAAAAACAGGGGTTGACATATACCCCGTGGGGGTATATGATAAATACCCCATGGGGGTATACTGAAAAGGGGGGCGTTGCCATGGACGGAGAGAAATGCTGCTGCTGCGGCGGCCAGCGGATGACGGAGCGGTCGGAGGCGGAGCGGAAGAAGCTCATCCACCGGCTCAATCGGATCGAGGGACAGATCCGGGGCATTCGGGGCATGATAGAGAAAGACGCCTACTGCACGGACATACTGGTCCAGTCCGCGGCGGTGAACGCGGCGGTGAACGCCTTTGACCGGGACCTGATCGCTAGCCACATCCGGGGCTGCGTGGTCCGGGATCTGCGGGCCGGGGACGAGAGCGTGATCGACGAGCTGGTGGACACGCTGCAAAAGCTGATGAAATGACGAGGTGAGGTCGGATATGGAGCAATATGCTGTCACGGGCATGAGCTGCGCGGCCTGCAGCGCCCGGGTGGAAAAGGCGGTCCGGGCGGTGCCGGGCGTGAAGGAGTGTGCGGTGAGCCTGCTGACGAATTCCATGGGCGTGGAGGGCACCGCGTCGCCGGCGGATATCGTGGCGGCGGTGGAGAAGGCCGGCTACGGCGCGGCCCTGAAGGGCCGGCCCGACTCCGGGGAGAGCGCCGCCGCCCCCGCCGCCGGGGAGGACGCTCTGGCGGACAAGGAAACGCCCAGGCTGATCCGGCGGCTCATCGCCAGCGCGGCGATCCTGCTGCCGCTGATGTATGTGTCCATGGGGCACATGATGTGGGGCTGGCCGGCGCCGGGATTTCTGGACGGCAACATCGTCTCCGTGGGCATCTATGAGCTGGTGCTGACGGCGGCGGTGATGGTGATAAACGGAAGATTTTTCGTCTCCGGCTTCAAAGCCCTGGTCCGGCGGGCCCCCAACATGGACTCTCTGGTGGCTCTGGGGGCCACGGCGGCCTTTGGGTACAGCCTGTGGGCCCTGTTCGCGGCCAGCTCCGCCATGATGGAGGGCGGGCATATGGCCGCCATGGCCTATATGCATGAGTACTACTTCGAGAGCGCGGCCATGATCCTGACCCTCATCACCGTGGGCAAGACCCTGGAGGCCCGCAGCAAGGGCCGGACCACCGACGCGCTGAAAAGCCTCATGCGCCTGGCCCCCAGGACCGCCTCGGTGCTCCGGGACGGGACGGAGGTCCAGGTGCCGGTGGAGCAGGTGCGGCCGGGGGACGAGTTTCTGGTCCGGCCCGGGGAGAACATCCCGGTGGACGGCGTGGTGGTCTCCGGCGGCGGCGCGGTGGACGAATCCACCCTGACCGGCGAGAGCATCCCCGTGGACAAGGCGGAGGGCGACGCCGTCTCGGCGGGCACCACGAACAGCTCCGGCTTTCTCCGCTGCCGGGCCACCCGGGTGGGACAGGACACCGCCCTGGCCCAGATCATCCGCATGGTCAGCGACGCGGCGGCCACCAAGGCCCCCATCGCCAAGCTGGCGGACAAGGTCTCCGGGGTGTTCGTGCCCACGGTGATCTCCATCGCCCTTGTGACGGCGGCCGGATGGCTGCTGGCGGGGCAGACGGCGGGCTTCGCCCTGGCCCGTGGCATATCCGTGCTGGTGATAAGCTGTCCCTGTGCGCTGGGGCTGGCTACGCCGGTGGCGGTGATGGTGGGCAGCGGCGTAGGGGCCAAAAACGGCGTGCTCTTCAAGACCGCCGCCTCGCTGGAGGAGACCGGCAAGGCCCGGATCGTGGCGCTGGATAAGACCGGCACCATCACCCAGGGAACGCCCCGGGCCACGGATATCCTGCCGGCGGAGGGGGTCACGGAGGAGGAGCTCATAAAGGCCGCCTGCTCCCTGGAGCGGGGCAGCGAGCATCCTCTGGCCCGGGCCGTGCTGGAGCGGGCGGCGGCGGAGGGCGTGGAGCCGGAGCCGGTGACGGATTTCGAGGCCCTGCCCGGCAACGGCCTCACCGCCTCTCTGGCGGGCCGGACCCTGGTGGGCGGCAGCCAGAGCTTCATCAGCGGCCGGATCGACGTGCCCCCGGCGGTCCGGGACGGCGCGGAGAAGCTGGCGGAGGTCGGCAAGACCCCCCTGTTCTTCGCCCGGGACGGCCAGCTTCTGGGCGTGATCGCCGTGGCGGATGTGATCCGGCCCGACAGCCCCGCCGCGGTGGCGGCCCTGCGGAACATGGGCCTGCACGTGGTGATGATCACCGGCGACAACCAGCGCACCGCCCGGGCCATCGGGGCCCAGGCCGGCGTGGACGAGGTGATCGCCGGGGTGCTGCCGGAGGGCAAGGAGAGCGTGATCCGCCGGCTGAAGGAAAAGGGCAAGGTGATCATGGTGGGCGACGGGGTCAACGACGCCCCGGCCCTCACCGCCGCGGACATCGGCATGGCGGTGGGCGCGGGCACGGACGTGGCTATCGACGCGGCGGACGTGGTGCTGATGAAAAGCGCGCTGGCGGACGTGCCGGCGGCCATCCGGCTCAGCCGGGCCACCCTGCGCAATATCCGGGAGAACCTGTTCTGGGCGTTTATCTACAACTCTCTGGGCATCCCCCTGGCGGCGGGACTGTTCATCGGTCTGCTGGGCTGGCAGATGGACCCCATGTTCGGCGCGGCGGCCATGAGCCTTTCCAGCTTCTGTGTGGTGACCAACGCCCTGCGGCTGAATCTGTTCAAGTTGTATGACGACAGACACGACCGAGGGGCCGGCCATAAAAACGAACTGACTATAACGATGGAAAAGGAGAACGAAACGATGGAAAAGACCATGAAGATCGAAGGCATGATGTGCGGCCACTGCGAGGCCCGGGTGAAGAAGGCTCTGGAGGCCGTGCCCGGCGTGGCCGGCGCGGAGGTGAGCCATGAGAAGGGCACCGCCGTGGTGACCCTCTCCGGCGACGTGGCCGACGGGACCTTGAAAAAGGCCGTGGAGGACCAGGACTACCAGGTGGTGTCCATCGCCTGAAAGCCCGCAACCAGCAAAAAGGCGTCCCCGCATACCGGGGACGCCTTTTTTGCGGGCACTAACGGTCAAGGAGCGTCTTCATCAGGGAGTCTGCCAAGGATGCTGTCAACGCCATAATATTCGGCCAGAGAATGATTGGGCCATGCACGGGCATCTTCCGTGTCAAGATATTCGAGCCCCTGATAAGGATTGTATTTTGATATAAAAGGGAGGTGAGAATCCAGAACGATATTGGTCTTTCCCTCCGCCTTATAGCTGGCGATGAGCTCTTCGCGGATGTGAAAGTTTTTATAGGCGGATGCGACGTCGCCGCTGCCATAGATGACCGCGAAGAAACAGAATACCGCCAAAATGCCTGCACCGCAGCGGCACAGGAGCATATATTTTGTCTGCCATAGCTCCGCAGCCAGAAGAGCTACGGAAAGAAGGAGAAGCAACAGAGTCGTACAAAAGCATCGATCGGGATAATAAGACGCCACGACAAGCGTGTAGTTTGCCACAATACCCCCGAGCAGAAACAGCGCGGAGATAAGACACCGCTCCGGACTGACCTTGACAGACAGGCTCAGGATGAACAGCACGACCCAAATGATAAGGAGCTGTTGCCCATGTACCTCCAGCATCGTTGTCGCATTCTTGAAGTTGATCAGCATGGCTAATACTGTCAACTCGGCCCCTTTGTGATGCTCTGCCGGCATGGAGAGAAGGGCCAGGTAGCCTAAAGCGGCCATGAGAACGGCGAACCAAAGCCACGTCTTCAGCGAGCCGCGTTTTGTGATGAACACGAGCAGCAAAAGAGCGGCGGACAAGAATATTACTGTAAGAGATGTGACCTCTGAGTATATGCCAACGACAAAGGATACCGTGCAGAATATGATCTTGCAAAATACGTGTCGGGGGGGGTGGCGCGATTCCCGTTGGGGTCCAGGAAATGGTGGAAGAACGGACACAGGTACAAAACACCGCCCAGCAAAGCCCATATATAGTTGACAGAACCGTCCTGCCAGAGAGCTACCTCCCCAAAGGCTGGAAGATAATACCAAAACATGCCGCAAACAATAAGGAAAAGCAGAAGATTCCTCTGCTTATGATAATTCGCGATCCGATAGAGCAGATACATCAACGCCACATATACGCAGGAATTGCAGAGATTGAAGACCACCTTTGGAAAAAGCATGAAAAACTGCTCGAACCAATGGGCGATAACTCTTCCGTTTGTTTTAAATGCGTGGCCGTACATAGATAAAAAAATGTCAGAAACGGCCTGGATCCTGGTCCCGTCATAAAAGCTGTAGTGATAAGTAAAATCGTCCGCGATATACGGTGTCAGGCAATTTAATACAAAAATGAATAGAAACAGAAAAACGCAGGCGACCGTCAAGAGTTTCTTTGATGTATTGATCCTCTGAAGCATATCTTTTTTCCTTTCTGACCGGCAGATTTTAACACGCTTGGGCTCATTGAAAGAGAGTATACCATGAAACATGCCGGAAGACAAGAAACCGTGCGCCACAAGAACGGACAGCGTCCTGTCAGCTCTGGGAGGAAAGGGCCAGGTCCTGGGCGTTCCAGAGCCGGGCGAAGGCCCCGTTCCGGGCCAGCAGCTCCTCCCGGGGGCCCAGCTCCACGATGCGCTCATCCTCCACCACCGCCACCAGATCCGCGTTTTTCACCGTGCTCAGCCGGTGGGCGATGATGATGCTGGTGCGCCCCTTGGCAAGCTGGTCCAGGGACGCCTGGATGCGCTGCTCCGTCACGCTGTCCAGCGCGCTGGTGGCTTCGTCCAGGATCAGCACCGGCGGGTTTTTCAAAAACACCCGTGCGATGGAGAGCCGCTGCTTCTGGCCCCCGGAGAGCATCACGCCCCGCTCCCCCACGAAGGTGTCATACCCGTCGGGCATGGCAAGGATCTCCTCATGTATCTCCGCCCGGACGGCGGCCCGGATGATGTCCTCGTCCGTGGCGTCCGGCCGGCCGTAGCGGATGTTCTCCCGGATGGTGTCCGCGAACACGAACACGTCCTGCTGGATGATGCCGATGGCCCGGTGCAGGCTCCGCTGGGTCACGTCCCGCACGTCGGCCCCGTCGATGGTAACAGACCCGCCCGTCACGTCGTAGAACCGGGGAAGAAGTTGACATAATGTTGTCTTGCCGCCCCCGGAGGGGCCCACCACAGCCAGGCTCTTCCCGTGGGGCAGGGTGAAGCTGACGTGCTCCAGCACGGGCACGCCGTCGGTGTAGGAAAAGGACACGTCCTTGTATTCCACGTCGCCCTTTACATCCCGCAAGTCCTTGGCGTCCGGCTTATCCACGATCTCAGGCTGGGTGTTCATGACCTCCCGGAACCGCTTGAAGCCGGTCATGCCGTCGGTAAAGACCTCGATGAAATCCGCCAGCTGGGTGATGGGCCGCACGAAGGTGGAGACATACAGGGAGAAGGTGATAAGGTCGACATAATCCATCTTACCCCGCATGATGAAAAACCCGCCCGCGGCGATGGTGAGCACCTGCATCAAGCTCATGGTGGAGTCGATGCCGGCGTGGTAGATGCCCATGGTCTTGTACCAGGCTTTTTTGGCGTTTTTGAACTGGTCGTTGGCGGAGCGGAACTTGTCCGCCTCCGCGTCCTCGTTGGCGAAGGCCTTGGCGGTGCGGATGCCGGAGATGCCCGATTCGATGGAGGCGTTGATCTCCCCCAGGGACTTTTTCACCTCCGCGTTGGCCTGGTCCATCCGGCCGTTCCAGTGGACGGTGAAGACGATGAACAGGGGCACCACCCCCAGGATGATCAGGGCCAGGGGCCAACAGATGGTGCACAAAATGGCGAAGGCCCCCAGAATAGTCACCAGGCTCGTCATGAGGTTTTCCGGCCCGTGGTGCGAAAGCTCCGTGATGGCGAACAGGTCGTTGGTGATGCGGCTCATGAGCACGCCGGTCCGGTTCCTGTCAAAGAAGGAGAAGGACAGGGTCTGGATGTGGGTCAAAATATCCGTTCGCATATCCGCCTCCAGCCGGACCCCCATCAGGTGGCCCAGGTAGGTGACGATATACTTGCAGAACGCCTTGACCACATAGGCCGCCGCCATGATGCCCATAACGGCGAAAAACAGGCTGAACAGCCGGTCCGGCAGCAGGGTGTTGAGGGTATAGCGGGTCACGTAGGGGAAGGTCAGGTCCGCCGCGCAGGCCGCCAGCGCGCAGAGCATATCCAGCAGAAAAAGCCGCATATGGGGCTTGTAGTAGCTGGCGAACAGCCGCACGGGATGGGCGGAAAAATCTTTCTCTTTCATGGTTATGTACGGTCTCCACAATTTAGAAATGGCGGGCCAGAACAGTCTGGCCCGCATAGCCTCGCTCCCGTTCAGAGCGGATATTTTATATGGCCGCGATGACGATCTGGCCGTTGTCCGCCGAGACGGAGATGGCGCTGACCTGGCCTTTGCGCTTGTCGATGATCTCCGCGGCGATGGCGTCCTCGATATCCTTTTGGATCTGCCGGCGCAGGTTCCGGGCGCCGTAGGTGACGGAGTAGCTCTTCTGCACCAGGTAATCCACCACGGCTTCGTCCCAGGTGAAGTCGATCTTCCGCTCGCTCATCACGTCCTTGAGCTCGCCCAAAATGAGCGCGGCGATGCCCCGGAAGGTCTCTTCGCTGAGGGGCTTGAAGTAGACGATCTCGTCCACCCGGTTGATGAACTCGGGCCGCAGGAAGTCCTTTAGGGCCTTCATGGCCTTGTCCCGGCCCATCTCCCCCAGGGACTGGCCGAAGCCCAGGCCGCCCACCTGCCGGTCGGAGCCGGCGTTGGTGGTCATGATGAGGACGGTGTTCTCAAAGTTCACCGTCCGGCCCTGGGCGTCGGTGATGCGGCCGTCGTCCAGGATCTGCAGGAGGATGTTCATCACGTCGGGATGGGCCTTTTCGATCTCGTCGAACAGGACCACCGAATAGGGCCGGCGGCGGATCTTCTCGGTCAGCTGCCCGGCCTCGTCGTAGCCCACATAGCCGGGAGGCGAGCCGATGATCCGGGAGACGGAGAACTTCTCCATGAACTCCGACATATCCAGCCGGATCAGGCTCTCCGGCGCGGAGAACAGGTCCATAGCCAGCTGCTTGACGAGCTCCGTCTTGCCGATGCCCGTGCTGCCCACGAAGATGAACGAGCAGGGCTTCCGCTTGGCCTGCAGCCCCACCCGGCTGCGCTTGATGGCGGCGCAGACCGCGTCCACGGCCTCGTCCTGGCCGATGATGTGCTTTTTCAGCCGCTCATTGAGCCCCGCCAGCCGGTCGAACTCGTCGTCGGTGATGTTGGAGGCGGGGATCTTGGTCCAAAGCTCGATGATCCGGGCCAGATTGGCGGCGGTCAGGGCCGGCCGGCCCTTGGCCCGGATGGCGGTCAGCTCGTCGGATATCTGCATCTGCCGGGACCGGATGGCCGCCAGCCGCTCAAAGTTGTCGGTCTCGGCGGTGAGGAGCATCTCCCGCTCCTTCTCCAGATCCGCCGTCTCCTTTTCCAGCTCCAGCCGCCGGGCGGTGTCGGCGTTTTTCAGATCCACGTCGGAGCAGGCCTCGTCCAGCAGATCGATGGCCTTGTCGGGCAGGTACCGGTCGGTGATGTACCGCTCCGACAGCGTCACCGCCAGCCGGCACATCTCGTCGGAGATGTCCACGCCGTGGAAGTCCTCGTAGTACTTGCGGACCCCTTTGAGGATCTCCACGCTGTCGGCCACAGAGGGCTCCGCCACGGTGACGGGCTGGAACCGCCGCTCCAGGGCGGCGTCCTTTTCGATGTACTTGCGGTACTCGTTGAAGGTGGTGGCGCCGATGACCTGGATCTCCCCCCGGCTCAGGGCGGGCTTGAGGATGTTGGCGGCGTTCATGCTGCCCTCGGCGTCGCCGGCGCCGACGATGTTGTGGACCTCGTCGATGACAAGGATGATGTTGCCCTGGCGGCGTACCTCGTCGATGAGGCCCTTCATGCGGCTCTCGAACTGGCCTCTGAACTGGGTGCCGGCCACCAGAGCCGTCAGGTCCAGCAGATAGACCTCCTTGTCCCGGAGCTTATAGGGCACCTGGTCGGCGGCGATGCGCTGGGCCAGGCCCTCCGCGATGGCGGTCTTGCCCACGCCCGGCTCGCCGATGAGACAGGGGTTGTTCTTCTGGCGGCGGTTCAGGATCTGGATCACCCGCTCCAGCTCCTCCGCCCGGCCGATCATCCGGTCCAGCTTGCCCTCCCGGGCCCGCTGGGTCAGGCTGATGCAGTAATTTTCCAGGAATTTTTTCTTGCCGCCCCGCCGGTCGGCGTTGGGCGCGCCGGGTCCGGGCCCGGGCGCGGGCCCTCCGTTGTCCCCCGGTCCGGGGCCGTTCATCTGGCCCTGGGGGCCGCCGAACAGCCGGTTCAGGAAGGGGAACGTGGCGGTCTTGCCCTGGTCCGCGTCGTCATCGTCCTCGGAGCCGGTGGTGTCGATGCCCATCAGGCCCTCAAGGCCGTCGGGGCCGCCCAGCGCGCTGGTCATCTCCCCGGACAGATTCTCCAGATCCTCGTCGGTGAGGCCCATCTTGGAGATGATGTCGTCCACGGGCTTGATGTGCAGCTCCTTGGCGCAGCTCAGGCAAAGCCCCTCGTTGCGGGACTGGTTGTTTTCTATTTTTGTGATGAAGATCACCGCCATATTCTTGTGGCAGCGGGCGCAGAGAGTAGGTTGCATGAAACGCTCCTTGAAAGATCAGAGGGTTATGTAGTTTGCCAGCAGATTCAGGTTCATGATATAGTCGGCCAGGCCGGTGGCCCGCAGGGTCTCCTCGCTGAGAAGGATGCCCACGAACTGGCAGGCCCAGATCAGCAGCGAGCAGAACAGCAGGCCCGTGAAAATGCCCACCGCCACGCCGCCGATGTCGTTGACGATGCCTACGTACGGTATTTTGAAGCTCAGGTTGGGGATGTTCACCAGCACGATCAGGATGGCGAACAGGATGATGAACGCCAGGATGAAGCCGGCGTACCAGGTGACGGCCTGGCAGGTGATGTTGACGATGGCGGAGCTGAGGGAGGAGTCGTTCTCCTCCACATAGGTGGTGGTGCGGTCGGTGAGGGTCTGCGCCATGCTGTCGTAAAGGCCCAGGGACTTATAGGTCCGATAGGCCACCTCCGGCTCCTTGTCCGGCTGCTCCACCAGCAGGTCCGTCATGGAGCGGTTGGTGTTCCAGTTGCCCTTTTTGTCCGCCTCGAAGCCAAAGACCTCATAGGTGGTCTTTTCCGCCTGGGCCTCCATATAGCCGCTGACGAAGGGCTTCAGCACGGGGATCACCTCGTAGGAATAGGTGTCGGACAGCAGCTGGGCCCCATACAGAGATAGTATTATCACCAGCACCTCGATAATTCCCATGATGATGCCCTTTTTGTAACCCTGCCAGGCGCAGATGACCAGGATGGCGACCAGGACGATGTTGATGACGGAATTGACAGTCATAGCGGATACCTCTCGCAAAATGAAGTGGGGGTGTGAGCGGGAACGATCAGAACGTATAGACCTCCGCGTAGTTGGAGGCGATGAGCAGGGCCTCGCCCCGGGACCGGAGCAGACCGTATTTGAAGCCGGGCAGGCCGTCCAGCCGGCCCTTTTCGTCCAGGGAGCTGGTGTACAGCGTCGCGCCGTCGGAGCAAAGAGCCAGGATCTCCAGGTCCGAGGCGGTCAGACAGACCAGCTCGCTGTTCACGCGGGCGGTGCCCAGCTCCGCGCCGGTGGAGTCCAGAGATACCAGCGTGGCGGTGGTGCCGGCCTGATAGGGGCTCAGAGCCAGGGCCACGCAGCTGCTGGTGTCGAAGGTGTAACCGATCAGGTACTGGCCTTCAAAGGAGTAGGTGTTCTGCCACTCGCCGTCGGCGTTGAAAAACAGGGCCTGACCGCTGGAGAGGGCGCACAGCCGGTTAGAGGAGAACCAGTGCAGGTCCAGCAGGATGGTGTCCTTGGCGGAAAAGGCGGACTGCTGTTCCTCCCTGGACAGGGTGAAGATGCGCACCTCGCTGCCGCTGGCCGTGTAGCTGAGCACCGCCAGCTTCCGGCCGTCCGGGGAGACGGATCCGCTTATGACCCAGGCCGAGGAGGAATACCACTCGTATACCGGGTCCAGATTGGGGTCGTACACCCGCACCAGCGCCCGATAACCCGTCTGCCTGGTAGTCACAACGATGTAGCCGCTCTCGGAGACGGTGGCGGAGATGATGTCCCCGTCGATGGCGAGCTCCTCCACGGTGCTGTCGAACCGGGCCACGGCCAGCCGGCGGCCTCCCAGGTCATAGAACACGGCGAACTCGCCGCAGCCGGCGGTGGCGGGGTTCTCCATCTGCATGACCATGCTGGTGACGGCGGTGCCCTCCCCGTCCAGCAGCTCAAAGCCGGAGGCGTTGGCTACCGCCAGGCCCTGTCCGGCAGCGGCGAAGGCCTGGCCGGAGCCCGCGTCAAAGACGTATTCCTCCTGGGCCACCGCCGCTGTGTCCGCGGACAGGATCATCCCGTCCGGGGAAAAGCTGTCCCGATAGAGCCAGACGACCAGCGTGGCCGCGAACAGCACCGCCGCCGCCACCAGGGAGATCACCGCGCCCACCATGTCCCGGTGGGACAGCAAAGGCGGCTTCTCGCCGGGGGTCTTTTGGGGCCGGTCCCGCCGAAAGACCACGGGCTTTGCTTTTTTTGCCTTTTTGGCCTTTTTCTTCGGCTCGCCCTCCGCCGCCTCCGGCCCGCCGGCCATCTCCGCGCCGGCCGCCTCCTTGATGGCGTCCAGCAGGGCGGCCTGGGCCGCCGGAGCCAGAGAAAGGGGCTCCTCCTCCGGGAGCTGTTCCGGCTCCTTTTCCGCAGGGGGCGCGCCCTTGGCGTGACGGGCGGCCTTGTCCTTCTTCGGGGCGTTTTTGGTTTTTTTCAGGTGCTTGTTAGCCATGGGCCGTCCCCTTGGTCGTCGTTGCTTTTATTGCAAATACATATTGTAACACACAAGGTCAAGATTTGTCTATGGTCCCGTTTTCCATCATCCTGCCGGCCTCGCCCTCATACCAGACCCGGCGCATATAGAGCCCCTGGGGCGGCATGGTGGGGCCGGCCAGCCGCCGGTCCCCGGCGTCCAGCAGGGCCGGGATATCCTCCGGGGCCAGCTTGCCGTCGGAGGCGTACACCAGCGTGCCCACGATGGCCCGGACCATGTTGTACAAAAACCCGTCGGCGCACACGGCCACGCTGATCATATCCCCCCGCCGCTCCGCCCGGCACCAGCGGACCGTGCGGACGGTGGTCTTTGTGGGGGTGCCCACGCTGCGCACGGCGGCGAAGTCATGCCGGCCGACGAAGGCGGCGGCGGCCGCATCCATCCGCTCCACGTCCAGGGGCGCGGGCCAGAAGCAGGCCCGGCAGTCCAAAAACGGGTCCCGGATGCGGCTGTTGTGGATGCGGTAGACATACTCCTTTTGGATGCAGGAGCCGATGGCGTTGAAGTCCTCCGGCACCTCCACGGCGGCGGACACGGCGATATCCGCCGGCAGGCGGCTGTTGAGGGCCAGGGGGATGCGCTGGACGGGGATGGCGCAGTCCGTGCGGAAGTTGGCGCAGTAGCTGAGCGCGTGGACCCCCGCGTCGGTCCGGCCGCAGCCGGTCACGTGTACCGGGTGCTGCACGGTCTTTTCCACGGCCCGCTCCAGGGTCTGTTGGACCGTGGGCAGCCCGGCCTGGGTCTGCCAGCCGTGGTAGGCGGTGCCGTCATAGGCCAGGCGGATGGCGATGTTCCTCATATCCCCAGCCTCCGCAAAACGAGGATGCCCGCCACCAGCAGCCCGCCCAGGCAGAACGCCACGGCGTCCCGGCCCGTCATGCGAAGCTGCTTCATCCGGGTCCGGCCCTCGCCGCCGTTGTAGCACCGGCACTCCATTGCCAGGGCCAGCTCGTCCGCCCGCCGGAAGCTGGACACGAACAGGGGGATCAGCAGCGGCAGCAGGGCCCGGGCCCGCTCCGGCAGCGTGCCCGTCTCCAGATCGGCCCCACGGGCCTTCTGGGCGGACATGATCCGGTCCGTCTCCTCGATCAGCAGGGGGATGAACCGCAGGGCGATGCACATCATCAGACTCAGCTCGTATACCGGCACCCGCAGCTTTTTCAGCGGGCTCAAAAGCCGCTCCAGCCCGTCCGTGATCGCCAGGGGCGAGGTGGTGTAGGTCAGCAGGAACGTGCCCGACACCAGCAGCAGCACCCGCAGCACCATGGACACGGCCCGTTCCAGGCCCGTGTAGGTGATCTTCACCGCGCCCCAGCGGAACAGGACGTCGTCCCCGGCGGTGAAAAACAGGTTCAGCACCGCCGTGAACACGATGATGAACACCAGCGGCTTCAGGCCTTTCAAAAGCGCACGGGGCCGGATGCGGCTCACGGCCATCACCGCGCCCAGCGCGGCGATGCACAGCGCGTACCCGCCCCAGGTGGATACCATGAACAGGGCCGCGATATAGACCACCGTCAGCAGCAGCTTGGTCCGGGGGTCCAGCCGGTGCACAGGGGTGTCGCCGGGGAAATACTGGCCCAGGGTGATGTCCTTCAGCATGGGACGCCCCCCTTCCGCCGCCACAGGTCCAGCACGGCCCGGCAGAGCTGGTCCTCGGTATAGACCCCGGCGGGCACGTCCACGCCCCGCTCCCGCAGCAGCCGGGCGATATGGGCGGCGGGAGGCAGGTCAAGGCCCGTGGCGAGCAGCCGGTCTCCCCGGGCGAACACCTCCGCCGGGGCGCCGTCCAGCACGACGCGGCCCGCCTCCATCACCACCAGCCGGTCGCACCGGCCGGCGATAGTCATGTCGTGGGTGACCAGTATGGCCGTGGCGGCGCGGGCCCGCCGCCAGGCGAACAGCTTTTCCAACAGGTCCTCCCGGCCCGCCGGGTCCAGCCCCGCGGTGGGCTCGTCCAGCACCAGCACCTCCGGCTCCATGGCAAGCACGCCGGCGATGGCCGCCCGCCGCTTCTGGCCCCCGGACAGCTCCAGCGGGGACTTGTCGAAATACCGCTCGTCCAGCCCCACGAAGGCGGCGGCCTCCCGGACCCGGCGGTCCACTTCCGCCTCGGGCAGCTTCTGATTTTTCGGCCCGTAGGCGATGTCCGCGAACACGGTCTCCTCGAAAAGCTGATATTCCGGGTACTGGAACACCACCCCCACCCGGGACCTGGCGGCGCGGATGGCGGCCTTGGAGGCGAAGATGTCCTCCCCGTCCAGCAGCACCGTGCCGGCGGTGGGCTTCAAAAGGGCGTTCAAATGGCTGATGAGGGTGGATTTGCCGCTGCCCGTGTGGCCGATGAGCCCCAGCGTCATGCCCGGCTCGATAGTCAGGTCCAGACGGTCGATGGCGGTCTTTTCAAAGGGCGTGCCCCGGCTGTAAACGTGGGTCAGGCCCCGCAGCTCGATGCTTTTCATGCCAGCGCCTCCCCGATGGCGGCGGCGCAGGCCTCCGGCGTAAGAGCGTCGGTGGGCAGGGCCATGCCGGCGGCGTTCAGCCGCAGGAGCAGGTCCGTTGTCTCCGGCACGGTCAGGTCCAGGGCCCGGAGCCGGTCCGCCTGGGGGAAGATCTCCGCCGGGGTCCCGTCCAGGGCCGCATGCCCATGGTCCATGACGATCACCCGGTCCGCCCGGGCGGCCTCGTCCATGTGGTGGGTGATCAGGATCACCGTGATGCCCCGGTCCCGGCACAGGGCCTCCACCGTGGAGACCACCTCCCGGCGGCCTTTGGGGTCCAGCATGGCGGTGGGCTCGTCCAGCACCAGCACCTCCGGCTCCATAGCCAGGATGCCGGCGATGGCTACCCGCTGCTTCTGGCCCCCGGAGAGAAGATGGGGCGCGTGCAGGCGGAAGTCATACATCCCCACCTGCCGCAGAGCCCCGTCCACCCGGCGGCGGATCTCCGCCGGCTCCACGCCCATATTCTCCGGCGCGAAGGCCACGTCGTCCTCCACCACGTTGGCGACGATCTGGTTGTCCGGGTTCTGGAACACCATCCCCACCCGCCGGCGGATGGGCAGGAGCGCCTGCTCCTCGGCGGTGTCCAGCCCGTCCACCGTCACCCGGCCGGATGTGGGCAGCAATATGGCGTTCAGGTGCTTGGCGAGAGTGGACTTGCCGCTGCCGTTGGAGCCCAGCACGGCCACGAAAGAGCCCCGGGCCACGTCCAGCGTCACCCCATCCAGGGCGGGCCGGTCGCTGTCCGGGTAGGAGTAGGTCAGATTTTCCACGCGGATAACAGGGTCCATAAAAAGCCTCGCAGAGTTTGGCTCCGCAGAGCCAAATCAAGTGGGATTGTGAATTGTCAAGTTAAGTGCAACAGGGAATCAAAGAAGATTTCGTAAGGGGAAAGCCATT
>CANQNS010000008.1 GCA_947625285.1 uncultured Oscillospiraceae bacterium
CGCTCCTTTTTGAACCACTGCTTGATCTTGGAGCGGGCCTCGCCGGACTTGGCGATGTTCAG
The DNA here is from genome assembly GCA_947625285.1 of uncultured Oscillospiraceae bacterium. Classification (GTDB taxonomy): domain Bacteria; phylum Bacillota; class Clostridia; order Oscillospirales; family Oscillospiraceae; genus CAJOIG01. Next base: position 63 of record CANQNS010000008.1, read on the forward strand.
CCAGTCCCGGCTGGGGCCGGAGGAGCCGTGGGAGGTGATGATGGACACGATGTCCCCGTTTTGCAGGGGGTAGGCGATGGGCACGATGCGGCCGTTCACCTTGGCCCCAGTCATGGAGTTGCCCACGGCGGAGTGGATGGCGTAAGCGAAGTCGATGGGGGTGGCCCCGGCGGGCAGGCTCTTCACGTCCCCGTTGGGGGTAAAGACGAACACCTCGTCGTCGAACAGGTCCATCTTCAGGTCGTGGTAAAAGTCCTGCACGTCCCCGGAGTCCTGCTGGGTCTCCAAAAGCCGCCGTATCCAGGCGAACTTCTCCTCGTCGCCCACCTTGGAGCCCACGCCGCCGGACTTGTACTTCCAGTGGGCGGCCACGCCGTACTCGGCGGTCAAGTGCATCTGCCAGGTGCGGATCTGGACCTCGAAGGGGATGCCCTCGGTGCCGATGACGGTGGTGTGCAGGCTCTGGTAGTTGTTGGGCTTGGGGGTGGAGATATAGTCCTTGAACCGGCCGGGCACCGGCCGGAACATCTCATGGATGATGCCCAGCACGTTGTAGCAGTCCGCCAGGTCGTTCACGATCACCCGGAAGGCGCACAGGTCGAATATCTCCTCCACGCCCAGGTGCTGGGCGTACATCTTCCGATAGATGCTGTAGATGTGCTTGAGCCGGCCGTAGACCTTGCAGTCGATGCCCTCCCGCTCCATGCGCTGGCCGATGCGCTTTTCCATGGAGGCCAGGAACTGCTCCAGGGTCTCCCGCCGCTTGTCCAGGATGCTGGTGATCTCCCGGTAGCCCACCGGGTCCAGGTACAGCAGGGCCAGGTCCTCCAGCTCGTCCTTCATCTTCTCCACCCCCAGCCGGTGGGCGATGGGGGCGTATATCTCCATGGTCTCCCGGGACTTGGAAAGCTGCTTTTCCGGGCTCTGGAATTCCATGGTGCGCATATTGTGCAGCCGGTCCGCCAGCTTGATCAGGATCACCCGGATGTCCTTAGCCATAGCCATGAGCATCTTGCGGAGGTTCTCCATCTGGGTCTCCTCCAGGGTGCTGTACTGGACCCGGGTCAGCTTGGTGACGCCCTCCACGATGTCCGCCACGTCCGGGCCGAACTCCTTTTCCAGCTCCTCATGGGTGGTGTCGGTGTCCTCCAGTACGTCGTGGAGCAGCGCGGCCATGATGGACTCGTCGTCCAGACCCATCTCCCCGGCGATCCTGGCCGCGGCGATGGCGTGGGTCACATAGGGCGAGCCGTCCCGCCGCTTCTGCCCCTCATGGGCGGTCACGGCGAAGTCAAAGGCCCGGCGGATGCGCGCCAGGTCCGCGCCGGGGCTGTTTTCCTCCAGCACCGCCGCCAGATCCGCAAATGCTTTGTCAGGCGAAAATTCTGCCATATCCCGTTTCTTCCTTCTGTCGCAAAAAAGGTCAGGTCCCTTTGCCGGGGCGCGCTTTCCATGTGGGGGACCGGTCCAGCTCGGTCTTGTCCGTCCAGGCGATGAGCCGGATGTCCACATCCTGGCCGCTGAGACTGACCGCCGCCAGGCCCAGCTCCGACAGCACCCGCAGGCCCATGGCGGCCTGGGCCGGATGGAGCCGGCCGTCCAGCTCCGACAGGCGGCTCAGCTTCACCCGGCAGGGGCACCGGCTCTCCAGAGCCCGCCACAGCCGGACCAGCTCCGGCCGGGTCATGCTCTGGCCGCAGGGACCGCCCCGCTCCAATATATGCCGGCACAGGCCCTCCAGGTCCGTCCGGCGCATATCCACCATCAGAAGCTGTACGCTCCGCCGGCCCCGGTGCTCGCTGATCTGGGGGAAGAAGGCCGCGTCCACCTCCTGGCCCGCCGTCAGGTCCAGGTCCGCCGCCCGCTTGCCGAACCAGACGCACTCATACCGCTGGCCGAACTTCTCCAGCGTCAGGCGCAGATGCTTCCCGCCGCCGATGGCCGTCACGTCCGCCAGCGCCGCGTCCGTCATGCAGAGGGTGGGCCGCTGGTTGCCGCTGCCGTAGGGCTCCATGGCCTCCAGGCTCTCCACGCAGCCCATGGTGAGAAGCTCCGGCCCCGTCACCGTCAGGTCCGGCGTCAGGCCCTCCTCCCCGTCGGGGGGATGGGCCAGATAGTACGCCCGCAGGGCGTCCCGGAAGGCGGGGATGTTCTCCCGCCGCAGATTCAGCCCCGCCGCCAGGGCGTGGCCGCCGAAGGAGTCCAGATGCTCCCCGCAGGCCGCCAGCGCGTCAAAGAGGTTGAAGCCCCCCCAGCTCCGGCAGGAGCCCTTGCCCTTGTCCCCGTCCAGGGAGATCATCACCGTGGGCACCTGATAGGTCTCCGAAAGCCGGGAGGCCACGATGCCCACCACGCCCTGGTGCCAGCCCTCCCGGGCCAGCACGATGGGCCCGTCCACGGTCCGGCCGGCCAGCATCTCCGCCGCCTCGTCCCAGATGGCGGCCTCCAACTGCTGCCGCTGGCGGTTCATGTCGCACAGCTCCTCCGCCAGCCGGGCGGCCCGGTCCGGGTCCCGCTCCAGCACCAGCTCCTCCGCGCACCGCACCCGGCCCAGCCGGCCGGCGGCGTTGATGCGGGGGGCCAGGGTGAAGCCCACCGTGGAGGCGCCCAGCCGGGCGGTGTTGACCCCGGCCTGGTCCATCAGCGCGGCCAGCCCCGGCCGGGGCCCGGTGCGGAGCCTCTCCAGCCCCGCCCGCACGATGGCCCGGTTCTCCCCCGTCAGGGGCATCACGTCCGCCACGGTGCCCACCGCCGCCAGGTCACAGAACCGCTCCAGCATGGCGCGGCTGTCCCCGCTCAGGGCGCAGGCCAGCTTGAACGCCACGCCCACCCCCGCCAGGGTCCGTCCCGCGGCGGGGCCGTCGGTCCGCTTGGGGTCCACCACCGCCACCGCCGCCGGCAGCTCCGCCTGGCACTCGTGGTGGTCGGTGACGATCATATCCACGCCCCGCTCCGCCGCGTAGGCGGCCTCCCGCACGGCGGTGATGCCGCAGTCCACCGTCACGATCAGCGTCACGCCCCGGGCCAGCAGCCGGTCGATGGCCCCGGTGTTGACGCCGTAGCCCTCCTCCAGCCGGTCGGGGATGTAGGTATGGACCCGCAGGCCCAGATCCCGGAGGTATTCCGTCAGAAGGCAGGCGGCGGTGATGCCGTCCACGTCATAGTCCCCGTAGACCGCCACGATCTCGTTTTTGTCCACCGCCCGCCGGATGCGGGTCACGGCGGCGTCCATATCCGCCAGCAGGAACGGATCCTCCAGCCTGGGGGGTCCGTCGTACAAAAAGGCGCGGGCCTGCTCCCCGGTGACGATGCCCCGGGAGGCCAGCACGACCGCCAGAAGCGGCGTACATCCCGCCCGCAGCAGCTGCTTCGGTACGGGGACCGCCTCCGGTATGTTCCATTTTCGTTCTTTCATGCGCTCCCTGATACTCACTTAGACATATATTTAAGTAATTATACGTCAATTTCTTCCATATTGCAATCGCAAACGGCCCTGTTTTCGCATCCGGCAGGATATACCGCCGGCCGCGCCCCGCCGGGACGCATGAGCCCGGCCAGGGGTGGGACAATAGAAGCAGCCCGGCCGGCGCGTTTGCCTCTTGCATACAGGGGGAAAACGTGGGCCGTTCTTCTTGCTGGCACACCAGAACACCACGCGTTTGCCTCTTGCATACAGGGGGAAAACGTGGTATAGTGTTGGTAGACATAAAATGACATAATATGCAACTATGTGAAGCGCGACGCTTTTTGGAGGCGGTATGAGACATAAGACAGCTGCGCTCATCCTGCTGGGGGTGAGCGTGATCCTTGCGGCGGCGGCTCTTGCGCTGAGCCTGCGGCTGTATGGGGGGCAGAGCGCGGCGCGGTCGGACCAGAGCCAGCAGACGGAGCCCACCGTGACGCCGGGAGAGACGGCCGAGGCGGGACCCACCGCCACCCAGCCGCCCACCGACACCCCGAAGCCCACCGATACCCCGGAGCCCACGGCCACCCCCTGGGCGGGGCCGCTGGTGGAGGAGCAGCCCGTCCCGGCGCCGGCGGCGTACTTTGCCGACGCGGGATTTTTGGGCAACTCGGTCCTGTCGGGCCTGGAGCTTTATAACAACAGCCTTCTTCTGCCGACGGACCACAGCCACTGGTACTGGCAGGACAGCCTGACCATCATGGGCGCGTCGCCCTACGCGGCGCAGATGGCGGGGCAGACCTTCGGCAAGATCTATATCGAGTTCGGCATCAACGAGCTGAGCTACGACCAGAACACGCTGCGGGAGGCCTTCGACACGGTCATCGACCAGCTGCAGGCGGACCACCCCGACGCCATCATCTACCTGATGAGCGTCACGCCGGTCAGCGCGTACTGCGACGCCAACCGGTCCTTCAAGCAGGGGGCGGTGATCGCCTTCAACGAGATGCTCCAGGACATCGCCCGGGAGCAGCAGATCTGGTATCTGGACGTGTTCCCGGTGCTGTGCGGGGACGACGGGTACCTGCCCTCGGAGGTGACGCTGGACGGCATCCACTTCACCCCGGACCATTACCAGCGTTGGTTCGACTACCTGACTACCCACTACGTCCCCGACGGCAACGAATACGCCGCGCCGGCCGCTCTGGAGGACACGGCGGAGGACGCCGCCGCGCCGGACGCCGCCTGAGGCGGATGGATTAAAGAAAAAAAGAAAAAGCCAGAAAGAGGAAAAAGATATGAAAAAGATCGTCACCTGCCTGCTTGCCCTGTGCCTGATCCTGTCGCTGACCGCCTGCGGCGGAAAGAAGGACGTGGACCTGGACGCCCTGGCATCGGAGCTGACTGCCAGCGCCGCTTTCACCATGGACATGAGCCAGTGCGTCGTCCAGGCCGCCGTCGCCGCGCCCACCTACGGCTATGACGCCGCCGACGCAGCCGACGTGCGGTTCTACTACAATAACGGCACCGCCGAGGAGATCTTCCTGGTGAAAGCCGCCAGCGAGGACGCCGCCGCCAGCCTGGAGCAGATCTGCCAGGACCGGGTCGCCAACCAGCAGGCCGTGCTGGAGAGCTATAACCCCGACGCCATCCCCCGGCTGCAGAGCGCGGTGATCGTCCGCAGCGGGGTCTATGTGGTCCTGGTGGTAGCCAATGACAACGCCGCCGCCAAGGCCGTCGTGGACAAGTATCTGAAGTGACGCCGCGCCCGGACCCACGGCAGCGGCCCCCTCGCCGGAGGGGGCCGCTGCCGTTTGCTTCCTCTTGACGGGACGGTGGTTTTGTGGTATCCTCGACCCGCCAAGAGAAAACTTAATATTGGAGCCAAAAGGAGAAATCACTATGACAAAGCGTATTCTCACTCTTGCGTTGGCGGTCGTTATGACGGCGGCACTCTGGATCACCGGAGGCGGCCAGTCAGCCTGGGCCGCCGAGACCGGCTCCACCGGCGATGCCGCCGGCGGTGAGATCACCGTCGGGATCGCCTCAGACCTGGACAGCAGTCTTGACCCGCACGTATCTTCGTCGTTGGCAGGAACCAGAGAAGTCCTTTTCAACATCTATGAAGGGCTCATGAAGCCCGACACCCAAGGAAATCTCATCCCCGCCGTCGCCGCAGATTACACCGTCAACGAAACCGCGGACGAATATACCTTCACCCTCCGTGAAGGCGTCCGATTCCATGACGGGAGCGAGGTCACGGTCGGGGATGTCGTTTATTCCCTGACCCGTGCGGCAGGTCTGGACACCGGGGAGCCGCTCATGGCTACCCTGGCCGGCGTCGCCAGCGTGGAAGCCGCCGACGACAGGACCGTCGTCGTGAAGCTCTCCGCCCCGGACGCGGAGTTCATCGCCTATATGACCGCCGCCATCATCCCCGATGGCAGCGACCCCGCCGACGGGATCGTGGGCACGGGACCGTTCAAGTATGTCTCCCGCTCCGTGCAGGAGAACATCGTCATTGAAAAATTCGACGAGTACTGGGGCGAGCCGGCCAAGGCGGACCGGGTGGTGTTCAAGATCATCGAGGACGGCCAGACCATGGTCATGAGCCTGCGGTCCGGCGCCATCGACATGGCGGCCCATCTGGACGCCAGTCAGGTGAAGGAGCTGGCGGGCCTGAACGTGCTGGAGGGCAACATGAATCTGGTGCAGGCCCTGTACCTGAACAACGCCAGGCCCCCCTTCGACGATATCCGGGTCCGGCAGGCGTTGTGCTACGCCATCGACAAACAGATGGTCGTCGACCTGGCCGGAGAGGGCCACGGCACGCCTCTGGGCAGCAGCATGTACCCGGCCTTCGGCAAATACTTTGACGACAGCCTGACGGACTACTACGGGAACGATCTGGACAAAGCCCGCGATCTCTTGGCCGAGGCGGGTTACGGTCCCGACGAGCCGCTGAAGTTCACCATCGCCGTCGTGTCGGCCTACACCCCCCATGTGAACACCGCCCAGGTGATCGTGGAGCTGCTGCGGCAGGTGGGCGTGGAGGCCGAGATCAAGCAGATGGAGAACGCCGCCTGGTATTCCGAGGCCTATCAGGGCCGGGACTTCGAGGCCACCATCACCGGTATGGACGCCTCCACCCTGACGGCCTCCGCGCTGCTGGGCCGGTTCGTCAGCGACAGCCCGAAAAACTTCATCGGCTTTGAAAACGCCGACTACGACGCGGCCTATGCCGCCGCCCTCGCCACCACCGACGAGGCGGAGCAGACCGCCAAATTCAAGGAGTGCGAAAAGCTCCTCACGGAGAACGCCGCCAACGTGTACATCCAGGACCTGGCGGACTTCGTGGTGACCCAGCCCGACGTGGAGGGGTATGCGTTCTATCCCCTGTACGTCATGGATATGTCGACGGTGTACCGCGCCGGGTAAGTGCGGTACATACTGAAAAAAACAGGAGTATTGCTCATAACGCTGCTCCTCATCTCCCTGCTGGCGTTCCTGGCCTTCCAGATCGTCCCGGGGGACCCCACCACCAAGCTCCTGGGCAGCGAGTACAGCCCGGAGCGGGCGGCGGCCCTCCGGGCGGAGATGGGGCTGGACAGGAACGTGCTGGTGCGCTATGTGGACTGGCTGACCGGTTTTGTGACCGGCGATCTTGGCGTCAGCTACAGCTATGGCATGGGCGTGCGGCAGGTCATGGCGGGAAAGGGCGTCGTCACGGCGGCCCTTTCCCTTATGGCCTGGGCGCTTGTCATCGCCATCAGTATACCCATGGGCATCACGCTGGCACGCTGGCAGGGGGGCCGGCTGGACCGGGCGTGCGTGGCCATGAACCAGGTGTTCATGGCCATTCCGCCGTTTTTCCTGGGCATCCTGTTCACCTACCTGTTCGGGCTGGTGCTGCACCTGTTCGTGCCCGGGGGCTTCGTCAGTCCCCGGCAGAGCGTGTGGGGCTTTCTGGGCTACCTGGTGTTCCCGGCGCTTGCCATCGCCATCCCCAAGGCCGCCATGGTGACGAAGCTGCTGCGCTCGTCCATCATCAATCAGATGGGCGAGAACTATGTCCGCACCGCCTACAGCCGGGGCAATTCCCGCTGGGGGGTCATCCGGGGGCATGTGCTTAGAAACGCCATCCTGCCGGTAGTCACCTTCGTGGCTATGACTCTGGCGGACATCGTGGCCGGGTCCATCATCGTGGAGCAGGTGTTCGCCCTGCCGGGACTGGGCCGGCTGCTGCTGGCAAGCATCGGCAACCGGGACTATCCCGTGGTCCAGTGCATCGTGGTGATCATCGCCTTCGTAGTGGTGTTCATGAACTATCTGGCGGACGTGGTGACCCAGACCATCGACCCGCGTGTTCGTCTCGCTTGAAAGGCAGAGCCTTTCAAGCGAAAAGGCTGCAGCCTGCTGCAGCGCACTTCGTCGGAACACGTAAACCAGGTCTCCTTTTGCCGCAAAGCGGCAAAACTCGAATGGCTCACGGTTCCTCCTCTCCCCAAAGGGCAGGCGTGCCCTTTGGGGACCCCAAAAGTGCTCGCACGTTTGCAGGCTGATAAGAATGATTTCCGAGGTACACGCCCCCGGAAATCATATCCTACTTTATTCGCGCCTGCGGGCGCGAACTCTGCGAGGCGCCTTGTGAAGATCAAACACAATAAAAATTTCACAGCCGGGGCCATCATCACCGCCTTCATGCTGGCGGTGATCCTGATCGGCATGGTCTGGACGCCCTACGACCCCAACGCCATGAGCGGCGCGGAGCGGATGCTCGCGCCCTGTCCGTCCCACCCGCTGGGCACGGACAACTTCGGCCGGGACATCCTGTCCCGGGTGGTGGAGGGGGCCGGGGCCACCTTCGTTATCGCCGCCGCCACCGTTGCCATCGGCCTGGCGGCGGGGCTGGTCGTCGGCGGGCTGACGGGGTACTACGGGGGCTGGCTGGACGAGGTAGTCATGCGCTTCAACGACGCCGTGGCCGCCTTCCCCAGCATCCTGCTGGCGTTGGTGCTGATCGCCCTATTCGGCAGCGGCAAGTATAACATCATCCTGGCGTTGGGGCTGCTGTTCATCCCCAGCTTCGCCCGGGTGGTCCGCTCGGAGGTGGCCCGGCAGAAGAGCCTGGACTATGTGGCCGGGGCCCGGCTCATGGGGGCGGGGGATATGCGTATCCTCTTTCTGCACATCCTGCCCAACATCATCCCCGTGCTGCTGCCCAGCGTAGCCATCGGCTTCAACAACGCCGTGCTGGCGGAGGCGTCCATGAGCTACCTGAGCGTGGGGGTCCAGCCCCCGGACGCCAGCCTGGGCCGGATGCTGAACGAGGCCCAGGGGTATCTGCTGACGGCCCCCTGGTACGCCCTCAGCGCCGGCGTCGCCATCATTCTGCTGGTGCTGGGCTTCGGCCTGCTCAGCGAGGGAATGGGGGGCGAGTATGGCGCTGCTTGACATACGCGATCTGCATGTGACGTTCCTGTCCACCGGCAAGGAGGCGGTCCGGGGGGTGGACCTGACTATGGAGCCCGGCCAGCGGCTGGGCCTGGTGGGGGAGTCCGGCTCCGGCAAGACCGTCACCGCCATGGCCCTGTCGGGTCTTATCGAGCGGTGGAACGTGAATATGACGGGCCAGGTGCTCTTTGAGGGCCGGGACCTGCTGGCCTGCTCCCGGAGCCAGCTGCGCGCCGTCCAGGGCAAGGACATCGGCGTGGTGTTCCAGGAGCCCATGACCAGCCTGAATCCCTTGATGAAGGTGGGCCGGCAGGTGGAGGAGGTATTGAAGATCCACACGGACCTGTCCGCCGGCCAGCGCAGGGCCCGGGCCCTGGAGGCCATGGAGCAGGTGGGCCTGCGGTCGCCGGAGAGGACATACGAGAAGTACCCCCACCAGTTGTCCGGGGGCCAGCGGCAGCGGGCCGTCATCGCCTCCGCCATGGTCATACGCCCCAAGCTGCTCATATGCGACGAGCCCACCACAGCCCTGGACGTGACCGTCCAGGCTCAGATACTGTCCCTTCTGCGCTCCATCAGCGAGGAATTTGGCGTGGCGATCTTCCTCATCAGCCACGACCTTTCCGTGGTGCGCCGGCTCTGCGAGAGCGTGTGCGTCATGTACAAGGGCGCCATCGTGGAGCGGGGGGACACGGACCGGGTGTTCAACGACCCCAGGGACGAGTACACCAGGCGGCTCATCGCCGCCATACCCAAGAGGAAACGCCATGAATGAGACACGGGTCCTGGAGGTGAAAGACCTCACCGTCCGTTACTCCGACGCCACCGTTTTCGGCCGTCGGAGGGGAAAAGAGACGGTCCACGGCGTAAGTTTTTATGTAAACCACGGGGAGATCGTCGGTCTGGTGGGCGAGTCGGGCTGCGGCAAGTCCACGCTCTCCAAGGCCATATTGGGCATGCTGCCGGCCCGGGACGTGGACGGCACGGTCAGGCACTACACAAAGCGGCCCCAGATGGTGTTTCAGGACCCCTATGCCAGTCTGAATCCGGCCCGGACCATCGGCTGGATATTGGAAGAGCCCCTGCGCATCTTCGGCAAGTACGACGCCCCCGAGCGGAAACGCCGTGTGGCGGACATGCTGGAGCGGGTGGGGCTGGAAGAAGATTATGTAAATCGAAAGCCCAAGGAGCTGTCCGGGGGCCAGCGGCAGCGGGTGGCTATCGCCCTGGCCCTGATCCAGCGGCCCCGGTTCATCATCGCGGACGAGCCGGTGTCGGCTCTGGACGTGACTATCCAGGCCCAGGTGCTGGACCTCTTGTGGGAGCTTCGCCGGGAGCTGGACCTGAGCTATCTGTTCATCAGCCACGATCTGAACGTGGTCTACTCCATCTGCGACCGGGTGCTGGTGATGCAGGAGGGCCGGATCATCGAGTCCGGCACGGTGGACCAGGTGTACGACCATCCGCAGAACGAGTACACGAAAAAGCTCATCCGGGCGGTGCGCTGATGCGGTACGAGCGTGTGGTCCCGGCCCGGTTCATCGACCGTCCCAACCGATTCATCGCCCATGTGGAGCTGGACGGGCGCGTGGAAACGGTCCATGTGAAGAACACGGGCCGGTGCCGGGAGCTGCTGGTCCCGGAGGCGCGGGTCTATCTGGCCGACGCGGGGGAAGGGACCGGCCGCAAGACCCGGTACGACCTGGTGGCTGTGGAGAAGGGGACAAGGCTCATCAACATGGACAGCCAGGCCCCCAACGCGGCTGCGCTGGAGTGGCTGAAAAGGGGAGAGCTGTTCCCGGCGGGAACGGAGATCAAGCCGGAGTTTCGCCACGGCGCCAGCCGGTTCGACTTTGGGCTTTGCACCCCGGAGCTCGTGCTGCTGGAGGTGAAGGGGGTCACATTGGAGCAGGACGGCACGGCGCTGTTCCCGGACGCGCCCACGGAGCGTGGGACCAGGCATTTGCGGGAGCTGGCCGCCTTTTCGGGCCCGGCGTATGTCCTTTTCGTGATCCAGATGGGGGGCGTGGACCACTTCGAGCCCAACGCCGCCACGGACCCGGCCTTTGCCGCGGCCCTGCGGGCGGCCGCCGGCGCGGGGGTGCATATCCTGGCCTATGACTGCCGGGTGGCCCCGGACAGCATGGAGCTGGACGCGCCGGTGGCGGTGCGGTTGTGAGATCAGAAAAAGACCTGCTGTAACAGCAGGTCTTTTGCGTTTTAATAAAGGCGCAGTACAGGTTTGAGAGCCAGGACCGCTCTATTTCGGTATCGGGACCAGCCCGACTCGTCGTCGCCCGCAAGCCAGGTCTCCCTTTGCCGCACGGCGGCAAAGCTCAAATGGCTCGCGGCTCCTCCTCTCCCCAAAAGGCAGGCGTGCCTTTTGGGGACCCCTTAGGCCCGCTCGCGGCTCGCTTCGCGCCCGAAATCGCGTGGCGGAAACGCTGCCGGTTCTGGTCCTCGGCCCTTTGGTGCGCCGCTCCCCTGGACGAGCGGCCTTGGCAGTAACGGTTTGAGAGCCAGGGCCGGAAGTGTCTCTCGACCCGCATGATGAGAAGCGAAGCGGAACTGTGCGGGCGAGAGATACTTTCGGACTGGCTCCGACACCCAGTTAGACCGGCTCCTGGCGGAAACGCTGCCGGTTCTGGTCCTCGGCCTTTTGGTGCAGCGCGCTCCGGGGCTTATGCCTTGCGGCTCCAGGCCCGGTCGGGGGCGTTGGCGTCCTTGACGGGGATGAGCAGCAGCGCGGCCGCCAGGCCCACGGCGGCCAGGCTCGCCAACGCCACACAGGCGGTCCGGCCAAGGCCCGCCCGGATCAGCTCTACGGTGACGAGGGGCGCGGCGGCCGCCGGCAGCAGCAGCGCGGGCAGCAGCACCGCTCCCGCGGCGGCGAACTGCCGCCGGCCGTAGACCCGGCCGATGGCGCAGGGCACCATGGTGGACGTCCCGCCCATGAGACAGCCCGTCCCCACGCACAGGGCCGCCCCCCACAGAAGGCTCCCCTCCGCCGGCATCATCAGCAGCGCGGCCGCGCACAAAAGCTCTCCGGCGGCCAGCAGGATCGAGGCGGCCGCAGAGCCGGCATGATCGTCTATCACGCCGAAGATATAGCTGGCGGGGATGCTCAAAATGGCCCCCAGGGTCAGCCACCGTCCGGCAGCGCGCCACAGGTCCTGGCCGCCCAGGGACAGGAACCGGGCGCCCATGCCGCCCATGCAGCCGGCGGCCACCGCCACCAGCGGGCCGTATATAACCAGCAGCAGCCAGGCGCGGCTGTCTTTCAGGATCTGCCCAGGGCGCAGGGGAGGCTGTTCCTCCTCTGGCTCGGAGGCCGGGGCCCGGTCGGCCCCGTCGGGGTATAGCCCGGCTTCCTCGGGCCGGTCCCGCAAAAGGAACCGGGCGATCAGGGCCAGCAGGGCCAGCACGGCGGCCAGACCCAGAAAATAGGGCCGGCAGTCGCCGGAGAGATATTCGGACACGACCCGCACCACGGCGCCCGCCCCCACCGCGCCCATCAGTGGCGCGCCCAGGGTGACGATGCCCGTGACCCGGCCCCGGCAGCGGATGGACCAGGCGGCGCACAGGGCGAAAAGGCAGATGTCTATGAGCGCGCAGGCGCAGCGGATGGCCGCGGCGGACAGCAGATACAGCGGGTACCACCCGCCGCCGGCCGCCAGACCCGCGCAGCCCAGGGCCGCCAGCGCGGCGCAGAGCAGCAGAGCCTGCCGGGGCCCGCCGCGGACGATGATCCGGCCGCAGACGACGGCGGCCGGGACCGCAAGAAAGCTCCCCACCAGGGTGGGAAGCTCTATGGCCTGATCGGACCAGCTCGGACCGGCGGCGATGAAATGCCGCGCCACGTCCGTCCCGCCGATCTGCAGGGCCCCGCCCAAGGTGGTGTACGCCAGCCCCGTCAGGCAGAGCATGACGGCGTAAAAGCCGAATTTTCGGTTCTTGAACATACCAGATCCTCCGGGCCGCTCAACGGGCGGCCTTGGCCTTTTTCAGAGAGCGGACCAGCAGGACCGTCTCCACCAGGATGACCAGCACGGCCGCGCAGGAGAGGATGAGCCACAGGTCAGCCGGGGCGCCCGTCCCGCCGTTGTCGGAGGCTTCCTCCGAGGACGCGCCCGCGTCGGTGTCGGAGGCGTCCTCCAAGGACAGGTCCGTATCGGAGCCGGCGGCCCCGGACACATCGGCGTCCGCGCCGGAGACCTCCTCCAGCAGCGCGGCGGCCTGGGCGGCCTCCGCCTCCTGGCGGGCCAGCAGGTCGTAGTAGTACACGGCGTTGCCCTCGGTGGCGTTCAGGACCCGGCCGCAGTTTTCGCACAGCCAGGTGCCGTAGGTGATGAAAACGCCGTCCTCGGTCCGCTCCGCGTCGTACTGATAAACATAGTCGTGGCCGGTGGCGGGCTCCAGCACCTGGCCGCAGTTGGCGCAGACCCGGCTGTGGGTGCAGGTGGCGGGCCGGTCCTCGGGCACGTGGCCGGTGGCGGTCATGGGCTCGGTGTATGTATCGCCGCAGCGGGAGCAGGTATAGGTGGCGTCCCCGTCCAGGGTGCAGGTGGCGGTGGTCTCCGTCAGCTCGTAGTCATGCTCTCCGTCGGGCAGGGTCTCCGCCGTATAGGTCAGGCCGCATTTGGAGCAGGTATAGGCCAGCAGGCCCTTTTCGGCGCAGGTGGCCTCCCGCAGCACGGTCACCTCGAAGTGGTGGGCGCAGCGGTCGGGGTCCACGGAGACGGAGCCGCCGGAGGCGGCGTAGGCCGGCGTGGACAGCAGTATCGCGGCGATCAAAAGGGCGAACAGTCTACGCATGATGAGCTCCTTTGCAGAACGGTGCGGTCAGTGGACGACGTCCAGAGAGAATACCTCCGGGCCCAGACAGGCGGCGGGCCGGCGGAAGTTGTCAAAGAAATGGTCCAACGCCGCCAGGATGGACTCATGGGAGAAGCGGCTTTCAAAGGTGTCCTCCAAGAGCCGCGCCTGGGTCCACTTGGGCATATCGTACACCAGCGAGTAGTGCAGCAAAAAGTCGTACAGCTCCCAGGGCTGGCTGTCGTCGTCGTGGACGATGGAGCGGATGGGCACGGACAAGGCCATATTGCCGCAGGTGTTGGCGTAATAGCGCATGACCAGCCGGGCCACGCTCCGGGGCACCGTGGCGTTCACGGCGTAATTTTCCGGCGCGGCTCCGTCCAGGGCGCGGGCGGTCAGGTCTGTCCCGTCCACCGCCAGGCCCGCCTCGCCCCCCAGGGTGACGCCCAGGGCGGCGGCGATCTGGTTGGCCCGGTTGCCGTCGGCGGTGACGTGTATGTTCTTGTGGGACAGCTTCAGCCGGTCCACCGCCGCCACGCAGGCGGCCAACGCCAGCAGGGAGGAGGCGCTGCGGCCGATGGACACGGTAAGCTGGGTCGCGCCCAGGGCCATCATCCGCCGGGCCAGCCCGTCGGCGGCCAGCTTGATCACCCGGGGCAGCATCTCCGGGAAGGGGGTCCAGGGGGTGGCGGGCTGGTCGGTGACGAGCTCCTCCACGGGGGCCTTGGTCTCCCGGCTGGGGATGGTGACCCGGGCCAGGGCGTAGCCGTCCGCGCTCTGCAAAATGGCCCCGTTTTGGGCGATCAGGCACTGGCCGGTATAGAGCCGGCCGCTACCGTCGCCCCCCTGAGGACAGGCCATGACCACCACGGCCATGTTCTCATGGCTGGCCAGGCCCGCCAGGTTGATGTTGTCGTAGTGGGAGGAGACGGTGGTGGGCGTGTCGGCGGAGCAGCACAGGATATCCATGTCCTCATGATGGCCCAGCAGGTCGTCCCGGGACAGAGACGGCTTCGTGATGGGGTAGACGGCCATCTTGCCCGCCTGCCGCTCCAAGGCCCCCTGGTTCATGTCTTCCGGCAGGTCCGACGGCAGGACCAGGATGGACGCGCCGTCGTCCCGGGCCCGGCTGATAGCGGCCAGGACGTTGGCCATGTTCTGGCCGGGGCGGCCGGGCAGAAGCTCCGGCGCGGCGGCGGCTACTTTGATGCGCATGGCTTGTCAGCCCCTTTCAAAGTTGATGAGGTCCTGGGGAAAATACCGCAATATGGCGGACCGGGCGGCGGCGAAGTTGCCCCGCTCCACCGTCACGGTCACGGTATCGCCGGTGACGGCGGCGGTCAGGCCGTACTCCGGCAGCTGGGGGAACACCTGCTCGGTCAGCACCGACGCCAGCGTCGGCAGGTCGTTTTCATAGCTGGCCCGCTCCGGCGGGGTATAGCCCGGGATAGGGTCCCGGCCGGCGGTAAAGCACACCGCCGCCACCAGCACCGCCACGATGAGAAACAGCGCGCAGCCCGCCGGACGGATGCTTTTGACGAAGGCCTGGCCGGCGGTGAGCTGTTCCTGCGCGGGCTGCTTTTCCTCGTCCATGTTCAGTATTTGATCCGCTGGGCGATATAGTCCGCCACCTGGTCCATGGGGATGCGGACCTGCTCCATGGAGTCCCGCTCCCGGACGGTGACGCAGTTGTCGGCGGGGATGTCCCCGTCGCCCACGGTCTGGAAGTCCAGCGTCACGCAGAAAGGCGTGCCGATCTCGTCCTGGCGGCGGTACCGCTTGCCGATGGAGCCGGTCTCGTCATAGTCGCAGGAAAACTCCCCAGCGAGCTTCGCGTAAAGCTCCTTAGCGGGGCCGGAGAGCACGTCCTTCTTGGAAAGGGGCAGCACCGCGCACTTGTACGGGGCCAGCTGGGGGTGCAGATGCAGCACCGTGCGCACGTCGGGATTGCCCTTTTTGTCCACGCCCACCTGCTCCTCGTCATAGGCGTCGATCAAGAAGGCCAGCATGACCCGGTCCGCGCCCAGGCTGGGCTCGATGACGTAGGGGATGAAGCCCTCGGCCATGCCCTCCTCTTTGTATTCCATCTTCTCGCCGGAGAAGGTCTGGTGCTGGGTCAGGTCGTAATCGGTCCGGTCCGCGATGCCCCACAGCTCGCCCCAGCCAAAGGGGAACAGGTACTCAAAGTCCGTGGTGGCCTTGGAGTAGAAGCTCAGCTCCTCCGGGGTGTGGTCCCGCAGGCGCAGATACTCGTCCGTCATGCCCAGCTCCAGCAGCCACTTGTGGCAGAACTCCCGCCAGTACTTGAACCACTCCAGGTCGGTGCCCGGCTCGCAGAAGAACTCCAGCTCCATCTGCTCGAACTCCAGGATGCGGAAGGTGAAGTTGCCCGGGGTGATCTCGTTGCGGAAGCTCTTGCCGATCTGGCAGATGCCGAAGGGCAGCTTTTTGCGGGTGGTGCGCAGCACGCTCTTGTAGTCCACGAAGATGCCCTGGGCGGTCTCCGGCCGCAGATATACGTCCGTGCCGGACTCCTCCGTGACGCCCTGGTGGGTCTTGAACATCAGGTTGAATTTCTTGATGTCGGAGAAATCCGTGGCCCCGCAGCCGGGGCAGGGGATCTTCTTCTCCCGGATATAGGCCACCATCTCGTCGTTGGTGAGGGCCTCCACGTTGACGTCCGCGCCGGTCTCTTTCGCCCACTCCTCGATGAGCTTGTCGGCCCGGTGGCGGCGTTTGCAGCCCTTGCAGTCGATGAGGGGGTCGTTGAAGTTGGTCACGTGGCCGGAGGCCTCCCACACACGGGGATTCATGAGAATGCCCGCGTCCAGGCCCACGTTGTAGGGGCTCTCCTGGACGAACTTCTTCCACCAGGCGTTTTTCACGTTCTGCTTCATCAGCACGCCCAGAGGGCCGTAGTCCCAGGAATTGGCAAGACCGCCGTATATCTCCGAACCGGCGAAGATAAAGCCCCTGTTCTTGCACAGGGCCACGATCTTTTCCATCGTCTTGTCTTGGGCATTCATGCGCATCTATTCATTCTCCTTTTTGGAAAGTGTATTCAGCTTCGGCTCTTTATACTCCATCGTTCCCAGCTCGTCCAGCGTCCGCTCAAAGGCGGGGATGAAGCGGTCCAGAAAATAGTCCACCTCAGGCAGACGGTAGCCCCGCAGGGTCTCCAGGGACTTCTGCTCCGCCTGCAGGAACTCGTCGTTGCCGGCCCGCCGCTCCTCGATGCACTTGATGTAGGCGGACAGCTTGTCGGCGGCTTTCACCAGAGGCCCCCATGAGGGGTCCGGCTGAGCCAGCAGGGGCTCGTATGCCGGGCGCAGCTCCTCCGGCAGCGTGTCCAGCAGCTTGGCCGAGGCCTCCGCCTCCACCTGCCGGTAGGCGGTCTGGATGGTCTCGTTGCGGTACTTGATGGGCGTGGGCAGGTCCCCGGTGAGGATCTCCCCGGCGTCGTGGAAAAGGGCCGCGGCCGCCGCGGCGTTGGGGTCGCAGGGCACGCCGAACACGTCCCGGCGTATCACCGCCAGAGCGTGGGCCAGCACCGCCACCATGTGGCTGTGCTCCTGCACGTTCTCCGGCGTCACCGAGCGCATCAGGGCCCAGCGGCCGATGTTCTTCATCCGGGCGATCAGGGCGTAAAAGCTGTCCATCCCGTACCATCCTTATCCAAAGTACCCCTTACTATATCATATATACCCGGATTTTTCAATCACTTGTGCTTTCCGCCGGCAGAGGCTATAATAGCCCTGACGTGGAAAAGGAGCGGACCATGGAATATCCCTTTCTGGACCGGGCCAAATGGGTCACGGACAAGTACATACTGGTGATACTGGGCGTGTTCCCCCTGTTCGTGGGCCTGGAGGGCTACGACAACGTGACGGTGTCCAAGTTCTGGCTTTTCGTGGTGTCCACCGGCATATGGGCGGTGGTGACGCTTGCCATGCTGGTCTGCGGGCTCCTGGCCGGGGAGCGGTACCGGGCGGAGATACGCCCCGCCCACCTGGCCGTGGGGGTCTTTCTGGCGGTGGGAGCCGTCAGCGCGGCCTTTTCCCGGTACGACACCTGGACCATTCTGACCGGCAACCGCTTTGACGGCTATCTGACGATCCTGCTGTACGCCCTGGTCTTTTTCGGCACGTCCATGCTGGGCCGGCCCCGGCGGCGGTATATGTGGGCCATGGGCGCGTCCTCGGCGGTGTGCTGCGCCATCGCCGTGGCCCAGCTATGCGGCCTGGACCCCCTGGGCTTTTACCCGGACGGGACCAATTATTACGACAAATATGTGGCCTACAACAGCGCGTTTCTGGGCACCATCGGCAACACCGGGCTGTTGGCGGCCTATCTGTGTCTGGCCGCGCCGCTGCTGACGGTGTACGCCGCGCTGAGCAAAAACCGGCTGGACCGGGCCCTGTTCCTGCCGGGGGCGCTGGCCCTGGGGATACTGGTCGCCTGCGACGTGGACGCGGGACTGGTGGGTCTGGCCGGGTGCCTGCTGATAACGGCGCCGGTGGCGATCCAAAACGACCGGGCCGCCAGGGCCGCGGGCCGGGTCAGCGGGGCGCTGACCCTGGCGGGGCTGGGGACTTTGTACCTCTGGCCGGGAAAGAGCGGCACGCTCTACGAGATGAGCCAGGCGCTCCACGGGCATCTGGCGGACGAATTCGGCTCCCACCGGGGCCAGATCTGGAAGCAGGCCTGGCAGCTTTTTAAGGAACACCCCTGGCTGGGCGGCGGGCCGGGCACCGTCTCCAAGCGGCTGGACATCCGCTGGTACAGCCAGGTGCGCGACAAGACGGCGGTGGTGACCAACTGCCACAACGTCTATCTGGGCTATCTGGTGAACATGGGCGTTTTCGCCCTGCTGGCCTATCTGGCCGCCGTGGGCTGCAGCCTGGTGACCTGGGTCCGCCGCCGGAAGCGGAACGCGCTGTATCCGGCCCTGGGCGCGGCGTTGGTCTGCTATCATATCCAGGACTTCTTCAGCCTGGGCCTGTGCCTGACCGCGCCCATGATGTGGGTGATCTGGGGGCTTCTGGAGACGGAGGCGGACTGAGACAAAAAAAGAGGCGCGCCGCGGATGACCGCGGCGCGCTTGGGTTTTCTTTATCAAGGAGACGCTTCTTCTTCGGACTGCTGCGGCGTCACGTCAGAGGAGCCCGAGTCGCTGCCGCCGCTGCTGCCGCCGCTGGGATTCTGGGGCGGAACGTAGCCCCAGCCCTCGCCGCCGCCGACATAAGGCGTGGGGGAGGGAGCCACCACCGGGGCGGGGGTAGTCTCCGGCGTGGCGTTGGTGCGGATCACGGAGCCGGAGTAGGTCCGCACGATCCGGCCGGAGTAGTCGCCCATGAAGTCGATGGAAACCACTACGGTGCCGTTGTTATAGACCCGGGCGGAGATGGTGTAATCGGTGCCCAGGACCAGGGCCCGGTCGCCGTCCATGATCACCAGCGTCTCCAGGTTGGTGTCCTCGTTGATGAGGGGGACGGTGATCTGGTGGGCCAGACTGGTCGCCATGCCGGCGGGAGGCGTCAGGCTCTCGTCGAGCTTGAAGGCCATGAACTGCTTGGCGCCGCTCTGATCCGTGGAGGCGGTGAAGTGCAGCACGTTCCGATAGAGGGTCAGCTCGCCCTCCGGCAGCGTGCCGCCCAGGCAGATGGGCGCGCTCACCGTGCTGGGATCGGCTGTCCCGGCGGGGAAGGCGTCATCGGTAGCCACCTCGGCGGTGGTGTCCAGGGCACTGATGTAGTAGCGGTCGTCGTTCCGGTAGTTCAGCGTGGTGATCTCCGCGCCGTTAGTCAGCGTGGCGGTCTCCATGAGGAACCGGGTCTTGGTACTGTTGTCGTCCAGAACGAAGACGGAGTTGCTGTCGTCCAGGTTCAGATAACGGTCATGGCTGGCAAAGGAGTACCGGCTCTCGGTCTTGTAGGCGTCCCGGTTGGAGGTCCAGAGCATGCCCTCGGTGATGGGGCCGCCAAGGCACCAGGAACCGTCCTCCGCCTGCAGCAGAGGCATATCCACCGTTGCCATGCTGGAGCCGTCCAGGTTGATCAGCACAGTAGCCATGGGCACGGGACCGGCAGGCTGGGCCGAAGCGTCGCTCTCGGCGGAGGTCTCCGTCGCCTGGGCGTCGTCGGCGTCCACATAGGAGAAGTTCACATCGCCCTCGGTCTCGTCCTCGGGCAGCTCTTCGTCCTCCTGGGCCTCGGCGTCCGCGTCGTCCTCTTCATCGCCGGCGGTCATGGCGTCGGCGGGCAGATCCCGCACCGCCGCCAGAACATAGACGCTGTCGTCCTCCAGCTCGTTTACCATGGCGAAAACGCCGGACTGGACGGCGGGATAGGTGCCGTAATCCACCGCGCTGATGGTGGTGGGAGTGGGCTCCGGGGTGGCCGTGGGCTCAACGGTGGGTTCCGGGGTGGCCGTGGGCTCCGGGGTGGCCGGGGTGGCGCTGATGACCTGGAACGCGAAGGGGGAGAAGCTGTCCGTCATGAAAGTGACGGAGCTGTTCTGGATGGTGTATGTACCAAGCAGGTCCCAGGCGTTTGTCAGGGAATTCAGGTGGTGGACCGCCAGGCCGTCGCCATCGGTAAAGCTGGGGTCGCTGATGGTGACGTAGACGGGCTCCGTGGGCTGGGTATTGCCGGTCCAGGCGATGTCCAGAAGCAGCACGTCCTCCTCCTCGGGAGGGATGGTGTCAGGCCGCTGGGCGCTCTGGGTGACGGACAGGTTGCCGGCCACGTTTTTACCGCTGGAGGAGGTGGCTTCCACCTGGGTGAAGATCCCGGGAGCTACTTCGGCCGTGCCGGAGCCGCCGCCCAGAAGGGAGCTGCCGAACATCTGCCACAGAAGGAAGCAGAGCGCGGCCAGCACCAGGACCAGGACCACGACCAGGATCACGATCTTCCAGGCGGAAGACGAGCTCTTCTGCTGAGGGGCGCTAGGCGCCATGTGACTACCAGACATGTTATCACTACCTTGCCTTATTCACAGGATGGACAACATTATAAACGATGCGGCGGAAAAATACAACAAAAAATTACGAAAATTTGCGAAATGGTTAATTTTTTTGTAAGTGGAGGGTAAAAACGGGCGAAAAACGGGGGGAAAAACAATTTTATCTTGACAGTAAAGGGGCAAGCGGGTATAATCAAAAAGCTCGCGAACAGCAAGTGGCCGAGTAGTTCAGTCGGTTAGAATGCCGGCCTGTCACGCCGGAGGTCGAGGGTTCAAGTCCCTTCTCGGTCGCCAGCTGCTGTAGCTCAGTCGGTAGAGCGCGTCATTGGTAATGACGAGGTCGGCGGTCCGAATCCGCCCAGCAGCTCCACGAGCAAAGCCCGTGATCCTAAGGGATCGCGGGCTTTTGCTATTTCCGGGCATCAGCCGGTTTTGAGCTTTTTGGTGTTTGTTTGGTGTTTATTGCCAATGATCGCGCTGTCAAAACGGTCAAATGTCTGCTCTGCCCGTGCATCGGCGGCTGCTATCGCGATCCCAGTTATGAACAGGCTGAGGTTTGGCAGCGGCTGTATGTGGCCGGCTGGGACCGGAAGCAGGCGGCCGCCGCGACGGGCGCCGCGCGGGCGGAGCTTGCAAAATATAGCAAATATCACTATAATGAGGACGGAACAATCGTCGTAACGGATGATTGGAAAGGTCTTAAACATCCTAGCTTGCCAGCTGAGTATAAGCCGTATGCGGTGGTTGAGACGGTATCACAGAATGGAGCGAAAGAACAGCGAAATAGAACCATATACGGGCCAGATGCGCGTCAAAGTTTGCAGGTACACGGTGGCCCGCACGGAAATCCTAAAAAACATCCATTTGGAAAGCATGGAGAGCATGTGCATCGGATCGTTTGGAAAGACGATGTGATAGTGAGTCGGAAAGCAGACGAATTGAACGACCGGGAGAAAAAGGAGCATAAGGATATCATATGAGTATACAACAGTTGCGCGGGTTGATCGACAGCCTCACGCAAGATATAGACTTTGTTTTTGAGGGAACATCGGGTTCGATCTGCCCATTTAGCCGTGACAGTATTTCTTTGTGTTATGGTGAGAATGAGGTAACGGTTAGCTCGGTGGATGAAGCAATGTCGACGCCGTTTATACAGGGGAAAAGCCTCAACGATGTCTGCGAAAGATTGATCATCTGACAACCAAATACCAGTTGATGAAAGCACAGTGCGTTTTGCACCGTGCTTTTTTTATGCCGGGGCAGGGACCGGGGCCGTTTTTTTACTCCTTTTCGCGGCTCCGACGGCGGTTCGATCCCGCCGCCCGGCACCACATTTCGCCGGTACCGGGCGTGAACAGGTACGACCCGCACGGGGGCCGCGTCCCCGTAAAACAGCCGCGTATAATGAGATAGAACGAGATAGCAAAAGAGACTGCTGAAGATACGGCGAGACAACAAAACACAGACAAGGCCAGAAAAATGGTACGGGCTTTTTGGTAATGACGAGGTCGGCGGTCCGAATCCGCCCAGCAGCTCCAAAAAAAGGCCCCGCAGCCAGAAATGGCCGCGGGGCCTTTGCGCGCCGGCGTTCAGATCAGGATGGGCTGGAGCTGCCGGCCCTCAAAGGCGGCGGTCACAGCCGGGACGATACGCCCATAGTCGCAGCTCAGGCTGGTGGGCTTGGCCTCCGGGTCGTCCTGGCCGAAGGGCACGAAATACACGTTCCTGCGGGCCAGCAGCCGGCCGATGTTCTCCGCCGAGGCCGCCAGGCCGTCGTTGGTGGACACGCCGATCACCACCGGCCTGCCGTTTCGCAAGTGGCTCTTGGCGGCCATGGTGACGGCGGTGTCCGTCACGCCCCGGGAGAGCTTGGCGAGGGTGTTGCCCGTGCAGGGCACGATAGCCAGCACGTCTATGAGTCCCTTGGGCCCCAGCGGCTCCGCCCCGGCGATGGACGTGACCGGGATGCGGCCGGTCTGCTCAGCGAACAGCGACAGCCAGGACTCCGCCGTGCCGAAGCGGCTGTCCCGCTGGGCGTTCTCGCTGAAAATGGGCAGCACATCAAAGCTCCGGCACAGCTCCGGCAGCGCCGCCGCCAGCTTGCCGAAGGAACAGTAGGAGCCGGTCAGAGCCAGCCCCAGACGGATCTTACTCATGTCGCTTTTCCTCCTCCATCACACGATAAATGGCCTCCGCCATCACGTCGGCGGCGGCCTTGGGCGCGTACAGCCCCGGCAGGCCCGGAGCCTTCAGCACCGGCGCGTCCGAGGCCCAGCCCCCCGGCGCGCTGGCTACGTCGATGCACAGCGCGCCGCCGTAGTCCCCCTCCAGCACCGGGGCCGGCACGGTGTTGACGACCCCGTCAAAGACCGGGGGGATATGCGTTATGTCAACTGCTTTACAGCCCCGGGCGCGGGCCTCCGCCCGGGCGGTCTCGCTGCGGGCCGCCACGGTCACCCGGGCGCCCAGGGACGTGAGCATCCCGGCCAGAAAGCCCCCGATGCGGCCGAAGCCCACCACCAGCACCTCCATGCCCGCCAGGGCCCGGTTGGACCGGCGCATCAGAAGCTCCAACGCTCCCTCGGCGGTGAGGGCGGCGTTTTCAATGGTATAGATGCTGTCTTTATAGTATGGCACGCCCTGCCGCCAGGCGGGGGGCGCGATCTTGTTGGGACTGTCCGGCGTCAGCCGGTGGCCGTCCAGCTCCAGACGGCGTTTCAGATACATATACCGGGGGTCGGCCCCCAGCAATGTAAATTCCATTTGACATCACCTCTTGCCATGCTATGCGAAATGGGGTAAGATTGCCATATGCAGAGAGGAAGTGACGATATGAAGGACATCTTTACCCCCGCGGACATCCTGCTGCCCAGGGAGGGGACGGACATGACCCGCTGGGCCGCGGTGGCCTGCGACCAGTTCTCCGCCGAACCCGCCTATTGGGAGGCCATGAGCGCGTTCGTGGGCGGCGCGCCCTCCGCCCTGCGGCTGATGCTGCCGGAGGCCTATCTGCACGCCCCGGACGTGGAGGAGCGCAAGGCGGCCATGTGCAGGACCATGGAGGAATACCTGGTGGGGGATGTGTTCCGCGAGATAAAGGATTCTTATGTATTTGTGGAGCGAACGCTCCAAAATGGGGCCGTAAGACGCGGCCTAGTGGGGAAGATAGACCTGGAGGCCTACGATTGGACACCCGGGGCCGTCTCCCCGGTCCGGTCCACGGAGGCCACGGTACCGGAGCGGCTGCCCACCCGGGTGGAGCTGCGCCGGCGCACGGCGTTGGAGATGCCCCACATCGTGCTGTTCATGGACGACGCCCAGGATACGGTGCTGGGCCGGGCGGAGCCGGGGGAGGTCCTTTATGACTTTGACCTGTACGGCGGGGGCGGCCGCGTCCGGGGCCGGCGGATCACAGGGCCGGCGGCGGAGGCGGTGAAGGCCGCCATCGACGCGCTGCCGGGGGAGCTGAAATTCGCCATGGGCGACGGCAACCACTCCCTGGCGGCGGCGAAAAACCGCTGGGAGGAGCTGAAAGCCGCGGGGGCGGCCATGGACCACCCGGCCCGGTACGCCCTGGCGGAGCTGGAGAACCTCCGGGACGAGGCGGTGGCGTTCTATCCCATCCATCGGGTGGTGTTCGGCACGGACGCGGGGGGCTTTATAGAGGAGCTCGCCGGCGACGACACCGGCGCGCTGGTGGCGGAGGCGGACCGGCTGGCCCGGGACTATGTGGCCGGGCACGGCGGGCGGGTGGACTACATCCACGGCACGGCGGAGGCCCGGCGTCTGGCGGCACAGCCCGGCTGCGGCGCATGGCTGCTGCCGGCCATGGACAAGGCGGAGCTCTTCCCCCACATCCTCCGTCAAGGAAATTATCCGAAAAAGAGCTTCTCCGTGGGCCTGACCCTGGACAAACGCTGGTATTTGGAGTGCCGGAAGATACGATGAAGTCACGCCCCGGCGGGCAGATCCCGCCGGGGCGTATCATTCTGTTTTGTGTGTCAGGGCGTGAAGGTCAGGTCCAGGTCCACGTCCAGGTCGGTCAGACCCTCCCGCAGCTCGGTGTCGCTGGTCCAGGTGTCACCGATGAGCTGCGGCTCCACCTTGACCCAGGCGTCCTCATAGGCCACCGGCCGGCCGTTTTCGTCCTGGAAGCCGTGGCCGGAGCCCACGGCGGTGACGCTTGTCACCTGCTCCGGGTCGATGAGCCGGTTGAACACATAGCGGAGCAGGCCCCCGTCGGTGATGCAGCTCAACCGCTTGTTGACGGTGTAGGGCTCGCTGGCCTCCACCACATATTCGCTGCCGTCGGCGTAGTGGACGACCAGATCGCCAAAGCCGTAGTCGCTGCCGTAGGGGTCGCCCTCCGGGGGCGTGACGATCAGACCCATGGCGGACACGCTGGCGGTCCAGCCCTCCGGGCCGGTCAGCTCCACGGTATCGGCAGGCTCAGCCAGGGGGACCGTCAGCCGGTAATCCGCGGAGTAGTCGCCCTTGTCGCCCCAGAAGAAGTACACGTCCAGGGCGTCCGCGGTGAACGCCTCCCCGAAGGAGGCCATGTAGGCCGCCACGGTCAGCTTCGTGTCTGTTTGGGACACCAGAGAGCACATGACGTCCATGCCCGGACCGTCTTTTATATCCTGCCCGGCGGGGAAGACCTGGGGCGTATCATGCACCCAACTCTCGCCGTCCCCGGCCGCCAGCCAGTTTCCGCCCCCGCCCAGGTAGAAGATGCCCCAGGTCTCGTCGGTCACCTCCAGGGCTGGGAAGCCCTTGTCGCTCTCGATGGTGTAAGTCATCACGCCGATGCCGTTGTCCGCCATGGCGATGTCCTCCAGCGTGCAGGTGTAGTCCCCCACGGTGATGCTGGCCCCGGCGGCGGACACGCTGCCGTCCAGCACCCGCTGGGCCATGTCCTGGTCCACCGGCTGGCCCTCGGTGACGATCTCCATGGTCTTTTGATTTCCGTCCTCGTCCCAGCTGTCCACCGGCAGGTCATAGGTCTGTTTGCCCGCGTCCTTGCCGCCGAACACGGTCTCGAAAAAGCCGGTATATTCGCCCACGGCGTAGGCGGTCACGGACAGGACCACCGCCAGCGCGGCGGCGATCAGCGCGGCCGTGCTGATCCGGCGGGTCTTTCGTTTCACAGGTATCTCCTCCTTTGCGCGCAGATCGATCACATCGTTTCCCGGCAGGGCCTCCTCCAGAGCGGCCCGGATGCGCCGGTCCGCCTCGTCGGACAGCTCCACCTGGTCCCAGGCGGTCAAAAATTCCTTAGCCATATCGTACCTCCTCCAATTTGTCCCGCAGATGCTGCCGGGCCCGGTCCAGACGGCTGGTGACGGCGGTGCGGGAGATCTGCAGCATGTTGGCGATCTCCCCGGTGTCGTAGCCCTCGTAGTAGTAGAGATACACCACGCCCCGCTCCGTGTCGGAAAGCTCCATCACCGCCTGGAACACGTCGTTTTCCTCCGGCTCGTCAAAGACCGGCAGGTCCTCCGTCAGCGGCTCGGTGCGCCGCCGGGCGGCGGAGCGGAGCATATCCCGGCAGTGGTTGGCGGTCACCGCCGCCAGCCATTGACGCTCCTTGCCCGGCGCGACGCGGCTGCCGTGCTCTATGAGCCGCAGAAAGACCTGCTGGACCGCGTCCTCCGCGTCGGGCACGGACTTGAGAAAGCTCAACGCCAGACGGTAGACCATGTTCTTATGGGCGTCGTACAGCGCCATCACATCCAAGGGTCATCACCTCTTTTTGTTCGCGTTCGTATGGTAGACGAAAAACCGGGGCCCTATGTCACACAGGCTGAGAAAAAACAAAAAGGGGCCGCTCCCAAAGGAGCGGCTCCCGGCGGTCTTGCCCTCGTCAGGAAAGGCTGTCCAGCAGCTTATAAAGAAGGTTATAGAGCTGGACGGATTCCTCCCGGCTCATACGCACGCAGCCGGCAAGCTGCCTGGGGATGTCCAGAGCCCGGTCCTTCAACGCCTCGCCGGCCTCCGTCACGGACACGATCAGGTTGCGCTCGTCCGTCTGGGAGCGGGCCCGGGTCACAAGGCCCTTGTCCTCCAGCTTCTTGAACAGGGGCGTCAGCGTCCCGGAGTCCAGGTGCAGCAACTCCCCGGCGGCCTTCACTGTCAGGGACTTGTGCTCCCACATGACCATCATAGTCACATACTGGGTGTAGGTCAGGTCCAGCTCGTTCAGATAAGGCGTGTACCGCCGGACCACCTCCCGCGCCGCGGCGTAAAGAGGAAAGCACACCTGATTTTCCAGCTTCAGGCAGTCATATTTGTTGTTCGGCACGGCCAGTCCCTCCCGGCGATCTTTGATCTGATACTATTTTAACACAGTGCGACAGAATTTGTAAAGGGCGTCCGCGCTTTTTCACGGTCCGGGCCGGCGGGCATAGTATGGGGGGCGAAAAACTCTATGGGGAGGTATGGTCGATGAGTACGGCGGCGGAGGTCATATCCATCGCGCTGGGAGAGGTGGGCTATCAGGAGAAAGCCACCAATTCCGGCCTGGACGATCCGGCGGCCAATCCCGGCGGCGGCAACTGGACCAAGTACGGCCGGGACCTGGCGGCGGCCGGGTATTATAACGGGGACAAAAACGGCTTCGAGTGGTGTGACGTGTTTGTGGACTGGTGCTTTTTCAAGGCCTTTGGCAAGACCCAGGGCCAGCTGATAGAGTACCAGAGCGGGCCCCTGGGGGCGGCGGTGCCCTTTTCGGCGGGATATTACAAGGAGCGGGGCCGGTATGACCAGACGCCCCGGCCGGGGGATCAGGTGTTCTTTCAGGAGGGGGGCGCGCTGGTCCACACAGGCATCGTGGTGGAGGTGACCCCTACCCAGATCGTCACCGTGGAGGGCAACAAGGGCAACCGGGTCAGCAAACAGGCCCGCAGCCGTTCCAGCTCCTATATCGCCGGCTATGGTCATCCGAACTACGACGGCTCCGGCGGCTCAGTCCAGGCCAGTTCCGCGCCGGCCCGGCCGGTGGGAGATCTGGTGAAGGAGTGGCAGACCTGGCTGGGGGTCCCGGCGGACGGCGAATACGGCCCGGACACCCGTATGGCGGCCATCGCCAGGCTGCTGCGGGCGTATGTGCCCGAGCGGAATCTGACCGAGGGCTCCGCCGGGGACGCGGTGAAGGTGCTGCAGGGGCGGCTGTACACGCTGGGGTACGACCCCCAGGGCCTGGACGGACGCTACGGCCCGGGCATGGAGGCGGCGGTGCGGGCCTATCAGACCAAAACGCCGGGGCTGACCGCCGACGGCGTGGCGGGCTCTTCCACCGTGGCGTCGCTGCTGGGGCTGTAAAGGAAGCCGTTGCTGTGCCAAGGCCGCGCATTTGAGAGCGGCGCAGTACAGGTTTGAGAGCCAGGGCCGGAAGTGTCCCTCGACCCGCATGATGAGAAGCGAAGCGAAACCGTGCGGGCGAGAGATACTTTCGGACTGGCTCCGACACCCAGTTAGACGCTCTATTTCGGTATCGGGACCAGCCCGACAGCATTTCCGCCCGCTCGCGGCTCGCTTCGCGCCCGAAATCGCGTGGCGGAAACGCTGCCGGTTCTGGTCCTCGGCCCTTTGGTGCGCCGCTCCCCTGGGGGGCGCGGTCTTGGCAGTAACGGTTTGAGAGCCAGGACCGGAAGTGTCTCTCGACCCGCATGATGAGAAGCGAAGCGGAACTGTGCGGGCGAGAGATACTTTCGGACTGGCTCCGACACCCCGTTAGAACGGTTTCGGGCGGAAACGCTGCCGGTTCTGGTCTTCGGCCCGTCGGTGCGCTACCCGGCGGGTGTTGACATCAAAAAATGCTTCTGAAGAGGGTACTCTTCAGAAGCATTTTTGCTGGCACGGCATGAGGGATTCGAACCCCCGGCCTTCTGGTCCGTAGCCAGACGCTCTATCCAGCTGAGCTAATGCCGCTTATACTGTTCGCGCCTTTCGCGCCAAAGTATGATAGCATAAGCCCGGACAGATTGCAAGGGGTTTTGCAAAAAATTCCCCTTACAGGCCGATGGTGTCCGCCACGTTGTCCACCACATCGCCCATGGACTTGAGGGCCTTGCCGATGTTGAACTTCTTCTTCCGCGGCGCGGCTATCATGCCTACCATGGACCCCACCATCAGGCCCACGCCCATTCCCTTGACAAAGGACATATTATTCATGCTTTACCCCTCTTTCTTGTCGGTTCACGGCTAGTATTTCCAGCCAAGCTGTGATATAATCGCAATAACTGTGATTTTTTAAGGAGAACGCCATGATAATCAGCATATTGGCCGTGGGCGACGTATGCGGCGCGCCGGGCCTGGCCATTCTGGAAAAGCGGCTGAAGACCCTCCGCCGGGAGCGAGGTATCAGCTTCGTGGTGGCAAACGGGGAGAACGCCAACGTGGTGGGCGTGACGCCGGAGCAGTGCGACCGGATGTTCAACGCCGGCGTGGACGTGATCACCCTGGGCAACCACACCTGGGTCCGCTGGGAGCTGAAGCCCTACCTGGCCGACAACGTGCGTATGATCCGGCCCATCAACTACGCCCCCCAGTGCCCCGGCCGGGGCTTCGGGACGTACAGGACGCCCTTTGGGGAGATCTGCGTCATCAACGCCCTGGGCCGGTTCACCCTGGACACCAATACCGACAACCCCTTCGTGGAGGTGGATATGCTCCTGAAGGAGCTGGACCCGCTGCCGAAGATCATCCTGGTGGACATGCACGCCGAGGCCACCAGCGAGCGGCTTGCCATGGGCTACTTCCTGGACGGCCGGGTCAGCGCGGTGTGGGGCACCCACACCCATGTGCAGACCTCGGACGCCTGCGTGCTGCCCGGCGGCACCGGGTACATCAGCGACCTGGGCATGACCGGGGCCAGCCACAGCGTGCTGGGCATCGACGTGGACCAGTCCATCAACAAGTTTTTGGGAGACCCGCCCATGCGCTATAAGTCCGGGGACGGGGACGGGAAGATCGAGTGCTGCGTGTTCGACATCGACACGGACACGGGCCGGTGCGTGAGCGCGGAGGCGCTGCGGATATTATGATACGCATTTTGCACGCGGCGGACCTGCATCTGGACTCCCCCTTCCAGGCCCTGGGCCGGGAGCGGGCCGCCATGCGCCGGGGGGAGCAGCGGGGGATGCTGGAGCGCATCGCCGCCGCCGTCCGGGACACCGGGGCGGATATGCTGCTGCTGGCGGGGGACCTGCTGGATTCGGACAGCCCCTATCCCGAGACGGCGCGGCTTTTGGAGCAGGCGCTGCCGGCCCTGAACGTGCCGGTGTTCATCGCCCCCGGCAACCACGACTGGTACGGCCCCCGCTCTCCCTGGGCCCGGCTGGATATGGGGGAGAACGTACATATTTTTAAAGAGGAGCGGCCTGTCTGCGTGGAGCTGCCGGAGCTGCACGCCCGGGTCTGGGGCGCGGCCTTCACCGGCAGGCATCGGGACGAGCCCCTGGCGGGTTTTTCCGCCGACAAAGAGGGAGATACTATCGATATCATGGTCCTGCACGGGGAGGTGGGCGACCCCTCGTCCCCCTACGGGGCCATATCGGAGGCGGACCTGGCCCGCAGCGGCATGGATTATGTGGCCCTGGGCCACAACCACGCCTGCAGCGGCCTGCGCCGGGCGGGGAACACCTTTTACGCCTGGCCGGGCTGCCCGGAGGGCCGGGGATTTGACGAGACCGGCGAAAAGGGCATGCTTCTGGTGGAGGCGGGCCGGCGGGCCTGCCGGGCCAAGTTCATGCCCCTGGACGGCCGCCGGTACGAGACACTGGCGGTGGACCTGACGGGAAAGACCGACCACGCCGGGGCGGTGCTGGAGGCCCTGGGCCGGGACCCGGCCCGGGACGTGTACCGCGTCACCCTGACCGGCACGCCGGACCTGGCCCCGGACCTGCCCCGGCTGCAAAGCGAGCTGGAGGGGCGGTTTTTCGCCCTGGAGCTCCGGGACGGGACGAGCCTGGGCCGGGACGTGTGGGACGGCCGGGAGACCCTGAGCCTGCGGGGGCTGTTTTTGGCGAAGCTGTGGGAGCGGTACCAGGCGGCGGAGACGGACGGCGAGCGCGCCGGCGTCGAGCTGGCGGCGCGCTACGGCCTGCAGGCTCTTGAAAACGGCGAGGAACCGCCATTAGGGGTCGTTTGACAAAACACTTTCGCGCCTGCGGGCGGCGAACTCTGCGAGGCATGAACATGGTTATAAAGAAAATGACGGCCTGGTTCGGGACCCTGGACGGAAAGAGCCTGGAGCTGGGCCGGGGACTGAATATCCTCTACGCCCCCAACGAGAGCGGCAAATCCACTTGGTGCGCCTTTTTGCGGGATATGCTCTACGGGCTGGACACCGCCCAGCGGGTGAAGCAGGGCCAGCAGCCGGACAAGGTGAAGTACCGCCCCTGGGGCGGCGCGCCCATGTCCGGCAGCATGGACCTGGAGACCCGGAGCGGTCCTGTGACCCTGCGCCGGTGGACGGAGCGGGCCAACCAGCCCATGCAGGCGTTCTCCGCCACCGTCACCGGCACGGACACGCCTGTGGCGGACCTGACGGCGGAGGAGGCCGGCCGGGTCCTCACCGGCGCGCCCCGGGAGGTGTTCGAGCGCAGCGCGTTCATCCACCAGTCCGCTCTGAGCATCACCTCGGACCCGGAGCTGGAAAAGCGGTTCGCCGCCATCGTATCGGCCGGGGACGAGGAGCAGTCCTATTCCGAGGCGGACGCGCTGCTGCGGGCCTGGCAGCGGCGCAGGACCGGCCGGAGAGGGGCCGTGACGGAGCTGGACGAAGAACTGGCCCGGCTCCGGGGCGAGCTGGAAGGCATCGAGGCCGCCGGCCGGAACGTGGAGGCCGTGGAGGCGGAGCTGGCCGCCGCCCAGACCCGCCAGGGCGAGCTGGTGCGGCAGATGGAGCAGGCCCGTGCGGAGGCCCGGAAAAAGGCCCTGGCGGACTATCAGGCCGCCAAGGGAGAGACGGAGGAGCGGGCCGCCGCCCTGCGCCGGGCGGAGCAGGAGAAGGACCGGACCATGGAGGCCCTGCGGGCCACGCCCTTCGGGGTCATGGGGCCGGACCGGGCCGGGAAGATGGCGTCGGCGGATATCGCCGAGGCCCGGTCTTTGGCCGACCAGGCGGATCGCCTGCCTCCCCGGTGGCCCATGTTCATCCCGGCGGGGCTGGGGCTGGCGCTGCTGCTGGCCGCGCCTTTCGCCAGCATAGCCCTGCCGCTGGTGATCGGCGCGCTGGCCTTTTTCGCGGGAGCCGGCGCGCTGTACCTGTGGAGCAAGGATATCGACGAAAAGCGGGACGCGCTGCTGGACCGGCGGATGGAGATACTGAGCCGGTACGGGGCGGCGGACGCTGCGGGCGTGGAGGCCGCGCTGGGGGACTATCGGAAGCAGTGCGCCCAGGCCCGGCAGGTGGCCGCGTCCCTGGACGGCGCGGCGGCGGAGCTGGAGCGGGCGCGCCAGGCCCAGCGGGCGGCGGAGGAGCCGGTGCTGAACGGGCTGGACTTCGTAAACGGCGACAACGAGGCGGCCAGAGCCTCCCGTGCCGTCGCTGACGGCCAGGAGCGCATCGACCGGCTCCGGGAGCGGCGGGCCGTGGCCGAGGGGCAGGTCCGGGCCCTGGGGGACCCCATGGCCCTGCGCTCGGCGTTGGAGTCCGGCATGTCCCGCCGGGAGGAGCTGACGGCCCAGGCCCAGGCGTTGGAGCTGGCCGCCCAGACCATGGAGCAGGCGGACCTGGCCCTGCGGGAGAGATTCTCCCCCGTGCTGGCACGGGAGGCCGCCAGCATCTTCGGCGCGCTCACCGGCGGCCGCTATGACGAGATCACCCTGGCCCGGGACCTGTCCGCCAAGGTGCGGCGGACCGGCGACGCGGCGGGCTGGGAGACGGACTATCTTTCCCAGGGGGCCAAGGACCAGCTGTATCTGGCCCTGCGGCTGGCGGTGTGTTCGCTGGTGCTGCCGGCCGAGCAGGCCTGTCCCATCATCCTGGACGACGCCCTGGCCGCCTTCGACCGGCAGCGGATGGAACGGGCGCTGGACCTTTTAAAGACCGTGGCGGAAAAGCGGCAGGTGCTGCTTTTCACCTGCCATGAGCGGGAGAGCGGCTATTTCGCCCAGGACCCGGCGGTGACGAAGCTGGACCTGGGAGCGTAGATATGGAAAAGACATTCGACTTTACCGTGCCCTGCCTTTTCGGCCTGGAGGGCCCCGCGGCCGACGAGCTGCGGCGGATGGGCCTTGAAAACGTCCGGGCGGAGAACGGCCGGGTGCGGTTTTCCGGGGACGGGGCGGCCTGCGCCAGAGCCAACATCCGCCTTCGCTGCGGCGAGCGGGTGCTGCTGCGGCTGGGGGGCTTTCCCGCACCCACCTTTGACGCTCTCTTTGAGGGCGTCAAAGCTCTGCCTCTGGCGGATTTCATCCCGCCGGACGGCCAGTTCCCCGTGAAGGGCTACGCGCTGGACTCGGCTCTCCATTCCGTGCCGGACTGCCAGCGGATCGTGAAAAAGGCCGCGGCCACGGCTCTGGGCGGGGCGTACCATGCCTCGTGGCTGCCGGAGACGGGAGAGCTATACCAGCTCCAGTTCTCCATCGTGAAGGATCAGGCGGAGATATATCTGGACACCACCGGCGCGCCGCTTTTCAAGCGGGGCTACCGGCCCGGCCATGTGGCCGCGCCTTTGCGGGAGACCCTGGCGGCGGCTCTGGTGGGCTTTGCCCGCTACCGGGGCCGGGACGCCCTGTGGGATCCCTTCTGCGGCAGCGGCACCATCCCCATCGAGGCGGCCCTGACCGCCCGGAACCGGGCCCCCGGCCTGGCGAGGACCTTCGCCGCCCAGAGCTGGGGCTTTCTCCCGGCGGCGGTGTGGAACGAGGCGAAGGACGAGGCCCGGAGCCTGGAATACCACGGGGATTACCACATCTTCGCCTCGGACATAGACCCGAAAGCCGTGGCCCTGGCCCGGGAGAACGCCCGCCGGGCGGGGGTGGAGGCCGACGTGACCTTTTCGGTGGCAGACGCCCGCGCCGCCGCCGCGCCCTGGGAGAAGGGCGTGATCGTCTGCAACCCGCCCTACGGGGAGCGGATGCTGGAGTGGCAGCAGGCCAGGGAGCTCTACCGGGACATGGGCCGGACATTGGGAAGGCTGCCGGACTGGAAGCAGTATATCATCTCCTCCGAGCCGGACTTTGAGCGGCTGTACGGTGCGGCCGCCGCCAAACGCCGCAAGCTCTATAACGGCATGATACTGTGTTATTTGAATATGTACTATTGACAGGTGCGCGGCTATGAAGATATGTCAGACGATGATCACCAGAGCGGTCCGGGCGGCGGGGACGCTGCGGTGGCGGAATTTCCCCATGCTGCTTCTGGCCGGATGCGTGAACGCCTTTGGCGTCACGGTGTTCCTGGCCCCGGTGGGGCTGTATGACAGCGGTGTTTCCGGCACGTCCATCCTGCTTTCCCAGATCACGCCGGAGAGCATGACGCTGTCCCTTTTTCTGCTGCTTTTGAACATACCGCTGTTCCTGTTCGGGGCGAAAAAGCAGGGAGCGGCCTTCACCGTCTATTCCATCTTTGCGGTGAGCGTGTACGCGGCGGCCTGCTGGCTCATCACCGACGTGCTGCCGGTGGACGTGAGCCTGGCGTCGCCCCTGGCGGGGGAGGACCTGCTGCTGTGCGCCCTGTTCGGCGGCATCATCTCCGGCGTGGGCAGCGGGCTCGCCATCCGTTACGGCGGGGCCATCGACGGCGTGGACGTGCTGGCGGTGATCTTCGCCAAGAGCCTGAATATCACCGTGGGCACCTTCGTGATGATCTATAACGTGCTGCTGTACGTGGTGTGCGGGTGCGTCATCCACAGTTGGATCCTGCCGCTGTATTCCATCGTGACGTATATGGCGGGCCTCAAGACCGTGGACTTCATCGTGGAGGGCTTCGACCGCTCCAAAGAGGTAGTCATCGTGACGGATAAGCCCGACGAGATCAGCGCCGCGCTCATGGAGGCGTTCGCCTGCGGCGCCACCAAGATCGCCGCCGTGGGGGGCTACTCCAACGCGGACAAGACGGTGATCTATTTCGTGGTGAACCGCTTCCAGATATCCCGGATGCGGACCATCGTCCACCAGCTCGACCCCCTTGCGTTCATGACGATCAGCGACGTGGCGGACGTGTTCAAAAACAACGACCGGTAAGGGACTGGGCCGGAGGAAAAGCATACAGACTGGCGGCGCGGGAGGCTGTTTCCCGTGCCGCTTTTGCGTCCTTATGTGGAAAATGAAAAAGCGCTTGCCGGGGGGGTCGACTGTGTTAATATGGGTGTATGAAGCCCCATTTTGATACAGAAAGGAAAGAAGAAACGATGAAAAAGCTGCTGCGCCTGGCGGGCGCTGTCATGCTGCTGCTGGCCCTGACCGCCTGCGGGCAAAAGCCACTGGATGAGCAACAGCTTCAGCAGGCGGTGGAGGCCTGTGAGGACTATGCCTGGATGGAGGCGGAGACCACGGATTTTGAGGTGGTGAAGCGCCAGACCAACGAGGACGACAAGACGGACACGGCCTGGGTCACGATAAAAGGAAAAGCGGACAGCTTTACCGTCACCCGCAGCTATGAGGTCCATTCCGTCCTCTACAACGACGGCTGGAAAGCAGAGGACGTCGTTGCCTGGTATGACCCGGAGACCCCGGACAGCGCCGTGCCCCTGGCCGGTCCCAGCGAGGAGGAGATCCGAAACTACGTGGAATGGAACATGGACATGAACGCTTACCGCTCCTTTGTCTATACCTATGGCGGCATAGGCAGCGTCGCGTATCCGGCTGCCGCAATGGGAGAACTGACGCACCCGGAGGAGGCGGTGCTGGAGGAAGGCTATGCCAGCGACACATGGTACGTGGACATCACCTATACATACGACATCATGGAAGAGACCGCCACGGTGCCCATCTACTGTTACTTTGACCCTGTCTCTATGTACTGGAACATGGAAACGGGCGGCGGAAGCAGCATCGCCAGGACGGTGCGGCTGACCGACGGTCTGGCGGGGACCTGGTCCGGGACCTTTTCCAACTGGCAGACGGGCGAGGACACCCAGGCTGTTGTCACCGTCAGCGAGGTGGGGGACGACTGGTGCCAGGCGAGCATCCTGTTCGACTCGAATCAATATGGACATATGACGGACAGCGGCAGGCTGAAGCTGGCGATGGACTACTATGACGACGAAGACGCTCAAAGCTCGCTGGGAAAGCTCAAGCTGAGCTGGGACTGGGACGACGGCAAGGCCCACAGCCTGTCGACCTACTACGGCGGAAAGCCCAATTTTGTGCTGAAAACCTCCGGCGGTACGGGCGCCAACTACATCCTTTACTATGACGATGGGACCGACATTGACGCCCACGAGATATGGCTGGAAAAATCCTCTTCCAATACCTCTGAAGGAGGCGTAGCCTACACGGCCCCGGAGGCGCTGGGCACCGACCCGCTGACCATGATCTTCGCGCTGGACGGGGAGCTGTATCAGCTGCCGGCGCCTTTCAGCGCTTTCGAGGCCAACGGCTGGGAGTTCGCCATAGAGGGAGAGGCCACTGACATGATCGCGCCGAACGCTATCCTCCCGGGCGGGGTATACATGCTCCAAAAAAATAACGGCGACGAGATGATCACCGTCCAGCTGCACAACTACAGCGGCGACATCGCCGAGGCGAAGGACTGCTATGTGGTGAGCGTGGAGGCCGATACGACCTCCGGGGCATCCCTGACCATCCCGGAGGCCGTCGACAACATCGAGCTGGGCACGGACTGGGACGAGTTTTATTCCATCATAGAGACATCGGAACCCTCATATTACATCTACTACACGGCGGACGACATCCCCGTGTACTGCAACGTCTATATAGATACGCTCACCGAGGACGGGGGCGAGCCGGAGGTCGCTCCCAATATCTATCTTGCGTTTGACGAGTACGACGGCGTACTGCGGGAAATCCAGCTCTATTACGAGCCGGAGACGCTTCCCTACTGAGCGGCGGAGAGCCGGTCTTTCCCGCCGGGCAGTCGGTCCGGGCGGCGGATGCCTCCCCCCAGCGGGGGAGGCATTCTCATGCCAGAGGTGTTGGATGTTGCGACAAAAAACTATCTCTAAATTTGTGCAGATTGCCAGTTGAAGAAAACGAGTATATGGGGTATTATAACCATGTTAGCACTCGGCGGCGATGAGTGCTAAACCCATGAAAACGTATTTACATTGCAAGGAGGCAATCAATAATGACACTGAAACCGTTGGCTGACAAAGTGGTCGTCAAGCGTCTGGAGGCGGAGGAAAAGACCAAGAGCGGCATTTATCTGGCCGCGTCCGCCCAGGAGAAGCCGGAGGTATTTGAGGTCGTGGCCGTGGGCCCCGGCGGCATGGTGGACGGCAACGAGGTCAAGATGGAAGTCAAGGCCGGCGACAAGGTCATCACGGGCAAGTACAGCGGCACCACCGTGAAGGTGGACGACGAGGAATACACCATCGTGCGCCAGGGCGACATTCTGGCTATCGTGCAGTGATTTTAGGAGGCGTTTGAAACATGGCAAAGCAGATCATTTATGGAGAAGAGGCCCGCGCCGCTCTGCAGCGGGGCGTTGACAAGCTGGCGGACACCGTCAAGATCACCGTGGGGCCCAAGGGCCGCAACGTGGTCCTGGACAAGAAATACGGCTCTCCGCTGATTACCAACGACGGCGTGACTATCGCCAAGGAGATCGAGCTGGATGACCCCTTTGAGAACATGGGTGCCCAGATGATAAAAGAGGTCTCCACCAAGACCAACGACGTGGCCGGCGACGGCACCACCTCCGCCACCATCTTGGCCCAGGCCATCATCCGGGAGGGCCTGAAGAACCTGGCCGCCGGAGCCAACCCCATGGTTATGAAGCGGGGCATCGGCAAGGCCGCCGAGGCCGCCGTGAAGGCCATCAAGGACAATTCCCAGCCCGTCTCCGGCACCGGCGACATCACCCGCGTGGGCGCGGTCTCCTCCGGCGACGAGACCATCGGCAAGCTGATCGCCGAGGCTATGGAGAAGGTGAGCCAGAACGGCGTCATCACCGTGGAGGAGTCCAAGACCGCCGAGACCTATTCCGAGGTGGTGGAGGGCATGCAGTTCGACCGGGGCTACATCACCCCCTACATGGCTACCGACACCGAGAAGATGGAGGCCGTGCTGGACGATCCCTGCATCTTCATCACCGACAAGAAGATCTCCAACATCCAGGACATCCTGCCCTGCTTGGAGCAGGTGGTACAGGCCGGCAAGAAGCTGCTGATCATCGCTGAGGACGTGGAGGGCGAGGCCCTGGCTACCATCATCCTCAACAAGCTGCGGGGCACCTTCGTGTGCGTGTGCGTGAAGGCTCCCGGCTTTGGCGACCGGCGCAAGGAGATGCTGCAGGATATCGCCATCCTGACCGGCGGCCAGGTCATTTCCTCCGACCTGGGCATGGAGCTGAAGGACACCACCGTGGACCAGTTGGGCCACGCCCGGCAGGTGAAGGTCTCCAAGGAGAACACCATCATCGTGGACGGCGCGGGCGACGCCAAGGAGATAGCCGACCGCATTCATCAGATCCGCAGCCAGATCGAGGTCACCGAGAGCGAGTATGACAAGGAGAAGCTCAACGAGCGTCTTGCCAAGCTGGCCGGCGGCGTGGCGGTCATCAAGGTGGGCGCGGCCACCGAGACCGAGATGAAGGAGAAGAAGCTGCGCATCGAGGACGCCCTGAACGCCACCCGCGCCGCGGTGGAGGAGGGCATCGTGGCCGGCGGCGGCAGCGCCTATATCCTGGGCGCCAAGGCGGCGGCCAAGGTGGCCGACGGCCTGGAGGGCGACGAAAAGACCGGCGCCAAGGCCGTTGCCAAGGCTCTGGAGGCCCCGGTGATGCAGATCGCCGCCAACGCGGGACTGCAGGGCGCGGTGATCTTGGATAAGATCGTTGCCAGCGACGTGCCCACCTACGGCTTCGACGCGGCCAAGGAGGTCTTCTGCGACATGATCGCCGAGGGCATCGTGGACCCCACCAAGGTCTGCCGCAGCGCGCTGGAGAACGCCGCCTCCGTTGCCAGCATGGTGCTGACGACCGAGAGCCTTGTCACCGACATCAAGGAGCCTCCCGCTCCCGTGGCCCCCAACCCCGATATGGGCGGCATGTACTGATAAAAAATAACGCGGAAAAGCTCCTCCGGCCCGGCCGGGGGAGCTTTTTCAACATTTTACATAGATCTTACAAAAGGCCGGTGGCGGATCTTACGGCCATGGGGTAATATGGGAGTAAAATACGCACGTCTTGCGGAGCGGGCGAAAGGGAAGTATACTTTTTATGTAGTGGGAGGTGCGCCATGAGTCTGATCTACTGTCTGGAGGATGACGAGAGCATCCGCAATCTGATCCTGTACACGCTGGACGCCGCCGGGTTCCAGGCCCGGGGTTTTGCCGAGAGCGGTGCGTTCTGGCAGGCGTTGGACGAGGCCGTTCCCCAGCTTGTCCTGCTGGACATCATGCTGCCCGGCGAGGACGGGGTGCAGGTGCTGGACAGGCTGCGGGCCCGGCCCGATACTGCCGGGCTGCCGGTGATCCTGGCTACCGCCAAGGGCACGGAGTTCGACAAGGTGACAGGCCTGGACCGGGGGGCGGACGACTATCTGGTAAAGCCCTTCGGCATGATGGAGATGCTCTCCCGCATCCGGGCGGTGCTGCGCCGGACGGCCCCGGCGGAGCCGGAGGGCACGCTGCGGGCGGGGGACATCGTCCTGGACCCGGCGGAGCATACCGTGACCGTGGCGGGACAGCGGGTGACGCTGACCTTGAAGGAATACGAGCTTTTGCGGCTTTTCCTGTCTGGGCCCGGCCGGGCCTTTGACCGGGAGACCCTGCTGCGGCGGGTGTGGGACACGGACTACACAGGGGAGACACGGACCGTGGACGTACACATCCGCTCCCTGCGCTCCAAGCTGGGTCCGGCGGGGGACTGCATCCGGACCGTCCGGGGCGTGGGCTACCGGCTGGAGGTCTGACCATGACGAAGAAGATATTCCGCTCGCTGCTGCTGGTGGCGTTCACGGTGTTTTTGTGCTCCCTGACGCTGATCATGGGGGTGCTGTACGATTACTTCTCCCGCATCCAGCAGACCCAGCTTCGTATGCAGACCCAGCTGGCCGCCCAGGGGGTAGAGACCGGCGGAGCGGACTATTTCGACGGTCTGGACGCCCAGGGCTTTCGCATCACCTGGATCGGCCGGGACGGCGGCGTGCTCTATGACAGCGACGCGGACAGCGTCCGCATGGCGAACCATCTGGAGCGGGAGGAGGTCCGGGAGGCTTTGATGAGCGGCTTCGGTCAGAGCCACCGGCTGTCCGCCACGCTGACGGAGCGGATGCTCTACGCGGCCCAGCGGCTGAGCGACGGCACGGTGCTGCGCCTGGCTATCGCCCAAAGCTCCGTCCTCACCATGCTGCTGGGGATGGGCCAGGGGGTGGCGTCGGTGATCGTCATCGCGCTGGCGCTGTCGGTGGTCCTGGCCCGGCGGCTGTCCGGGCGGATCGTGAAGCCGCTGAACGAGCTGGACCTGGATCGGCCCCTGGAAAACGGGGGCTATGAGGAGATCGCCCCCCTGCTGCGGCGGCTGGACAGCCAGCAAAGGCAGCTCCAGGCGCAGAACAACCAGCTTCTTCTGGAGATGGCGGAAAAGACCCAGGCGGAGCAGGCCCGCCGGGAGTTCACCGCCAACGTGTCCCATGAGCTGAAAACGCCCCTGCACGTGATCTCCGGCTACGCGGAGCTGCTGCAAAACGGCATGGTGAAGCCGGAGGACGCGGCGCCCTTTGCCGGAAAGATATACGACGGCGCCCAGCAGATGGGAAAGCTGCTGGAGGACATCATGCGCCTGTCCCATCTGGACGAAGGGGCGCGGGATATGCAGTTCGAGGACACGGATCTGTACGAGCTTGCCAGGGCCGCGGCGGCGGAGCTGGCGCCGGCGGCGGAGAAGGCGGGAGTGACGCTGACCGTGGAGGGCCGCGCCGCGCCCCTGCGGGCCATCCCGGTGCTGGCCCGGTCCATCGTGTTCGACCTGTGTGAGAACGGGGTGAAATATAACCGTCCCGGCGGGACGGTGGAGGTAAAGGTGGAGCCGGGGCCGGATACGGTGCGGCTCACGGTGACGGACGACGGGCCCGGCATCCCCCTGGACCAGCAGGAGCATATCTTCGAGCGGTTTTACCGGGGGGACAAGAGCCGGGGCAAGGACATCCCCGGCACGGGACTGGGGCTGTCCATCGTCAAGCACGCCGCCCAGGTCCACGGCGCGGCCATAGACCTGAAAAGCGCGCCCGGCCAAGGCGCGGCGTTCACCGTGACCTTCCCGAAAAACGGAAAATGAGAGAGCTTTTCTCATGGCCCCGCCCTCGGCGGTATTTCTCCGCAAAACACAACCCCTGACGGTTTCCCGTCAGGGGTTGTGTTTTACAAACGATCCGTCTTTCGCCGCAGGTATGTAAAGGTCCGTTCACACACCCAGCTTGGCCCGGCGGATCTGCTCGGTCTCCGTCCAGCTCTGGGTGGGGGTGTAGCCGGGCAGAGGCACGATCTTCTGGTGAATGGCGTCCAGCATCCAGGAGCTCTGGGGGAAGAACCGGTCGTCGAACTCAAAGGGCGGCGTGATCCAGTTCCGGGCTCCCACCACCACGGGGGGCGCGTCCAGATCGTCGAAGCAGAGGCTCGTCAGATTCTGCGCCACATCCTCCAGGAAGGAGCCCCGGGCGCAGGCGTCGCTGGTCAGCAGCACCCGGCCGGTCTTGCGGACAGACTCCACCAGCTTGGTGTAATCCAGCGGCACCAGCGAGTGCAGGTTGATGACCTCCGCCTCCATGCCGTACTTCTCGCTGAGCTCCTTGGCCGCGTCCATGGCGCGGTAGAGGGTGGCGCCGACGGTAACGATGGTGATGTCCTTGCCGGTACGGATCAGGTCGGTGTCGCCGATGGGTATCTCATAGCGTTCGGCGGGCACGCCGCCGACGTGGAACTGCTCTCCCACGTCGTAGATGCGCTGGCTCTCGAAGAACACCACCGGGTCCGTGCCGTTCAGGG
This sequence comes from uncultured Oscillospiraceae bacterium, assembly GCA_947625285.1. Lineage (GTDB taxonomy): Bacteria > Bacillota > Clostridia > Oscillospirales > Oscillospiraceae > CAJOIG01. Next base: position 41,815 of record CANQNS010000008.1, read on the forward strand.
CGGATTCCATCAGGCCCTTGGCCTCCCAGGGGGTAGCCGGGAAGCAGACCTTCAGGCCGGGGATGTGGGCGCACAGGCTGGTCCAGTCCTGGCTGTGCTGCGCGCCGTACTTGGAGCCCACGGAAACCCGCAGCACCACGGGCATTTTCAGGATGCCCGCGCTCATGGCCTGCCACTTGGAGAGCTGGTTGAAGATCTCGTCGCCGGCACAGCCGATAAAATCCGCGTACATCAGCTCGATCACCGCCCGACCGCCGCACATGCCGTAGCCCACGGCGGTACCCACGATGGCCGCCTCGGAAATGGGCGCGTTGAACAGCCGCGTATGCGGCAAAGCCTCCGCCATGCCCCGATAGATGGCGAACGCGCCGCCCCAGTCGCGCACATCCTCCCCGTAGGAGACCATGGTGGGGTCCTCATAGAACCGGTCCAGCAGCACCTCGCTGATGGCGTCCCGCAGATTGAACAGCTTCAGCTTGCTCACGGGCTTGCCGTCCTTGCCGATGGGGGCGCGCTCCTTGGCCTTGATCTGCTGATAGCGGGGGCACTCCTCCTTGGGCAGAGTGACCTCGGGTTTCCGATCGTCCAGAACAGGGACCCGCTGGTTGGAGAACATGACGTTCTCCAAATACGCCGGGTCTGCGTCAAAGTCCGCGTAGGGGGAGAACTTCACGTCGGCGGCGTGGCGGCAGATGGCCGTCATGCGTTCCACGGTCTCATGCATGATCTCATCAAAGCGGCTGTCAGGCGCGACGCCCGCTTCCGTCAGCGACGCCCGATAGGTGAGCACCGGGTCGATGGCTCGCCAGGCCTCGATCTCCTCCTTGGTGCGGTAGGCGTTCTGGTCGGAGGTGGAGTGACCGCACAGCCGGTAGGTGATGGTGTCCAGCAAAACGGGGCCCTTGCCCTGATGGAGCTGCTCCAGCTTCCGCTCCATGGCGTCCACCACCGCCAGCGGATTGTACCCATCCACCCGCTCGGCATACATCTGAGTGGGGCTGACGCCGGAGCCCATACGGGCCAGCATGTCGTAGGCCATGGTCTCGCCCCGTGTCTGGCCGCCCATGCCGTAGGAGTTATTGAAAATGTTATACAAAATGGGCATGCCCTTCTCCCGGCCGGTCTCCCAGAGGGTGCGGAACTGATCCATGGCGGCAAAGTTCATGGCCTCCCACACCGGCCCCCGGCCCAGCGCGCCGTCGCCGACGTTGCACACCACGATGCCGTCCCTGCCGTTGATCTTCTTAAAGAGGGCCGCGCCGGTGGCGATGGTGCCGCTGCCGCCCACGATGGCGTTGTTGGGGTAGACGCCAAAGGGCAGGAAGAAGGCGTGCATGGACCCGCCCATGCCCTTGTGGAAGCCGTTTTCCCGGGCCAGGATCTCGCTGAGGGCGCCGTAGACCACGAACCGGATAGCCAGCTCCTTCACATCCTTCGGCTGGCCCAGGGCGTCGCTGAGCTTCTCCACGGCCCGCAGGGTACGGCCGTCCAGAAAGCCCTCCATCACGTCCAGCAGGGTCTTGTCGTCCAGCTTTTGGATGCAGCTGAGGCTCTTGGCAAGGATCTCGCTGTGGCTTCGGTGGCTGCCGAAGGTGTAATCGTTCTGGCCCAGCAGAAACGCCTGGCCCACCGCGGCGGCCTCCTGTCCCAGAGACAGATGGGCCGGACCGGGGTAAGATGTCTCGATGCCGTTATAGGAGCCTTGGGTCTTGATCTGACTGAGCATGGACTCAAATTCCCGCAGGATGGTGATGTCCCGCCAGATGCGGACAAGGGCCTCGTCGCCATACTTCTTCCGCTCCTCGGAGACCGGGGTGTTGTAGGCGTTTACGGGGATATCCTCAAAGTGGATGGTCGCGGGAGCCCGCAGCTCCTTGGGATCGACAAATAAACTTTTCGGCATTTGCTTGACCTCCCTTACAGTTGAAACAGCGCTTCACGGATGATCTCACCCACGGACGGGTGGGGGAACACCATCTTTTTCAGCCGCTCCACAGGCAGCTCCGTGTCCACCATCATGGCGGCCGGCAAAATGAGCTCCGAGGCGTAGCTGCCGATCATGTGGCAGCCCAGAACCCGGTGGGTGTCCATATCCACGACGAGCTTGATGAACCCCTTGCCCTTCTCGTTCTCGGCCTGATACCGGCCGGCGTAGTTCATGGGCAGCTTGATCTCCTTCACATGCAGGCCCAGCGCCTCGGCGCTCTCCTTTGTCTCGCCCACGTCGGCCACCTCCGGCTCCGTATAGAGCACGGTGGGGATCACGTTGTAGCGGACCTCGTCCGGCTGGCCCAGCATATGGCGCACGGCCACCTCCGCTTCCCGATAGGCGGTATGGGCCAGCATGGCCTTGCCGTTGCAGTCGCCCACGGCGTACACGCCCGCCACATTGGTGCACATATGCCGGTCCGTGACGATGGCCCCCCGATCCGTTTCAACGCCCAGTGTCTCCAGGCCCAGACCGGCGGTAAAGGGCTTCCGTCCCACGCTCACCAGCACCATATCGCACTTCAGCTCCTGCCGCTGGCCGTCCTGCTCATAGACCACCCCGTCCGCCGTCAGTTCCTTCACCGGACAGGACAGTTTGAAGTCCATTGCATCCTTGTAAGCGTCCATGATGATCCGGCACATCTCCGGGTCCACAGGCCCGGCGATCTTGGGCAGCGCCTCGATGACGGTCACATGGGTCCCCACGGAAGCGAAGTAGCAGGCCATCTCCAGGCCGATCACGCCGCCGCCGATCACCGCCAGCGTTTCGGGCAGCTTCTCACAGTCCAGCAGCTCCCGATTGGTAACGGCAAAACCAGAGGCCAGAGCCTCCTTCAGTCCGGGTATGGGCGGTATGGCGGTCTCAGAGCCGGTGGCTAACACCAGCCGGTCCCCCACATATTCCTGTTCTCCGGCCAGGACCCGAAAGCCCTCCGCCGTCCGGCCGGCTATCCGGCCGTTTTCCGTGACTACGGTGACCTTATTGGCTTTCATGGCGGAGGCTACCCCGTTCACCAGGCTCTTGACCACCCGGCCTTTGCGCTGGATCACCTTGGCGTGGTCAAAGACCACCTTTTCCCCGATCACGCCAAAATCCTCGCTCTCCGTGGCGTGGCGGTACAGTTTGGCGGAATACAGCAGCGTCTTGGTGGGGATGCAGCCCTCGTTCAGACAGGTGCCCCCCAGGTGCTTTCCTTCGATGAGGACCACCCGCAGGCCGCCCTGAGCCGCCCGCTCGGCGCACAGATACCCGCCGGGGCCGCCGCCGATGACGATGAGATCAAATCTTTCCATATGTTCTCTCCTTTATCTTGCCAGCAGCGTCGTGAACCGTTCCAGCTCCGCGCACAGCTCCTGCATAAAGCGGGCGGCGGGCGCGCCGTCCACGGCCCGGTGGTCCACCGTCAGGGACAGGCCCATGGCGGGATAGAAGGCCGGGCTGCCGTCCGGGGCGGGCCGCACCTGCTGGGTGATGCCGCACACCCCTAAGATCGCGGTCTGCGGCGGGTTGATGATGGGGGTGAAGCTGGTCACGCCGGCGCTGCCCAGGTTGGTCACCGTGAAGGTCCCGCCGGTGAGCAGGTCGGGGCTGATCTTCCCAGAGCGGGCCTGCGCCGCCAAGTCCTTGACCTGACGGGATATCTCCAAAAGGCTCTTCTCGTCCGCGTGGAAGATGGTGGGCACCATCAGGCCCCGGGGGGTGTCCACCGCCACGCCCAGATTCACATGCCGGAACCGGCGCAGGGTGACCCCGTCCTCCAGCAGATGGGCGTTCAGGTCGGGATGACGGACCAGCACCCGGCTCACGGCGTAGAGGATCATGTCGCCCAGCGTCACGCCGGACAGCTCCTCGGACTGCTTCATCAGCTTGCGGTAGGTCTGCAGGCAGCCGGCGTCAAAGGAGAAGTTCTCCGTCAGCTGCGCCATGGAGTGCAGCGAGTTCATCATAGACCGGGCGATCACCTTGCGGATGCCCGCGAAAGGCACGTCCTCATACTCGCTCTCCGGCCCGGGCGCGGAGACAGCCGCCGCAGCCGCCGGGGCCGCCGTGGGCGCGCCCTCCTCCATCAGCCGGCGCACGTCCCGCTCGATGACGCGGCCATTGGGGCCGGTGGGGACGGCCAAAGCGGCGTCCACGCCGGAGCGTTCGGCCAGCTTTCTGGCCCGGGGAGACAGGGGTGCGCCGCCCTCCGAAGCCTGCCCGGTGGGAACGGCGGCCATGGGCGCGGCAGGCGCGGCGGCCTCCGCCGGGGCCTCGGCAGCCGCCGGGGCGGAAGCGCCGCCCTCCGGCCGCAGAGCGGAGCAGTCCTCGCCCTTCTCGCCGATGGCGCACACGTTCACCAGACAGGGGACCTCGTCCCCGTCCTGAAAATAGATCTCCAGCAGCTCGCCCTCCGCTGTGGACTCGCACTCAAAAGACGCCTTGTCCGTTTCGTAGCTGAACAGCACGTCGCCCACCGCCACATGGTCGCCGATCTTCTTCTCCCATTTGCCGATGATGCACGATTCCACCGTAATGCCCGCCTTGGGCATCAGTACCGCGTTCGCCATAGCGATCCCTCCTTAAGAGTCTGTATTTTCCGGGGCGGAGAGCCCCTTGTCGTCGTCCCATATCAGCTCCACGCCCAGCTTTTCCAATCGGTCGATCCACAGCTGGGGCGGGCGCAGGTCCGTGATGATCCGATCCGCCCGGCTCAGGTCCCCCAACGCCACGAATCCGCTCCGGTCAAACTTCCTGTGGTCCGCCAGCAGCACGGTCCGATCCGCCGCCCCCATCATGGCCTGCTTGACCTGAACGATGTCGTCATCGGAGTCCGCCATGCCCAGCCGGGTGTTGATGCCCCGGCAGGACAGTATCGCCCAATCCACATGGTACGAGCCGATGGCCCGCAGAGCGTGAGGCCCGGCCAGAGCCAGCACCTCCGGCTTCAGCGTCCCCCCGGTGGAGATGATATGCCAGCTGTCCTGGCCGCTCATCTCCCGCAGGATCTCCAGAGAGTTGGTGATGAGGGTGATGTTTTTCAGCGGCCGCATGGCCCGGACCGCGTAAGCCGCCGTGGAGCTCTCGTCCGCCATGACCGTATCTCCGTCCCGGAGCATAGCCGCCAGACGCCGGGCAATAGCCAGCTTTCCCTCCGGATTGGTGTTCTTGCGTATGGCGTAAGGGGGGGCCACCTGGTCCCCGCCCCGCAAAATGGCTCCGCCGTAAGTTCGGGAGGCCACGCCGTCCTGCTCCAGACGCTCCAGATCCCGGCGGATGGTCTCCTCCGAAACGTCGAACTGGACGCTGAGCCGGCTCACCAGCACCCGGCCCTCGGCCTGCAGGCACTCCGCGATCATGCTTCGTCTCTCCGCTGCCAGCATCCCAACGCCCCCCTGAACATTAAAATCGGTATATCCATCCATAGGATATACCGATTTCCACATATTGTCAAGGTGAATCTAATAACTTTCAACAAAAAATGAGCGATTATTTTTGATTTTTGTGGGTTTGAATCATCGAAACGGTCATTGCAACGCTGCGGCGGCCCGCTCCGCCTCCAGACAGGCCCGGTAACGCTCTATGTATTTGGCGTAGCCCGCCGCGCCGGCGGGATCGGGCTGGCACACCGTCCGGGACGCGCCGGCAAAGACCCGGTCCGTCAGATAGTCCTCCAGGCTCTCGCCGGGGCGTCGCCGGACCATATAGGCGGCCAGCAGGGCCATGCCCCAGGGGCCGCCCTCGCCGGCGGTCTCCATGGTGGACACGGGCTTTGCCAGCGCGTCGGCCAGGATCTGCGCGCCCACGCCGGGGGTCTTGAAAAAGCCGCCGTGGCCCAGCAGGCGGTCGATCTGCACATGCTCCTTTTCCTCCAGCAGATCCATGCCCAGACGCAGCGTGGCTACCGCCCCGTAGAGCTGGGCCCGCATGAAATTGGCGAGCGTGAGGGGGCTGTCCGGCAGGCGCAGGAACAGCGGCCGGCCGGTCTCGGCCCGGGCCACCGGCTCCCCGGAGAAGAAGTTATAAGAGAGCATCCCGCCGCAGTCCGGCGCGCCCTCCATGGCCTTGCGGTAGAAAAGGGGGAACAGCTCGTCCAGCCCGGCGTGACCGCCGGCGGCGGCGACGGCCTCGGCCAGCAGCCGGATCCAGGCGTCCGCGTCGGAGGTGCAGGTATTGGCGTGGGCCATGGCTACGGGCCGGCCGGCGGGAGTAGCCACCACGTCGATCTCCGGGTAACAGCCGGTCAGCTCCTTTTCCAGCACCAGCAGGGAGAAGGCGGAGGTGCCGGCGGATACGCTGCCCGTCCGGGGCAGCACGCAGCCGGTGGCCGCCATGCCGGTACCCGCATCGCCCTCCGGCGGGCACAGGGGGATGCCCGGCTCCAGCGTGCCTGTCTCGTCCAGAAAGGCGGCCCCCTCCGCCGTGAGGGTCCCGGCGGATTCCCCGGCGGGCAGGACCTGGGGGAAGATATCCCGCAGCTTCCACGGATATCCCCGGTCCGCCGTCAGCGCGTCGAACTGGGCGAGCCTGGTCCCGTCAAAGTCCCCGGCCCGCCGGTCATAGGGGAACATGCCGGAGGCCTCTCCCACGCCCACCACGTCCTGGCCGGTGAGCCGGCGGTGGATGTAACCGGAGAGGGTGGTGAGAGAGGCGATGCGCCCCACGTGCTCCTCCCCGTTCAGAATGGCCTGATACAGATGGGCCACGCTCCACCGCTGGGGGATGTTGAAGTGGAAAAGCTCCGTCAACGCCGCGGCGGCGGGGCCGGTGATGGTATTGCGCCAGGTGCGGAAGGGCGCCAGCTGCCGGCCCTTGCCGTCAAATACCAGATAGCCGTGCATCATGCCGGAGATACCGATGGCGGCCACCCGGCGCAGAGGCTGGCCGTAGCGGGCGCGCACATCCTCGGCCAGCGAGCGGTAGCAGCTTCGCAGCCCCCCGTGCACATCCTCCAACGAGTAGACCCACACCCCGTCCTCCAGCCGGTTCTCCCAGGCGTGGCTGCCGCTGGCAAGGGGTTTGTGGTCCGGGCCGATGAGCACGGCCTTGATGCGGGTGGAGCCAAATTCGATGCCCAGTACGGTGCTTTCCAGATCGATCATGGGAAACTCCTTTCCGATTTTTCACAGCATAGACCACGGGACGCGCCATACGGCGCGCCCCGGTCCCGTGTTCAAATGGGTCTGCCGTGGGCGAGAAGATACTTCTCCGCCGCCGGATTCCAAAGGCCGCCCGCCGCCTTGCACAGCCGGTCCAGCTCCGCGAACAGGGGGTCGGTCCTGCCCAGAGCACCAAAATCGTCGATGGCGGTGAGAGGCATGTCGATGTGGTTATAGATGAGCTTCTTGCCGCCGGGGATATTGGGCAGGTCCTTCACCGTGTCCACCACCGCGTTCAACCCGCCCACATGGGTGACCATACAGGCCGGATTCAGCCGGCCAGCGTTCATCATGGCGATGGCTTCCTTCAGATCGTCGGTGTTGCCGCCGGAGGTGCCCACCACATGGGTGTAGAGGTAGTGAACGTCATAGAAGTTCCACTCCGCCTTGAAGGCCGTGTCCGTGGGGCCGGAGAACAGGTTGAAGCAGGCGTCATAGCCCAGGATGTCCCGCGCCTGCTCCACCAGAGGCTTGACGGCGGCAAAGCAGATCACGTCGTCATATCCCGCGCCGCCGGTAAGGCCCCGCAGATAGGCGGCGGGGTCCTCCATGCTGGTGTTGACGTACTTCAGCTCCACGCCCAGCCTGGCCGCGTCCTCTACGGTATAGATGGAGGCGGCCCGGTCCAGACGGGCTTCATTGATATCCGTGACCACCAACAGGGAGGGGTGCCGGTCCCCGTGCAGGGCGTAGTCGATGGCACCCAGACCCATGGGGCCCACCGCGGCCATCAGGCACATCTTGCCCCCCTCCTTGATGCCCATCTGGTGGACATAGGAGCCGGCGGTGGTGTGGTACATGGCGTGGTAGGTGCCCACGATGCAGCTCATGGGTTCGGCCAGGGAGCCGTAGAAATAGGTGTCGGACTTGTAGGGCAGCAGGCAGTCCATCAGCAGAGTCTCGATGGGGATATTGGCGTACTGGGACGAGCCGCCGCAGTAGCGGTAGGAGTAGCCGGGGGCCATTTGGGAGCCCTTGTAGTAGTGGGCGGGCTGGATGGCGAAGTGGTCGCCGACTTTATATTTGTCCTTCCAGTTGTCGCCCACGGCAATGATGTCGCCGCAGAACTCATGGCCTACGATGGTGGGGTGTTCCGCCACGTCGTTGGGGACCCGCTTGTGCTCCTCGCCCTCGATGACGGCCTTGTAGGTGGACACGCACACGCTGTCCGAGACGATCTTCACCTGTACGTCGTCGGGCCCCAGCTCCGGCAGGTCGATCTCCTCCAGCCGCAGGTCCATTTTGCCGTGCAGTCTCACAGCTTTCGTTTTCATGGGTCAGGTCCTCCTTTATTCAGTCAGGATAGGCGCGCCTGTCCGCTCATGCTCGATGAGCCGCCAGGTGGCGTCGATGAGGTTTTGGAACAGCGGGTCCTCCATGGCGTGGATGACAAAGCTCTGCCGGGGGGAATTGATGTCCTCGCCGGAGACTTGAAACATACCGTACTGCTCGCACAGTGCCCGCAGGCGGGTGATCTGGGCGCGGGTGTTGCGGGTGGGCATATAGGTGACGGCCGGCACGCCCGCTTCCTTCAGACAGCGGAATACATCCTCCAGATAGGCGTCCTCGAACCGCTGGGCCTTCTTGTCGCCGGTGACGCTCTCCTCTACATCCCCCAGGTAGGCGTAACAGAGCACCGCGTCCACCCGGCGGCTCAGAGCCACCAGCTCGGCCAGCGTGGGGCACTCCTCCTGGGCGTCCACATAGACCTTTTGGATGAAGTTCGCCTTCAAAATGCCCAGCAGATCGTATTCATAAAAGTGATAGCCCGTGTCCAGCAGCATGGTCCGCTGCTTTCCGCTGAGGGTGACGCCCAGGCTTTCCAGCCGGTCGATGACGCCCTGGCCTCGGCCGCAGCGTTCCGTGAGCCGCCGGGCCAGCGCGTACATCAGGTGGCGTTCGGTGACGCCGCCGCCCTCGTCGTGGCGGCTCAGGGGCAGTATGTCCCGCCGGTAGTCCAGGGCCATATCGGGCAATAGGGCGTTGATGCGCTCTGTCATGACCTGGTTGCGCCGGTCACGGGCCGCCCGATAGGGGCGGAACCAGTCGTTCAGGTACTCGATCTGGTCATGGGGCACAGATTGCAAGGTCATGTAGCTGATGCCGGCCTGGTCCGGGTCGTTGGTGAGCCGGCCGGCCAAGATCGTCCCCCGCATACTGGCCCGGCACTCCATCCCCACCGTCACCGGCAGGCCGGCCAGTTCCGCCGCGGCCAGAAACTCCCTGGCCCCGGCGATGGAATCATGGTCTACGATCCCCGCGGTGCACAGGCCCTCGCTCCTGGCGGCGAACACGGCTGCGGTGGGGGAATAGGGCGAGAAGGAATAAATGGTATGGATGTGGTTGTTCACATAGCGGCTGTCGGCGGCCGGGAACCGGGTGCGGGGAAGCAGCTCCCCCAGGGCCGCAAGACGCTCTTCCGCCGTGGGGGCGTTGAGCGCGGAGAGAGTGGCAAGGTCGATCATGGCGGTCAGTGGAGCATGATCTGCCCGCCGGTGACGGGGATGGCCTGGCCGGTCTCATACTGCTGCTCCACGCAGTACATCACCGCTCTGGCCACGTCCTGGGGCAGACAGCCCCGGCCCATGGGCACCTTGGCCTCATAGGCCCGGCGCACGTCCTCCACCGTCTTGGCGCCGGGGACCTTGCCGGCGTGCAGGTACTGCAAAAACAGGCCGTTTTTCGGATCGCTCCACAAAGGCCCGTCCAGGAAGTTACCTGGGCAGATGGCGTTGACCTTGATGTTATGCTCGCACAGCTCCAGCGCGAAGCTCTCCACCAGCCCGATGGCCCCGAACTTGCTGCCGGCGTAGGCGAAATTCTTGTTGGAGCCGGTCAGGCCCGACTTGGAGGCCATGACCACGATGTCGAACATAGCCTTCGGGTCCGCCTGGTACTGGGCCTGCATGATCATGGCGGCATATTTGCAGCAGAGGAACACCGCCGTGTAGTTGAGGTTGGTGACAAATTCCAGATCCTTCTGCTCGAAGCTGGTCAGGGGCCCGGAGCGGACCACGCCCACGGTCTCCATCAGGATATCAATGCCGCCGTAACGCTCCACGGTCTGCCCCATCAGGTCCGCCACGCTCTGCTCGTCCGCCACGTTCACGGCAATGGCCGAGGCCCGCTCGCCCATGGCGCAGGCCACCTCCTCCGCTTTGGCGGCGTTCAGATCCGCCACCACCACGGTGGCACCCTCGGCGTGCAACGCCTCGGCGATGCCCTGGCCGAATCCCTGGGCCGCGCCGGTGACGATGGCGATCTTCCCCGCCATGCGGCCCGTGCCGGCAGGGCGGTCGTGGACGCGCTCTCTGGCCATATCCTGCCATTTTGTCATATCAATGCTCATTGTCTACCGCTCCTTATGTCAGTTCAAAAAGGATAAGAGTTTTTCATAGGCCCGCTCCCAGTCGCCGCTGGGGTGAGGCTGCCAGGTCTCCACGGTCTCGCTGGCCCGGACCACCCGGCGCAGGTCCTCCACGCCGCCCAGATCCCCCAGAGCGATGGCCTGGGTGAGCAGGTTGCCGATGGCGGAGCCCTCGATGGGGCCGGTGATGACGGGCCGGCCGGTGGCGTCGGCGGCCATCTGGTCCAGCAGCCGGTTTTGGATGCCGCCGCCCACGATGTTGACGGAGTCGATGGGAACGCCCTTTATCTGCTCCAGCCCCTCCACCGCCTTGCGGTACTTCAGAGCCAGGGACTCATAGATGCACCGGGCCGTCTGGCCGGGGGTATCGGGGATGGGCTGGCCGGTCCGGGCGCAGAAGTCCCGGATCTTTTTCTCCATATCCCCGCCGGCATAGAACTCCGGCGCGTCCGTATCGATGATGGAGCGCAACGGGGCGGCCTCCTGGGCCAGTGCCACGATGTCGTCCCAGGAATAATGACGGCCCTCCTTGCTCCAGTCCCGGCGGCATTCCTGGATGAGCCACAGGCCGATGATATTCCGCAGAGGCCGGAAGCCGCCCTGGATGGTGCCCTCATTGGAGAAACCGGCGGCGGCAGCCTCCGCAGACAGGTCCGGTCTATCCGTCTCCACGCCTACCAGCGAGAAGGTGCCGGAGGAGCAGAAGGCAAAGCTGCCCGTGCCGGGGATCGCCGCCACGGAGGAAGCGGTGTCGTGGCTGCCCACGGCCACATGGGCGGCTCGGTTCAGTCCCAGCTCCCGGCACAGCGACTGGCGCAGATGGCCCCGGATGGTGCCGCTGGGCTGGATGGGGGTGAAGATGTGCCGGGGCAGACCCAGCTGGTCGATGGTCCTCCAGTCCCAGTCGCGGGCGGTGGGATCGTACAGCTGGGTGGTGGTGGCGATGGTGTACTCCGTGGCCGCTTCGCCGGACAGGAAGTAGCCCAAAAGGTCCGGGGTGAGCAGCAGCTTGTCCGCCGCGGCCAACGCCGCGTCGTCCTCCCGCTGGCGGCGGTGGAGCTGATAGAGGGTGTTGAAGGTGAGGGTGGTGTCGATGCCGGATCGCCGGTACAGCTCCTCCGCCGGGATGCGGGCGGTGACGGCGTCGATGTCCGCCTGTACCCCCAGCCGGTAGGACCGGGGCAGGCCCAGCAGGTGACCGTTTTTGTCCAGCAGGCCGTAGTCCACGCCCCAGGTGTCGATGCCAAAACTGTCCAGGTCCCCGAAACCGCCCTGGCGGAAGGCCAGCAGCCCCTTCTTCATCTGGTCGTAAAGGTAGGGCAGGTCCCAGTAGAATACGCCGTTCATCTCGATGAAGTTGTTCTCAAACCGGTGCAGCTCCTTCAGGCGGATGCGCTCGCCGTCGAACTGGCCCAGAATGGCCCGGCCGTTGCTGGCGCCCAGATCGAAGGCGATCATGTTTCTCTGTGCAGTCATAGAGCAGCCTCCTTGTATCATAAAAACGGTTCAAGGCCGCGGACCGGGGCGGTCCGCGCTCTTCAGCCGCCTTTGTAAAAGAGGCCGGCGCCGCTTTAACGGCGCCGGCCCGAAATTTGCCGGCTAACGCCTGGCTATGTTCGCTTTATACCGGCGATCAGTCGTACACCAGCAGGGCGATGTCCTCATCGTCGATGTTGGTGGAGTCGTACCACTTGGCGCCGGTATCCACATCCTCGACCTCCTCGCCGTTGGCGGCCTTCACAGCCAGCTCAACAGCCTTGTAGCCGATGGAGTAGGGGTCCTGGGTGACGGAGCCGTAGAACCAGCCCTGACGGATGGCGTTCTTCTGAGCGGCACCAGCGTCGAAGCCGGCCACCAGCAGATCCTCATACTTGCCGCCCTCGGCCAGATCCTCGCCGTCGGAGACAGCGGCCAGGAAGCCGGTCACAGCGCCCTCGTTGGAGATGAAGAGCGCGGTCAGGCCTTCGGTGCCCAGCAGGGCGTTGGCAGCGGTCTGCACAGCGGTGGCCTCGGTGGTGGCGGAGATGGCGACCTCGATGATGATGGCGGGATCGTTCTCGGCCTCTTTCTCCCACAGGCTGTGGCCCTCGATGGCCACGGCACCGGGCTGATACTCCTCGGCGATCTCAGCCATCTTGTTCACAAAGCCGGTGGTACGGCCGGTGACGGAGGCGGAGACAGCGTCCTGGCTCAAGCAGCCGATGACCACGGGAGCCTCGGGGGTAGCGGCCTTCATGGCGGCGACCAGGTCCTCGTTCTCGCCGAACTTCTCAGCGGCGATGGCGGCGGCGGCCTCGTTGTTGGTGGCGGCGGTGGCCTTCACGGCGCCGGTGGTGTCGTCGGGAACGCCGGAGTCAAAGCCGATGACGGGGATCTCCTTCTCGGCGCACTCTTCCAGGATCTCCTTGACGGCGTCGGTGGACAGGGCGGCCAGGCAGATGGCCTTGGGATCCTTAGCCAGCTCGGTCTTGACCATGTTCACCTGCGCGTCGATCTCGGTCTCGGAAGCGGGGCCGTCGAAGTAGATCTCCACGCCCAGGTCAGCCGCGGCGGCGTCGGAGCCGGCCTTCACGGCCTGCCAGAACTGGTGCTGGAAGCCCTTAGCCATCACGGGGATGTAGAGGTCTTCGCCGTCGTCCGCAAAGGCGGTCGCGCCCAAGGCCAGGACCAGGGTCAGGGCCAGGAGCAGTGCAAGAAACTTCTTCATGGTGGTTCCTCCTAAATAAAGATTTTTTGTATTTTCAAGGGGACGGAGCCCCGCTTGAACGTATGTGTCAGCTCTTCTTGACCCGGTTGGCCGCCTTGGTCCGCTGGATGTCCAGCAGCACCGCGCCAATGACTACCAGGCCGGTGAAGAAGGTCTGCCAGGGGGCCTGCAGGCCGCAGGCGGCCAGGCCGTTTTTCAGCACGGACATGATGAACACGCCGATCAGGGTGCCCACCATGGTGCCGGAGCCGCCGGCCATGGACGTGCCGCCGATGACAACGCCGGTGATGCCGTTCATCTCCTGGCCGTTGCCGGTGCCCGGGGTGATGGTGGTGTAGGCCGCGGCGTAGAAGATGCCGCTCATGCCCACGAAGAAGCCGGCCAGGGTGTAGGTGAGGATCTTCCACTTATCCACGTTGATACCGCTGAGCCGGGCGGCCTCCTCGTTGGAGCCGATGGCGAACACATAGCGGCCGAACTTGGTCTTGTGGAGGATCAGCGCCGCGATGATGAAGAACGCGATCAGCCACAGCGCGCCCACCGGGAAGCCGCTGATCTTCGTATCGCCGAACTGGAGATTGCAGCGGATGAACACCTTCTTGAACCAGCCGCCCACGGGCTCGGTGGCGGTGGGCCAGGTCTGGGACTGGACCTTTGTGATGACGGAGCCGATGCCCTGCGCCATCATCATGGAGCCCAGCGTGGCGATGAAGGGGGGCAGCTTCAGCTTGGCTACCAGGGTGCCGTTGACCAGCCCGAACAGGGAGCCGACGGCCACGGCTGTTACCAACGCCAGCACAAGCGGCCAGTGGAGCTGCTTGAAGACGTAGCCGCCCAGCAGGGCCGAGCACATCATGACCGTGCCCAGGGAAAGGTCGATGCCGCCGGTGATGATGATGAACGTGACGCCGAAGGCCATAAAGCCTATGTAGTAGCTGGATTCCAGAATGTTCTTTACCATGTCCAAACTGAAGAAATTGTTGCCGAAAATGGAGAAGAACACATACAGGATCACCAGCGCCGCCGGCGCCAGCAGTTTTTGCAGGTCAAGTTTCCTTTCCGTTTTCATGACGCTTGTTCCACCTCTCTTCTAGTTGCGTAGCTCATTATTTTTTCCTGCGTGGCCTCGGCGATGTCCAGCTCGCCGGTGACCCGCCCCTCGCACATGACAACGATGCGGTCGCTCATCCGCAGCAGCTCCGGCATTTCCGAGGAGATCATGATGATGGACTTGCCCTCGGCCGCCAACTGGTTCATGAGCTTGTATATCTCGCTCTTGGCGCCCACGTCGATGCCTCGGGTGGGCTCGTCAAAGATCAGCACGTCGCAGTCCCGCAGCAGCCACTTGGCGATGACCACCTTCTGCTGGTTGCCGCCGGACAGGCTCCGCAGCAGCGTGGATGTGGAGGGGGTCTTGGTGCTGAGCTTGTCGATGTACTCGCCGGTGCGCTCGTTGATCTGGTCGTCCTTGACGAACAGCATACCGCTCAACTCCTCCAGCGAGGGGAGAACGGTGTTGTCCGCCACCGACAGCCCCAGACACAGCCCGAACCGCTTCCGGTCCTCGGACAGATACCCGATGCCCAGATCCACCGCGTCCTTGGGGTGGTGGATGTTGGCCTCTTTGCCGTTGACCTTGATGGTGCCCGCGTCCCGCTTGTCGGCGCCGCAGATGAGCCGCATGGTCTCGGTGCGGCCCGCGCCCATCAATCCCGCAAAGCCAAGTATCTCGCCCTTTTTAAGCTGGAAGGAGACATTTTTCACATCGTCGGAGCAGAGGTTCTCCACCTCCAGCACCACCGGCGCGTCCGCAGGGACGTTGGAATGGCTCTTGGGCTCCTCGTAGATGACCCGGCCCACCATCATCTTCACCACGTCGTCTATAGTCACATCCGCCGTGTTCACCGTGTCCACATACTGACCGTCCCGCATGACGGTGATCCGGTCGGTGATCTGCTTCAGCTCCTCCATCCGGTGGGAGATGTAGACGATGCCCACGCCGGTAGCCTTCAGCTGGCGGATGAATTTGAACAGGTCCTCCAGCTCGCTGTCGGTAAGAGCCGCGGAGGGCTCATCCAGCACCAGCACCTTGGTGCTCTTGAAAGACAGCGCCTTGGCGATCTCCACCATCTGCTGCTTGGCTACGGTGAGACGCTTGACCTGCGTTCTGGCGTCGATGTGCAGATTCAGCGATTCCAGCAGCTCCTGCGTCATCTGGTCCTGCTTGGCCTTGTTGAGAAAAATGCCTACGGTGGGCTCCCGGCCGATAAAGATGTTCTCCGCCACCGTCAGGTCCTGCATCAGATTCAGCTCCTGATGGACGATGCTGATGCCCCGGTGCTGGGCGTCCCGGGGATCGTGGAACTCCACATTCTCCCCGAACAGCTCGATCGCGCCGTCATCCTTTTTATAAATGCCCGTCAGGATCTTCATGAGCGTAGACTTGCCGGCGCCGTTCTCGCCCACCAGCGCCATCACCTCGCCGGCGCGGACCTCCAGTTGGGCGTTGTCCAGCGCGTGAACGCCGGGGAAGTATTTCTGGATGCCGTGCATCCGCAATATCACATCACCCAATCTCCACTCCTCCTTCCACTGGCTCCCCGCTGCCGCTCACAGGGCGCAGCGGAAAATAGAATCGTTTCGTTTTTGAAATGCCGTTTTTACCACGGCGCGGAAACGGGTCGTGTTTATCATACTAGCATTCTGTCTAAAAATCAAGTTATTTTTTTCAAAATTTTTGATTGACACGGCAATGGATTTCCGATATTATGGTAGAGAGTTAGGAAAAATATCCGAGAATTTGAAAAACGAAACGTTTCGTTTTTCCGAAAGTGAGGCATTATGGCCACCATCAAGGACGTGGCACAGCGGGCCAACGTGTCTGTCTCCACCGTTTCCAAGTACATAAACGGCGGCGAGGTCCGGCCCCAAAAAGCGGAGGCGGTCCGGCAGGCCATCGAGGAGCTGGACTATAAGGTCAACCCCTTCGCCCGGATGCTCAAGACCCACAAGAGCTATTCCGTCGGCGTGCTGCTGCCGGCCCTGTCCGCCCCTTTTTTCGGCAATATGTTCGCGGTCATGGAGCAGCGGCTGCGGCAGGAGGGCTACCACTGCACCATCGCCTGCTACAGCGCCAGTCACGGTCTGGAGCGGGACTATTTAAAATATCTCATCAGCACCGGCATCGACGGGCTGGTCTACATACCGGAGCGGCTGACGGCGGGGGAGTACCGGGAGCTGACTATGGGGCGGGCCATCCCGTTGGTCCAGCTGGACCGGATGATCCCCGACGTGGATACGGACACGGTGCTGACCGACAATGTGGACGCGGCCTGTGACGCGGTATGCTGGCTGCTGGATCAGGGACACAGCCGGGTAGCGGCCATCATGGGCTCCATGAGCGCTTTCACGGCCCGGGAACGGTTGGCCGGTTATCTGCGGGCGTTGGAGCGGAGGAACGTCCCCTATGACGACGCGCTGGTGGTGGAGGGACAGTTCGACTTTGTCACCGGCTATCAGGGCTTTGAGCAGCTGATGGCGCTGCCTGTGCGGCCCACGGCCATTCTGACGACCAATTATGACACCACCATCGGCCTGCTCACCGCCGCCCGGGAGCGGGGCGTGCGCATCCCGGAGGACGTGGGCGTGTTCGGCTACGACTGTGCGGACGTGTTCAGCATGATGTCGCCCACGCTGCCCACGGTCCAGCAGCCGGAGCGGGAGATGGGCCGCATGGCGGCAGAGCTTCTGCTCAAACGTTTGAACGGCTGGAAGGGCCCGCCCCAGATGGTCCGGCCGAAGAGCCTTCTGGTGGGGATAGACAGGCGGTAGCCAAGCGGTTTCACAGCCCGAAAACGGGCTTTGGGATAGCACATAATAAACTGTTACAGGAGGAATGAACCAATGGCAAAAAACCGGTACATAGGCGAGTATCCCGTGATCGGTATCCGGCCCGTTATCGACGGCCGCCGCGGTCCCTTGAAGGTCCGGGAGTCTCTGGAAGATCAGACCATGGAAATGGCCCGTGCCGCGAAGAAGCTCTTTGAGGAGAACATCTGCTACACCAACGGCGACCCGGTGAAGGTAGTCATCGCGGATACCACCATCGGCCGGGTGGCGGAGACCGCCGCCTGCGCCGCCAAGTTCAAGAAGGAGGGCGTGGACATCACTCTCACCGTCACTCCCTGCTGGTGCTATGGCGCGGAGACCATGGACATGGACCCCATGACGATCAAGGGCGTCTGGGGCTTCAACGGCACCGAGCGGCCTGGCGCGGTGTATCTGGCCTCCGTGCTGGCTACCCACGCCCAGAAGGGCCTGCCCGCCTTCGGCATCTACGGCCATGACGTGCAGAATCTGGATGAGGTGTCCGATATCCCGGAGGACGTGAAGGAAAAGCTGCTGCGTTTCGGCCGGGCGGCCGTGGCCGTGGCTACCATGCGGGGCAAGAGCTATCTGCAGATCGGCTCCATCTGCATGGGCATCGGCGGCTCCATCATCGACTCTGCCTTTATCGAGGAATACCTGGGCATGCGGGTGGAATCCGTGGACGAGGTAGAGATCATCCGCCGCATGGACGAGGGCATCTACGACGAGGCCGAGTACCAGAAGGCGCTGGCCTGGACCAAGGCCCACTGCAAGGAGGGCTGGGACAAGAACCCCGAGTTTGTCCGCTCCTCCCCGGAGAAGAAGGAAAAGCAGTGGGAATTCACCGTCAAGATGTACTGCATCATCAAGGACCTGATGAACGGCAACCCCAATCTGCCCAAGGGGCGGGAGGAGGAGATGGTGGGCCACAACGCCATCGTCGGCGGTTTCCAGGGCCAGCGTCAGTGGACCGACTTCTACCCCAACTGCGACTATCCCGAGGCACTGCTCAACTCCACCTTTGACCACAACGGTCCCCGGGAGCCCTATGTGCTGGCCACTGAGAACGATACGCTCAACGGCCTGGGCATGCTGTTCATGAAGCTGCTGACCGGCCGGGCCCAGATGTTCTCCGACGTACGCACCTACTGGTCCCCCGAAGCCTGCAAACGGGCCAGCGGCTACGACGTGACCGGCGTGGCAAAGGAAAACGGCGGCTTCATCCACCTCATCAACTCCGGCGCCACCGCGCTGGACGCCTGCGGCGAGTGCCGGGACGCCGACGGCAAGCCCGTCATGAAACGCTGGTGGGAGGTCACCGAGGAGGACATCGAAACGATGACTAAGGCCACCACCTGGCCCGCTGCCGACAACGGCTACTTCCGGGGCGGCGGCTTCTCCAGCTCCTTCACCACCCGGGCCGAGATGCCCGCCACCATGATCCGGCTGAATCTGGTCAAGGGCCTGGGCCCCGTGCTCCAGATCGCCGAGGGCTGGACCATCCAGCTGCCCGACGAGGTCACCGACGTGCTCATGAAGCGCACCGACCCCACCTGGCCCTGCACCTGGTTCACCCCCCGCTGCGACGGCGTCGAAGGAAGCCCCTTCAAGAGCGCCTATGACGTGATGAACAACTGGGGCGCCAACCACGGCGCCATCTCCTACGGCCACATCGGCGCCGACCTGATCACCCTCTGCTCCATGCTGCGCATCCCCGTGTGCATGCATAACGTGCCCACCAAGGACATCTTCCGTCCCGCGGCGTGGAACGCCTTCGGCATGGACAAGGAAGGCCAGGACTACCGGGCCTGCGCCGCCTACGGCCCCATGTATAAGAACATCCGCTGATCCTACCCTGTGAGAAGAGGGCCGGCCCCGCCTTCGGGCGGGGCCGGTCTTATCAAAACTATTCTTAATGTAAGGAGCGCATGACGATGCTGAAAAATATTCCTCCCATCCTGTCCCCGGAGCTTTTGAAGGTCCTGTGTGAAATGGGCCATGGCGACCGCATCTGCATCGGCGACGGCAACTTCCCCGGTATGTCCATGGCTAAGGCGGAGGACGCCATCCTGGTCCGGGCCGACGGCCACGGCATCCCGGAGCTGCTGGACGCCATTTTGCAGGTCATCCCCCTGGATGAGTATGTGGATACCCCTGTGATGCTCATGGAGAAGATGGACTGTGACAAGGATATGCCCATCCCCGTCTGGGACGAGTACAAGGCCATCGTAGCCAAGTATGACAAGCGGGGCGCGGCGGCCTTCGGGGCCTATGAGCGGTTCGAGTTTTACGATCACGCCAAAAAATGCTGCTGCATCCTCCAGTCCGGCGAGACCAGCGTCTACGCCAATGTCATTCTGCAAAAGGGCGTTATCAAGTAAATGTTCTATTTGCAGACCGGCTCTCAGGACCCCTATTACAATCTGGCCTTTGAAGAAACGGTCCTCCGCTGCCGGAGGTCGGGGGACTATCTGCTGCTGTGGCAGAACGACAACACCGTGGTGATCGGCCTAAACCAAAACGCGGAGGCGGAGATCGACCGGCCCTTTGTGGAGGCCCACGGCATCCGGGTGGTCCGTCGGACCACCGGCGGCGGCGCGGTCTATCACGATCTGGGCAACCTGAACTATTCCTTCATCACCGACGCGGACGGGGATCTGGCTATGGATCGGTTCACCCGCCCGGTGGTCCGTGCGCTGCGGGAGCTGGGGCTGGCGGCGGAGGCCACCGGCCGCAACGATATCCTTGTGTCCGGCAAAAAGGTATCCGGCACGGCCCAGCGCATCTTTCACGGGCGCGTCCTCCACCACGGGACCCTGCTCTTTGACACGGACCCGGCCATGGTGGCCGGCGCCCTGCGGGCAGACCCGGAAAAATTCGCCTCCAAGGGCGTGCGCTCTGTCCGCGGCCGTGTGGGCAATATCCGCCCCCTGCTGCCGGCGGACATGACGCTGGAGGCGTTTTGGGAGCATATCAAGACCGCCCTCGCCCGGGACGGCCTTGTGCCCGCTGCCCTCACGGCGGAGGAGCTGGCGCAGGTCCGGGACTTGCGGGAGGAAAAATACGCCTGCTGGGACTGGAACTTCGGCCGCTCCCCTCGGTATACTGTCTCAGGCCGGGCCCGGTTTTCCGGCGGCGGTTTGGAGTTCCGGGCGGATGTGGCGGAGGGCCGCATCCGGGACATTCACTTTTACGGCGACTTTATGGCCCGAACCTCTCTGGACCCTCTGCGGGAGGCGCTGGCCGGCTGTCCCTGGGAGCGGGAGGCCGTGGGGGCGGCGCTGGACCGCTTCCCCCTGGCGGACCTGTTCGGGACCATCGGGCGGTCGGAAATACTGGATACCCTCTTTTATCCGGCCGGCGGCCGGCCCGCGTTCTGAACGGTGCGGCTCCGGAGGAACGGACAGGGAAAGAAGAACGTCCCGCCCCAAAAAGGGGCGGGATCTTTGACTACATTTTGACTACAGCAACGGGTCCAAAACAGTCCTTTTTAGTCCTTTTTGGTCCTTTTTCCCCTGACGAAAAGGGCCCGCCGGCGTGGGACCCGGAGAAAGGTAAAAGCCTTGCGGCCCTAGGGCCGCAAGGCTTTCCTGTGGCGGAGAAGGGGGGATTTGAACCCCCGATACCCTTTTGGGGTATACACGATTTCCAATCGTATAAAAACCCGCCCGCCGCAAGGGTTACAGCCTCTTTTGACTACATTTTGACTACATGACGTATATTCACACTTTTTGCCGTTTTTGATGATAACGGCCCGCCGAGCGGTCCCTTACCCGCTTCCGGCGGCGTTTCATGCCCTCAGCGGTGTCCCTGGTACCTTCACCGCAGACCCGAACTCTGACCCGGGCCTGCTGCTTTTGCGTGTTCGCGGCCGCGTCCAGCTTGCACCTGGCGTCATCCACGGCCCGGGCCTTGTCTATGTGTGTATAGATGTCCTGGACCACTTTGGTGCTGCTGACGCCCAGGATCACCTTGGATGATAGATCATCCAGGCCGGCGTCATGCAGCAACCCAGCGTAGGCATGGCGGAGCTGGTGGGCCGTCACGTCCAGCCCTAGGCGTTTCCAGGCGGCACAATATTCTCCCTTTGTCATAATCCCATTTTTTCCGGGGAATATCAGACCCGCCCCCTTGAGCGGGGCCATGATCTTGAGCAACTTGGCCATGAGCGGGACGGATCGGATTCCGGCCTTTGATTTTGCCGAGTACTCTCGGACCACTGGGGCGTTGCCGTGAAATTCGACCATCCGCCTCATGTAGATTTTGCGGGCGTCCCAGTCAACGTCCTCCCAGGTCAACCCCAGGGCCTCACACCGCCGCATCCCCGTGAGCAAGAGCAACGCGGGGTAAAGGGCGAAGCTGCCCCCGGCGTCTTTTTCTATGGTGTCCATCGTGGCCCTCTCCGGGGGCAGGCGGACAGCCGTGGGGCAGGCTGCCGGGATCTCTATGCCCTGGACGGGGGAAACGGTAACGTCCCTATTTGTGAGCGCAAACTTGAAGATCAAGGACAGCACATTGACCCGGAGCTCCACTGTATGACGGGCCCGGGGCTTGAGACCTGCCCCCTGCAGGCCATAGTCATATACAAATTTCTGGATGTCTGCCGGCTCAATGGCGTCAATGGCCCAATCGTCAAAATAAGCCTTGACATCCTTGAGCGGGGCCCGGTAGCTCTCCGCTGTATTGTACTTTACAGCCCTTTGATGCCTTTCCCACCACTCATCGGACACCGCCGAAAACAGGCGGCCCCTCGTGATCTCCCCGGTGTATTCTACCATCTTCCGGCGGGCCTCCGCCGCGGTTGACCCGTAAAAGTATTTCCGCTTTTTTCGGCCACCGGGCAGCGCGACGGTGGCAGTCTCCACGTAACGGCCGTCAGACCGTTTTCTTGCCTTTGCCACGCTGTCACCCCCTAAAAAAGAGTAGAAAAATAGCAGCCCCGGCAAAGCCGGGGCATTTTGTCATCTATGCCCCTATTTTTTGTAATCCTTGATCCTTACTACGCTGCGGTCCCTATCTCTATTTCTGCCTCTTGCTGATAAGGCGCAAGAGCAACGTGTACAATCCTCTTAACCTCGGCTGGCGCGGCATGATAGGCCGATAATATGGCTACGTCCAACCGGGCGGCAGTCTCTACCTGCCAAGATGTAAACCCCAGCAAGTAGTCCGCAGATACCCCATAGAGAGCGCAAAATATCTTGATGCTTTCGGCTGTGAGGGCCCTTTTCCCGGTTTCATATCTGCTGACTGTCGTTGCGGTTGCACCTATCATGGCACCGACATAGGCCAGTGTCCAGTCATGATCTTCGCGGAGCATTCGGAGCCTATTCATTGTGTCCCCCCTGTCTCCATGACCCCATCATATACCAAAGTGTGTAAAATATCTGTTTTTTGACCAATTTGGTCAAAAGTGATCCCCAGCTGCGAGCATAGCACAAAACTGCCGCTCAGATATTCGCCTGATATGCCCCTTGCCACTTTCGTTTATCGCGAGGGCCCGTTCTTCTTTTCCGCTTAAACCATCCTCACCAACAAGGGTAATGTCCTGTTTCCCCACGATCAAATAGTCAGTGTTACAAGAGACGGACGTCTTTACTACGCCACCCGCCCGGCGGATAAATGCCTCGGCTTCCGGCCTGGTTATGTGCAATTCCCCCGTCACGACGCACACCTTGCCGTAAAATGGGCTGCTTTCCCCTGATACAATCGTTTTGGGGTACAAATCCGGCCTGTATGGGAGGGCCGGCCCCCGGAATATCTGATCTGCATCTTTTGGACGCACCGGCGGCGCGGGCTTAGAATCTGCCCAGCGGGCGCGCCGGGCACTTTTGGGGTATGCCACTGGAAAGCACATCATCCATACCTCTGCCGTCGCCATGGCGTCATCCAATGCCCTGTGATCCTGCCCATCCAGTCCATAGTACATCCGTAGGTATTCCAGCTTGTGCGACTGTGGCCGGGTCAAAATGGCTCGTGCCTGCTGATATGCATCATAGCCAACAGCCTGGACTGTCAGCCCCAGCGAGGCGCAGACCCTTTGTAGGATCTTATAGTCATAGGCGAAACCGTTGTATGTAACGAGGGGGAAGCCAGCTATAAATCTCAAAAAGGACGGCATGACGCGCTGGATTGGAGGTGATTCATCTACCATATCGGCAGTTATCCCGTTCACCCGGCTGGCAGCCAAAGAGATGGGCCCGTCAGGCCTGACAAGCGTGTCGAAGCTGTCAACTGCGACACCGCCGTTGTACTTGACCGCGCCGATCT
Organism: uncultured Oscillospiraceae bacterium; assembly: GCA_947625285.1. Lineage (GTDB taxonomy): Bacteria > Bacillota > Clostridia > Oscillospirales > Oscillospiraceae > CAJOIG01. Next base: position 65,151 of record CANQNS010000008.1, read on the forward strand.
CAAGGATCTCCGCGACCGTAGAATTGCGGTCCGTGGTCTCAAAGTCAAAAGAGACGAACCGAGCGGGCGGACGCTTGGGATCACGAACGTATTCGATACAACAAGGCTCTGGCGTCTTATGGGTTTGTCCAGTACCCAGCAAGGCCCCCAATATTCCCCGCCGTTTTTTAACCTGCCGCATGTGTACCCCCTCAGGACGCCGCACTGCCGGCAGACTGCACTTTTTTATACGGCTCCAAGGCTGTGTCCACAATGGCCTTGATCTCTGACGGTGCGGCATGGTAAGCCGTCAAAATGTCCGTGTCCGAATCGGACACAGGCCACCGATCCATATCAGACAGTCCCAGCAGATAATCAGCCGTGACATGATAGAGGCGGCAAAACTTTGTAATAAGATCATCAGTCAATTGGCTTGTTCCTAATTCATACTTTGATATTGTTGTGCTATGGACTCCAATAACAGCAGCGACATCCTCTTGCCGCAAGCCTGTGGTCTCTCTGATCGCTTTAAGCCTATTCATGGTGAAACCATCCAAATCTATTATTTAATGGGTATATTATACAACCAACGCTAATATTTTTGGGCATACTAGCTAAATCGGCTAGTTTTTTAAATATTGCCGTTGACAATAGCGTAATTAGCTAGTATAGTATTTTTTGCAAGCGAATTAAGCTTATACATATAGTCAAATAAGCTGATTTAGATTATAGGTCAAAGGCCAGGAGGGTATTACAATGAAGGATTTCACCGTCGAAGAACTGCGCCTCATCATTACCCTGGCAAATGCCCGTTACCACGAATACCTGGCGGCCGCCGGCGGGAAAGAGACCGAAAACAGCCGACTTGCCGACGGACTTTGTAAAAAGGCCATGGCCCTGCTCCGGGAGGCTACCGAAAAGCCCGCCCGGCGGGGCCGGCCGCCCCTGATCTCGTCCCGGTCCCAAGAGGGTCTGCCGGATGGGTGACGTGATAAATCTGAGCAAATACCTGCGGACGTGTGATAACTGCTATTGGCTTAAAACGGAAAACTTGCCGTCTGGCCGCACTCGCACGGTGACGGCCCCAGGCGAATGTGGACGCCCTGGCGGTCCGCTGATTATCCGCGGGCGACGTGGTTTAATATGCGCTGCTTTCGCTTATAGAGAGCGGAAAGGAGGCGCGCCGTGACCGTCACGTTTTACGACAAGGCCAAGTCCCGCCGGCTGCATGTTTCGGGCGTGTCGAAGCTGACCAGAAGTATGACCGTGGACGGCCGGCCCGGCGGCTATCGTGGACCGTCCTATGTGTGCGCCGACGCCGCAGGCCAACATGTTACCTTTTCCGGGAATCGCTACACCGTCGAGATGGTGGAGGATAACGAAAAATGACTTTGCAAAACGCCGTTATTATGGCCGCCCTGGCCCTGCTGCTTGTCGGCCTGGGCGCGATCCTGGCCCGCATGTAACGGGAGGGGGGTGAACCATGGAGACCCTTAAAGACTTGCGCCGCGCCGCCAATCTGACCCAGCGGGACGCTGCTGCCGCCCTGGACGTGAGCCAATGCAGCATAAGTGCCTGGGAGATCGGGACGGCCCGGCCGACGCTGGACAAGCTGAAAGCCATTGCCGGCCTTTACGGCTGCACCTTGGAGGTTGTCGTGGACGCCATCACAAGGGAGGGGAGGGGAGGCCCATGACAGAAGAATATACCAACAAAGGCCAGAAGGACAGGGCAGAGAAGGCCCAGCTGCCAATAAAAAAAGGGCGAGAAATGACCGGCTTGACCCAAGAGGCCATGGCGGAGGTCCTGGGCGTGGACGTGCGGACCTTGCGCCGCTACGAATCCGGGGAGGTCCCCACCCCCGACGCCATCCTTGTGGATCTTGCCGAGCGGGTCAAAAGCCCCCTCCTGGTCCATGAGCACTATAAAACAAAATACCGCATTGCCGATGATCTCATGCCGTCGGTCGAAGAGATGGAGCTGACCCAGGCCGTGGTGAGATTGCTCAATGCTCTGGCGGATCTGGAGCGCAACCAGGTGGCCAGCAAGCTGCTGGCCATGTCCTCTGACGGTATGATCGACATGACGGAGGAGCCCCATTATACATTTGTCCTCTCCAAGCTGGAGGGGGTCCGAAAGGCCGTAGAACAACTGCGCTATTGTGACAAGGGGGGTCGAAAATGAGGGAAAAAGAGCATTTCCGGGACGAACTGGACCGCCTGTCCGCCCGTTTCCCCGACCGTGAGGCCATTACGCTGGCGGAGGCCGCCGGGGTGGTCGGCTGCCATCCAAAGACCCTGCAGCGGGACGCACAATTTCCGAAGCAGAAAATCCGGGGCAAGTGGGTTGTCCCCCTGGTCCGTCTGGCGAGTTATCTGACGTAGGAGGGTATCATGACAACGCTATGTTTGTGCCCATATTGCGCCAACGCACCGAAATGCCCCGGTTTCTGCTGGGGCCGGCCGGACACCGTGGACACCTGCCCCGACTACGAAGAAAGGCCTGCAAGGATGGGACCTACCATCACCGGCCAAAGGATTGACGCTCCGGGAAACGCTGAGAGGGGAGGATGCCATGGCAGACTATAGGACAGCAACTGGCTCCGCTTTCGCCCTTATCCCCGCAAATGTGCTATACGATCCTACGCTGACCGACAAGGCAAAAATGGTATATGCCGAGATATCCAGGTTGGTGGGTACCACGGGGTACTGCTGGGCCAGGGATCAAACCCTAGCAGATGTGTGTGCCTGCTCCGTGCGGACAGTATCAAGGGCAATCCACGACCTCGCTGCCGCCGGTTACATACAGGTCGAAATCGGCACAAACACAAAGGGCACCGAGCGACATATTTTTGTCGGGCAATTTGCCCCTAGGGGGGGTATAGACAAAAATGGCGAGACCCCCCAGGGTATAGACAAAAATGGCGAGACCCCTCTCGCCAAAAATGGCGAGACCCCCCCTGCCACACAATATAAAAAGAATAATAAAAATACGGATACGCGCGCGCACGCGCGCGAGGTACCGAAGGTCGTGGATACCGTTTTTCGCACATTTGCCGGGGACGATGCCGAATTGTACCAGCGGATCATGGCACTTGCCGAAGTCCGCGCCTCAAAGCGTAACCCATACCGCACCGCCCGCCAGGCGACCATGCTTTGCAGCAAGCTGTCAAAGATAAGCGGCGGCAGCCGGACCATAATGGTGTCCATATTGGACACGGCTATAGAGCATGGCTGGGACTCCGTATATGCTCCCCGTGACAGCGATCAACTCCGCCAGGCTGCCGCCGGCGGTGCCGCCATCCAGGAGGCCGCCGACGTGGAAACCTGGGAGGGATAACGGCAGGGAAGGAGGTGTAAAACGTGAACTATGATAACCCGGAACTGGAGGCGAAAATCATCAAGAGTTTGCAGGCCGCCCTGGACGCCGCCGAGGCGAACCGCAAGCAGGTCCCGGCCCGGCCCAACCCCGGCCTTGACCCCCTTGTGATTTTCCGTAGGATCAACGCCGCCGGCGTGTCGGACGCCGACAAGTACGCCGCGATCCGGGCAATGGTGAATGCCAGCCGCAAACAGAAAGTCCACGAAGTAAGCAAGGCCCAAATGTGGCGGGTTATTGACTGGCTGCTGGTCCGTAGCCCCCAGCGGGGCCACGGACCCAGGCTGGCTGACGCCATCACCGGCGGGCAAAAGGACTGACCCAAATTATCAACATATGGAGGCAAAACATATGAACGACAACCTGGTACACATCAAGACCGCGACCGGCCTTGAAATCAACGTAGATCCCGGCTGCGCAAACGACATGGAGCTCCTGGATGCCTGCTATGAAGTCCAGGAAAACAACAATATGTTGGCACTGCCCAAGGTGATCCGGCTCTTGCTGTCAGAGGAGGCTCGCAAGGCACTGTATGACCATGTCCGCAAGGACGGCCGTGTCCCCTACGACGCTCTTATCCGGGAGATCGTGGACATTATGGGGGCTGTCGGCAAAGCAAACAGCCAGCAGCCTGGCCCCACTCTCGTCACCGAGCAGCCCACTGAACAGGAGCAGCTTTTCCCCGGCGACGCACCCGCCTACGATAAGTCCCAGCCGCCCCCGGCTGGGCACGTTGACACCATCATGGCCCAGCTGCACGGTGCTCTGCACAGGATCCCCGCCCAGGCTGACAAGCTGGAAAGGGCCGCCCGTGCCGCGCTGGAAGTCGCCAAGCCGGACACCGCCTGGGAACTGCTCGACAGGATGGAGCGCGAACTCAGCGCGGCCGACCCGGCCGACTCCCGCCAGTCTGACCTCGTCCCCAGCAGTGCCGAGGCCGACACGGCCATGACGGAGGAGGCAAGGGCGGCCCTGAACGCCCAGCAGGCGACCGACGCCGCCATTGCGTCCAGCATCACCGCAGAATAACCCGCCCAGCGGGATAGGAGGCACGACATGAAAGACTCGGCAAAGGCTCAAGCGGCGTCCGCGCTGGAAACGGCGGAACAGGCCATAATCGGCTCTATGCTTATAGAGGAGCGTTGCGTGGGCGACGTTGTCACGACCATCACCGCCGACGATTTTATGGGTGCCTCTTATCGCCGCTTATTTGAGGCGGCGCGGGATCTGTATAACGAGGGTACCCCTGTGGACGTTGTCACCATCATAGACCGCGCCGGATCCGGTCTCCGGGATCTTGCTCTGGCCTGCATGGACCTGACCCCAACTGCGACCCGGGTCTTACACTATTGCGAGATCCTACACCAGCAGGCGACGCTGCAGCGGCTCCAGACAGCCGCCCTGGCGGTAGCCTCCGCTGAAACGCTGGAGGAAGCGACCGATCTAATGGTCCAGGCGGCCGGGATCATATCCGGCCGCCCTGGCGTCAAGGTATACAGCGTGACCGAGATTATGGCCGACTTCTTCCATCGCGTGAGCCAGCCGGCTCCGCCCTATCTCAAATGGGGCCTCGGCATGCTGGACGCCAACCTGCACACAGCTGCCGGTCACTACGTTATCCTGGGGGCCAGACCATCGACCGGCAAGACCGCCCTTGGCCTGCAGGCCGGTCTTAATATCGCCACTGACAAACGGGTGGGCTTTATCTCGCTCGAAACGGGCCACGAGACAGCCGGGGACCGGATCGCCGCCAATAACCTGCCCATCACCTTGCCGGACATCAAGCGGAGGAACTTAGACCTTAACGATATGACCGCTATTGCGGGCGGTAAAGAGATCTCAACTCTGTGCGGCCGGTATTTTGATTTTGTGGAGGCGTCCTCCATGACTGTGCAGGAGATAAAATCCCTTGCGCTGGCTCGTCAGTATGACGTCGTAATAATTGACTATGTCCAGCTAATAAAGCCAACCATGCGCGGTGACCGCCAGGAGCAAATGCAAGACGTTTCGATCCAGCTCCGGGCCATGACCCAGCTGACCGGGATCACAGTTATCGCATTGGCCCAGCTCCGCCGCCCAGATACCCGACCGGCCCGTGTAGACGGAAAAAGCGCACCGCCAGCGGCGACCATGGCAGACCTCAAAGAGACCGGGCAATTTGAACAGGATGCCGACACAGTCCTATTGATGTACCTGGTCGACCCCGAAAAGCGGGCCGGCGACCGTTACATAAAGATCGAAAAGAACAAGGACGGCCACGCGGGCCTCCGGGGACGGTTTCGGTTTGACGGCAAAAAGCAGCTATTTACCCCCGTCAAGAGTGACGGCTCCAGTTTGGACGGATCGCCTGCTTTTACCGAGCTGGACGAGCACGACCCGCAATATCAAATCCCATTTTGAGGAGGCCAACCATGCAGATAGGCGACAAAAGGACAGAGCGAATGTCGCTGGGGGATTGCCGGCCCGTGACAAAGACCGGGACCGTGGTGTACATCCATCCACGCCGACTCTTTTATGTTGTCGAATTTGATATCGGCGGCCGTAAAGTGCGGGAGTCCTACTATTTTCCGGCCCGGAAAGGGGAGCCGTCATGACTGGGAGCAAGCTGCTGTTGACCTGTCGCGGCCATACCTATACCGTCGCAGAATGGGAGCAGATCAGCCATGTCCCGCAAAGGACCATCCGCCGGCGGATCGGTCACGGCTGGCCCATCGAGGAGGCCATCTTTGCCCCGCCTATGGCGAAAGGATCACACCACGACAGCCTGAGCAAAATAACCGATTCGTGCCAAGGCTGTAGCCATTATAAGCCCTTTTACTGGGTGGCAAAGAGACAACAATGGTATTGTGATTATATCAATGATACCGGCAAGAAACGCCCTTGCCCCCCAGGCCCTGGCTGCGCCTGTTACAGTCCAACAAGAGATAAGGAGGATATTGTACCGTGAAAGTTATATCGATCATGAACCTAAAGGGCGGCGTCGGTAAGACAACGACCGCGATCAACATGGGGGCGATCCTGGCCCGGTCCTACGGGCAAAAGGTTGTACTTATGGATATGGACCCCCAGGCGAACCTGACAGCCTTTTTCGGGATGCAGCACCACGGCGGGACCGTCTTTTCCGTTATCGCTGAGGACATCGACCCCGCGGCCTGCACCTACCAGCTGGGGGGAGAGCGGATTTACGTCGTCCCTGGGGACATCAACCTGATTATGGAGGACCTGGCGGCAGTCAGAAAGACCGGCGGCTCCGCCCGGACTTTCGTCCGCTTGGGCGACGCCCTGGACGTGTACCGGGCCAGCGGCGTTGACTATGTCATTATAGACTGCCCGCCTTGCTTTTCGGCGGCGTCTGTGGCCGCCATCTACTGCAGCGACGAGGTAATTATCCCCATCAAGATAGACGGCTTTTCCGTGGCCGGCGTGGCCCAACTGAAAGCCCAAATTGATGCCTTGACCGATATAAGGCCGTCCCTGGGCTATGGCTGTCTTATAACCATGTGGCATAACGTGGAGGTCGTCCGGGAGGGCTGCAAGGCATTTCTGGACCGCTACGGGGACCATGTCTTCCAGACCCATATCCGTCGGTCCGATATGGTGGACGAGTCCACCTATGCCGGCGAATCGCTTGACCTATATAGCCCGACATCTGCCGCCGGGCGCGATTACAGGGCCTTTGTGGCCGAATATTTGGGGAGGGGCGAAAAATGAGCAGAAAAGACTTCAACTTGCGCGAAATCGTAAACAAAGCCATGGACCAGGCGACGCCCGCCGCGCCAGCTGAAAGCGTCGAGCAGATCCCCGCCGCTAAGATCACGCCCAACGAGCACAATTTTTATGGCATGCGCGGCCTGGACGATCTGGCCGCGTCCATCGAGCTGACCGGCCTCCTACACCCCATTATCTTACGGCCGAACCCCAGCGGGGACAGCTATACCATCGTGGACGGCGAGCGACGTTTCCGGGCCATGTCCGAGGTGCTGGGCCTTGACACTGTACCGGCCATTATCCGCACGCCTGACGCCGCCAAGACGGATGCCGTCAATGCGATCCTGGAGGAGTTGGCCCTGCTGGAAGCGAACCGGCAAAACCGCAAGGCGAATCCTGCCGAACTGTCAAAAGAAGCGGAGAGATACAAAGAATTGTTGATCCAACTGAAAGAAAACGGCGTCGAGATCCCCGGCCGGCTCCGTGACGTGCTGGCCCAGGCCCTTGACGTAAGTGCCTCCAAACTGGCCCGTTTGCAGAAAATACGCGGCTCCCTCGTCCCGGAATACCTGGCCGTATTTGACGCGGGCGAAATGGCCGAGTCCGTGGCCTATGCCATAGCCCAGCTTGACGCCAACACCCAGCGGTTTGTCGTGGAGTCCGAAAAGGACGCCAAGACGCTGGCCGCCTACGAGGTGGCGGAACGGGCCAAGTATCTGACCGCCTGCACCGCCCGCCGGGACTGTCCTTATGGTGGGGCATGTACCTGGGGCGTCAAAATGTACGATGTCGGAAAGAATAAGTCAGCCTATCAGAAATGCACGAACTTCAGCGGCCCGGCCCCGTGCTGCCAGGACTGCTCCCATGCCATGGACTGTAGTACCGTGTGCCTCATGGCCCAGCATGACGTGGACCTGGCAAAGCAGGCCAAAAAGGACGAGAAGGCCAGAAAAGAGCAGTTGCGCGCACAAAAACGCGATGCTGCCACAAAGGATTGGGAGCGCGTTGCCGGGATCAGAGCGGGGGCAGGCATATCCCTTGACGATCCACGGCTCCCTACGATAAATGGCATCGCCTGGGCGGAATGGGAGGAGCGTAATGTTATCTATGATTCGTTCGCCGTATGTGACGCCCTCAGTACCATCAGAAAGGCCGTGGAGGTCGCGGACCTTTTCGGAGTGTCGCTGGATGAATTTGTGGGCCGCACTGTCCCCGCCGCGCCGCCGGAGGAGAAGAAGTAATGAGCTGGATAGATGCGGATGTTCTCATAAAAGATCTGCGAGCTGACATTGATGTTTACAGGGGCAGGGGCAGCTACGTTTACACCGACGGTATTACCGCATTTGGAGGTCTGGTTGGTGCGAGCTGTGGGGGACGTGCACACTGACCGGCACGGCAATGCGGCAGGGGGGCAACATATATTATATGCCTGCACAGCAGCCGCCCGCCTATCCGGTTACCTTTGACGCACCACCGGCTGTCACTGTGTCGGGAGATGAGAGCGATCTGTGGCTTGGCACCGCCAGCAAGGGGAGCGTTTCTGCGCCGCCGAGTCAGCTCTACTGCGGCGCGGGCCAAAAACAGACGGCGGGCGTGGTTATGACGATCTATTACCACGCCGCGGGGTATGTAACTGATTGGCTCGATGGAGGAGGTAAATTGTGAGCAATACAGACCGAGGGGCGAACCCCCTATACAGGCCGCGCTCCAGCGGGTGGGTCACCGGGAGCGTGGAGATGCTGGATAACGTGCCAGTCGAAAACGGCGGCCCGGATAGGTTGCTGTACACATATAACAAAGACCTGGGGCTGCTGCACCTGAGCAAAACCAACATACGGAGCAACTTTACGCTCTTGCCCGAGCTGGGCGGAACCCCGTATGTGATCGCCACGCTGCCGCGGGAGGTCGTGGGCGAAACGGAGGTTATCGTGCCTGTCGGGGCGTTGGTCTTTTCATCCACGTTCAATAATTGGATCCAATCAGCCATCCACCTGCGGCCGAACGGTGACGTTGCCATCGACACCAACTGGACAGAGGCCGCGGTCCCGGCTATCGCCATGTGGCTCAACCTGACGATCCCCATGGTCGGCTACGGCAACGGCTGGCCGGAGGCCAGCACAACATAAGGAGGATAGACATATGAGCGATAAGACCGCGATCTGCACCGCTGCAGGCACGATAGGGGGCGTCATCGCCTCGCTGCTGGGCGGCTGGGACGCCGCCATCGTGACGCTGGTGATCTGCATGGCCGTGGACTACATATCCGGCCTGGTGGTGGCGGGGGTGTTCCACGCCTCGCCCAAATCAGAGGGCGGCGCGCTGGAATCCCGGGCGGGCTTCAAGGGCCTGTGCCGAAAGGGCATGACCCTGCTTATCGTGCTGATCGCCTGCCGGCTGGATCTGCTGCTGGGCATCAACTACATCCGGGACGCGGTCATCATCGGCTTTGTCGCCAATGAGCTTATCTCCATCGTGGAGAACGCCGGCTTGATGGGCCTGCCCCTGCCGGCGGCGATCACTAAGGCCATAGACGCGCTCACGGCGCGGGCCAACGATCACGGGGACAACGGCGCGGACGCGCCGTGACCAATATTTTTATCTTTTTACCAAGGAGGAATCTCAAATGAAGAAGATCTTCGCAACGATCATGGCCATGCTGCTGCTCGGCGTGCTGCTGACGAGCATGGCCGCCGCTGTCTACGCCGCCCCGGAGGACGCCGGAGCCACGGACACCCCGCCCGCGACGGCCACGGACGAACTCCCCACGGTGACGGCCCCGCCCGCCACCGAGGCCCCGGAGGTGCCGATGCTGACCGCCATGCCGGATGCGCCCGGCGATACCGCGCCGGACGTGGACGTGGCGGTAGGGGATGATGGTGAGGTAGCTATCCTGGGCATCACCACCGTGCCCGCGATCGTGATCTTGTGTCTGCTGGTGGGCTACGGGGTCAAGGTAAGCCCG
>CANQNS010000009.1 GCA_947625285.1 uncultured Oscillospiraceae bacterium
CGAAGGGGCTCCCCTGCTAAGGGAGTAGTGCGTGATGAGCGCAGCGCGGGTTCAAATCCCGCCTTCTCCGCCAAAAACAGGACCCGGATCGTTCGATCCGGGTCCTGTTCTCATTCCGCCGGGGGCTCGAACAGGGACTGATAGCGGTCCGGCGGCTCTTGCAGATTGTTGTATTCCATGAAATAGTAGGGGGCCAGAAGCTCGTAGCGGCTGTCGTCCCGGTCAAAGGTGCCGTACTCGCCGCCGGCCGTGCGGTACAGGCCGTTGCTCAGCCGGACCGGCACCTGCCGGGACAGGTCCAGCAGCGTTTGATAGTAGGTGGACAGCGGCAGCCCCGCCATATCCAGCAGCGTGGGCATCAGGTCCGGCACGGAGATCAGCGCGTCGTCCCGCGCCTCCAGCGGGCCGTATGCGTCGTTGGCCCAGATGAACAGGGGGGTGGAGTGCCGGACGATTTCCTTGTCGTTTCCCTTGAGCCCCTCCCGGGCGGGCACGTCCAGGATGATGTTGGGCGTGTGGTCCCCCAGCATACACACCAGGACCGGCCTGTCAACGCCGCTGAAATAGTCGATCAGGGTCTCCAGCGCGTCGTCGGACATCTTCAGGGACGTCAGATACTCGTCCATGTCGTGTTCCCGCTTGCCGAAGTACATATCGGACGTGACCGTGAACAGGCTGCTGTCGTTCTGCTTCCAGCCGCCGTGGTTCTGATAGGTCAGCAGGTACATGAACCGGGGTCCATCGCCGGCCTGCTCGTACCAGCGGAACATATCCTGATAATTGGCCTCGTCGGTGGCTCTGCGCTTGCCGTAAACGGTGGGTGTGAAGTCGTCGATGAAGTGGATCTGGTCGAATCCCAGCATGGGATAGACCCGCTGGCGGCTGTAGTTGGAGCCTTCGGCGTCGTGCATGGCGACGGTGGTGTAGCCCAGATCGTCAAGATACTGCACGACGCTGTTTGCGCTGGACATATCCAGGGTGGAGAAGGGGGCCTGGCAGTTGGCGAGATAGGTGGAATTGCTTGTCAGCAACTCAAATTCCGTGCGGTTGGTGCTGCTGCCGACCCAGGGGACCACCGCGTGGCCCTTTATGGCGTTTTCCAGGGAAGAGTAATTTTCGTGATAGGGCTCGCTGGTTGTCAGGTCCGTATATTCCTCCAGGAAATAATAGCTCTCGTTCAGGATCAAAATGATGTCCGGCGGCGCCTCACCGCCGGCGTCGGCGGTATCGTCGTCGTCGGCGGGGCTCTCCGCCAGCTGCTTCACCAGGTCCTCGTCATAGCCCTCCGGCCGGGCGACCGGGTCCAGGGTCTTGAATACCTGCCGGGTGAAGTAGATGGGGTAGCCGAATTTGTTCATGTCCAGGCTGGGCTTCCAGTCGTTCACCTTATCGACATATTCCATCAGATCCAGCGTCACGCAGCAGACGCCGAGGGTCGCCGCCATGCCCAGCGCAACGGCCCACAGCTTTTTCCAGGGAACGGGAGGGACGCCGTAACGCTTCAGCGCCAGCGACAGGGCAAGGTTTACCGCCGTGGCGGCCAGGATGAGGGCCACCTCCCACGTCATGTGCAGGCCATAGCCGCTCAGTACGTTCAGGGCCGTGTTGGTGCTTTGCAGAAGCATCACGGTCACTACCTCGTTGGCGTAGACGCGCACATAGTAGTTTACCAGGCTCCACAGGCAGATAAAGACGCTGCCAAGGGCGCAGGCGAGATAAAGCCGCCTGGTGAGCAGCAGAAACAGCATATCCACCAGGAATATCAGCGCAAGGTCGATGATCTGATAGATGATGTTCCTTGTCAGCAGCTTGAAGATGGACGTGCCGGGGCTCAGGTCCAGCTGCAACCACTGGATAAAGATGATGATAAAGGTGAGCGAAGCGCAAAGGACGATGCGGGGGTTATTTTTGATAAGGTCGCTAAGCCGCTTGAAATACCGTGTGATGGCAGCCTTCTCCTTTTGCATGCTTGTATATCTCTCCTGTATGTACGTCGGTCACGGACAAATTTCGACAGCTTTCAAACGTCATAGATTTTATCACGAATTCAAAAAAAGACAAGGGAATTTTCAAATATCGGCCCCTCCGCCGCCGCGTGAACGGCGCGCCAGCGGCGCATTCGCGGTTGACAGCGGCCCGCCGGGATGCTATTCTTCATCATGCGCGGCGGGCCGGGACCTGCCGCGGCAGGGAGGCTTTGCAACGATGGAACAGTGGCTGGAGAGCGTATACAGCGACGGCACGTCGATGTTCGTGAGCGACCCGTCCCCCAGGCCGGGTGAGACGGTCACGGTGCGGATCCGCGTGTATGCTGACGCGCCGGTGCGGCACATATTCCTGCGCTGGCTCCGAAACGGGCTGGAGCAGGTGGTGGAGATGACGCCGGCGGGCGAAAAGCGCGGCCTGCGGTACTTCGCGGCGGATATGCCCGTGACGGAGAACAGGATGCAGTACCAGTTCTATCTGGTCAGCGACGGCGCGATCTACTATTACACCCAGCGGGGCGTTACCACCTATCTGCAGGATCACACCTGCGACTTCGTGCTGCTGGCGGACTATGTGCAGCCGGCATGGGTGAAACGGGCAGTGTTCTATCAGATATTCCCGGAGCGGTTCTGCAACGGGGACCGGTCCAACGACGTGCGCCCGGGGGAGTATGCCCAGGAGGGACATCCGGCCATCCATATGGAAAGCTGGAGCGACACGCCTCTCGCCTATCAGCAGGGCTACTGCCTGGATTTCTTCGGCGGTGACCTGCAGGGCATCCGCCAGAAGATACCCTACCTCAAGGAGCTGGGCGTCACGGCGCTGTACATAAACCCCATTTTTCTGGCCCCGTCCGTACATAAGTACGACTGCGCGGACTACTTCCATGTGGACCCCCATTTCGGAGGCGACCAGGCGTTGGCGGAGCTCTCCGCCGCGCTGCATGAAAACGGCATGAAGCTGGTGCTGGACATCTCCATCAACCACACCGGGGCCAATCACCGCTGGTTCAACCGGGACGGGATGTTCTTCGATACGTCCGTGGGGGCCTATCACGACATGAACGCGCCGGAGCGGGGCTATTACTTCTTCGGGGAGGGGAACGACTACCACGGCTGGGCGGGAAACGCCAATCTGCCCACCTTGAATTATACCTCCCAGGCCCTGCGGGACGAGATATACCGGGGGGAGGGGTCCGTGCTGAAAAAGTGGCTGAAGCCCCCCTACAGCATCGACGGCTGGCGGTTTGACGTGGCGGACACCTTCGCCCGCAACGACGCCGTCCAGCTCAGCCATGAAGTTTGGCCGGAGATACGCCGGAGCATCCGGGCGGAAAATCCCCAGGCCTACATTCTGGCGGAGGACTGGGGCGACTGCGCGGGGTATCTGCAGGGAAGCGAGTGGGATTCGCCCATGAACTACTTCGGCTGCGGCCGGCCTATCCGGCAGTTTTTCGGCCAGTCGGACCTGTTCATGAGCCGAAACCCCATCCTGCGGAGCGCGACGCGCAAAATGACGGCGGAGGAGCTGTACAGCCGGGTCATGCAGCACCTGGCAAAGCTGCCCTACGTCATGTGGGAGAACCAGTTCAACCTCTTTGACAGCCACGACGCCAGCCGCCTCCACAACGACCCGGCCATCACGCCCATGGCCTGGCGGGGTGCGGTGTATTTCCAGTTCATCCTCACCGGCGCGGCGTCCGTCTACTACGGCGACGAGGCCGCCATCGACGGCACCCTGGGCACCAACGAGGGCTGCCGCTATCCCATGCCCTGGGACAAAGACATCACCGGCTGCGAGGCATACCGGGTCTACCACACGATGGCGCACCTGAAAGGGGAACATCCGTCGCTGTCCGAAGGCGGGATGAAGTTCCTCTATGCCTCCGGCCCCGTGGCCGCCATCGCCCGGTCCACCCAGGATGAGGCCTTCCTGGCCGTGCTGTCCGCCGGCGGGCAGGATGCCCGTGTCCGTCTGCCGCTGGGAGCCATCGGCGCGGAGGGGCTGGAGGACCGGGACGTGATGGGCGAGAGCGTGTCCTGGCGGCGGCTGGACGAGCACGCCGTGGAGATGGACGTACCGGCGGGGCAGTGCTATTTCGTCCGGTGCAGAATGCGCGCCGATCGCTAAAATAGAAAGATTTTTTCATCGTAAACTATCGACAAGCGCGGTTTCATGAGTTAAAATAGCTTTGTTCCATGTAAGACCTAGGAGGAAAGTGTCCATGAGGAGAATACTGAGCCTGATCCTTACCCTGTCCATATTCCTGTCTCTGGGGGCCATTGGCGGGACCGCCTTGGCGGAGGAGGCCCCTCCCGAGGCGGGGACGGAGGAAGCCGCGCCCGCGCCCACCGTCATCAATTTCTGGTCCATGTGGAACGCCGAGGAGCCCCGCGCCTCGTTTTTGCTGACCGCGGCGGAGCTGTATGAGATGGAGTCCGGCGTACACGTGAACATCGAGTTTCGCGGCCGGGATCTGAGCGGCTATATCGCTGATTCCCTTGCCGCCGGCGAGGCTGTGGATATCTTCGAGGACAGCTATATGAACATCTGCGCCGGCAGGTATAAGAACTATACGCTGAGCCTGAACCAGATGGCGGAGGAGATCGACTACGGCGAGCACAGCTACGGCGTGTTCAACGAGCAGGTGAAAAGCTCCGCCGGGCGGCTGAACTGCGTCACCGAGGCGCCGCAGCTGGGCGCGTTCTTCTATGACATGGACGCCTTTGACGACGCCGGCATCACGTCGGTGCCGGAGACTTGGGACGAGTTTCTGGAGGACTGCGCCAAGCTGAAAGAGGTTGGGTACGGGCCCCTTGCGCTGGACGCCAACTTCGCCCACTTTTTGTTCTACCACCATCTGGTGCGGTATCTGGGCGAGGACGGCGTCACCGAGCTGCGGGACAACGGCCACTGGTCGGACAACGACCAGGCTGTCCAGGCGGCCCAGGATATGATCGATCTGGTCCAGGCGGGCTATCTGGTATTCGGCGCGCCGGAGGAATATCCCGGCAGCCAGAACAAGGTGGGCTACGGCCTGGCGGCCATGGTGCTGAACTATGACAGCGTGATCTCGGAGGTGACGGCGGCCACCGGCGCGAAGATGCGCTGGGGCGCGTTCGCGTACCCCGAGGTGGAGGGCGGCGTCAACGACGGAGCCACCTATGTGGGGGCCACGTCCCTGGCGATCAGCTCCTACAGTGCCCATCCTCAGGAGGCCTTTGACTTTATCCGTTATCTGGTGACCGGGGAATACGACCAGAAGGCCTCCGTCCAGTACGACTTCATCCCCGCCGACACCGCCAACGAGGCGCCCGAGGATCGGGCCGAGGCCATGGAAGTGCTGAAAAACGCCGACACGCCTATGACGAAGTTCGGCCAGCTCTGGTCCATGCCCGGCTGGGATTCCGCCGCCGGCATGATCACCGGCCTGTTCACCAGGGCTTACGCCACCGGCGCGGATTTCTGCGCCGCCATCGACACGCTCTATCCTGTCCCCGAGCCGGAGGCCCCGCCGGAGGGTTGAGCGAGACAGAGACCGATACGCGCCCCAACGGTACGTCCGTCGGGGCGTGTTTTGTAAAAGTACAGCCGCCGGCGAGAGTGCCCGGCGGCTATGGAAGGAGCCGCCATGGTGTATGTGGTCTGGGACTGGAACGGGACGCTGCTGGACGACGTGGAGGTATGCCTGGCCGTGATGGACGGGATGCTGGTCCGGCGGGGCCTGCCGCCCATGGGAGATGTGGCGCGGTACCGGGACATTTTCACCTTCCCGGTGCGGGATTATTACGCGCTGGCGGGGCTCGATCTGGACAAGGAACCCTTTGAGGGCCCGGCGGAGGAGTTCATGCGCGGCTACCGGCGGCGTTCCGCCGGCTGCGCGCTGATGGCGGGCGCGGCGGAGGTCCTGGACGCGCTGGACGCTCTGGGCGCGGTCCAAGTGCTGGTCTCCGCCTCCCGGCAGGACGATCTGGAGCGGCAGGTGGCGGAGCGTGGCCTCACAGGCAGGTTCCGGGCGGTGCTGGGCATGGCGGACGATCTGGGCCAGGGCAAGGCGGGCCTGGCGGCGGGGTATCTGGCGGAAAACGGCATCGACCCGGCGGAGGCGGTGTTCATAGGCGACACGGTCCACGACTGGGAGCAGGCCCGCCAGCTTGGCTGCCGGTGCGTGCTGATCGCAAACGGCCACCAGAGCCGGGCCCGGCTGGCCGCCACCGGCGCGGCGGTGCTGGAGGATATACGGCGGCTGCCGGCTTTTTTGCAAGAACAGGATATCGGAGGCGGGGCGTAATGGATTTTTGGAAAATGAACGGCGCGGGGAACGATTTCATCATCCTGGGCGATATGCAAAGGCGCATACCGAACGACAGGCTGGGCTTGATTGCCAGGACCCTGTGCCGCCGGCATATGTCCATCGGCGCGGACGGGCTGATGGTGGTCCGGCCGGCGGAGGCGGGGGGCGATTATCGGATGCTTTTCTACAATTCCGACGGCTCCGCGGCGGAGATGTGCGGCAACGGCGCCCGATGCGTCTGCCGGTACGGCTATGAAAACGGCCTGGCGGGGGAGGTACAGCATGTGGAGACCCCGGCGGGGCCGGTGACGGGCCGGCGCGTGGACCAGCGGCGTTACCAGGTCCTGCTGAACGACCCCACGCTGGCGGAGCCGGACTATCCCGTGCAGCTCGACGGCGAAACGCTTCCCTGCGCCTATGTGGAGCTGGGCCGCCCCGGGCTGCCCCACGCGGCGGTGCCCTACGCCGGGCTGCGGGACGCGGAGGAAAACGCCCTGCGGTCGTTGGGGCGCGCCCTGCGGTATCATCCGGCGTTCCCCAAGGGGGCCAACGTGAATTTCTATGAGATCACGGGCCCGGACCGGGTCTATATCCGCACCTATGAGCGGGGGGTGGAGGACTTCACCTATGCCTGCGGCACCGGCACGGCGGCGGTGGCCCTGACGCTTTCCCTGCGGGGGGAGCTGGCGGGAGATACCCTCACCGCCGATATGGCCGGCGGCACGCTGACCGTCGCCGTGGCCCGGGAGGACGAGGGGACCCGGCTTTATCTGACCGGCCCAACCAACATCGTCTGTAAGGGGACCGTCACCGACGAGGAGATGGAGATATGATCAAGCCAAAGCATTTGCAGCCGGGCGACACGGTCGCCATTGTCAGCCTGTCCGCCGGGACGCTGGGGGAACCCTGGGCCCATCCATAAGCTGCGCATTGCCCGGGAGCGCCTGGAGAGAGACTACGGTCTGCGTGTGACGGTCATGCCGAATGCCCTGAAAGGCCGGGACTATCTGTACGAACACCCGGAGGCTCGCGCGGCCGATATGATGGACGCCTTTCGGGACAAGAGCATCAAGGCCGTATTCAGCGCCATCGGCGGGGACGATGCCATCCGTTTGCTCCCCTATGTCGACTTTGATGTGATCCATGCCAACCCCAAAATATTCACAGGCTTTTCCGACACCACCAGCAACCATCTGATGCTATATAAGGCCGGGATCATCTCCTATTACGGGGCAAGCGTCATGACCAATTTTGCAGAGTATGGCAAGATCAACGACTACACCGCCCAAATGATCCGGGATACGCTCTTTGCGCCCAAGCCCACTTTGGATATCCCCTCCGCGCCCTATTGGTATGACGACGAGGACGAAAAGATCTGGTGGAAAGAGGAAAACCAGCACCGATACAAAGCGTACCACCCGGAAACGGTGGGCTATGAGACCGTGCAGGGCTCCGGCGCTGTGGAAGGGGAACTGCTGGGCGGCTGTCTGGACGTATTCGTGGAGGTGCTGGGTACCGCCATCTGGCCGACCCGGGACCAGTGGGCGGGAAAGATCATGTTTTTGGAGACCAGCGAGGCGGATATGAGCGCCGAGTACGTCACGTGGTACCTGCGCAACTTCGCGGCCCAGGGACTTTTTGACGTGATCCGGGGCATCATCGTGGGCAAACCGGCTCGCCGCAGTAAGTATGAGTCCTACAAAGAGGCGTTCCGCACAGTCGTCGGCGAAGAGGCCGGCCACCCGGAACTGCCCATCCTGTTCAACGTGAATTTTGGGCATGCCGAGCCCATCGGCATCATTCCCTACGGCGTAAAATGCTGTCTGGATGCGGACGCCAGAACGTTGACGCTGCTGGAACCGGCCACGTCATGACGGCCCGCCCTCTATCATGAAAGAAGGCGGGCCGTACTGTATGCGCTTTTCAGAGGCTCAGCATCTTCACGATCTGCTTTTCCGTTGCGTGGGGCAGGAGCTTTTGCAAGTGCTCTTCCATCCGGCGGAAGGACTCCTCCGGGGACCGGCTGTAGGCGGCCGTCACCGCGTCGCGGCCTAAAATGGACTCCGGCGCGGCGTACCGGGCGATGCCCCAGCCGTAGGCGTTGCCGTGGCGGTCGGTGGCGTAGTCAAAATCCTGTATGCAGAGATAGGTCTGCATCTGCAGGCGGGTCATGACGGTCTCAAAGCCCTTTTTGCCGTCCTTGCCCCCGTAGCCGCAGAGCCTCTTGAGCTGGCCGGTCTGCAGGGAGCCGTGCCGCTCGACGGCGTCCACGATCTCCTTGTCCTTGAAGGAGGCCAGCTCGTCGTCAAAGCGGGCGTCAAAGTCGTAGCCGTCCCGGCGGAAGTTGGCGAAGTCCGGCAGCCATTCCGCGCTGACAAAGCCGGCCTTTTTCCGAAAGAATTTCCCGTACACCGTCGTTTTCATCCGGGCCACGGGGCCTTTCCAGTCCCAGGGGGCCCAATCGCCGCTTTCGCTGTCGTACCAGAGCTCCGGCGGGGTGTGCTCCTCGATGGAGAAGCCGGGTATGTCGTTTTTGAAAAAGGGGAGAAAGCCCCACTCCCGCGCCAGGGCTTCCATGTCCTGAACAGAGCGTATCTCGCGTACCATGGCGGCGGCTCCTTTCCATGTGCTGAATGTGCTGAGAAAATTCTACCACAAGCCCGACCATCTGACAAGCGCCGCGCTTTCTTGCGCGCTCAGGCATTGTGTGATACAATGACGGCATGGAACTATATTTCGCGCCGATGGAGGGCGTCACGGACTACATCTACCGCCGTATCCACCGGCGGTATTTTCCGGGCGTGGACAAGTATTTCACGCCCTTTTTGAGCCCTACCCAGAACCACGTCTTCCCGCCCCGTGAGCTGCGGCAGGTACTGCGGTCCAATAACGACGGCATACCCCTGGTGCCCCAGCTTCTGACGAAGAACGCCGCCGACTTTCTCTGGGCGGCGGCCGCGCTGGCGGATATGGGCTATGGGGAGGTCAACCTGAACGTGGGCTGTCCCTCCGGCACTGTCACCGCCAAGGGCAAGGGCGCGGGGCTGCTGGCGGATCCGGACAGCCTCCGGCGGCTGCTGGACGGCATATTTTCCGCACCGCCGCCTGTGGCCGTTTCCGTCAAGACCCGGCTGGGGGTCCACGCGCCGGAGGAGTTCGTCCGCATCCTGGAGATATTCAACGACTATCCCATTTGCCAGCTCATCCTCCACGCCCGGACCAGGGACGAGCAGTATGTCGGCCCTGTCCACCCGGAGGCATACGGCGATGCGCTGGAAAACGCCCGTATGCCGGTCTGCTGCAACGGCGATCTGCGCTCGGAGGCGGATATCCGCGCCGTGGCGGCGCGCTTTCCCGGCACGGCGGCCGTCATGCTGGGCCGGGGCGCGGCGGCGGACCCGGCGGTCTTTTCCCGTGTAAGGGGGGAGGCCGTGGAGCCGGACGCGCTGGAGCGGTTCCACCGGGAGCTATGCGACGCCTATTGCGCGGCCTTCGGCGGGCCCGGCAGCGCGATGCACCGCATGAAGGCCATATGGAGCTATCTGCTGCGGGGCTTCGCGGGGGGAGAGGCCTGGGAAAAGCGGCTGGGCAGGACCCGCCGCTGGCCGGAGTTTCTCGCCCTGACGGACGAGATCCTGTCCACGCTGCCGCCTGCGCCGCCGCCGGGACCGTCCCCCTGGCAGCCGCAGGAGCAAATTTATAGTTTTTGATTGTAATTTGTGTACGCGGTAGTGTATAATGAATCGTTAAGCCAATAGACGAAGGATCGGTAAAATGCCCGAAAAGCTTACCATACAGGGCGCACGCGCCAACAACCTGAAAAATATCGACATCGAGCTTCCCCGGGACCGGCTGGTGGTGTTCACCGGCCTGTCCGGCAGCGGCAAATCCAGCCTCGCCTTCGACACCATCTATGCCGAGGGCCAGAGGCGGTATGTGGAGAGCCTGTCCAGCTATGCCCGGCAGTTCCTGGGCCAGATGGACAAACCGGACGTGGACTTCATCGGGGGCCTTTCGCCGGCCATCTCCATCGACCAGAAGACCACCTCCCGCAACCCCCGGTCCACCGTGGGCACCGTCACGGAGATACACGATTATCTGCGCCTTTTGTGGGCCCAGATCGGCATACCCCACTGTCCCCGGTGCGGCAAGGAGATACGCCAGCAGACCATAGACCAGATCGTGGACCAGATCATGGCTCTGCCGGAGGGGACGAAGCTGCAGATCCTGGCCCCGGTGATCCGGGGCAAAAAGGGAGAGCACCGGAAGATATTCGAGGACGCCCAGCGGTCCGGCTATGTCCGGGCCCGGGTGGACGGGAACATCTATGACCTGGGCGAGAGCATCCCCCTGGACAAGAACAAAAAGCACGACATCGACATCGTGGTGGACCGGCTGGTGATGAAGGCCGACGTGGTCCGCCGGCTGACGGACTCCGCGGAGACGGCCATGGGCCTGTCCGGCGGACTGGTGCGGGTGGATCTGACGGGGCAGGATAAGCAGCTCACCTTTTCCCAGAATTACGCCTGCGAGGACTGCGGTATCTCCATCGAGGAGATGACGCCCCGGCTTTTCTCCTTCAACGCCCCTTACGGCGCGTGCCCCACCTGCAGCGGCCTTGGGACCATGCTGCGGGTGGACCCGGCCCTTATCATACCCAACCCCAATCTGTCCATCATGGACGGGGGCATCATGGCCTACGGCTGGTCCAATGTCCGGGGCGACTCCATCTGCCGGATGTACTATGAGGCCCTGGCCCGGCGGTACCACTTCGACCTCTATGACCCCATCAAGTCCCTGCCGGAAGCGGCGTTGAACGCCATATTGTACGGCACCAACGGGGAGCCTTTGGAGCTGCGCTATGAGCGCGGCTCCGGCTATGGCACGCTCTCCAAGGATTTTGAGGGCATCGTCAACAATCTGGAACGCCGCTACAAGGAAACGCAGTCCGCCTCCGCCCGCCAGGAGTTGGAGGACTGCATGGGGGAGTACGACTGCCCGGACTGCCACGGCGACCGGCTGAAGCCGGAGGTGCTGGCGGTGACGGTGGGCGGCCTCAATATCGCCCAGTTCAGCCGTATGCCCGTGACCCAGGAGCTGGCCTTTCTGGAAAAGCTGGAGCTGACGGAAAAGGAACATATCATCGCTGACCGCATCCTCAAGGAGATCTGCCAGCGGCTCAGCTTTCTGGTGAGCGTGGGGCTGGGATATCTGACCCTGAGCCGGGGCGCGGGAACGCTCTCCGGCGGCGAGAGCCAGCGCATCCGCCTGGCTACCCAGATCGGCTCCGCGCTCATGGGAGTGCTGTATGTGCTGGACGAGCCCAGCATCGGCCTGCACCAGCGAGACAACGCCAAGCTGCTGCGCACCCTGCGCCAGCTCACCGACGCGGGCAATACCCTGATCGTGGTGGAGCATGACGAGGACACCATCCGGGCGGCGGACTGGGTGGTGGACATCGGCCCCGGCGCCGGCGTCCATGGGGGACAGGTGGTCTGCGCCGGCACGCCGGCGGACATCATGGCCTGCCCCGAGTCCATCACGGGCCAGTATCTGTCCGGCAAGAAGCGCATCGAGGTCCCGGCGGTCCGCCGGAAGGGCAACGGCCACTTTCTGTCCGTCCGGGGCGCGGCGGCCAACAATCTGAAGGACCTGGACGTGGATATCCCCCTGGGGGCGTTCACCTGCGTCACCGGCGTCTCCGGCAGCGGCAAGTCCTCTCTGGTGAACGAGGTCATTGAGAAAAAGCTGGGCGCGGACCTGAACCGGCGCAAGGTGCGGCCGGGCAAATGCCTGTCCATAACGGGGCTGGAATATCTGGACAAGGTCATCGACATCGACCAGAGCCCCATCGGCAGAACGCCCCGGTCCAATCCCGCCACCTATACGGGCCTTTTCAACGACATCCGGGACCTTTTCGCCTCCACCCAGGACGCCAAGCTCCGGGGGTACAAGGCGGGCCGGTTCTCCTTCAATATCAAGGGCGGCCGGTGCGAGGCCTGCTCCGGCGACGGGCTTTTGAAGATCGAGATGCTGTTTCTGCCGGACGTGTACGTGCCCTGCGAGGTATGCCACGGCAAGCGGTATAACCGGGAGACCCTGGAGGTGCGCTACAAGGGCAAAAACATCGCTGAGGTGCTGGATATGACCGTGGAGGAGGCGTTGGGCTTCTTCCAGAACCAGGAGACCATCCGCACCAAGCTG
The DNA here is from genome assembly GCA_947625285.1 of uncultured Oscillospiraceae bacterium. GTDB lineage: Bacteria > Bacillota > Clostridia > Oscillospirales > Oscillospiraceae > CAJOIG01. The sequence continues at coordinate 12,485 of CANQNS010000009.1, forward strand.
CAGACCCTGTGGGACGTGGGATTGGGCTATGTGAAGCTGGGCCAGTCCTCCACGACCCTGTCCGGCGGCGAGGCCCAGCGGGTGAAGCTGGCGACGGAGCTTGCCCGCCGCAGCACCGGCAGCACGTTCTATATCCTTGACGAGCCCACCACCGGCCTGCACACCGCCGACGTGGCCCGGCTGCTGGATATATTGCAGCGGCTGGCGGACGGCGGGAACACCGTGCTGGTGATCGAGCATAATCTGGATGTGATCAAGTGCGCGGACTATATCATCGACCTGGGCCCCGAGGGGGGCGACGAGGGCGGAGAGCTGGTCTTTTTCGGCACCCCGGAGCAGTGCGCCAAGGATAAGCGGAGCTATACGGGGCAGTTTTTGCGTAAAGTTCTTTTTGAAAGGTGAGCCATGGATTTCGTTGACATCATATCCGATATCGGCGTAGGCAAGGCTATGGTAACGTTCGTGGTGTCCATGCTGCCTGTGATCGAGCTGCGGGGCGCCATCCCCATCGGCGTGGGGCTGGGACTGCCCGTGTGGCAGTCCGCGCTCATCGCCATGGCCGGCAATATCCTGCCCGCGCCCTTCATCATCGCCTTTGTCCGGGTGGTGATGGACTGGCTGCGCGAAAAGTCCGAGCGGGCCCGGAGATTCGTGGCCTGGCTGGAGAGAAAGGGCACTGGGAAAAAGGCCGACCGGGTCCGGCAGGCGGAGTTTTGGGGCCTGCTGCTGTTCGTGGCGGTGCCGCTGCCCGGCACTGGTGCCTGGACCGGCGCGCTGATCGCCGCGCTTTTGAATATGCGCATGAGCAAGGCCCTGCCGCCTATCGTCATCGGCGTGCTGATCGCGGGGCTTCTCGTATCCCTGGCTACCGCCGGGGTCATCACCGTTTTCTTCTGACAATGCGGGAGCAGGAGCTGGAAAAGATAGAGGGCCAGGTCTCGTCTGTGGTCTATGTGAACGCCGACAACGGCTACACCGTTCTGCGCCTGGACACGGACGACGGCGACCACGCCGTTGTGGTGGGCTGCATCCCCATGGCCGCGCCGGGGGAGAGCATCACCGCCTGGGGCAATTGGACGCGCCATCCCACCCACGGCGAGCAGTTCAAAGCCCTGCACACGGAGCGGACCATGCCCTCCGGGGCGGCGGCCATCTATGACTATCTCTCCAGCGGCGTCATCAAGGGCATCGGCCCCGCCACCGCCGCGCTGATCGTGGGAAAATTTGGCGACGCCGCCTTCGACGTTCTGCGGGACCAGCCGGAAAAGCTGGCGACGCTGCGAGGCGTGAGCCGGAAGAAAGCGGAAGAGCTGAGCGCGACTTTCCGGCGGCAGACGGGGATGCGTGCGCTGATGGAGTATCTGGCCGGGGCCGGACTGGCCCCCATCTTTGCCCTGCGGCTCTACAGGACCTATGGCGACGACGCGCTGGACATGGTGCGGGACAACCCCTATATCCTCTCCAGCGTCCAGATCGGAGCCACCTTCGCTGACGCGGACGCGCTGGCCCTTGCCAACGGCGTGGAGGCGGACGATCCCCAGCGCATTGCGGCGGCGCTGCTTTTTGAGCTGCGCCACAACAGCGATAACGGCCACTGCTTCCTGCCGGTGGACAAGCTCACCGCCGCCACCGCCCAGCTCATCGGCGTGGAGGCCGAACAGGTGGGAGAGGGGCTGGACATCCTGCTGGACTCCGGCGAGGTGATCCAGGAGCCCGTGGGCAACGTGACGGCCTGCTATCTGGCCCATCTTTACGCGGCGGAGGTCTATGTGGCCCGGCGGCTGCGGGAGATGGCGTCGTATACATACGCCGATCAGCGGGTGAACGTGGCGCGGGTCATCGAAAAGCTGGAGGCGGAGGAGGGCATTCGCTTCGCTCCCCAGCAGCGCGATACCCTGGACGCGGCGGCCCGGAAGCAGCTGGTGGTCATCACCGGCGGCCCCGGCACCGGCAAGACCACCTCCGTGCGGGCGGTGCTGGCCCTTTTCGACGCCATGGGCCTGGAGACCATGCTGGCGGCCCCCACGGGCCAGGCGGCCAAGCGGCTGGGGGACCTGACCGGCCGGGAGGCCTCCACCATCCACCGGCTGCTGGAGGCCAGCTTCTCCCCGGAGACGGACAGCACGGTGTTCCGCAAGAACGAGAGCGATCGGCTCAAGTGCGGCGCGCTGGTGCTGGACGAGTGCTCCATGGTGGATATGTCGCTGATGAAAGCGGTCCTGGCGGCCATCGGCCCGGCCTGCCGGCTGGTGCTGGTGGGCGACGCGGACCAGCTGCCGTCAGTGGGGCCCGGGGCGGTGTTCCGGGACGTGATACGCAGCGGCGTGGCGGAGACAGTGCGCCTGACGGAGATATTCCGCCAGAAGCAGGGGAGCCGCATCGTGCTCGGCGCCCACCAGATCGACCAGGGCACGGTGCCGGATCTGCGGGCCAATAAGGACGGCTTTTTCTTTCTGCGCCGGCGTGATGCGGACAGCGCGGCGGAGACCATCGTTTCCTTGTGCCAGGAGCGGCTGCCCAGGAACATGGGCGTCGCCCCCGGAGAGATACAGGTCCTCACGCCCACCCGCAAGGGTGCGGCGGGGACCGAGGCTCTCAACCAGCGGCTGCAGCAGGCTCTGAACCCGCCCGCGGCGAATAAGCCGGAGTTCGTCTGCGCCGGACGGACCTTCCGTGTGGGGGACCGGGTCATGCAGATCCGCAACGACTACGACATCCTCTGGCGGACGGCGGACGCGGCGGAGAGCGGCTACGGCGTTTTCAACGGGGACATCGGCTATATCAGCTCCATCGACCCGGCGGCGGAGTCGTTCACGGTGGACTTTGACAGCCGCCAGGCGGAATATGTTTCCGAGCAGGCCGTGGAGCTGGACCACGCCTGGGCCACCACGGTCCACAAGGCCCAGGGCAGCGAGTACCGGGCCGTGGTGCTGGCGGCGGTGCGCGCCGCGCCGCAGCTGATGTACCGGAGCCTGCTCTATACCGCCGTCACCCGTGCGGCGGAGCTTCTGGTGATCGTAGGGGACGAGGAGGCGGTGCGCGTCATGACGGAAAACGCCCGCCGCGCCAAGCGATACAGCGGCCTTCGCATCCGCATGGCGGATGGGGATTAAGCTCGTTGACCGGCTGCTGGACCTGGTGTACCCCACCAGATGCGTATTCTGCCGGCGGTTCCTGCCGCCGGGGCGGCCTTCCATATGCCAGTACTGCGACAGCGCGCTGCCCAGGAACGAGAACGGCGGCCGCCGCCGGGGAAACTATTTCTCCGAGTGCATCTCCGCGCTGTACTATGAAAACGATGTACGGGAGGCCATACGCCGCTATAAATTCGGCGGCGCCCAGGCCTATGCGCCGGTGTTCGGTGAGCTGCTGGCCCAGTGCATCTATGAGCATCTGGAGGGGGAGTACGACATCCTCTCCTGGACGCCGCTGGACCGGGGCCGCCGGCGAAAGCGGGGCTATGACCAGGCGGAGCTTCTGGCCCGGGACGTGGGTAGGCGGCTCATGCGGGAGCCGACGGCGGTGCTCCGTAAGCGGCGGGGCGTGCGTCCCCAGTCCCTGACCGGCGATCCCGCCTCCCGCAAGGCCAACATCGCCGGCGCCTATACCGTCATCGACCCGGAGCGCATATCCGGCAAAAGGATACTTCTCATAGACGATATCGTTACCACCGGCTCCACGCTCTCGGAGTGCGCCAGGACACTGCTTCTGGCCGGGGCGGAGGAGGTCCGGTGCGCCACCCTTGCAAGTACCCGGTAGGAGGAACATAAAATGCTGTTTTTTGAAAGAGACATCGCCATCGACCTTGGCACCATGACTACGCTCATCTATGTGCGCGGCCGGGGCATCCGGCTGCGTGAATCCTCTCTGGTGGCCGTGGACAGCACCAACGGACGGCTGCTGCGCATCGGTGAGGAGGCCAAAAAGATGCTGGGCCGCACCCCGGCCAACATCGTGCCCATCAACCCCATCGTGGCGGGCGTCATATCCGACTATGACATGACCGCCCGGATGCTGCGGGAGTTCATCGGCCGGGTCACCTCCTTCAGCCTGTTCAAGCCCCGGGTGCTGATCTGCGTGCCCGGCAGCATCACCGGCGTGGAGGAGCGCGCCCTGATCGACGCGGCCATCGAAGCCGGCTCCCGAAAGGTGTATCTGGTGGAGGCGTCCCTGGCTACGGCCATCGGCGCGGGCGTGGACATCAACAAGGCCGACGGCCATATGGTGGTGGACATCGGCAGCGGCACCACGGAGGTGGCCGTGGTCTCCCTGGGCGGCGTGGTGGAGCAGGAATCCATCAAGACGGCGGGGGAGGCCTTCGACGAGGCCATCGTCCGCTTCGTCCGCAAGAAGCACAATTTGCTCATCGGCGCTCAGACGGCCCAGGAGCTGAAGCATTCCATCGGCTGCGTGTACCCCCGGCCGGAGGTGTCCTACGAGGAGGTCAAGGGCCGGTGCCTGGTGACGGGCCTGCCCCGCAGCGTGACGGTCAGCTCCGCGGATATGGCGGAGGCACTGGAGGAGCCCATGGCCCAGCTCATGGAGGCCATACATATGGTGCTGGAGCGCACGCCCCCGGAGCTGGTGGGCGACGTGAGTCAGAACGGTATCGTCCTGTCCGGCGGCGGCAGCCAGATCTGGGGTCTGGACAAGGTCATCACGGACAAGACCGGCATCGAGGCGGTGCTGGTGGACGACGCGCTTTCCTGCACCGCCTACGGCGCGGGGCGTATGCTCCAGAACCTCAACGATATGCGGGAGGGCATGATAAACCTTGCCCGCCGGCGTCAGATGAAGGGCTGAATACACGTTTCAACACAGTGGCAGATATCGTGAAAAAAGAGGGACACCTGCCTTTTTCTGGTCGGTGTCCCTCTTTTGTAAAGGCGCCGGCAAACTAGCTGTCGGCAATCAGGTATATATTCTTATCATCAAAGCAAATCTGCGCGGTGTGATCGTAGATCTGGATCATATCATCCATCTGGTGCAGAAGCTTCCCGGTGCCAGGGTCTCCAACGGCTGCAAATGCTCCTACCACGGCCCTCTCTATTTTATCGGCGTGATCATTTAGGGATTCTCCGTGGCTTTGTAAAAACTCATCAACGGGCCCTTTTCGGATGACGGGAATATTCTCTATCGCTTTTCCCAACGCCTTGCTAGCCGTGCCAATTCCCTTTTTCACATTTACACCGATAGCGGAATTGCTTACCTTTTCCAAAAAAACAGAGCACTGGTCGAAGTGGTTCCTATAGGTTTCTGAGTGAAGTCTGATCTCATCTTGTACGCTGGAGAAATACTCTTCCTTGTAGTTGCCGCTGAGCAGTATCTCGAGAAATGACGCCAGTGAAAATGTGTATAAGGACAGCCTATAGTATTGAAATATCCTTCGCAGTTCGGACAGCTTGGCATTTACATTCCGCTGCGCCGGTATGATCTCTCTTTTCTCTATGGCCGCACTTGCTTTTTTCTGATAGACATTCATGTTTTTCCTGGCTGACCTCTGTATATCAAGGACCATCTTGTGGTTGCTCAACATAAATTTCTCGTTGTCCCAAATCAACTTGAAATTCTTCATAATGCCGACCAGGGTTTCCAAATCAGCCTCGGCTCCGGCCTCGTTTTCTATTTCCAGGAAACGCAGAATATCCTTCTGTGTCTCTTCGAGGCTCCCAAGTTTCTTCTCGATTTGAAAAAGTGCCACGGCCATCATCATCGTTGCCGGATCGGGGGGAGTTGTCATTTTTTTCTGTGAAACTTACCGTGTCTACTTTCTGAAATTTTGCCATCTTCGATGTGTCTTTGAATGAGCCCCAATAAGTTCCATCTTTTGAGGCTTTCAGAACATCCCCGTCTCCGGCGTTCACCAGTCTGTACACCCCCTGATTTTCCAGTGCCACGGTTTGTGTTATTGTATTCAGTGAAGGCACCAGAGCAGCCACGCCCGCCCCAAGGGTCGTAAGCTCGGCAATAGGCATACTTATCGTCCTCTTATTGGTTAGGCTCGCTTTTGTATCAAGCAAGATCTCGCTGGATATTTGCACGAAGTCAGTTTCAGGATCGGAAAGCGTCATTTTTTTCTGGCGTCCAGTATCCATTGATCTGTCCTCATCTTTCTCTCTTGATAATGTGTTTAAAGCAGGGAACATGCTTCTTATATGGGCGGCATCGTCAGACCTTCTCCTCCATCCATTCCAGCAGATCGTCCCAGACCTGCTGTTTGCCCAGCTCGTTCAAGATCTCGTGTCGCATACCGGGATAGAGCTTCACTGTCACATCCTGCATCCCGGCACTTTGGAACCGCTTTGCCACATGCAGCACGCCTTTTCCGTAGCCGCCAACCGGGTCCATGTCCCCGGAGACGAACAGCACAGGGAGGCTCTTGTCCATCAAAGCCATATGTCGGTCCCTGCCGATAAGCTGCAGACCCACCATCATGTCGTGCATGAGCCCCGCCGTGGCGGTGAAAGCGCAGAAAGGGTCCGCGTCATAGGCCCGGATCACCGCCGGGTCCCGGCAGACCCAGGCGTTGGAGCTGATGGGATCGTCGATCTTTTTCAGATACCCGCCGAAGGCCAGGTTTTGCAGCATTTGGCTCCTGTACTGGCTGCCGTGTCGCCTGATCTCCAGGGAGGACATGAGCTTGCCGAATCGGCAGACCATATCCGGCTGATGGCCCGTACCGGACAGGATGCAGGCAGCGCAGCCGCCCGGGTACCAGCCCAAAAGGGTCCGGGCGATAAAGCTGCCCATGCTGTGGCCGAACAGGATGATAGGCGCGTCTGGGTACCGGTCACGTAGAATGTCATAGAGCTTTTTCTCGTCCTCCACAATATAGCGCCAGCCGTCTGATTCGGAGAACCAGCCCAGCTCTTTCTGGTCCATCACGGTCCGTCCGTGGCCCAGATGATCGTCCCCGACCACCGCCCAACCGTTTTGTCCCGCCAGAAAGCAGGCAAAAGCGTCATATCGGGCGATGTGCTCTGCCACTCCGTGGACCAGCTGCACCACACCCCGGACCGGACTGGAGGGGATCCAGCTGCGTACGTGGATCTCGTGAGATCCGTCGCTGGAGAGAAATGTCGAATCACTGATATTTACCGTAGCAATACACCACCATGTGTGCTATAATCTCTGTGCCATATTTTAACAACTTTTCGACCTGCTCGTCAACGAAGGAGGCACGCCATGGAAGGATATGTGATCGCGCTGGACCAGGGGACCACCAGTTCCCGTGCCATCATCTTCGACGGCGCAGGGAACATCGTCTCCCAGGCCCAGTACCCCTTTGAGCAGCATTACCCCAAGCCCGGCTGGGTGGAGCACGACCCCATGGACATCATTCGGACCCAGTTCCACGCCCTGGGGGCCGCCTTCGAGCGGTCCGGCCTGGCGGGGGCGGACATCGCCGCCATCGGCATCACCAACCAGCGGGAGACGGCTCTGGTTTGGGACAGGGAAACCGGCCAGCCGGTCTACAACGCCATCGTCTGGCAGTGCCGGCGCACCGCGCCTCTTATCAAAGAGATGGTGGAGGCGGGCATGACCGAGCAGATACGCCGCACCACGGGGCTCATCCCGGACCCGTACTTCTCCGGCACCAAGATCAAGTGGATCTTGGACAATGTGCCCGGCGCCCGGGAAAGGGCCGAACAGGGCAAGCTCCTTTTCGGCACGGTGGACACCTGGCTCATCTGGAACCTGACGGGGGGCAGGCACGTGACGGACCCCTCCAACGCCTCCCGGACCATGCTCTTTGATATCGACCGGCTTTGTTGGGACGAGGATATGTGCCGGGCACTGGACATCCCCATGTGCATGCTGCCGCAGGTCATGCCCAACTCCGGCGAGTTCGGCCGCATCAGCCGGGGCATACCCGGTCTGGAGCAGTTGGAGGGCATCCCGGTCTGCGGCGCGGCGGGGGACCAGCAGGCCGCGCTGCTTGGGCAGGGGTGCCTGCTGCCCGGCCAGGCGAAAAATACATACGGCACCGGCTGCTTCACACTGATGAACGTGGGGGACAAGGCCCCCCGCAGCGAGAACGGCCTTTTGACCAGCGTGGGCTGGCAGGTGGGCGGCCGGACCTGCTACGCGGTGGAGGGCAGCGTGTTCAACGCCGGCTCCTCCATCCAGTGGCTGCGGGACGAGCTGAACATCATCTCCACGGCCCATGAGTGCGACGTGCTGGCGGAGACTGTTCCCGACGCGGGCGGCATATATATGGTGAGCGCGTTCACAGGGCTGGGCGCGCCCTGGTGGGACCCCTATGCCCGGGGCGCGGTGCTGGGGGTGACCAGGGGCACCACCAGAGCCCATTTGTGCCGGGCGGTGCTGGAGGGCATCGCCTACCAGGTGGCGGACCTGCTGGAGCTGATGGAGGCCGATACGGGCCGGAAGATGGATGTTCTGCGTGTGGACGGCGGCGCGTCCGTGTCCGACTTTCTCATGCAGTTTCAGGCGGACGTGCTCCAGCGGCCCATCGACCGGCCGGAGACCGTGGAGACCACCGCGCTGGGCGCGGCGTTCCTGGCCGGCCTGGCCGCCGGCGTCTGGACGGATATGGACGATGTGCGGGCTCTGCGCCGCACCCAGCGGCAGTTCACGCCGGCCATGGAAAAGGAGAAGGCGGAGCGGCTGCTGTGCGGCTGGCACAAGGCCGTGGAAAGATCGAGGAACTGGACGACGGAATAACATGAAGACCCTGAATGGACGATCCAATCAAATAGATATGCTTCATGGGCCGCTGCTGGGGAAGATACTGCTTTTCGCGCTTCCCCTGGCGGCCAGCAGCATTTTGCAGCAGCTTTTCAACTCCGCGGACGTGGCGGTGGCCGGCCGCTTCGCCGGCAACCAGGCCCAGGCCGCCGTGGGCGTCAACGGCCCGGTGGTTGGGCTGCTGGTGAACCTGTTCGTGGGCCTTTCCGTGGGCGGCAACGTTGTCATCGCCAACTTCGTCGGCCAGCGCAAGGACCATGAGGTACAGCAGGCTGTCCACACCGTTCTGGCTCTGGCCCTGGTAAGCGGCTTTTTCCTCCTGGCGCTGGGTCAGGTGGTGGCAAGGCCCCTGCTGTCCGTCATGGGCACGCCGGAGGACACATTGGACCTGGCGATCGTGTATCTGCGCATCTACTTTCTTGGGATGCCCTTCGTCATGGTCTACAACTTCGGCTCCGCCATCCTCCGCAGCGTGGGGGACACCCGGCGGCCGCTGTACTGCCTGATGATCTCCGGCGTCATCAACGTGATACTGAATCTGGTCTTTGTGATCGTGTTCCATCGGAGCGCGGACGGCGTCGCCATCGCCACGGTGATCTCCAACGCCGTCAGCTCCGCGCTGGTCATATTCTTTCTGCTGCGGGAGGACGACCCCATCCGCTTCGAGCCCAAAAAGCTCCATATATACGGCGGCGTCCTCAAGCGCGTGGTCCGCATCGGCGTGCCGGCGGGGCTCCAGGGCGTGGTGTTCTCCGTGTCCAATATCTGCATCCAATCCGCCATCAACAGCTTCGGCTCCGCCGCCATGGCCGGGTCCGCCGCCGCCCAGAATTTTGAGTCCTTCACCTTTTTCGTCACCAACTCCTTCAACCAGGCCGCCGTCACCTTCGTGAGCCAAAACTACGGGGCCCACCAGTTCGACCGGTGCAAGCGGGCGTTGGTCCTGAGCCTGCTGGCCGGCTTCGCCGCCACCGGGGCCATGTGTGCGGCGTTCGTGCTGTGCCGGGATAAGTGTATCCTGCTCTTCACAAAAGACCCGGTGGTGGCGGCATACGGCTGCACACGCATCTTGCGGGTGGAGACGTTCTCCTTCCTGGCGGTGAGCTATGAAGTCACCGGCGCGGCCCTGCGCGGCGTGGGATATTCTCTGACGCCCACCATCATCACTGTGTTCGGCTCCTGTGTCCTGCGGCTGGTATGGGTGTATATCCTTTTCCCCAATGTGACTGATTTCGCGAGGCTGCTCACGGTGTACCCGGTCACCTGGCTGCTGACGGGGGCCATGATGTTCTGCGCGTATTTCATCATACGGCGCAAGGTGTTCCGATAAAGTCGAATCAAGACAAACTGTGACGGCATAGTCTGCATCGGGGGGTGGTGCGGCTATGCTGTCTGCGGGTCTCATGCTTTTGATCTCCAGCGCGCTGCTGATGCTCCGGCTGGGGGACAACGCCTCGTCCTTTCCCCGGCCGCTGAAGCCGAAGGAGGAACAGGAGTACATACAGAGGTCCCTTGCGGGGGATATGGAGGCCAGAAACAAGCTCATCGAACACAATCTGCGTCTGGTGATGCACATCATCAAGAAGTACTATACCGCCAGCGGGGACACGGAGGACCTGGTCTCCATCGGCACCATCGGGCTCATCAAGGGCGTGTCCACCTACCGGCCGGACAAGGGGGTGCGCCTGGCTACCTATGCGTCCAAGTGCATCGAAAACGAGATACTCATGCACTTCCGGGGCCAGAAAAAGTCGGCGGGCGACGTGTCGCTGTCGGACGCGCTGGACACAGACGGCGAAGGGGAGGGCTTGGCCCTGCTGGACACCATCGCCTGCGACCAGGATATGCTGGAGGACCTGTCCCGGCTGGAGTCGGTGGAGCGCGTCCGCCGTGCGGTGGACACGGTGCTGGAGGGCAGGGAGGCGCAGGTGATCCGCCTGCGCTACGGTCTGGACGGCAGACCGCCCATGCCTCAGCGCGAGGTGGCCTCCATCATCGGCATCTCCCGGTCCTATGTATCCCGCATCGAGAAAAAGGCGCTGGAGCGGCTCAGAAACAGCCTGGAAGAGTAAAAAAGACAAAATATTGTGTGTTCTGACCCGTACCACACACAAATATTAGTAAAGAATTGAAAAAAGGCTTGATTTATCCATCGGCGTGTGGTATATTCACACTAGCAAATGTCCTGATTCCTGGAGTGGGTACCGTCCCACTCTTTTTCTTGATGAAAAAGAATTTGTCAGAAACTGGAAATTATTTATGAACCGTATCGAGAAAACTGTATGGGACCTGGCTCTGCCGGTGGTGGAGGGGGCCGGTCTGGAGCTGTGGGACGTGGAGTACGTCACCGAGGGCGGCCAGCGGTATCTGCGTGTGTATCTGGACAGCCCCGACGGGGTGGACCTGGACCAGTGCGAGGCCGTGTCCCGGACCCTGGACCCCATTTTGGATGAAGCGGACCCGGTGCCGGAAAGCTATATATTTGAGGTCAGCTCCGCCGGCTGCGAGAGGGCGTTGAAGCGGCCGGGGGACTTTGAACGGTTTCTGGGCTCGCTGGTCGAGGTGAAGCTCTACAGCGCGTCGGACGGCGCCAAGCAGTGGCTGGGAGAGCTGCTGGCCTATGAGGACGGGGACGTTACCATCCAGTCCGGCGGCGATAAACGCCGTTTTGAGAAAAAACAGATCGCCAGCGTCAGGCTGCGCGTAGAAATGTGATCGGAGGAAGAGTTACCATGAACGCCGAGTTTTTTGCCGCGATCGAGGATCTGGAACGGGAGAAGGGCATCCCCCGGGAATACATGTACGACAAGATCAACCAGGCCATGCTGACCGCCTTTCGGAAGGACAATCCGGATGCGGCGGACAACGTGGTGGTGGAGCTTGACGAGGACAAAAAGAAGATAGATATGTACGTCGTCACCACCGTGGTGGACCAGGTGGAGAACCCCGCCGTGGAGATGACGCTGGAGCAGGCCCACAAGATCTCCAAGCGCGCCAAGGTGGGCGGCCAGATCAAGGTGCCCGTGAACACCAAGGAGCTGGGACGCATCGCCGCCCAGAACGCCAAGCAGGTCATCATCCAGGGCATCCGGGAGGCGGAGCGCGGCCTGATCTATGACGAGTTCACCAGCCATGAGCATGAGATACTCACCGGCGAAGTGGCCCGCATTGACCCGCGCACCGGCAATATCTCCATGAAGATCAGCTCCAATTCCGAGTACACGGACGCGCTTTTGAGCGTGAACGAACAGATCCGGGACGAGGTTCTGGTGGAAGGCCAGCGGGTGAAGGTGTATGTCATCGAAGTGCGTAAATCCTCCCGCGGTCCCCAGGTCCTCATCAGCCGGACCCATCCCGTGCTGGTGAAGCGGCTGTTCGAGCTGGAGGTCCCCGAGATCGCGGACGGCACCGTGGAGATCATGTCCATCGCCCGGGAGGCCGGCTCCCGCACCAAGATGGCCGTGTGGAGCACGGCGGCGGACGTGGACCCCATCGGGGCCTGCGTCGGTCCTCGCGGCGGCCGCGTGTCCAGCATCGTGGATGAGCTGGGCGGCGAGAAGATAGACATCGTAAAATACAGCGAGATCCCGGAGGAATATGTGGCCGCGGCCCTGTCCCCGGCGGAGGTCATCAACGTCTACATGGACGAGGACGGCAAGTCCTGCCGGGTCATCGTGCCGGACAACCAGCTCTCCCTTGCCATCGGCAAGGAAGGGCAGAACGCCCGTCTGGCCGCCAAGCTGACCGGGATCAAGATCGACATCAAGCCCGAGAGCGAGGACTGATCTATGGGGGAGCCTGTGCGGATGTGCGCCGGATGCCGGGAACACGCGCCGAAAAAGGAGCTCATACGCATCGTCCGCACGCCCACCGGGGAGATCGTGGCGGACGCCGGCGGCAAGGTGCCCGGCCGGGGCGCCTATATCTGCCGGAAAAGCGCGTGTCTTGCCAAGGCGCGAAAGAGCCGTGCGCTGGAGCGGATGCTCCGGACCCCCATCAGCGCGGAGACCTATGACGCCCTTGCCGCCGCCATAGAGGGCGCGGATGGATAAGGCTCTGGGCTATTTGGGCCTGGCGGCCCGGGCGGGACGGCTGGCCGTGGGCGCGGAGGACTGCGCCGACCGGCTGCGCCGGGGCGTGCCGGGGCTGCTGGTATCGGCGTCCGACGCCGGACGCAGTACGCTGGACGAGGCGCGGTATCTGGCGCAGGCGCGGGGGCGGACCGTGTTTCCGTCCCGCTATACGAAGCGGGTACTGGCCGACGCCCTGGGACGGAGCGGTCCCGTGGCGTTGGTGATGATATGTGACGAGGGCCTGGGCGCGGCGTTTTTGAAGGCCGCGGGCGGTGGTCACGGAAATGAGGAGGAGCGAGTATGAGTAGTTTGCTGAAATACCGTGTGCATGAGGTGGCGAAGGACTTTGGCGTCACCTCCAAGGTCATTACGGAGATCCTGACCGAGTATGCCACCACTCCCAAGAACCACATGCAGGTATTGGAGGACGAGGAACTCAGCATCATCTTTGAGTACATGACCCAGCACAATCAGGTGGAGAGCATCGCGGAGGTATTCGCTGACTCCGCCCAGCCTGCTCCCAAGTCCGACGGCGCGTCCGCCCAGCCGGCGCAGTCCGGTCAGGAGCAGAAGTCCGCTCAGGGCGCCACAACGGCCCCGGCGGCGGCCCAGCAGCCGGCCCGCCAGAGCAAGCCCGACAAGCCCCACGTGCCCAGGCAGATGCCCCAGAAAAAGGTGGTGGACACCAGAGGCACCGCCAATACCAACCTTTCCAAGTATGACGAGCGGTTCGACCGCATGGCCGGCGACCGTGCCGAGAAGATGAAGCACGGCAAGGAGAAGATCGGCAACCGCAATAAGCAGCGGCAGAACGCTGCCGCCGCCAGCGCGAAACGCCGCCAGGAGGAGCGCGACAAGATGCAGCGGCTCCAGTTCGAGATCGCCAAAAAAGCCCCCACCCGGGTGCAGATCCCTGACGAGATCAGCGTGCAGGAGCTGGCGATGCGGATGAAAAAGAGCGGCGCGGAGGTGGTCCGCAAGCTGATCCGCATGGGCGTCATGGCGGGCCTGCCGGATATGATCGACTATGACACCGCCGCGCTGGTAGCCATGGAATTCAACTGCAAGGTGGAGCATGAGGTGGTCGTGACCGTGGAGGAACGGCTCATCGACGACCATGTGGACACGGAGGAGGAGCTGCTGCCCCGTGCGCCGGTGGTGGTGGTCATGGGTCACGTGGACCACGGCAAGACCTCGCTTCTGGACTATGTCCGCAACACGAAGGTGGCGGCCGGCGAGGCCGGGGGCATCACCCAGGCCATCGGCGCGTATGTGGTGGACATCGGCGGCAGTCCGGTGACGTTCCTGGACACGCCGGGCCATGAGGCGTTCACCTCCATGCGCGCCCGGGGCGCCATGGTGACGGACGTGGCTATCCTGGTGGTGGCCGCCACGGAGGGCATCAAGCCCCAGACCGTGGAGTCCATCAACCACGCCAAGGCCGCCAATATCCCCATCGTGGTGGCGATCAACAAGATGGATATGCCCGGCGCCAACGCCGACCGGGTCAAGCAGGAGCTGACCGAGTACGAGCTGGTGCCCGAGGAGTGGGGCGGAGACACCATCGTGTGTCCCATCTCCGCCAAGACCGGCGAGGGCGTGGATTCGCTGCTGGAGATGCTGGCGCTGCAGACCGAGATGCTGAGCCTGCGGGCCAATCCGGCCCGGGCTGCCAGCGGCGCGGTCATCGAGGCGCGGCTGGATAAGGGCCGGGGCCCCATCATGACCGTGCTGGTGCAAAACGGCACGCTGCGCCAGGGCGACGTGATCATCGCCGGAACGGCGGTGGGCAAGGTGCGCACCATGATAAACGACAAGGGCCAGCGGGTCACCGAGGCCGGTCCCTCCGTGCCGGTGGAGATCGCCGGCATGAGCGAGGTGCCCAACGCCGGCGACACCTTCAACGCCGTTACCGACGAGCGCATGGCCCGTGAGCTGGTGGAGGAGCGCAAGGCCAAGGCCAAGCTGGCCGCCAACACCGCGCCCAAGAAGGTGTCTCTGGACGATCTGTTCGCCCGGATCCAGGAGGGCGAGATGAAGGACTTTAACATCATCGTCAAGGCGGATGTGAAGGGCAGCGCGGAGGCGGTGAAGGCATCGCTGGAGAAGCTGTCCAATGAGGAGGTCCGGGTCCGGGTCATCCACTGTGCGGTGGGCGCCATCAACGAGTCCGACGTGATGCTGGCCTCCACCTCCAACGCGGTGATCGTGGGCTTCAACGTGCGGCCGGAGAACGCCGCCCGGGAGAGCGCCACCCGCTCCGACGTGGATATCCGGCTCTACCGGGTCATTTACGACTGCATCAACGAGATCGAAGCGGCCATGAAGGGTATGCTGGCTCCCAAGTTCCAGGAGAAGATCATCGGCCACGCGGAGGTCCGCCAGACCTACAAGGTCTCCAAGGTGGGCACCGTCTGCGGCTGCTATGTGCTGGACGGCAAGATCCAGCGCAGCTGCAAGGTCCGGGTGCTGCGGGACAACATCGTCGTCTACGAGGGCGACCTTGCCAGCCTGCGCCGGTTCAAGGACGATGTGCGGGAGGTGGCCGCCGGGTACGAGTGCGGCATGCAGGTGGATAAGTTCAACGACATCAAGGAGCAGGATGTCATCGAGTGCTTTGTGATGGAGCAGATCAATGCCTAACCACCATATCGACCGCGTCAACGATGATATCCGCCGGGTCCTGGCGGAGAAGCTGCGCCAGGTCAAGGACCCCCGCATCCAGCAGGGCGCTATGCTCACCGTGACCCATACGGAGACGACCAGCGACCTGCGCCACTGCAAGGTGTATGTGAGCGTGCTGGGCCAGTACGACGAAAAACAGATGCTGCGGGGGCTCAAGTCTGTGGGGGGGTATCTGCGCCGGGAGCTGGGCCGCAGTCTGGATCTGCGGTATACGCCGGAGCTGACCTTCGTGCTGGACGATTCCATCGCCCACGGCGCCTATATCAACAAACTCATCAACGATCTGGAACTTCAACATGACGACAATGAATCTGAATGACTGCTTTGAATACCTGAAAGAACACGACGGATATCTGCTGCTGACCCATATCCGCCCGGACGGCGACACGCTTGGCAGTGCCGCCGCCCTTTGTCATATCCTTCGCCGGATGGGGAAGATCGCCTATCTCTACGACAATCCCCAGGTCACCGAGACCTTCCAGCCCTTCGTGGAGCCCTACGCGTCCCCGGACGGGTTCGAGCCCGCCTGCATCGTGGCGGTGGATCTGGCGTCGGAGAACCTGTTCCCGGAGGGCTTTTCCCGGGAGAAGAAAGTGGACCTGTGCATCGACCACCATCCGGCCAACGACGCCTATGCCGCGCAGCTTCTGTGCATGCCGGATAAGGCCTCCTGCGGGGAGATCGTGCTGGAGCTGGGGAAGATGGCCCTGGGAAAGCTGGACGCCACCGCCGCCAATTTCCTGTATGTGGCGGTCAGCACGGACTGCGGTTGCTTCGTCTACGCCAACACCAAGGCGGACACCCACCGGGCCGCTGCGGAGCTTATCGACGCCGGAGCGGACTATAAGCGTCTCAACAAGCTGCTGTTTCGCACCTTCTCCTACGCCCGCCTGCGGCTGGAGGGGCTCATATACAGCGGCATGAAGCGTTTTGGCGAGAACGGCAGCATAACGGTCGCTACCGTCACGCTGGATATGCTGAAGGAGGCCGGAGCCACGGAGGACGACTGCGACGACCTTGCCTCGCTTCCCGGCCGGGTGGCCGGAAACCGGGTGGCGGTGACTATCCGGGAGCTGGAACCGGGGCTTTGCAAGGTGAGCCTGCGAAGCGGGGAGGACTTTGACTCCGCGGCGATCTGCCAGCTCCACGGGGGCGGCGGCCACCGCATGGCGGCGGGCTGCACGGTCCATTCCGACCCGGACGAGACCCGGGACGTGATCGTCTGGGACATCCTGGAGGCCATGTGATGGACGGCATCCTGCTGGTGGACAAGCCCGCCGGGTGGACCAGCATGGACGTGTGCGCCCACCTGCGGGGGGTTCTGCATGAAAAGCACATAGGCCACACCGGGACGCTGGACCCCAACGCCACGGGGCTTCTTGTGGTGCTGACCGGTAAGGGGACCAAGGCGGCCAAATACGCGGAGAACGACAGCAAGGAATACGCGGCCCGGCTCCGGCTGGGCACGGTGACGGACACCCAGGATATCTGGGGCAACGTCCTGAAAAGCGAACCGGCGCAGCCGGACCGGGGGACTATCGAGGCGGCGTTGGAGGCCTTTCGTGGCCCTATCCTGCAGTTGCCGCCCATGTATTCCGCCATCAAGGTCCGGGGCAAGAAGCTCTATGAGATCGCCCGGCGGGGCGGCAGCGTGGAGCGGGAGCCCCGGCCGGTGAACATCCACCGGCTGGTCCTGACCGATCGGGACGAGGCGGGGGACTGGGGCCTGGAGATAGAGTGCTCCAAGGGCACCTATATCCGCACCCTCTGCGCCGATATCGGCCAGGCTCTGGGCTGCGGCGGGTGCATGAGCGCGCTGCGGCGGGTGCGGGCCGGACGGTTCACCATCGACCAGGCCCACACCCTGGAGGAGATACGCGCAGACCCGGAGGGGTATATCCTGCCCCTGGAGCTGTTGACCCAAGGGGGAGAGGGATAGATGCGGAACATACGGCGCGTCGCCGCGCTGGGCTTTTTCGACGGCGTGCATCTGGGCCATCAGGCGCTGATGGCAAAGACAAGGGAGCAGGCGGCGCGGCTGGACGCCGTGCCCACGGTCGTGACCTTCGACGCCCACCCGGACAAGGTGGTCCGGGGCATGGATGTGCCCCTTTTGGAGAGCATGGCCGGCCGCGGAGAGCTGATCGGCCGCGTGGGCCGCATCGAGGATGTGGTGACGCTCCACTTCGACAGTACGTTCATGCGTACGCCCTGGGAGGATTTCGTCCGCTCGGTGGTGGACGAGCTGGGCGCGGCGCATCTGGTGATGGGCCGGGATTTTTGCTGCGGCTGGAAGGGCCTGGGCACGGCGGAGCGCATCGCCGGCTGGTGCCGGGAAAACGGCGTGGGCTGCGATGTCGTGGAGCCGGTGAAGCTGGACGGCATCGTGGTGAGCTCCACCTATATCCGCTCGCTGGTATCGGCGGGGCGGATGGACCAGGCGGCCCGCTTCCTCGGCCACCCCTACGAGCTTTCCGATAAGGTGGTCCACGGCTATCAGCGTGGCCGGCGGATGGGCATACCCACCGTCAACTTTCCCATCCCGGAGGGGGTCATCGTGCCACGGTACGGGGTGTACGCCACCCGGGCCTGGCTGCGGTCCGACCCCGTTCCCGCCGTGACGAACGTGGGCGTGCGGCCCACCTTTGACGGGGACCGGCGCGTGACCGTGGAGACCAATCTGCTGGACTTTTCCGGCGATCTGTATGGCGCGTGGGTTCGCGTCGAGTTTTTGTCGTTTTTGCGGGACGAGGCCCGTTTCGCCTCCGCCGACGCTCTGGCGGCGCAGATCCGGCGGGATATCGACGCCGCAAAGCTGTATTTTTCCCGGCAGGAGGCGCAGGCGCGGTGAGGATACTGGGCATCGACCCCGGCGTGGGGACCGTCGGCTTCGGCGTGGTGGACGCGGTCAGGGGCAAAAATGCCTATGTGGCCTGCGGGGCCATCACCACGCCCTCCAATACGCCCCTTTCCCCAAGGCTCGACATGATCTATAACGATCTCAACGAGCTGATCGTGACCTTTTCCCCGGAGGCCATCGCCATCGAGGAGCTGTTCTTTTCCAAGAACATCACCACCGGCATCTCCGTGGCCCACGGCAGGGGGGTGATCCTGCTCAGCGCGTACCGCAGCGGCGTGCCGGTGTTTGAGTACACCCCCATGCAGGTGAAGCAGGCCGTGGTGGGCTACGGCAATGCCAAGAAGAATCAGGTCATATACATGGTCCAGCGGCTTCTGAACATGAAATCGCCGCCCAAGCCCGACGACGCGGCGGACGCCCTGGCCCTGGCTATATGCCACGCCAGGAGCATGACGAGCCGCCTGGCAGCTGAGGGAGGAGAGAGCGGATGTTCTACCATTTGAACGGGACCGTGACGGAGCTGGAGCCGGGCCTGGCGGTCATAGACTGCGGCGGCGTGGGCTTCGCGGTGAACACCACGGCCAACACCCTGGGCCAGCTCCATACGGGAAAGCCCGCCAAGCTCTATATCTGCGAGCAGGTCCGGGAGGACGCCTTTGAGCTTTTCGGCTTTGCCACGCTGGGGGAGAAGAAGTGCTTCGAGATGCTGATCTCCGTGTCCGGCGTGGGGCCCAAGGCCGCGATCGCCATATTGTCCGTCAATACGCCGGAGCACGTGTGCATGGCGGTGCTGGGGGACGACGAGCGAGCCCTGACAGCCGCCTCCGGCGTGGGCAAACGGCTTGCCCAGCGCATCATTCTGGAGCTGAAGGACAAGATGGGCAAGCAGGCGGAGAGCCTTGCGGGCACAGGCGTGACGCCGGCCGCGCCGGCGGCGGGGGACAAGACCGCCATGGGCGACGTGATGAGCGCGCTGACCGTGCTGGGCTACAGCCGTGCGGAGTGCGCCGCGGCCGTCAGGGGGCTGGATCTGGAGTCCATGACCGTGGAGGACGCCATCCGCGCCGCGCTGCGTAATATGATGAAATGAGGTGGTGAGGGCCTGTGAGCATCAATTTTTCCGCCGAGGACCAGGATCAGGTCCTGACTACGGCCACATTTCAGGCGGAGGACGCCGCGGAGGCGTCGCTGCGGCCCAAGCGGCTGGCGGAGTACACGGGTCAGGAGAAGGCCAAGGAGAATCTGGCGGTGTTCATCGAGGCCGCCAAGCTCCGAAACGAACCTCTTGACCATGTGCTGCTCCACGGCCCCCCGGGGCTGGGCAAGACCACTCTGGCCGGCGTTATCGCCAACGAGATGGGCGTCAATATGCGCATCACCTCCGGCCCGGCCATCGAAAAGCCCGGCGACCTGGTGGCGCTGCTGACAAATCTGCAGGAAAACGACATCCTCTTTCTGGACGAGATCCACCGGCTGAACCGCTCCGTGGAGGAGATCCTTTACCCGGCCATGGAGGATTACTCCATCGACATCATTTTGGGGAAGGGGCCTTCTGCCAACTCCATCCGGCTGGACCTGCCGCACTTTACCCTGATCGGCGCAACGACCCGTTCCGGGCAGCTTTCCGCGCCGCTGCGGGACCGCTTCGGCGTGGTGCTGCGCCTGGAGCTTTACAGCACCGAGGACCTGCGCCGGATCGTGGAACGCAGCGCGGGCATATTGGGCATCGAGATCGAGCCCGCCGGCGCGGTGGAGATCGCCTCCCGCAGCCGGGGCACGCCCCGTATCGCCAACCGTATGCTCCGGCGGGTCCGGGATTTTGCCCAGGTGAAGGGCACCGGCGTCATCACCCAGGACATCGCGGACGAGGCTCTGCGGCGGCTGGAGGTGGATAAGGCAGGACTGGACCATGTGGACCGGCGGATGCTCCGCAGCATCATAGAGCTCTATAACGGCGGGCCGGTGGGCCTGGAGGCCCTGGCCGCCACCATCAACGAGGAGGCCGTGACGCTGGAGGACGTGTACGAGCCGTTTCTGCTCCAGCAGGGCTTTCTCACCCGCACGCTCCGGGGCCGGTGCGTGACCCGGAAGGCATATGAACACCTGGGCCTGGAGTATCTGGGACAGCAGAAAATGGATATATGAGCCATTTTATGGCATTATATGGAATGAACACCGGCGGTGGATGGTCTCATCGCCGGTTTTCGTCAATTTTTGCCTTAAAACTGGTACTTTTTTTGTAAAAAATGCTTGACTTCCTGGTTTAAAGAGATATAATCATGTGTGTGTGACTATGTGGATACAACTATACCGGACGAGGAGCTGCAGCTTTTGGCGAAGCGGCAGGCCGATGGGGCGGAGGAGGCGTTAGCCGAACGGTATATCCGCGAGGTGCGGATGTGTGCCAGACCCTATTTCCTCATTGGCGGCGACAGCGAGGATCTGATCCAGGAGGGAATGCTGGGGCTGCTGTCCGCCATCCGGGAGTATGACGCCGGAAAGGGCGCGTCCTTTCGGACCTATGCCCGCACGTGTATCCACAACCGCATCCGTTCCGCTGTCCGCAGCGACCAGCGCATGAAAAACGCGCCGCTCAACGACGGCGTTCCCCTTGACGATGTCCTCTCAGATGAATCCCAGTCCCTAGGTGCTCACTATTATGCGCGCAGTCCCGAGGAGCAGGTTCTTGCCAGAGAGACCGAACGAGAGTTTATTTCCGCCTATTCACGGTGCTTATCAAAACTGGAATCCGAGATACTCCGTCTGTACCTTGACGGCCTGACCTACGGGGAGATGGCCGCCGCCACAGGCAGAGATGTCAAAGCCATTGATAACGCCGTCCAGCGCATACGGCGCAAGCTGGCTAGGCTGCCCTCAGGCGAAAACAGCGAAAGCTGATCGCAAATATACGCCCTTATGGGAAAACTATCAAAAGAGAGGAACCGAAATGTACGAAGACAAGACCCTTGTATGCAAAGAGTGCGGACAGGAGTTCGTATTCACTGCCGGTGAGCAGGAGTTCTACGCTGAGCGCGGCTTCCAGAACGAGCCCCAGCGCTGCAAGGCCTGCCGCGACGCCCGCAAGGCCGCTGCCCGCGGCCCCCGGGAGTACTTCACCGCCACCTGCGCCGCTTGCGGCGGAGAGGCCCGCGTGCCCTTCGAGCCCAAGAGCGACCGCCCGGTGTACTGCAGCGAGTGCTTCGCCAAGATGCGCGCCGGCGAGCTTTGATCGGCTAGTGCAGGGAAAAATAGAGGGAGCGTTGCCGCTTCCTCTATTTTTATGTTGAAATCCGCGCCCGGCGGGCATATAATAGTCCTATCGAGACAAGTGTTCAGGAGGTAATCCCTATGTATCAGGTCACCAAAGATACGATCGTATTTGAGATCATGCAGAACGCGCCCGAGACCCAGCCCCTGTTCCAGCGCATCGGTATGCACTGCCTGGGCTGCGCCTATGCCACTGGCGAGAGCATCGAGCAGGCCTGCCTGGTCCACGGCGTGGAGGTCGAGCCCTTTGTGAAAGAGGTCAATGACTTCATCGCCGCGCACGCGAATGCCTGAAGATCGAGCGGCGGCGGGGAAAACCCCGCCGCCCTTTCTTTTTTTGACATGATCCATCTATCTGACCGCCTGGCCGCCATCGCGGCCCAGGTACGTCCCGGCGCGTCCGTCATCGACGTGGGGACCGACCACGGCCTGCTGCCGGTGTGGCTCGTCCAGTCCGGCCGCGCCCGCCGCGTCCTGGCGACGGATATCCGTCCGAGACCTTTGCAGAGCGCGGCCGCGCTGGTGGAGCGGACCGGGACAGGGGAGAGCGTCCGGCTCATGCTGACCGACGGTCTGGACGGCATAGGCCCCGCCGACGGTGACACCATCGTCCTTGCCGGTATGGGGGGCGAGACCATGATCCGCATCCTTGACCGGGCCCCCTGGGCCCGGGACAGCGCGTGTCTGATCCTGGAGCCCCAGAGCAAGCGCGCCGCGCTGCGCCGGTGGCTTGCCGCCAGCGGCTGGCGGGTGACGTCGGAGCGGCTCGTGGAGGACGCCGGGCGTATCTATCCCATCCTCTGCGCCAGAGGCGGCGCGGCGCAAGCCTACACCCCAGTGGAACTGCATATCGGGCTGCTGGAGCTGATCGGGACGGACCCGCTGTTTGCCCGGTATCTGGCTGCGCAGACGGCCCGGTGCGCCAAGGCCGCGCCCTACGACCCGGAGGCCGCCGCGCTGCTGCGGGATTATGAGAAGCTGAAGGAGGGACTGACATGACCCGTGTCACGGACATATTCGACTTTTTGAATGAGAAGGCCCCGGTGGACACAAAAATGGAATTTGACAACGTGGGTCTGCTGGTGGGCCGCCGGGATGCGGCTGTCCACAGGGTCCTGACCGCGCTGGATATCACCGGCGGGGTGATCGCGGAGGCGGCGGAGCTGGGCGCGGAGCTGATCGTGAGCCACCATCCGCTGTTTTTCTCGCTGCGCTCCGTCACGGACGGGACCGGCGAGGGTGAGCATGTGCTGGCGTTGGCGGAAAACCACATCGCGGCCATCTGTATGCACACCAATCTGGACGCGGCGGCCGGCGGCGTGAACGACGCGCTGATGGCAGTACTGGGCGGCGCCGTCACGGGCGTGCTGGAGCCGGACACGGGCATCGGCCGCGTTGGCTGTCTTGACCGGGAGACGCCCTTCGGTGACTTTCTGCGCTTTACGAAGGACGCCCTGGGCGCCAACGGTCTGCGCTACCATGACGCGGGCAGGCCGGTGAAGATGCTTGCCGTCTGCGGCGGCTCCGGCGGCAGCGACATCGGCCTGGCGGCCGCCGCCGGGTGCGACACCCTTGTGACGGCGGACGTGAAGTACAACCAGTTTCTGGAGGCCGTGCGGCTCGGCGTGAACCTCATCGACGGCGACCACTTCTGCACGGAGAACGTGGTGGTGCCGGTGCTGAAAGGCTGGCTGGACGCGGCCTTCCCGGAGGTGGAGGTCCTCGTCTCCCGAACCCACGGCCAGAGCGCACAATTCTTGTCATAAACGATCCCTCCCGGGCGTATGGTTTACCAAACATGCCTTGGAGGGATTCTTTGTGGACAGTATCTATGAGGATATCGCCCGCAGAACGGACGGCGACATCTACCTGGGGGTCGTCGGACCGGTCCGGACGGGAAAATCGACCTTTATCAAGCGTTTCATGGAGACGCAGATCATCCCCAACATCGAAAACGTGTATAAAAAAGAGCGCGCCCGCGACGAGCTGCCACAGTCCGGCTCCGGCCGCACCGTCATGACCGCCGAGCCCAAATTCGTGCCGGAGGAAGCGGCGGAGATCGCCCTGGGCACGGAGGCCTCCGCCTCTGTGCGGCTCATCGACTGCGTGGGCTATATGGTGCCGGGGGCCGAGGGCATCTATGAGGACGGGTCGGAGCGCATGGTGACCACGCCCTGGTACGACCACGAGATCCCCATGACCCAGGCGGCGGAGGAGGGGACCCGGAAGGTGATCAGCGAACACTCCACCATCGGCCTTGTGATCACCACTGACGGCAGCTTTGGGGAGATACCCAGGGAAAACTATCTGGCGGCGGAGGAGAGGGTCATCCGGGAGCTGCAGGACATCGGCAAGCCCTTCGCCGTGGTAGTCAACAGCGCGGAGCCCGCCGGGGCCGCCGCGTCCGCTCTGGCGGCGCAGCTTTCGGAGCAGTACCGGGTGCCGTGCCTGCCCGTCAACTGCCAGGAGCTGTCGGCGGAGGACGTGAACGCGGTGATGAAGGCGGTGCTGTTTCAGTTCCCCCTCCACGAGCTGAGCGTCTGGCTGCCGGCCTGGGCGGAGGCTCTGCCGGAGGACAGCGAGCTGAAAAAGACCATGTATTCCATGCTGCTGGACATGGGCGAGGATATGTCCGCCCTGCAGGACGCCTACGCCGGCGTGGAGGGGCTCACGCACAGCGAGCTCATAAGCTCCGCCCGCATCACCGCCGCCCAGGCCGGCAGCGGCACGGCCAGCGCGGTCATCGAGCTGGAGCAGTCGCTGTACTACAGGACCATCAGCGACCAGTCCGGCTTTGAGATACGCGACGACGGGGACCTGATGGAGCTGCTGCGGTCCTTGAAGAGCGTCAAGACGGAGTATGACCACGTACATGAGGCCTTGGCCCAGGCGCGGGAGACCGGCTACGGCATCATCATGCCCGGCCCGGAGGAGATGGAGCTGCAAGAGCCCCAGATCGTCAGCCGGGGCGGACGCTACAGCGTGCGTCTCAAGGCCAGCGCGCCGGCCATACACCTGTTCCGCACCCAGGTGGAGACAGAGGTCTCCCCGGCGGTGGGAGGGGAGAAGGCCTCGGAGCAGATCGTCAGCTTTCTCCTGCAGGGCTTCGACGGGGACATCAACCGCATCTGGGAGTCCAACATCTTCGGCAAATCCCTCAACGACATCGCTGAGGAGGGGATCACCAACAAGCTGCAGCAGATGCCGCCCAACATCCGAAACCGGCTGCGCGTCACGGTCCAGCGGCTCGTCAACGACGGCGGCAGCCGCCTCATATGCTTCATTCTTTAAAAATATTGCGCCGTCCGCGCCTTGGGGGTATAATGGCTTTGACGAGTCATTATACCTTTTTCTTTCATCTTTTGACCGGGTCCCGTTCAGCCAAAACTGCCGCGAATAGAAGCCCGCGCCTGCTCATAGATTGCAGTGAGGTGGCTTGAATGGGCGGAAAGAGCGGAATCAAATGGTGGTGGCCTCTGGCGGCTGCGGCGCTGCTGGCGGCAGCCGCCCTGGCCTGGCAGAGAAACGCCGGCCGGGCGGCGGACGCGGACGCGGAGCCGGTCCCGCCGGTGCTGGTAATCGATCCGGGCCACGGCGGCGCGGACGGTGGCGCGGTGGCAGCGGATGGGACGCTTGAGAGCGATATCAACCTGGACGTGGCCCTGCGGGTAGAGGCCCTTGCCCGGTTCTGGGGCGCGCAGACCGTCATGACCCGGACCGGGAAGGACATCGACTACCCCTCGGACGCCACCTCTATCGCCGCGAAAAAGGTGGCCGACCAGCACGCCCGGGCGGGCCTTATCAACAACACCCCCGGCGCGGTGCTTTTGAGCATCCACCAGAACAAATATCCCGCCGCCGCGCCCCACGGCATCCAGGTCTTTTACGGAAAGGCAGCCGGTAGCGACGCGCTTGCCAAGCTGGCCCAGGCCAATCTGACGGCCCAGCTGAGCCCGGAAAACCGCCGGGTGGCCGCGCCTGTCGACAAGCGGGTGTATCTCATGGATAAGGCAAAATGCCCCGCCGTGCTGGTGGAGTGCGGTTTCCTGTCCAACCCGGACGATCTGGCGCGCCTGCAGACCGAGGGCTACCGCCTGAAGCTGGCGGCGGTGCTGCTGGGGAGCTATCTTGAATACATAAGAGGAACGGCAACATGAAGGAAAAGACGATCTTTTACTGCACCGCCTGCGGCTATGAGACATCCCGCTGGCAGGGCCAGTGTCCCGCCTGCCGGGCCTGGAACACGCTGACGGAGGCTCCGGCGGCCCCAAAAGCCACGGAAAAGGCCCGGCCCGTCCGGCGGGCCATGCCCAAGCGGCTGACGGAGCTGGACGACCGGGATGAGCTGCGGTTCTCCACCGGGGTCGGTGAGCTGGACCGGGTGCTGGGCGGCGGCGCGGTGCGCGGCTCCATCGTCCTATTCGGCGGCGCGCCGGGCATCGGCAAGTCCACGCTGCTGCTGCAGGCCTGCGGCAGTATCGGCCCGGGCGAGAGCATCCTCTACGTGACCGGCGAGGAGAGCGAGCATCAGCTGAAGATGCGCGCCCAGCGGCTGGGGGTCCGCCGGGAGGAGCTGCACGTTCTGGCGGGCACGGACATCAACGACGTGATCGCCGCCATCGAGGAGCTGGGCCCGGAGATCGTCATCATCGACTCGGTCCAGACGGTGTACGACCCCAGCCTGAGCACCGCCCCCGGCAGCGTGGGCCAGGTCAAGCAGTGCGCCATGGAGATCATGCAGCTTGCAAAAACCAGCGGCTTCACCGCCTTTGTGGTGGGCCATGTGAACAAGGAGGGAGCCATCGCCGGGCCCAAGGTGCTGGAGCACATGGTGGACTGCGTGCTGTATTTCGAGGGGGACGGCTCTCTGAGCTACCGTATCCTCCGGGCGGAGAAGAACCGATTCGGCTCCACCAACGAGATCGGCGTGTTTGAGATGCGCCGGGAGGGGCTGCGGGAGGTGCCCAATCCCTCCGAGGTCATGCTGGCGGGCCGGCCTTCTGGCGTGCCCGGCACCTGCGTGGCCTGTGTGATGGAGGGCAGCCGGCCCATTCTGGCGGAGGTCCAGGCCCTGGTGACGCCCACGGGCTTTTCCGCGCCCCGGCGGACCTCCAACGGCTTTGACTATAACCGGCTGTACCTGCTGCTGGCCGTGCTGGAAAAGCGGGGCGGCATGAATGTGAACGCCTGCGACGCCTATATCAACGTGGTGGGCGGCCTGACCCTGGACGAGCCCGCCGCCGATCTGGCTGCATGCCTGGCGGTGGCCTCCAGTTTCCGGGATATCCCGCTGCCGGACAAGCTGGCCGCAGTGGGTGAGGTGGGCCTCACCGGTGAGATACGCAGCGTCCAGGCGCTGGACCTGCGCCTTTCCGAGATCGCCCGCCTGGGCTTTACCCAGTGCGTCATCCCCGCCCGCATCCGGGGCGAGCTGAAGCCCCCCAAGGGACTGGATCTCATTCCCGTCAAGACGCTCCGGGAGGCGGTGGAAAAGACGCTGTGAGGCTCCTGATAGGGAGGAGGTACCGGGAGAAACTGGCGCAAAGCCTTGGGGCTCTAGGGATAGAGCCCGTTTGGCTGCCCGACGATCCCGCCCTGGACCAAAGACTTGTCGGTCACGCGGACCTGCTGGCGTTCGCTTCCGGCCGGCAGATCGTGCTGGCGGAGGAGCTATGTGATCCATCCAATATCGTTAATTATTTAACTAATATGGGATATCACGTCCGGCCAACGAAAAATACAAGGGGATCGCGCTATCCCGCAGACGCGGGCCTGTGCGTGTGCACCACGGGAAAGTATACGATATACGCTCCCGACGCCATCGACGACGCCATAAGGCCGCTGATCGGCGGCATTCCCGTGACCGTGGCCCAGGGCTACGCGAAATGCGCCGCGTGCGTCGTGGACGACCGATCCATCATCACGGCGGACGCTGGCGTCTCCAGAGCTGCGAAAAGCGTGGGGATGGACGTGCTGGACATCGCGCCGGGTCATATCCGCCTGGACGGATATGAGTACGGCTTCATCGGCGGCGCGTCATTTAAAATAGATGATGATGTGATCGCGTTCACGGGAACGCTGGACGAGCATCCCGACAGAGAGCGCATTCTTTGTTTTCTGGCGGAACGAGGCAAAATGGTGGAATTTCTCACTCAGGAGCCTATTTTCGATATCGGCGGGGCTATCTGCCTTTCAGCCCTCCCCTAAATTCGGCATAATATTAATTATGCCGAATTTCCCCTGCGCGGGGAAACTTTCCCTCCCGGGCCGCCGCCCGTCGGCGGCATAATTTGGTGTTATGCCGAATCGCTCTCTCTTGACACAGCGTTCCCGCCGTCACCTCCGTTCCGCAGGTCCTCCCAAGCCCAACGAGCGTGCAGCCGGAGCCACCCAAAGAGATAGCCCCAAGTGCAACGCTGCCGCTCGGCCCAGTCATGGCGCACCACGGGCAGCCACAGGAGCCGGAGCTCTCGGAGCTCCCTCTTGCGGCTGCGCCGGACGCGCTCCCGGTCCTGTTCTTTTGTCGCCGTTGTTGCCATGCCCACATTGTAGCACGGGCACCCCCCCCGTCAACTCTAAGTTGACCGGCGGCGGTGCCGCATCGGTTTCTCCTCCAAGAGCCGGTCGGCCATGGCATAGATCATGGTAATCGTCCAATCAGAGTGGTTCAAAGCGCGCCGCACTCTCTCGATGTCGCCATACTTCCTCATGAGCTCCACGGCATAGACTTTTCTAAGGCTGTGGACCCCGACGTTTTGAGGAATCCGGAAGGCCCGCGCCGCCCTCTTGACGTCTTTCCAGACCGCCTGCCGGGTGCGGTGTTTTGTCGGGTCCCACGGGCTGGGGAAAGCCCACTGAGCCGAAGCTTGAGCAAGGATGGCCTCCCTCTCCCATGCCGGGAAGCCGATTTGTTTTCGCTTCCCCGTCTTGCTCTCCGTGACCCACACGTGGTCCTTGATTTGGTCCGGCCGGAGCTCCAGCACGTCCGAAACCCGAAGCCCCGTCCGTAAACAGACCCGGCAAACCAGCTCATTCGACCACATAAGGGCCGAAAAGACCCGGTCCACCTGCTCTTGGATGAGATACTGCGTTTTGATTTTGAGCACCCTCTTTCTGCACTTTTTGGGTCGGACCGCCCATGTCGCGGGCGGTCCGGCTCCGTTTTTACTTTCCGAAAACTGTCAACTGGGTCTGCTGCGGCCTCACACGTCAACAATGATTGTCACGGGCTCGCCGCCGGAAGTGCCTCCCTCAATTCCAATGAGCTTTTCGCCCACCCAAGCCGCCGCCGTCGCGCTCTTGGCGGCTGCTGCCAGCGCGTCTTGGTGGAATTTCACTCGGCCCACAGCCCGCGCTTGGTTGTAGACGGACACCAAGGACCGTTTGAAGCGGCTTTGGGCTTGCAGCTCAAGGTCCATGAACTGCGGCTCCACGTCAGGCCATGCCGCCGCTGCCATGGCGTCGTCAATGGCCGCCTGAGCGCGGGCCGCCTCGAAGAAGCGAGCCCACTGGTCGTCGCCCCACTCATGGGCCACCACCAGCGGCTTTCGTTTTTCTGCCATGCTCTCCCCTTCTTTCCCGTTTTCGGTTAATTCCTGTTTTTTGCTGTCCCGTTCACGGGACAGCCGGAAGCGTCGGTGCGATAGATCACCAGTCGGCAGCCCATGGAGGGGACGGTCCCCTCCCATGCGCCGGGCACGGCGGCAGCCGTTTCGATGTCCCCCTCTCCAAAAACGGCCGTTGGTCGCTGGAGCTCGCCGCCGGAATAATACCACCTGCCGCCGATTTTGCCCGTTGTGGCGGCCTCCTTGGTGATGTACTTGGTGATGTAAGCGGCAGCCGCGTCGACTTCGCCATAAGGCCGAATAGCGGTGGTGAAGCCCAAGGACCATGCGGGCAGGTTGTAAACGATTTGCCAGCCGTCGCGCAGCATTCGCTCGCGCTCTGCCGCGCTCTTGGGCCGTCGGGGTCTTGACCCGGCGCGGGTCAGGGTGCCCGAATCCACGGCTCTGATGTCGCCGCGAAAGAAGCCGTGGAAATGGACCGCGCCGTCCTTGTGGAGCTCCGGGACAAGGACATAAGCGAGCCCGTGGCGGCGCACTTGGTTGTCTGCCCACTGGCTCATTTTGCGGGTGATGGTCCCCATGTCGTGGCGGTCAATGCGGCTGGGGTCAAGAGTAAGGGTGACGAAATAATCCCACTGGTTCGACCTCACGAAATCCCGCAAGGCGGCCTTGGCCCGCCGCATGGACCGCGCACGGTTTTCCGCTGCCCTTGTGTCCGGCAGTTCCAAGCTCTTGCCCTCATGTTCAAGCCGGGTCATTTCGAGTTCCGGGTCCGCGAGCTCTGCAAAGACCCGCCGAAGCTCCATGAGGGAACCGTGGCTCAGTTCCTCACGATCCGAAGCGCGAGAGAAGCCAGCGCGCCGAAAAATCGGCCTGTCAGCCACCATAACAAGAGTTGACCCATCAGGATAAACAAGCGTTCTCGCATTTGCGTAGACCTCATTTTTTGTGGCGAAGATCATGACAGGTGACGGAATAACGTCCCTGAATCAAGTAGAACGAAACGGACCAGCCCCGGCCGCGCTGCCTTCGGCTCGGGCCCGGCAAGCGCGGGCCCGGCCTTCGGCCCTGCGGCCTCTTGCGTCGCTGTCGGGCGGCGGCCAATGGCGAGCCCTGGCCGCCGCTGTGGTGGTCCGGGTCTGCCGTCGAGCCGGGTTCGTCGGGGGCCCGGCGGCGGCCGCTGGTGCGGCCGTCGTCGTGGCCCCACTTCTCGCCCGGTTCCCCGCCGTTGGCGGGGGGCTGTGGTAGGCGCTCGCGGCGGCCGCTCTCGCGGCCGGCGTTCCGACGCTCCGGCTGCCGCCGTCGCGCTCGCGCCCGGGGGCTCGCCCCCGTCTGCCCCTGTCCGGGGGCTGCGGCCCCCTGCCTTGGTGGTCGTCCGGGTGCGCGGCCGCTCTCGGTGCGGCGGTGGCCGTCAGCGCGGGTCCTCTTGGTGCGGCGGTCGTTCGGGCCCGCGCCGGGCTCCGCTGCCGCCGGGCGGCCCTGTGTCTGGTGGGCCGTCCGGCTCTCGCTTTGCCCTCTGCGGTGCCCGGCGGGTCTGTCCCCCTCCTTTGGGGTGTGCCGGGGGCCCGGCCGCCTGCCCCGCCGTCCCCGGCCCCGCCCGGCTTTGTGCCCGTGCCTTTCGGCGGGCCGGGCGGGGCTGCGCTCGGCTCTGTTGTCCGGGGTGGTGCTGGTGGGTCGCTTGCCGGTCCGCTGCGGCGTCCCGGCTCGGGGCTGCGCCGCCGCTGCTGCGGCGGCTTGGGGCGGCCCCCTCCCTCTCCCGGGGGGCGGCCCGCCCCGCTTGGCGGGCCGCGTCGCGGCCCGCTTTGTGCGCGGGCGCGGGGCGGGCGCTGGTGCCCGGCTCCGCCGGGCCTCCCGGTGGGGTTGGCGCGGCCGTCGGCTGGTCCCGCCGCCGGGGGTGCGAGCCGGGGTCCCGGGTGTGGGGAGGCGCGGGCGGGGGCCCCGCCGTGCGCGGCGGGGCCTTTTCCCCGCTCCGGCCCGGCTGGAAGGCGACGCCCGACCGTCAACGAACGCGCAGCAGCTCACCATCAAGGGAGCTTGTCCGACACAAGATGTGGTGAGAACAGTGTCTGCAACGCGGCCTTTGTTTCCCTGCGGGAAACGCCGCTCCAAGCTCCGCTTTTTGCCCGAAATTCGGCATAATCAATTCAGAGGACAAACCCGAAATCCGTTCCACCCCAAGGGCTCGCCGCCGCGACTCGGCATAACAAATAATTATGCCGAATTATTTGTGTATTTTGCCACTGGACAAGCTCCCTCTGCTCTGCTATAGTACAATATGTTGGGGGTTCTTGCCATGAGCTATCAAAATGAGGCGTCGCCGGTGCTGCGGGAGTTTCTTGTGTACCACGACACCATCAAGGGACAATCGAAAAAGACCGTGGATTCCTATTTTATGGATCTGCGAACTTTCACGCGCTATCTTTATATCGCCCGGGATCTTGTCCCCCGTGACACGGCTCTGGAGGACGTGGACATCCGAAACGCCGATCTGGGGTTCTATGGCTCCGTCACGCTCCAGGAGGTCTATGACTTTCTGGCGTACCTGTCCCGCGACCGGGAGCTGAACGCCGCGTCCCGGGCGCGGATGATAACCAGCCTGAAAGGATTCTATCGGTACCTTACCGTCAAGACCAAGCAGCTCACGGTGGACCCGGTCCAGGACCTGGACGCGCCAAAGCTGAAAAAGTCCCTCCCCCACTATCTGACGCTGGAGGAGAGCCGCCGGCTGCTGTCGGCGGTGGACGGCAAGAACAAAGAACGGGACTACTGCATTTTATGCCTGTTTTTGAATTGCGGGCTGCGTATCTCCGAGATGGTGGGGCTGAACCTGTCGGACATCCGGCAGGACAGCCTGCTGATCCACGGCAAGGGCAACAAGGAGCGGGTGGTCTATCTGAACGACGCCTGCGTGGAGGCTCTGAACGCCTGGCTGGCCGTCAGAAAGGATATCCCCACCGCGGACAAGAAGGCGGTGTTCCTGTCCAACCGGCGCACCCGCATGAGCGTGGACACCATCCAGGTCATGGTCCACAAGACGCTCCTGAAGGCGGGCCTGGACGCCAGCCACATCTCCCCCCACAAGCTGCGCCACACGGCGGCCACTCTGATGCTGCAAAACGGCGTGGACGTGCGTACGCTCCAGGAGGTCCTGGGCCATGAGAGCCTCAACACCACGCAGATATATACCCACATCGCCAACGCGGAGCTGAAAAAAGCCGCCGCGGCCAACCCCCTGGCGGACTTTGCGCCGGCGGAGAGAGACACACACACGGAGGAATAACGGGGCATGGTATTTTCCAGCATCCTTTTCATGTTCATATATCTGCCGGTGGTGCTGGCGGTATATTATATCGTCCCCTCCCGCTGGCGGAACGTGTGGCTGTTCGCCGTGAATCTGGTGTTTTACGGCTGGGGCGAGCCGGTGTATATCTTTTTGATGATCTTCTCCATCTGCGTAAACTACGTCAGCGGGCTGCTCATCGGCAGATACGTCGACCAGCGGCGGCGCAGGGCCAGGCTGGTCCTCGTCATCAATACCGTTATCAATCTGGGGATGCTGTTTTTCTTCAAATACTTCGACCTGGTGGCGGAGACATTGAGCCTGATCCCCGGCGTGGCGATACCGAGCCTGGGGCTCACGCTGCCCATCGGCATCTCCTTTTATACCTTCCAGACCATGAGCTATCCCATCGACGTGTACCGGGGCGACGGGCGGGTGCAGAAGAACTTCATCAAATTCGGCACCTTCGTGGCCCTGTTCCCCCAGCTGATCGCCGGCCCCATCGTCCGTTACAAGGACATCGCGGAGCAGCTGGATCACCGGCGGGAGGATCTGGACAAATTCGCCTCCGGCGTGCAGCGGTTCATCGTTGGCCTGGGCAAAAAGGTGCTGATCGCCAACAACGTGGGCATGCTCTGGGACGCCTACGCGGGAGCCGCCGCCGGGGAGCTGACCTTCCTGGGAGCCTGGATGGCCGCCATCGCCTTTTCTTTGCAGATATACTTCGACTTCTCCGGCTACTCCGACATGGCTATCGGCCTGGGCAGGATGCTGGGATTCGAGTTTTTGGAGAACTTCAATTACCCCTATATCTCCCGGACGGTCACGGAGTTCTGGCGGCGGTGGCATATCAGTCTCAGCACCTGGTTTCGGGACTATGTGTACATCCCCCTGGGCGGCAGCCGCAAGGGGCTGGCCCGCCAGATCCTGAATCTGCTGATCGTGTGGGCCCTGACGGGCCTGTGGCACGGGGCCAGCTGGACGTTCCTGTTCTGGGGGCTTTACTACGCCTTCTTCCTCATTTTGGAGAAGCTGTTTCTGCTGCGCTGGCTGGACAGTCTCCCCCGCTTCGTGGGGCGCCTGTACACCCTGGCGGTGGCTGTATCCGGCTGGGTCATTTTCCAGCAGACCAGCGTGGCCCAGACGATGGTGTTTTTCAAGGCCATGTACGGCTTTGGCGAGGCCGGGTTCTGCGGCGGGACGGACCTCTATTATCTCCGGGGCTTTGGCCCGGTGCTGCTGGCGGCCTGCTTCGCCAGCCTCCCCGCCGGTAAAAAGCTGTTCGCACGGCTGCCGGAAAAGCTCCGCGCCGTGGCGGCGCCGGCGCTCATCTTGCTGGTGCTGATCGTCTCCACCGCCTATCTGGTGGACTCCACCTATAACCCCTTCCTCTACTTCCGGTTTTGAGGTGCGCGTATGAATAAGCTGGCAAAGATCGTGATCGTGGCGGTGTTTCTGGGCTTCATCGGGCTGTTTTTCATCCTTCTGCCGGTGATGCCGGACGTGGGATTCTCCCAGCAGGAGAACCGCGTTTTGCAGCAGCTTCCCGACTTCTCCCTCTCCTCCCTGGCGGACGGCACGTTCACCGCCTCCTTCGAGCGATACACCACCGACCAGTTCCCCTTCCGGGACGCCTGGACCGCCCTGAAGGCCCGGTGCGAGCTTCTCAGCGGGAAAAAGGAGAACAACGGCGTCTACTACTGCGGCGGCGATGTTCTGATAACGGATTTCGACGCCCCCGCGGACGAGACCATCGACAGCGCGGTGGACGCGTTGAACGCCTGGGTGGAATACACGGACACGCCCATATACTTCGGCCTGATCCCCGGCGCGGGCGAGGTCCAGTCCTCCCTCCTGCCGGCCAACGCACCCAACGCCAGCCAGCAGGCCGTCATCGACCGGGCCTATGGCCGCAGCAAGGCCGTCAATATCGACGT
This sequence comes from uncultured Oscillospiraceae bacterium, assembly GCA_947625285.1. Classification (GTDB taxonomy): domain Bacteria; phylum Bacillota; class Clostridia; order Oscillospirales; family Oscillospiraceae; genus CAJOIG01. Next base: position 46,864 of record CANQNS010000009.1, read on the forward strand.
GGCCTCCGCCCTGCGCCAGCACGCCGGCGAGTATATCTTCTACCGCACGGACCACCACTGGACGAGCCTGGGCGCCTTTTACGCCTATGACGCGCTGTGCCGGGTCTGGGGCTTCCCCGCCCCCGATCTGGCCTCCTACGACCGGCAGACGGTCTCCGACGCCTTTTACGGCACCACCTACTCCTCCTCCGGCTTTTCCTGGGTCCGGCCCGACGAGATGGAGATCTTCGTGCCCGACGACGGCACGGTCACCCTGACGGACTATGGCTCCCCGGAGCCGGCCACCGAGCCCATGTACGACACGTCCTTTCTGGACGTGAAGGACAAGTACTCCATGTTCCTGGGGGGCAATACCTCCCTCCTTCGGGTGGACACGGGCCATGAGGGCCCCTCCCTGCTGATCGTGCGGGATTCCTACTCGGACAGCCTGGTCCCATTCCTGACGGCGAATTTCTCCCGGATCGACCTGGTGGATCTGCGTTACTACAAGGACTCGCTGGCGATGTACGCGGACGAGAACGATTTTGACAGCATCCTGGTGCTGTACAGCGTCAGCAACTTCTCCACAGACCGAAACCTGGCCCTGCTGCGGCCCATCATTTTTGCAGGAGGCGGCGACACATGAAAGTGACACTTGACCCCGGGGCCTATATGCCCACCCGGGCCCACGCCACCGACGCGGGGCTGGACCTGTACGCCCGCGAAAGCGTCCTTATCCCCGCCGGCGGCAGCGGCATATTCGACACCGGCGTTCATATCTCCCTGCCACCCCACACCGTGGGCATGCTCAAGAGCAAGAGCGGCCTGAACGTGAAGAAAAACCTGCTGTGCGAGGGGGTCATCGACGAGGGGTACACCGGCCCCATCGTGGCGAAGGTGTACAACCACGGCGCGGAGGACGTGACTATCGAGGCGGGCATGAAGATCGTGCAGCTGGTGATCCTCCCCATCCTGACGCCGGAGCTGGAGCTGGCTGACGCTCTGGAGGACACGGACCGTGGCGACGGCGGCTTTGGCAGCACAGGGAAATAAAAAATACCGGCGCGCCCGATTGGGTGCGCCGGTTTATTACATGCTTTTTACGGACTCTGGCAGCGGCGGCTCTCCGGCCCTGTGGACAGGTCCGTCCGCCCGCGGGAAGGATAGCTCAGCCTTGAAGAAGTCCCCGTCCAGCGTCAGGGTCAGCTGCCCGCCCATGAGCTCGGTGAGGCTCCTTGCGATGGACAGGCCCAGGCCGCTCCCCTCGGTGCTGCGGGAGCTGTCCCCCCGGACAAAACGCTCCATCAGCTCCTCCGCCGGGATGTCCAGCGGGGCCCGGGAGGTATTTTTGGCCGCCAGAGCCACGCGCCCCCCCTCCGTAGTCAGGTCAAAATAGGCCCGGGTGCCCGGTTGGGCGTATTTGATGATGTTGGTGAGAAGATTGTCCATCACCCGGCCCAGGAGCCGGGCGTCGGCGCGGACGCAGGTCTCTGTCTCCGGCCTGTGGATGACCGGCTGGACCCCGGCTGCGATGAGCCGTTCGCTGTACTCCCCCACCGACTGCTCCAGTAGCTCGTTCAGATCGAAAAGCTCCGCGTTCACCGTCATGACGCCGCTGACCGCCTTGGACGCCTCCACCACGTCCTCCGTCAGCTTTTTCAGCTTGGCGCTCTGCCGGTCCAGCACGTCCAGATACTCCCGCCGGGTCTCATCCGGCAGGTCCTCCCCTTTCAAAAGCTCGATGTAGTTGATGATGGAGGTCAGGGGCGTTTTCAGATCGTGGCTCACGTTGGTGATGAGCTCCGTTTTCATCCGCTCGCTGCGAAGCCGCTCCTCCACCGCCGTTGTCATGCCCTCACCGATCCGGTTCAGGTCCCGGCCCAGGTCATGCCACACCAGATGCAGCCGCTCCGCGTCTACCTTGTAGGTGAGGTCCCCCGCCGCCAGCGCGCCGGACGCCTTGCAGATGCAGCCGCGCTCCTTTCTCCACTGAAACGCGCAGGGCACCAGCAGACAGTCGAACAGCACCAGCAGGAAAACATTGAGCCGGGCCTCCAATATAAGGATGTTATAATACCCGCAGGTCTTCAAAAACAGCGCGAGCACGATGATGAAGTGCAGCGCGAACGCGGTCACGGCCAGCACCTTCAGGGTCTTTTCCCGCAGGCCCCGGCGCAGCAGAAGCCGCTTGACGAACTGCCCGGCGGCCAACTGGTTCAGCAGGATCAGCGTCAGCACGCAGACGAGCCAAAGCATGAACAGCTCCCGCAGCCATGAGACGCCAAAGCCGAGCTGCCAGACCACCTCCCGCAGATTGTAGCCAAAAGAATCATCTATGAACGGGGCCAACAGCACCGCCAGCGTGTACAGCGCCACCGCCGCGCCGTCAAAGGGCAGCCTGCCCAGCAGCGTGAGGGCCTCCCGTCTGCCCAGCAGTATGGCCCCCGCCGCCGCGACGGCAAAAAAGACCGCCGCCAGCACCGCCGACACCACGCCGGCCGGCAGATACACGGCCCGCAGCGGATAGAGGTGGCTGAAAAGATAGTACTCCCGGTAACAGCCCCCGTAGGGCTTCACCGGCAGGTCCACATAGCCCGTCAGCTTGACGGTCTTGTCAGCCTGCTCCATATAGACCGGCTCCGGGTATTCGGCAACGGTCCGGGAGGCGGCGGTGCGGGTGTCGGCGTAGACCTGGCCGGTGTCCGCGTCCTCCACCACATAGGCAAAGGCGTCGCCGCCGTAGCCCCCAAGGTCCGCGTTGTCCGGGTCGCCCAGCCACTGAAGATTCCTCACGACAAAGCCCAGGGCGTCTCTCACATAGCTCTGTGCCATGCGGGTGTCGGCAAAGGTGAAATCCTCGCTGCCATACCAGCCGTCCTCCAGCGCGTAGCGGTAAAGGGTGATGGAGGCAGCCGCCGTGGCGGAGAAAAGGAAAAAAAGGGCCAGCGCCAAAAGCCTGACCCATCTTTTTTCTGCCGCTGCCCTCATGACCTCATCCCTCCAGTTTATAGCCCTTGCCCCAGACCACCTTCAGATATCGGGGCGACGCCGGGTCGATCTCCAGCTTCTCCCGCAGGTGGCGGATATGCACCGGCACCGTGCCCTCGGCTCCCATGGGCTTGTCCTGCCACACCTGGCGGTATATCTCCCGGCTGGAAAAGACCTTGCCGGGATTCTCCATGAAGAATTTCAGTATATCGTATTCCTTGGGCGTGATAACGACCTCCTCCCCGTCCAGCAGAACGGTCTTGGTGTCGTCGTCCAGCTCGATGCCGCCCAGCACAAGGCTGGCGGAGCGTCTGCGGGGCCCCTGTTCGTTCATATATATATACCGCCGCAGCAGGGCCTTTACCCGCGCCAGCAGCTCCTGGGCGTTGAAGGGCTTCGTCACATAGTCGTCCGCGCCCAGCTCAAGACCCATGATCTTGTCCGCGTCCTCGCTCTTGGCCGTCAGCAGAATGACCGGCACGTTGCTGCGCTCCCGCAGCAGGCTCAGCACGGACACCCCGTCCAGCTCCGGCATCATGATGTCCAGAAGGATCAGATGGACTTCCTCCCTGCCGGCGATGTCCAACGCCTCCCGGCCGTTGGCGGCTTCCAGCACCTGATAACCGCCGCCGGTGAGATAGATGTTCAGCGCACGGCGTATGTCCCGGTCATCGTCACAGATCAGAACGGTGTACATGTGCCTCCCCTCCTCCTGTTATCAATGTAACACAAGTTACAAAAAGATGAAAGGGGGTATTTCTTAAGATTTCATTAACTTCGACAAAAAACGCCCCGGAGGACTCTCCGGGGCGCTGCTGTATGGGTTTATTTTTCGGGAATGACCGGCTCGCGGATGATAAAGGCCCGCAGGGAGTTGAGCACGGCCAGCAGGGCCACGCCTACGTCCGCGAACACCGCCAGCCACAGCGGGCAGACGCCGAACATATCCAGCGTCAGGATGATGGCCTTGAAGCCCAGCGCAAAGACGATATTCTGCCAGACGATGGTGCGGGTGTGCTTCGCCGCACCCATGGCGGCCACCACCTTGGAGGGCTCCGCGCCCATGATGACAACGTCAGCGGCCTGGATGGCGGCGTCGGACTTGGCGCCGTGCAGGCTCATGCCCACGTCCGCCTGGCGGATGCACTCGCCGCAGGTCTCCGCGTCACCCACAAAGATGAGGGTGCCGCGCTTGATCTGGCGGTTTTGGATCTCCCGGACCACGGCCACCTTTTCCGTGCTCTGGCAGTTGGGATAAAACTCGTCGATGCCCACCTGCCGGGCGAACTTCTCCGCGGCGGCGGAGCTGTCCTCCGTCAGCATGGCGACTTCCCGCTTCCGGTCCCAGGACAGCACCGTCACCGCGCCGGGCACGTCGGGCTTGGCGACGCTGCCAAACACGATGCGGCCGGCGTACTGGCCGTCGATAGCCAGATACACACAGTCCTCGTCCACCACGTCCTGGCCGGGGTCCACGCCGTGGGCCCGGACAAAATCCGGCAGCCCCAGGATGATCTTGACGCCCTCCACCTCCACGGTGATGCCAAAGCCCGTGGGCTCCTGGTGGAAGCTCTGGATGAGCTCGATGTATATGACGCCCTTGTAGGAGCTCTTGATCCCCTCCGCATAGGGCGCGTCGGAGTAGGCGCAGGCGTGGGCCGCCACACGCAGAAAAACGTCCGCGTCGATCTTCTCACTTTTGATGGAGACGACCCGCAACCCCTGCCCCTCCAGGGCCCCGGTCTTGTCAAAGACCACGGCCCTGGCGCGGGACACGTCGTCCATGGCGCAGGTGTTCTTAAAGAGGATGCCCTGCCGGGTCGCGCCGCCGATGCCCGCAAAGTAGCTCAGCGGGACAGATATGACGATGGCGCAGGGGCAGGCGATCACCATCAACACCAGCGCCCGGTACACGCCCTCCGTGACGGTGGTGTGCATCACCAGCGGCAGGAACAGCGCGATCGCCGCGGCGATGCCGATAACGACCGGGGTGTATATACGGGCAAAATGGGAGATAAATTCCTCCGTGCGGCCTTTGGGTCCCTTGTCGGAGCGCACGTCCGCCAGGACCGCGCTGGCCTCCGGCGAGCGGTTTTCCATAAGACCCTCTATGCTCTGGCGCACCTTCGCCACGGCGCAGCCCTGAAAGAGCTCGCCCAGCTGATACAGTATCATGACGGACGCGCCCTCGCTGGCCTCGCCAATGATCACCGACGCCACGGCCACCACGCTCATGAGCAGGCTCTCGTCAAACAGCCGCTTGTGGAAGATGTTCGCCACGGCCCGGATGAACACGTCATATCCCGCGCAGAGGATCGCCAGGATATCCAGTCCCATCGAGACCTGGGGCAGAACGCCCTCCGAGACAAGCGCGCCAACGAAAAGCAGCCCCGCCGCGATCAGCCGCCAGACCATCACCGTATCGAAGCCGTGATGCTCGTGGTGATGGGCCTGCATGCAGCTGTCGCAGGTGCAGTCATGGCCGTGGCCGGCCACGGCCTCTTTTATCTCCCGAATAAAACCCATTCGATCAGGCCTTGCCGTTGCAGCCCAGCACGTCCACCAGCTTGTGGCGCACCAGCTCCTTGATGTTGGCCCGGGCGGGCTTCAGATACTCGCGGGGGTCGAACTTGTCAGGATGCTCGTCGAAGAACTGCCGGATGGTGCCGGTCATGGCAAGACGCAGGTCAGAGTCGATGTTGATCTTGCACACGCTCATGGTAGCGGCCTTACGCAGCTGCTCCTCGGGGATGCCGACGGCGTCGGGCATCTTGCCGCCGTGGGTGTTGATCATCTTCACATACTCCTGGGGCACGGAGGAAGAGCCGTGCAGCACGATGGGGAAGCCGGGCAGACGCTTGGAGACCTCCTCCAGCACGTCGAAGCGCAGCGGGGGCGGGACAAGGATGCCCTTCTCGTTGCGGGTGCACTGGGCGGCGGTGAACTTGTACGCGCCGTGGCTGGTGCCGATGGCGATAGCCAGGCTGTCGCAGCCGGTCTTGGAGACGAACTCCTCCACTTCCTCAGGACGGGTGTAGCTGGAATCCTCGGCGGAGACCTTCACGTCGTCCTCCACGCCGGCCAAGGTGCCCAGCTCGGCCTCCACCACCACGCCGTGGTCGTGGGCATACTCCACCACCTTGCGGGTGATCTCGATGTTCTTTTCAAACTTCTCGCCGGAGGCGTCGATCATGACGGAGGTGAAGCCGCCGTCGATGCAGCTCTTGCAGGTCTCGAAGTCCGGGCCATGGTCCAGATGCAGCACCACGGGGATCTCCGGGCACTCGGCCACGGCGGCCTCCACCAGCTTCACCAGATAGGTGTGGTTGGCGTAGGCGCGGGCGCCCTTGGACACCTGCAGGATCACGGGAGCGTGCTCCTCCCGGCAGGCCTCGGTGATGCCCTGGACGATCTCCATGTTGTTGACGTTGAAAGCGCCGATGGCATAGCCGCCGTCATAGGCTTTCTTGAACATTTCGGTGGATGTTACGAGAGGCATAAGAAAGATCTCCTTTACAATATTTTTCCATGCCCTTTATTTTACCGCACATTTATGCTATAATCAATAAAAACATTAATAAAAACACTGTTTTGGAGGAAAAAAACATGGCTGACAAACTTGTTGGAGCCTGCATCATCGGGCAGTCCGGCGGCCCCACGTCCGTCATCAACGCCAGCGCCTACGGCGCGATATCCGAGGCCCTGGCCGCGGAGGAGATCACCCAGGTGCTGGGCGCCGATCACGGCATCACCGGCGTGCTGGGCGACAAGCTCTATGACATGGGCAAAGAGGACCCCCAGGAGCTGGCCTATCTGAAAAACACCCCCGCCTCAGAGCTGGGCTCCTGCCGGTACAAGCTGGCCGATCCCGACAAGGACGACACGGACTATAAGCGCATCCTTGAGGTGTTCAAAAAGCACAATGTCCGCTACTTCTTCTATAACGGCGGCAACGACTCCATGGACACTTGCGACAAGATCAGCCGCTACATGTCCAAGTCCGGCTGGGAATGCCGCGTGATGGGCATTCCCAAGACCATCGACAACGACCTCTGGGGCACCGACCACTGCCCCGGCTTCGCCTCCGCCGCCAAGTACATCGCCACCAGCGCGATGGAGGTGTCCAAGGACGGGCGCGTCTACCCCACCGGCCAGGTGACCATCATGGAGATCATGGGCCGTCACGCGGGCTGGCTGGCTGCCTCCGCCGCCCTGGCCACCCACTTCGGCGCGGGCCCCGACCTGGTGTATCTGCCGGAGCTGGACTTCGACCAGAAGGCGTTCCTGGACGACGTGGAGCGCATCTATAAGGAAAAGGGCAATTGCCTTGTGGCCGTGTCCGAGGGCCTGCACTATGCCGACGGCACCTTCGTGTCCGAGGCCAAGACCAGCTCTACCGACGGCTTCGGCCACGCCCAGCTTGGCGGTCTGGCCGCCCGCCTGTGCGAGATGGTAAAGGAGCGCACCGGCGCGAAGGTCCGGCCCATCGAACTGAGCCTGCTGCAGCGTTGCGGCGCGCACCTGGCCTCCAAGACCGACGTGGAGGAGGCGGAGATGGCCGGCCGCATGGCCGTCAAGGCCGCCGTTGGCGGCGAGACCGGCAAGATGGTGGCCTTTGAACGCGGCGTCGACGAGAAGGGAGGCTACAAGTGCAACATCACCCTCCTCCCCCTGACCTCCGTTGCCAACGCGGAGAAGAAGGTGCCTCTGGAGTGGATCACCCCGGAGCACAACGGCGTCACCCAGGACTTCATCGACTACGCCCTGCCTCTGATCCAGGGCGAGCCCGAGCGGCCCACCGAGTGCTCTCTGCCCCGGTACGCCAGGCTCAAGAAGGTTCAGGCGTAAAAGCGTTAGAAAAGCGGCAGCCACGCGCTGCCGCTTTTGCCGTTTTGATGTCGAACAGTCGATAGCAATCGTTTCCCCCTTTGCATAGTATGGAGCGCAAAGGGGGAAATTTTTTTGCAAAACAACGATTCCTGCACTTATAAAGAGGGCCCTCTGCCCTCCTGCGCACCGCTGGCCGTGCCCATGGTGGCCGCCCAGATGTGCGCGGAACCGGCCTATGAAAGCGGCGAGGCTCTTGCCAAGGGCACGCTGTTCCCCGGGCTGGATCTGCCCTTTATGGACTATGTGGCAAACGGCCCGGTGGAGAAAACGCCGGAGACCGAGCTGATGGCGATCGACTTCGTGTGCCAGGAGCTGGCGCTTTATTTGGATACACATCCCGGCGACCAAGAGGCCTTCAAGACCTGGAAGAGCGTCAACGCCCTGGCAAAAGAGGCCCGGAAGCGGTATGTGGAGATGTGCGGCCCGGTGATGCGCACCGATACGGCCAAATTCGACTCCTGGGTGTGGCCCGAGGACCCCTGGCCCTGGAACGCGGGCGGAAAGGCTGGTAAGAAATAATGTTCGTATATGAGAAGAAGCTGCAGTACCCTGTCCGCATCAAGAACCCCAACCCCGCCATGGCGAAATACATCATCACCCAGTACGGCGGCCCCGACGGCGAGCTTGGCGCGTCGCTGCGGTATCTGAGCCAGCGGTATTCCATGCCCTACCCCGAGGTAAAGGCCATCCTGACCGACATAGGCGTGGAGGAGCTGGGGCACCTGGAGATGATCGGCACGATCGTCCACCAGCTGACGCGGAACATGACCGTGGAGCAGGTGGAGAAGGCCGGCTTCCAGGACTACTTTGTGGACCACACCGCCGGCGTCTACGCCCAGGCGGCCGCCGGCTGGCCCTATGACGCCGCCAGCTTCGCCGTCAAAGGCGACGTGATCGCGGATCTTTCCGAGGACATGGGCGCGGATGCTGCGACGCGGAAAGGACAACGTGAGGAAATACGATGGGACAAGCTGACCTTTCTCTTATACCTCAAAATGGCAATTCTTCATGCTGAATCTCCGGGTGGTCCTTAAGTTCGGTTTCAAACACTTTCCACCATGGGTGATCATCATCATAAACGATCTGATTTTTTAGTTTTTCAATTATCGCTTGATTGCCACTTTTCAATCCAGATATAAAATAGTTCTTAAGTGACCATGAAATACCGTTCCGATTAATAGAACAAATATTATCCCAATAGCACTTATCAATATATGATGCAGAAAACTCATCATTAGATGTCAACTTACAAATTGCCGTATTTGTCCAGCGGGATATTTTATTAAATGCTAAAAGCATATTAGTATCTATCCATGTAGCCAATGCACCATATTCACCACATTTATTATTTTCTGAATAATATGTTCCATTAGAAAAATCTTTATATATAATTTCTTCTGTTCTAAGGCGCACTGAAGCATCTATATACTTCCAAAATTCACCCTTACAACAAGCGATGAGGTAACGTAAATCGAAAAAATCTGTTGCAACCCTTAATTCGTCACTTATTACTTTATATACCCTGGAAATCTCTGCTTCGTCAAGAGCATTATATAAGGAATTAAGAAAAGATTTTGCTACATAGACATCACATTCATCTCTTTTTAAAACCACTTCAATAGCAATATTTGCTCTCTGTCGTTTTGGTATTTCCTGAACGAGCAGGTCTGAATATTGCTTATTTTTAACATAGTACTGATCTGTAATACGCTTGAAAAACTCTTCCTTATTAAAGCTTAATTGAGAATTATCAACTAATCCAAGAAGGAAGTTTATAAAACCAATAATTGAATCAGCAGATGATTCTTCATCCTTTATGGCGTCATGACTTCTAGGATTACGGATTCCAGTATAGATTCCCTTTAATATCTCCTGTACGCCCTTCTGTTCATCCCTTTCCGAATCAGTTTGCAACTTGTTTAGCTTTATTCTAGGATTCTCTCCGCCAAACGCTTGCCCTACCAGACTGGCACCATCACCTTCAAGGCCAGACTTGTTGCGTATAGTATCTGTTAAGAAAAGAATGGAGTCAAGAATAGCCCCGGAATAGTTGCCTGCCTCATAATTTGCTCTTACGGCATTCCATAATTCTGAATTAATCTCATGTTGAAATACCATAATGACACCTCAACTAATAATGTATATAGCAAGTATGTCATTTGTGCTACCAAATGACCTTGTTGGGTGGAGTCCCAAAGCCCCTGGTGATGGAGCAGTTATCCCCTGTCCTAAATTATATTCCGGCGTGCGGTCTCTGTCAAGGCTTGGCATCAATGTCACAATCGCTAAACGAGCCGGTCAGCCTTCGGCTGGCCGGGCCTTGACCAAGGTCGTACGCCGGAAGTTTGATCATTAAGGGGATAACAGCACACAAGCCCGCTGACGCGGGCTTGTCCAATATATAATGGGTTCAGATGTGGATTTGGAAATCACCAAGATCAAATATTCCGCTTCCCTGTTCTAACTTACCGGTAGCCGCCAATTCGCTGAATCCCTTTTCTATTCTATCGATCAGGTCTACAGGGATATTCAGATGATGATGGCCAGGCATGATTCTTTCTATATCGAGTTTTTGGATCTTCTTCACAGACTGCCAGAATTTCTGTGGGTCGGTGGACGGATAGAACACATCGAGACAGCCCTGATAAATCAAGTCCCCGGAATACAGATACTTTCTTTCCGGCTCATAGAAACAGCAGTGACCGGGAGAGTGCCCGGGCGTATGAATGACTGATAACTGCCTGTTACCTAAATCCAGATGATCCCCATCGTGTAAAATTCTTTGCGGCGCACCCCGAAAAATCTCGTAGTCGTCAATAGAAAAGCCGCTTGGAAAAATACAAGTCTCACGCATCAGATTGCACTTGACCTCTGACAATGGTATCGGAAACTTGACAGAAAGCCAATCCTTCTCAGCGTTATGTACCGCAATGCTGTCAAAGTACTTATGTCCGCCAATATGGTCCCAATGGACGTGGGTGGTAACTACCGTGACAGGGAGCGTGGCAAGGCTGTCCACCACTTCCCGAATGTTGGCGACGCCTAAGCCTGTATCGATCAGAATCGCTTTGTCTGTTCCACAGAGAAGATAGCAATGTGTTTCTTCCCAATGCTTATATTCACTGATCGCATAAGTATCTGCGTCGATTTGTTCAATTGTAAACCAATCACTCATAGATCATTCTTCCAGCCCTCCAGAAATGCGTGACCATTATACCACACAGGGGTCTATTCATCAATCCATCTATCATCCCCCGAAATGCGTCTCACCGTGAGATTTAATTTGTCAAAGCCTGTATCATTCAGGAAAGTTTTGGCTTCTATTGGGGATTTCCTGTTATATTGCACTTCCGTTGTCGTAATAGACGTCAGAGGCAGTCTCATAAGCTGTACTACCAGACACGGAAAGGAGCAATGCTTATTTGACAGAAAACCGGAACCACGCACCGAACTGCAAGAGCGTTTTCAAAAGCGGCGGAAACGCGATATGCAGAGACGCTTTCACTGCAAAATGGATAGAGCTTATCACTCGGCGAGAGAGAGAAAGACGGATAAGCGCGGAAAGCTGCCCGAAAAAATGACAAGCTGCGTTTCCTATGATACAATATTCGTAGGGAGACAGCTTGTTCTATCTCTTAGGAGAAAGGAATATGAAGGTAGCTATTTATTGCCGCTTATCCGAAGAAGATAGAAACAAACAATTTGCGACCGATGACAGCAACAGCATCCAAAACCAAAAGGCCATGCTGCTGCAATACGTCATGGAACAGGGGTGGGAGCTTTACAACATCTACAGCGACGACGACTACACCGGAGCAGACCGACGGCGGCCGGAGTTCAACCGGCTCCTGCGAGACGCGGAGCAGCGGAAATTTGACATTGTTCTCTGTAAGACCCAATCCCGCTTTACCCGCGAGCTGGAGCTGGTGGAAAAGTACATACACGGTCTCTTTCCCCTCTGGGGTATCCGCTTCATCAGCATCGTGGACAACGCCGACACCGCTAACAAGGGCAACAAAAAATCCCGTCAGATAAACGGGCTGGTGAACGAGTGGTATCTGGAGGATATGTCTGAGAATATCCGCAGTGTGCTGACGAGCCGCCGGGAAAATGGGTTTCACATCGGCGCCTTTGCCCTCTACGGCTACAAGAAAGACCCCGACCAGAAAGGCCACCTTATTATCGACGAGGAAGCTGCCGCCGTTGTCCGGGAGGTGTTCACCCTCTACGCCCAAGGCTACGGCAAGACCGCCATCGCCCGGATACTCAACGACCGGGGCATACCGAACCCCACGGAGTACAAGCGTCTACACGGCCTGCGCTATATGCAACCCGCCACGAAGAACAGTACCCTCTGGAAATACTTCGCTATCGCGGATATGCTGGAAAACGAGATGTATATCGGAAACATGGTACAGGGCAAGTACGGCAGCGTGTCCTATAAGACGAAACAGTGCCGCCCGCGCCCCAAAGACCAGTGGTATGTGGTGGAGGGCACCCATGAGCCCATCATCGACCGGCCGCTGTGGGAGGCGGTGAAGGCCCTGCGGGAGCAGCGGGCCAAGCCCTTTGACTCCGGCAAAATAGGGCCCTTTGCCCGAAAAGCACGGTGCGCCGGCTGCGGCTGCGTCATGCGCTCGTCCAAGAGCCGGGGCCGCCGCTATCTGCAATGCTGTACCCGGCATGTGTCAAAAGACGCCTGCGAGGGCGCGTTCATCGCCGTTGACAAGCTGGAACAGATGGTGCTGACGGAGTTGAACCGCTTAACGGCGGAGTATCTGGACAGGGATGAAATGGCCCGGCAGATCAAGTTTTGTACAGATCTGCAAGAGCAGAGATCACACCTACAGTCCGAGGTAACAGCATATCAAAAGCGGATCGCAGAGTACACCAAGGGAATCCGGGACCTGTACTTGGATAAGGTCAAGGGGCTGCTGTCCGAGGGCGATTATCTGGACATTTCACGGGATTTCACCGAGGAACGCAATCGGCTGGAATTGGCGGCAGCCGACACGGAAATGCAGATCGAAGCCATTGACACCAGGATCGCTGCAGGCGACAACCGCCGGGAAATGATCGAGCAGTATACCAACCTGGAGCACCTTGACCGGGAGACCGTGGAGGTGCTGATCGACTACATCATCGTGGGCAAGCGCATCCCTGGCACACGGGATGTGCCCATCGAGATACACTGGAACTTTTAAGTTGTCTTTATCCAGTCGCACCAGAGCAGAAGGCCCGGGTGACCTATGACAACATCCTTCGCATGGCGGACGACCCGGACGTGATCGACGCCATCCGCTTCCTGCGGGAGCGGGAGGTGGTCCACTTCCAGCGGTTCGGTGAGGCCATGGGCATCGCCACCTCCCGGATGGACCAGCGCAACGTGTACGCCGTCAACCCCGCATTCGACAGAAAAAAGTAACGGACAAAATAAGACCGGCCGGGCTGTCCCGGTCGGTCTTGCTTATTCCTCAATGAGCCTGGCAAAGTCCTCTTCCGTGAGGATGGGGACGCCCAGGCTCTCCGCCTTGGTGAGCTTCGATCCGGGGTTGGCCCCGGCCAGCACATAGGAGGTCTTTTTCGACACCGAGCCGGAGGCCTTGCCCCCAAAACGCTCGATGATCTCCTCCGCCTGCTGGCGGGTGAACCGCTCCAGGGTCCCGGTGAGCACAAAGGTCTTGCCCGCGAAGCGGTCGTCCGCGATCTCCTCCCGGCTTTCAAAGGACACGCCCGCCGCCCGCAGGAGCCGTATCTGGTGCAGGCTCTGCTGGCTGTCGAACCAGTCAACGATATATTTGGCGGTGACGGGCCCCACGTCTTCGATGGCGGTGAGCTGCTCCTCGGTTGCGTTCATGAGCTCGTCCAGCGTGGCGAAGTGCCGGGCCAGGACCTTGGCGGCCTTACTGCCCACCTGCCGGATACCAAAGGCGCACAGCAGCCGGGCCAGGCCCCGGGACTTGCTGTCCTCCAGGTTGGCGATGAGATTTTCCGCGGACTTCTTCCCCATCCGCTCCGCCGTGGCTACGGACTGGGCGTCCAGGCTGTAGAGCTCCGCCGGGGTGTGGATGAGCCCGGCCTTGTCCAGCGACTCCACCACCGCCGGGCCCAGGCCGTCGATGTCCATGGCCTCCTTGGAGGCGAAGTGGACGATGTTACGCAGCCGCTGGGCCGGGCACTCCGCGCCGGTGCAGCGGATGGCGGCCCCGTCGATGTCCCGGACCACCGGCGCGCCGCAGGCGGGACATGTGTCCGGGAAGCGAAACGCGCCCTGGCTGTCCTTCTTCACGACCTCCAGCACCTCGGGGATGATCTCCCCCGCCTTTTGCACCAGCACCGTGTCCCCCACGTTCACGCCCAGCTCGTTGATGAAATCCTGGTTGTGGAGGGTGGCGTTGGTGACGGTGGTGCCCGCCAGGCGGATGGGCTCGATGACCGCCTTTGGGGTCAGCACGCCGGTGCGGCCCACTTGGATCAGGATATCCACCACCCGGCTGGGCTTCTTCTCCGGCGGGTATTTATAGGCCACCGCCCAGCGTGGGTACTTGGCCGTGCTGCCCAGGGCGGCCCGCTGGGAAAGGTCGTTGAGCTTGATGACCGCGCCGTCGATGTCGAAGGGATAGCCCTCCCGACCCTCACCAATGGCCGCTATGGCGTCGGTACAGTCCTTTGGGGTCCTGCACAGGGTATGGGCCACCACGGGCAGGCCCATGGCCGCCATGGCCTCCAGCGTCTCGAAATGCTCCTTGTAGACGGCGCCTTCCGCCAGCTGGATGTTGAAAAAGATCACGTCCAGCATCCGCTTTGCGCAAACGGCCGGGTCCTTCTGGCGCAGGGAGCCGGCGGCGGCGTTGCGGGGATTTGCCAGCAGCGGCAGGCCCTCTACCTCGTTGCGGGCGTTGATGGCGTTGAACGTATCATGGGACATATAGACCTCGCCCCGGACGATGATGCGGCCGGGGGCGTTTTGCAGGGTCTTGGGCAGGCTGCGGATGGTGCGGAGGTTCTCCGTCACGTCCTCCCCCACCTGGCCGTTGCCGCGGGTGGCCCCCCGGTAGAACCTGCCGTCCCGGTACTCCACCGCCACGGAAAGCCCGTCGATCTTGGGCTCCGCCACATAGTCGTGGGGCTGGGGCACCGAGGCGTCCATCTTCTCCACGAAGCCGGCCACCTCCTCAAAGGAGAACACGTCCTGCAGGCTCTCCAACGGCACCTCATGCTCCACCGGCGCAAAGGCCTCGCTGACGTGGCCGCCCACGTGCTGGGTGGGCGAGTCGGGCCGGATCCACTCCGGGTGGGCCGCCTCCATGCGCTTGAGCTCGTTGTTCATCCGGTCATACTCAAAGTCGGACACCAGCGGCGCGTCGTTGTCGTAATAGGCCACGGACAACGCCAGCAGCTTCTCCACCAGCTCGTTATACGCCTCGATCGTATGGTCCATGCTTATCGCTCCCAATTCATATAGCTGTTCGGCACCTCCCCCACGATCACTGTCTCCGAGAGCAGTATCTGGGTCTGCACCGATGTATCTAACGCCCGCCAGGGCAGTACGAAGGAAAGCTGTATGTCCAGGTCCAGAAATAGCTGATGACGGGTCTGGTTGATGCCCGCGCCGGTCAGCTCGCTGCGAAAGCCGGCGGAGCTGGACGACAGCACCGTCACATGGGCGGTGATGGAGGGGCCGTGGTTCATCAGCAGCACGCTTCCGAACAGGTTCGCCAGCGGTATCTCCACCGTCACGGCGTTCTCCTCTGTTTCCGAAATGGCCCTGGACAGCACCTCCGCCGCCAAGTCGTTGATGACTACCGCGTCCGCGCTGACAGCGGTCACGCTGCCGTTTTCGTCCCGCTGCAGCTCCACCAGGCTCTTGCCCTCCGCCCGGGTCTGGGCCATCACGTCCTTGACGATGGCGTTCACCTTGGTGACTACCTCGTCCCGGGCCTCGGAGGCGGCGTAGTCCGTCACCATGTCCCGCAGAACGTGGCTCAGGGAAAACACGCCCGCCGCCGCCAAAAGCAGCAGAACGACGCCCGCCGCCCGCAGAATGGGCCGCCGGGCGGCCGGTCTCATCGCCGTCCGCTTCGGCCACCGCCTTGGCGGCATACGCTCACCCCCCCTGTCGGGGTATCGTATGCGCCCATGCCGCCGTTTATGACGTTATTTTGCCATTTCCTCCAGGAAAAGACGCGCCAGCTTATACTGGTCCTCGCACTCGGACACCTTTGCCACAGAGGCCGGCGAGTGGATGTTCCGCACCGGCACGGACAGGGCCGTCACGCGGACGCCCGCGCCGCTGCGCTGTACGGCGGAGCCGTCGGTGCCGCCGGAGATCATGGTCTTTGTCTGCCAGGGGATGCCGTTTTCCTCCGCCAGACGGCCAAGAAGGCCGTAAAGCTCCCGGTCATAGATGGTGCCCCGGTCCATAAAGGGGATCACCACGCCCCTGCCAAGCTGGCAGACGCGCTTTGCGCCCTCCACGCCGGGGATATCGGCGGCGGTGGTGGTCTCCAGGATCAGCGATACGTCCGGCTCCACGCTCCGGGCGGCGATGGCCGCGCCCCGGCAGCCCACCTCCTCCTGGACCGTGAAAGCGAACCAGCAGTCGCAGGGCAGGTCGCTCTCCAAAAGCTCCAGCATGGTGGCGCAGCCGGCCCGGTCGTCGATGGCCTTGGCCTTGATAAAGCCGTCCCCGAAGCGGACAACGGTATCGTCAAAGGCGACGAGATCACCCACGGAGACGGACTTGGCCGCCTCCTCCCGATCGGCCGCGCCGATGTCGATATACATCTCGCTGACAGGCGGCAGGGTCTTGCGCTGCTCCGCCGTAGTCAGATGCACCGCTTTGGAGCCCACGACCCCCGGGACCCGGTCGGTGCCCACATAGACCTGCTTGCCGACCAGCACCCGCCGGTCAAGACCGCCCGCCTCCGCAAAGCGCAGATATCCCTCGGCGGTGACGTCCGTCACGATCAGGCCAACCTCGTCCATGTGGGCGCAGAGCATGACGCGCCTGCCTGGCGTGACCGCGCCCTTTTTAAAGACCATCAGGTTCCCCATCGGGTCGGTGCGTATCTCATCGGCGCAGGGCATGGCGCGCTCCAGGATGTAGTCCCGTACCTCGTCCTCGCCGCCGGAGACGCCCACCAGACAGCACAGAGTTTCCATCGTGTCCAGCATCCGTCACACCTCCAAACCTTCCACATAGGCCGTCAGCAGCTCCACGATGGCCTCCATGTCGGCCAGAGAGACCATCTCCACCGGGGAGTGCATATACTTCAGCGGCAGCCCGATCAACCCCGTGACTACGCCCTCCCGGGATATCTGGATGGCCTCGGCGTTGGTGCCGCTGTTGCCCCCCGGCTCCGCCTTGGGCTGGTGGGGTATCTTCCCGTCCCGCGCCAGGGCGAAAAGCTCTTTGGAGAGGGCGCTGTTGATATTGGGCCCCATGCAGATGGCCGGGCCCTTTCCGCAGGAGCAGGGCACGTTGGGTGCGTCCGGCGTCTTGCCGTGGGTCACGTCCACCACCAGCGCCACATCCGGTCGCAGGCCCCAGGCCGCCGTCTTTGCGCCCCGGTGGCCTACCTCCTCCTGGGTGCTGACAAGGCAGCAGATATCGACGTCCAGCTCCTCCTGGCTCAACTTTTCAAAAGCCTTGATGATAACGGCGGCGCAGGCCCGGTCGTCCAGGGCCTTGCCGCAGAGCATCCCCTCGCCCAGCATCTCACAAGAGCCGGCGTAGACCACCGGCGTGCCGGGCGGGACCGTCCTGACGGCCTCCTCCTGGCTGAGCCCCACGTCGATGAACAGCTTGTCAGGCTCGATGGACCGGCCCTTCTCCTCCTCGGTCAGCACATGGGGCGGCATGGTGGCGATCACCCCGTACAGGGGCGGCTCGGTCAGCACCCGCACCTCCCGTGCCGGGAGCATCCGCTGGTCCACCCCGCCCAGCATCCCGAAGGACAGATAGCCCTTTTCCGCGCCGGTGACGATGAAGCCGATCTCGTCCATATGGGCGTCCAGCAGCGCCAGCTTGGCGCCGGGCTTACCGCAGCGCTTGAGGGCGATCATGTTGCCCATGGGGTCGGTCCTGACCTCGTCGGCAACGGGCGCGAGATACTCCGCGATCCAGGCCCGCACGGGCTCCTCGAACCCGGAGGGACCGGACAGGCCGCAAAGACGCTTCGTCAGCTCCGCAAGTTCCATGTCAGTGCATCTCCTCTACGATGCGGCGGAAAAGTTCGCCGCGCTCTTCAAAGTTTTTGAACCGGTCAAAGGACGTGCTGGCCGGGCTCATGAGCACCGTGTCGCCGGGCTCGGCGGCGGCCGCCGCCGCCTTCACGGTCTCGGTGAAATCGTCTATCATATATATCTCCGGCGCGCCGGGGCGGTATTCCGGCGCGGCCTCCACAGCGGCCCGGATCTTTCCCGCCGTCATGCCGGTGAGATACAGCTTTTTCACATGCTCGCACACCGCGCTGCCCAAGCTGTCAAAGGGGATGCCCTTGTCCTTGCCGCCGGCGATGAGGATGAGCTTCCTGTCAAAGCAGGCCAGGCCCGCCAGGGTCCTGTCCGGGCTGGAAGCGATGGAGTCGTTGATATAGGTCACGCCCTTGAATACCCGCACAGTCTCCAGCCGGTGGGCCACCCCGGAAAAGCTCCGGGCCACCGCCGCCATTATCTCCGGCGTCACCTGTCCCCACAGGGCGGCAAAGGCGGTCATCATGTTCTCTACGTTGTGCATACCGGGGACGCGGATATCCGCCGCCGGCAGGATAGGCGTTTCCGCCCCGTCCTCCGCGACGGCGCAGATCATCCCGTCGGAGCGAAGATAAACGCCCCGGTCCACACGTCCCTTCCGGCTGAACCAGCTTACGGGGCATTTCGCCTCGCCGGCGCAGGCGGCGGTCAGGGCGTTGTCGCGGTTGAGCACCAGCCGGGCATCGGGCCGCTGGGAGCGGAATATCTGTTTTTTCGCGTCGATATAGTCTTGCAGGTCCTTGTGGATGTCCAGGTGGTTGGGGGCCAGGTTGGTGATCACCGCCACGTCCGGCGAGCAGTCCATGCTGTGCAGCTGAAAGGAGCTCAGCTCCAGCACGGCCACGTCCTCCGGCGACATCGAATCCACATCCGCCAGAAGCGGACGGCCGATGTTGCCGCCAAGCCAGACCCTCCGGCCCGACGCCTCCAGCAGCTTTGCGATGACCGTGGTGGTGGTGGTCTTGCCGTCGGAGCCGGTCACGGCCACGGTGGGGCAGGGACAGAGCCCGAAAAAGACCTCCATCTCGCTGGTGACGGCCGCCCCCCTCTCCCGGGCCGCCGCCAGGGCAGGCTGGATGGGCAGAAAGCTGGGGGTGCGGAAGATGATATCCCCGTCCAGGCCGTCCAGATAGTCCGGGCCCAGCCGGAATTTCACGCCCCGGGCGGCGTAGGTATCGTAAAACGTCCCCAGCTCACCGGGCATGGACCGGTCGCAGACGGTCACATCCGCCCCCGCGTCGGCCAAAAGGCCGATCAGCGGCCGGTTGGAGAGCCCCGCGCCCACCACGGTCACACGCTTGCCCGCCAGGGCCGACATATACTCCTTCAGGGTCAAGGCTGAACACCTCCGGCAACGATTATACCGCAATATATTGTGTGATGCAAGAAACGAATAACTACAACATGATGTTAAAAGAGACAGGCGTTATGCCTGCATTCTTCCAGACAGAGCCTTGCGAAGCCCGGTCAGGGCGAGCCGCGCGTCATTCACGCGCGTGAAGTCAAAAGCCGCTGTGCGACAGGCTTTTGACTTCCTGCCGGCGGGATTCACTTCCGCCGAGCAGTTTCTGTCAGAGTTATTAAAAGAGACAGGCGTTATGCCTGTCTCTTTTGATAAACGAGTTTTCTTATAAGCCGGATTCTGTTAAAAACGGCCATCTATCTTGGCGGGACGTTGCCGTCACGCTCCAGCCACCTCCCCGGGGGAGCCGGGCCAGCTCGATCCCCCTCCACGGTGTTGCTCCGGATAGAGTTTACAGCGGCGTCCTGTCGCCAGTACGCCGGGTGGTCTCTTACACCGCCTTTCCACCCTTACCGCGGATGATCCGCGGCGGTCTGTTTCTGTTGCACTCGTCCTGATGTCGCCATCGGCGGGCGTTACCCGTTATCCCTGCCCTGTGGAGCCCGGACTTTCCTCAC
>CANQNS010000010.1 GCA_947625285.1 uncultured Oscillospiraceae bacterium
GAGCTGAAGGCCCTGTATGACGACATCCTGGCCGACGAGGAAGTGGTGGAGTGGCTGCACGACACCATGCTCCTGGAGGTGGACACCATGGATGTGGACGCCGTTGAGGAGCACGTTGCCAACGTGAAGGACATCGTGGAGCAGTACATCGACATCGTTCAGCCCGAATAAGGGGCAACGATCGGATATCGCTCCCATTCGATTTCAACTGTCTCGGGGGAATGGGCGACGTGAGCCCATTCCCCCTCGTCTTTCCTGAAAGGGAGGTCGCATCGTGAAAGACAAATTGGACCGGCTCGCCGCCAGGCTGCAGCAAAAGGAGATACGCATCCCGGTGGATCTGACGGTGGGCATACTGTTTTTCCTCTTTGGCGGCGTAGTCCTGCTCATCATGCCCCAGCAGGTGGCCGTATCGGAGAGGGACGTTGTCAACGGCCGGGCCTTTCCCACCCTGCTGATGGGGATCATGATGATCTGCTGCGCGCTGCTGATAGGCAAGGAGATATATAAGCTCGCCAAAAAACAGCCCCTGGAGTACAAGACCGTGAATCTGCTGGTGGAGGTCAAGGCCCTCATCATCCTCGCCATCCTGATCGTCAGCTATCTGCTGGCAAAGTGGACGGACCTGTTCGTGGTGGGGGCGGTGTTCTGCGCGCTGGCGTTCCTCATCTACTTCCGGTGCAAAAAGCCCAGCTATTACGCCATCACTGTGGGAATGGCCGTGGGCATCTGGGCCGCGTTCCGCTTCTTGCTGAACGTGCGCTTTTAAGGAGGGTAGGATCAAATGCTGCAACACATCGTTCCGGCCAGCGGGCTGCTGTTCACGCTGCAAAACATCCTCTGGATCAACATCGGCGTGTTCATCGGCGCGGTGTTCGCCGCCATCCCCGGCCTGACCGTCATATTATGCGTCATCCTGTTTCTGCCGGTCACCTACTCCATGTCCGCCATCCCCGGCATGATGTTCCTGCTGGGCATCTACTGCGCCGGGGGCTACGGGGGCAGCGTGTCGGCCATCCTCATCAACACCCCGGGCACCCCCCACGCCGCCGCCACCATGCTGGACGGTCATCCTATGTCCAAGCAGGGCCGCACCAAGGCGGCGTTGAAGATCGCGCTGTACGCCTCCACCTTCGGCGGCATCTTCTCCGCGCTGGCCCTGCTGTTTCTGGGGCCCCAGGTGGCGAGATTCGCCGCCCAGCTCGGTACGCCGGAGTGCTTCATGGTGTGCGTGTTCGGCCTGACGATCATCGCGGGCGTGTCCGGCAAGAGCATGATCCGCGGCATCATCGCCGCGTGCCTGGGCCTGCTCATCGCCTGCATCGGCTCCGACCCCATGACAAGCTACGACCGATTCACCTTCGGCGTCGGCCGGCTGTATCTGGGGCTGGATCTGGCGGTGTGCCTCATCGGTCTGTTCGCCCTGGTGGAGATCGTGAGCCGGGCGGAAAAGAAGCCCGAGGAGCTGCACATGGACACCGCAAAGATGCACGACAACGGCCTCATCACCAAGGATGAGTACAAGCGCATGGCGCGGCCCACGATCCTGGGCTCCCTCATCGGCGTGATCGTGGGCATCATCCCCGGCACCGGCGCGTCCGAGGCATCCTGGTTCAGCTACAGCCAGGCCCGGAACTTGTCCAAGAAGCCGGAGGAATTCGGCCACGGCTCCGTGGAGGGCATCGCCGCGTCGGAGTCCGCCAACAACGCCGTCACCGGCGCCACCCTCATCCCCCTGCTGACCCTGGGCATCCCCGGCGACGGCACGGTGGCTATCATGCTGTCCGCGCTGATGATAAACGGGCTGAACCCGGGCCTGTCGCTGTTCACCACCCAGGGCGACATCATGTACGCCATCATGCTGGGCCTCATCCTGGTGAACATCTTCATGCTCCTGCAGGGCAAGGTGTTGACGCCCCTGTTCGCCAAGGTGGTGTCCATCCCCCAGGAGATCCTGACGCCCATCATCGTCATATTCTGCTTCGCCGGGGCCTACTCGGTGAACAAAAACTACTTCGACGTGGCCGTGGCGCTGGTGTTCTGCGTGCTGGCGTGGCTGCTCCGAAAGCTGGATATGCCCCCGGTGCCCATCCTGCTGGGCCTGGTGCTGGGCAAGATGACGGAGACCAACTTCCGCCGTGCGCTGCTCATCTCCAACGGCAGCCCGTCCGTGTTTTTCAGCAGCGTTTACTGCTGGATATTCATCGCCCTGATCGTGCTGGCGGTGGGCACCATCCTCCGCGGCAAGCTCAAGGAGAAAAAACCGCAGGCCCAGCCTGCCGCCAAGGAGGAATGACATGCCCTGCAATATCGTTTTCTACTTCACCGACCAGCAGCGCTGGGACACCTGCGGCTGCTTCGGCCAGCCCCTGGATATCACTCCCAACCTGGATAAGCTGGCGGCGGAGGGCGTCAAATTCGACAACGCCTTCTCGCCCCAGCCGGTGTGCGGCCCCTGCCGGGCCCTGTTCCAGACCGGACGCTACCCCACGGAGACCGGCTGCTTCCGCAACAACATCATGCTGCCCTCCAACGTCAAGACCCTGGGCCAGTACATAGAGCAGGCGGGGTACGAGACCGCCTACATCGGCAAGTGGCATCTTGCCAGCGACGGGGAGCTGGAAAAGCCCCCGGTCATCGACCACACCGTCACCGCCATCCCCCGGGAGCTCCGGGGCGGCTACACCGGCTACTGGCGGACCGCCGACGTGCTGGAGTTCACCTCCCACGGCTATGACGGCTTCGTCTTTGACGAGAACGACGACCGCGTGGACTTCAAGGGCTACCGGGCTGACTGCATCAACGACATGGCCCTGGCGTTTTTCGACACCTATGACCGCAAGAAGCCCTTTTTCATGACTATCTCCCAGATCGAGCCCCACCACCAGAACGACCACAGGCATTACGAGGGCCCGGAGGGCTCCAAGGAGCGGTTCAAGAACTTCGTGCTGCCCCACGACCTGGAGGTACTGAAGGGCAACGCGGCGGAGGAGTACCCGGATTATCTGGGCCAGTGCGCCGCCCTGGACCAGAACCTGGGCCGGCTGGTGGACCGGCTGAAAAAGGAAGGGCTGTACGACAACACGGTCATCATCTTCGCCTCCGACCACGGCAGCCACTTCATGACCCGCAACCGGGACGAGCATCTGAACGGCTACGACGACTACAAGCGTTCCTGCCACGACGGGTGCCTGCACGTGCCGCTTGTCATCGCCGGCGGGCCCTACAAGGGAGGCGTTTCCGTACAGGAGCTTGTCAGCACCGAGAGCCTGCCCAAGACCATCCTCTCCATCGCGGGGGTGGACGTGGGCGACGCCATGATCGGCGAGGACCTGCTGGACGTGGTGGAGCACAAGGACCCGGACCGGCCCAACGAGGTCTTCGCCCAGATATCCGAGAGCCGGGTGGGCCGGTGCGTTCGCACGGCCGATTGGCTCTATTCCGTCTACGCCCCCGGCGTCAACGGCGGGGAGGCCGCGGCGGCGGATGTGTATGCGGACGACTTTTTGTACGACCTGAAGGCCGACCCCTGGCAGCTGAACAACGTGGTCTCTGACCCGGCCTATGCCGGGGCCAAGGCCATGCTGCGGGAAAAGCTGCTGGCCTGGATCGAACGGGCGGAGGGCGTCCGGCCCGCCATCACCGACTGACCGGCCATGGCCCCGGAGAAAAAGACCGAGCAGGTCTACCGCTGGCTGCTGGCCTATATCGACGAGAACAAATTCGCCGGCAGCCAGAAGCTGCCCTCGGAAAACGCCCTGCGGCGGCGTCTCTCGGTCAGCCGGGAGACGGTGCGGGCGGCCTTCGACCGGCTGGCGCGGGACGGGGTCGTCTATAAGGTCAAGGGCAGCGGCACCTATTTCAACAAAGAGCTGGCCCTGTCCCGGGAGATGAGCGCCGGCAGCGCGCCGCGGCGCGTGGGGCTCATCCTCCAGGGCCAGGACGCCGACGCCAACTCCGCTCTCATCGAGGGGGTCAGAAGCGTGCTGTCGGAGGGGCAGGCCGATCTGCGCGTGTTCCTGACGGACAACAAGTTCGCCAACGAACGCCGGTGCCTGCAGACGGTGGTCCACCAGGATTTCAGCGGCTTTATCGTGGACGGCGTGAAGGCCAGCCTCCTCAACCCCAATCTGGACTGCTATCAGGAGCTGTACCGGCGGCGCATCCCGGTGGTGTTTTACAACAACTACTACAAAAACCTCCGCTATCCCCGGGTCATCGTCAACGACCGGCAGTGCGCCGGCGAGCTCATCGACCTGCTGGTCGCCGCCGGGCACCGCCACATCGCGGGCGTCTTTGTCTACGACAATTACCAGAGCATCGAGAAATTCCAGGGCATGACCGCCGCGCTTCAGCGTCACGGCATAGAATACCAGGACGACTACATCAAGTGGTGTATCTCCAACGAGGCCCATGACGAGAGCTTCACCCGGGTCATCGAGCGGTTCCTGAAGGGCATCCCCCGGTGTACGGCGGTGGTGTGCTGCAACGCCATCATCTACCGGCTGGTCCTGAAAGCCCTGGCGCGGATGGGCCGGCGGGTGCCGGAGGACTGTTCCCTGGTCTGCTTCGACTACTCCGGCGGCGACTGGGAGGCCGAGGGCGTCACCTGCTCGGTCTACCAGGGCCGCGAGATGGGGCGGCAGGTGGTCACAAGACTCCTTCGGATGATCGAGCTGCGGGACTGCGAGGACAAGGGCTATTCCCTTGTGATGAAGCCAAAGATCTATGTGGGCCGGTCCATCCAAACGCTTTGACCGAAAAACACAAAAAAGCGTCTCCCCCCTGGGGAGACGCTTTTTGCCGCGATGATCATTATCGGAACAGGGCCCGGGCCGCGGCCTGGAGCCGGGGCAGGGCATAGGGGAAAAAGGCCCGCAGAGAGGGGCAGTAATAGTTCGTCCGCCCGGCGGGGCCGTCCTCAAAGTCCCGGCGGCAGCCGCCCCGGCACAGGGGGGCATACGGACACCCGCCGCAAGCCTGGGGCCGCCGGGCCCCCTCGGCCAAAAACCGCTCCATGACGGGCGAGGCCAGGGCCTCGGATACGCCCATATCCCGGATGGCGCCGATGCGCCACTGGTCCAGAACGTAAAAATCGCAGGGATAGAGGCTGCCGTCCGCCTCCGCCGCCAGGTACCCACCGCAGCGGCCGGAGGCGGCGCAGGAGCCGGGCGGCAGGCCCGCCATTATCCGCAGAAGGTCGTCGAAAAACCGCACGCTGACGTATGTGCCCCGGCTCAGCTCCTCATACCAGCAGTCGAAAACGCCCTTTAAAAACCCGCCGTACGCCTCCGGCGTCAGGGACCAGGGCATACCGCCCCGGGGCGTCCTGAGCGGGTCCAGGCAGGGGATGAACTGCAGGGGGCGGTCCCCCAGCTTTCGCAGGGACTGCCAGACCTGCCGGGGCATTTTGGCGGCGTCGCCGGTGACGACGCACAGCAGATTCGTCTCCACGTCCTGCTCCGTCAGCAGTCTCAGAGCCCGGACCGTCCGGTCCCAGGTCCCGTTCCCGGCGGCGTCCCGGCGATAGCGGTCGTGGAGCGTCCTAGTCCCGTCCAGGGACAGGCCCACCAGAAAGCCGTTCTCCCGGAAAAACCGGGCCCAGTCCCCGTCCAGGGACCGGCCGTTGGTCTGGATGGAGAAGGACGCCTCCGCCCCGGTGGGGCACAGGTCCCTGGCGGTCCCCACAAAGGCCCGGAAGAACTCCAGCCCCGCCAGGGTGGGCTCTCCGCCCTGGAACAGAAAGTGGACGCTCCCGCCGGGGCCCGCGTAGGAAAAGCCCGCCCGGATGAGGGCCTCCGCCGTGGACGCGTCCATCCGCCCCAGGCTCCTGGCCTGCCGGCTGCCGGCCACATCCTCATAAAAGCAGTACCGGCACCGCATATCGCACAGGCCGGAGGCGGGCTTGACCAGAAATGTGACGTTTCCCATGGACGCCTCCCCGTTACCTCAAATGTCGAACCACTGGATCGCGCCGGGGGCCAGCTCCAGCGAGAGCGATCCGCCGTCGGTGTGGACGGTGGTCCGCTGGGGCTCGTAGGTGTTGTTCACCACGCACCAGCGGCCGCTGCCCGGATAGGCGTGGACCTCCGTCCTCACGTTGGTGGAGGACCACTTTTCCATCAGCTCCTCGCCGTGGCTGCTCCAGAGCACGGCCCGGTGCAGGAGCCGGCAGTTCTGGAAGGAATAGGGCAGGCCGGAGATGTACACTGCCCGGCCCTTTCCGAAGTCGTTGACCGCCAGTTGCACCTCCCTGTCCCGCTGGACCAGCACCTTCGCGCCGGGCAGGGCGTAGATGTTCTTTTTGCCCTCTCCGAAATCCACCGGCCCCGACCCGTCCGCCAGGATGAAGTGGTCCGGGTGTTCGTCCCAGTTGTACTTGTCGTAGTTGAGGGTGAAGCCTGTCTCCTTCTCCACCCCCAGCACGCCGGCCAGCTGGATATACCGGCCCTGGTACTGGTGGCCGGAGGGCTCGCCCACGCCGATAAAGCCGCCGCCCGCCGCCACGAACCGCTTGACGGCGGCGGACAGGCGCGCATCCTCCCACACGGCGCCGCCGGTGTGGGCCGTGTCGCCGTCGCCCACGTTGATGAGCACGTCCACCCCGTCCAGCGCCGCCGGGTCCGCCAGGATATCGTCAAAGCTGAGGAACCGCACGTCATAGGGCGCGCCGGACAGGGCCTCGATGACGCCGGCATAGGAGTAATTCTGCTTTTGATACAGGGCGTGGTGGACCATGTGGCAGCCCCAGGACCGGGCCCTGCCCCAGCAGTTCAGGACCGCCACGGTCCTGACGCACCAGGGCCTCGCGCCGCCGATGCTGTCATAGAGCCGGCGGAACTCGCCGCACACGCCGCCCACATAGTCGATGAAATCCGGGAACTGGCAGGCCAGCTTCAGATAGCCCCCGTAGCCGATCCGGTCGATGGGCTTGCGCAAAATGGCCCGCCGGGCGGTGAGCCAGTTGTCCCGCGCCTCCCGGACCGGGTCGCCGCCGGGGTGGAAGGTGTCCGGGAAGAAGTAGGGCAAAAACCGGCCCTCGGTGTACTTCACGCCGGGGATGTCGGCGATCAGCCGCAGGGTGGAGCCGTTGCCCACGCTGCCCACCACCGCGTCCAGGCCGATGGCGGCAAATTCCTCCAGGTATGGCTCCGTGCCGATCCAGTGGTCCCCCAGGAACATCATGGCCTCTTTGCCGTACTGGTGGGTGATGTCCACCAGCTCCCGGGCAAGGGCGGCCACCTCCCGCCGCTGGAACGCCATGAAGTCCTTATACTCCCGGCTGGGGACCCGGTACTGGTTGTTGTAATACCCCTGGTCGATGATGTACTCCGGCCGGAAGGGATAGCCCGCCTCCCTCTCGAACCGCTCCAGGATATAGGGGCTCACGGAGGCGGAATAGCCGTACCAGTCCACATACTTCTCCCGCTTCAGCTCGTCAAAGACCAGGGTGAACTGGTGGAAGAAGGTGGTGTAGCGTATCACGTCCACATAGGGGTGGGCCTCGATGAACCGGCGCAGCCGGTCCAGGGAATAGGCGTGGGTCTTGGGCTGGCGCACGTCGAAGGTGATCTGGTGTTCAAAGTCCTTCCAGCCGTTGGTGACGGCGTTGTACATATGCACCGGGTCCCAGATGAGATAGGCCAGAAAGCTCACCGTATAGTCGTGATAGCTCCCCGGCCTGTCGATGACCACGCAGCCGGTCCCGGGCTCATACCGCCACCTGTCCGGCGGCAGGGGCTCCCCCGTGGAGCGGTCCATGACCTCCCACCAGCGGCGGATGTCGTCCCGGTCGTTCACCGCCATCAGCTCCGGGCTCACGCCCTGCATCAGCGGGATGGAAAGCGGCCCGTCCGTCGCGGTGTGAAAGCCCGTCATGATATAGCACTGCTGGACCTCGTCCGGGTTGGCTTTGGCCCAGGCGTTGTCCTTGCGGGTGGTGTAGTAGGTGGCGTAGATCTTCGCGTCCGCGTCCCGGAGCTCCGGGGGAAATTCCGTCCCGTCACAGTCCCGGAGGGCGTCCGCGCCCCAGCGGTCCATGATCTCCAGCGTGCGCCGCACCACATCCTCGTCGGTGGGTATGGTCACGCGGCCGTTGCTCTTTTTCTCCATAGGTCGATGTCCTTTTGGTCTTGTCTCAGCCCTTCACGCCGCCGGCGGTGACGCCGGAGATGATGCGGCGGCTCATGAACAGGTACAGCAGGAACGTGGGCAGGAACACGATGATCACCGCCGCGAACAGTCCGCCGTAGTTGCCGGAGTATTTCATGGAGTTGACGATCTGCAAAAGCCCCACGCCCACAGGGGTCATGCTGTTGGAGCTGGTGAAGATCAGGGCCATGAAGAACTCGTTCCAGACGCTGAGGAAGTTGAAGATGGTGACCGTGATGATGGCCGGCTGGATCAACGGCAGCATGATGACCCAGAAGGTCTTGTTTGCCGAGCAGCCGTCGATGGCCGCGGCCTCCTCATAGTCGTGGCTCAGGGTGGCGAAGAAGTCCAGCATATAGATGGCCGTATAGGGCACCCGCATGAAGATGTACAGCGCGATAAGGAGTATGCGCCCCTTGATGCCCCACTTCACCGCCAGAGAGTACAGCGGCATGATGATCATGATGGCCGGCACGCTCATGGACACCACCAGGGCGATGCGGATGGTCCGGCTGCCCCGAAACTTCCACCGGCTCAACACATAGGCTGCCGGCGCCGAGATCAGCAGAACACCCGCGCAGGAAACAACGGAATACAGCAGTGAGTTTCCGAAGAATACGGACACGTTCTGGCTGTCCCAGGCCGTGGCATAGTTCTCCCAGTGGAAGCCGCTCTTGAATTCCAGCACCTTACCGGTGAATATCTCCCGGGAGGTGGACAGACTGGCCCCAAAGATCCAGCCCAGCATGATGACCATGAACGCCACGTATATGATCACCACCAGGTAGCCGGGAAGCATCTTCAGCTCACGTTTCCAATTGATCTTGCTCTTTGTCTTTTCCATCGCTTCCCCCTCCTGTCAGTATTCCAGGTCGCTGCTCTTCAGCAGCTTCTCGGTGATCACATACACGACGATGATGATGAGCGTCAGCACCACGCCCACCGCCGCGCCGGCGCCCGCGTCGCGCTCCACCACGCCCTTGCCGCCGAACACGGTGTCATAGAGGTACACCACCGGCACGATGGTGGAGCCCTCCGTCTGGACCGGGCTGAACAGCTTCGACCACAGGTAGAAGGTGGCGGCGTTGATGGTCCAGAAGGTGATGGTGGTCTTGACGATGCCCTTCAAAAGCGGCAGGGTGATGCGGAAAAACTGGGTGGATTTCGTGGCCCCGTCGATGGTGGCAGCCTCGTAAAGATCCGTGGGGATGCCCTCGATGCCGCTGATATAGATGAGCATATAATAGCCGATGCTGCCGTAGATGAACGCGGCGATCATGGACCAGAGCTTGGCGTCCGTACTGAGCCAGCGCACCTTGTCAAAGCCGAGGAACGTGACGAGCTGGTTGAGCAGGCCGTAGTCGAAGTTGAATATGTACTGCACCCACATGGTCGCCAGAGCCACGGCCGAAACGATATTGGGTAGATATATGGCCGCCCGGAAGAAGCCCTGAAAACGGATGCCGCTGGTCAGGATCACTGCCATTAGCAGCGACAAGGCCAGGGTGAACACGCCGCCCACGATCCAGATGGCCAGGAAGTTCTTCATGGACGTGATGAAGCCGGCGTTGTGCATGATCTTGAAGTAATTCGCCAGACCGTTAAAGGTCCAGTCGCTGGTGCTGGCCGTCAGGCTCTCCACATGGAAGAAGCTCATGATCACCGTCCGGACCACGGGATAGACATACATCAGCAGCAGACATATCACCGTGGGCGCCATGAACAGGAAGATCAATGTCTTGTTTTTCTTCATGAAGGTCCCCCCTCTCGCGCTATTAAAAAACAGGCGGCACCGAAGTGCCGCCTGCCGCAGTTGGGAATTACTCGTACAGCGCGTCCATGGCGGCGCAGAAGTCAGCGCCGGTGGCATACTTGCCCTCGAACAGCTCCGTGAACATGTCCTTCATGGTCTGCCATGCGGGATGGGTGTTCAGCTCGCCGCACCAGGTCATGGGCGCGTCGGCGGCCAGCAGGGTCTCCACAGCCCCGGGCAGAGAAGTGCACTCGTTGGTGGGGTCGGCAGGGATCTGGTGGCAGTCGTCAGCCAGCTTCTGACCCCACTCGCCGGTGGTCAGGAAGATGGCAAAGTCAAAGGCCTCCTGGGCGTGCTCGCTGTAGGCGGGGATAGCCAGAGAGTTGGCGCCCATGTAAGCGGCCGTGGGCGCCGCGCCGCCGTCAATGGCGGGATAGTTGAACAGGCCCCAGTTGACCTCGGTGCCGGTGTTGGCGTTGACCTCGGCGGTCACATAGTCGGCGCAAACGACCATCGCGGCCAGGCCCAGACCGATCTTGTTCTGGCTGGCAGGATACTCGTCGGGCGCGCCCTCGGCCAGATAGCCGGCGTTGACCAGGTCGATGATCTCCTGAGCGGCGGCGACAGCGCCCTCGCTCTCAGCCCAGCCGCCGTTCTCACGCAGCTCGGCGATGCCCTCCTCGCCCAGATGGCGGACCAGCTGGTAGTAGAAGGAGAAGTTGGTGTACGCGCCGTCCTGCGCCAAGGGCGCGATCCCCGCGTCGGACAGCTTCTGGCAGACATCCAGGAATTCCTCCCAGGTGGCGGGCTCGGCCTCGATGCCGGCGGCCTCGAAAGCGTCCTTGTCATAGAACACGCCGCCCACGTTGGGCTGCTCCACGATGCTGTTCAGGTAGCCGGCCCACTTAATGGAGAAGTCGTTGAACACGGGATAGCTGTGGTCGGCGTAGCCGGCGGCCTCGGCCATCTCAGTCAGGTCATAGGTGTAGGGAGCGTCGACCTGGCCAATGCGGTTGAAGTCGTCTTCGAACAGGTCAAGGTCTTCCTTCGCCTCAAGGGCGGCGGTGATCAGGGTGTTCAGGTCACGGCCCTTCCATTCGATGTTCACATGAACGCCGGTCTCGGCCTCATAGGCCTCGGCGGCCTCAGCGATGACGTTGGCCTGGGGCTCGCCCTCGTTCCACATGGACCAGAAAGTGATCTCCGCGCCGTCATCCGCCAGGGCGAACGCGCCCAGAGACAGGACCATGGCCAGCGCGAGGATCGTGCTAAGGATCTTTTTCATGGATAAACCCTCCTAAAATGATTTGTTCGTTGTGTACCGCTTGCTTCCAACTGTTCCTGGCACCAGTATATACTTTCGACCGGCGAATACAATAAATATATTGTTCTTCTTTTTATGTTTATTGCTATTTTTATATATTTTAACTTAATCATGCCGGGTCGAAAGTTTTTTATTCGTGAAATTTTAATAATTTGCTACGCAAAAGACAGCCCCGCGGACCGGGCCGGCGCGGCGGCGGGCGTATTGCAAAGCGGCGCGAAAAAACGTATAATATCCCCGGCGAACGAACGCGCCGCGGAAGGAGGCGACAGCCGTGAGCACCCGGCAATACGCTCTTCCCCCGGAGGAGCCCGTCCCCGGCCTGGACGGTGCGCGGCTGCTGTATGTGACCCAGGCCCGGTACAGCCCCGAGTGGGACAGCGCGCCGCATATCCACGCCTGCACGGAGATGTTTTTCGTCACCGGCGGCAGCGGCTCTCTCCAGTTGCAGCAGGACACGGTGCCGCTGACGGCCGGGGACCTTGTGACCGTCGACCCGGGGGTGCCCCACACCGAGCACAGCCAGGCGGACGACCCGCTGCAATATGTGGTGCTGGGCCTGGACGGGTTCGCCCTGCGGGCGCCCGCCGGCGGATATGCGCTGCTGCACGGCTTTGCCCAGCAGCGGCAGACGGCCCTCTGCCTGGAGATGCTGCTGCACGAGGCCGCCGCCGGCCGGAGCGGCGGGGCCGCGCTGTGCCAGAGCCTGCTGCGGGTCCTGCTGATCCTGATGACGCGGCAGTATCAGTCCATACTCTTTCCCGTCTCCCCGGAGCAGCGGTCCAGCCGGGAGTGCGCCCTGGTGCGGCGGTATATCGACGGCCATTTCAAGGAGGGGCTCACCCTGGAGCAATTGGCGGCGGTGGCCCACCTGAACAAGTACTATCTCAGTCACGCCTTCCAGAAGGAGTACGGCGTCTCCCCCATCCGCTATCTTCTGCGCCGGCGCATCCAGGAGAGCCGTTTCCTTCTGGTCCGGACGGACCATTCCCTGTCCCACATCGCCCAGGTCCTGGGCTTTTCCTCGGCCAGCTACTTCTCCCAGTGCTTCCGCCGGGTGGAGGGCATGAGCCCCACGGAATACCGCCGCCGGCACCAGGCCGGGAGCACCCCGGACCTCCGGCCCCGGGCGGGGCAGGACCATTTCAACACAGGAGAGGAGGCGCTATGATATCATGATGGATCTGGACCAGTGGGAGTGGACCCGGGAGCCGGCGTCCTGCTCCGTGAAGGACGGCCGCATCGAGGTCATCACCAGGCCCCGCACCGATCTGTGGCAGCGGACGTACTACCACTTCCGAAACGACAACGCGCCGGTCTTTCAGATGCGCACGGAGGAGAAGTTTTTCTCCTTCACGGTCAAGACGGACTTCGCCAGCGGCCACCGCTTCGACCAGTGCGGCGTAGTGGCGTACCTGGACAGCGACAACTGGCTCAAGGCCTCCGTAGAATATGAGAACGAGCGGTTCCAGCACCTGGGCAGCGTCGTCACCAACCACGGCTATTCGGACTGGGCCACCACGGAGATCGACGCCCGCGTCAAGACCATGTGGTACCGCCTGAGCCGGCGGGAGGACGATTTCCGCATCGAATGCTCGCCCGACGGGGCGCGGTTCTCCCAGATGCGCGTGTGCCATCTGTGGGCGGCGGACGGCCCGGTCCGCTTCGGCGTCTACGCCTGCAGCCCGGAGGACTCGTCCTTCCGGGCCGTATTCACCCATATGGAGCTGAGCGAATGCAAATGGCCGGCCCACGACGGCCAGCAGCCGGACGGGGACTGAACGCGGAGAACCTCTCCGCTCTTTCTTCCGCGCCGAAAACGTGCTATACTGTCAGCGGCGGACCATTCCGCCCACAAGGGAGGCTAAAGCATGATGAAATGGACAAAAACGCTGGTCTATCGTTCCAAGGACAGGGCCGACTGGGAGAAGGCCCGGCAATTGCTACAGGAGGCGGGACTGGAGTGCTTTCCCTTCGCCGGGGAGGAGCCTCCCGTGCCGGGCTGCGGCGCGAAGATCGACCCCAGGAAATTTATGAACCCGAACCCGGTGCCCACCACCCTTTATGAGATCAAGGTGGCCTCGGAGGACCGGGAAAAGGCGGCGGCCGCGC
Source organism: uncultured Oscillospiraceae bacterium (assembly GCA_947625285.1). GTDB lineage: Bacteria > Bacillota > Clostridia > Oscillospirales > Oscillospiraceae > CAJOIG01. The sequence continues at coordinate 13,341 of CANQNS010000010.1, forward strand.
TGGAGGGCAAGGTGCTGCCGGTGCGAAGCTACGGCTTCGGCATCTGACCCGCCCAAAAAAGGCGACGCCCGGACTGCCAATGGCAGTCCGGGCGTCGCCATGCTATTCCAAGAGCGCGTCCCGAGCGGAAAATATTATGTAAACTTATCGCGAACCGCCGCCCACGCGGGCAGGCCGGTCCACTATGATCCGCACGGCGTGGCGGATGTTCTCGCACACCGCCTCCCGGCAGCTGCCGCCGTCCTCCCCGTCCAGGGTCCAGGAGACGGCCTGCTGGAAGGTGAAGCGCACGGTCTTGCTGCGCAGGAGCGTCACATACTCGCTGTCGAATTTGTTCGCCAGGATGTCCGTCACGATGGCCCCCAGCTGCAGCACGCTCTCCGGGGTCCGAATGAGGATGACCTCGAAAAGCCCGTCGCTGAGAGACACGCCCACGTCCTCCTTCAGCCGGATGACTCCCGCCACGGACCGGGCGTTTGTCACCGCGCCGAAGATGAAATCGTCCTCCAGCACGCCCCCGTCATACTCCACCCGGGCCCAGCGGTGGGTCAGGTTGGTGATGCGGCTGACGCCGTCCAGAAAATAGGCGAACCGGCCCAGGGCGTTTTTCTGGTCCTGGGGCGTCTCGTAGGACACCTCTGTGAACGCGCCGAAGGCGGCCACATAGGTGAAAAATTTATCCTTGTTGAACCGGCCCACGTCCAGCTCCTGGGGCACGCCCTCCGCCGCGGTCCTGGCGGCGGCCGCCATGCCGTGGCTGAGGCCCAGGGTGGCGGCGCAGTCGTTGGTGGTGCCCATGGGGATATATCCCAGCTCCGGCCGGGGGGACACCTGCATCAGCCCGGAGACCGTCTCCCCCAGGGTCCCGTCGCCGCCTACGCACACGATGCGGTCATACTCCGCCGCCTCCTGGGCGGCGATGCGGGTCGCGTCCCCGTGGCCGTCCGTAAAGCGCACCGTGACGACGAAGCCCGCCCGGTGGAAGCGCAGCAGCGCCTCGGCCAGCCCGCTGCGAAATCCGCTTTTCCCCGCGTGGGGGTTTATCAGCAAAAGCAGCTTTCTCATCCGTAGATCACCTTCGCCCTATTATACCGACGCCGCCTGGAAAATGCAACCATGTTATGATCTGGCGGCGGAGGCAAAAATTTTTTGGGTTTTTTGTCCGAAAGCCTTGGCTTTATGTAAATTTCACGATATAATAGCCGCGTATGGACGGCTTTCGACAGATAACGTCTTTTCCGGCAGGGCCGGGATCGGGAGGTACATATTATTTATGAGAGAGTGGACCGAACAGGAAGAACAGGAAATGATCGAGCGGGCCAAGGCCGGTGAGCCGGAGGCCAACTACGAGCTGAGCCTGTGGGCCCTGGCCCGGAGCGAGGAGGAGCCCGATGAGCCCCGGTGGAACCGGCTGGCGGCCAAATGTCTTGTGAAGGCCGCCCAGGCGGGGTACGGCCCCGCCCAGAAGCAGATGGCGGGGCTTTTGGAGAGCAGCGGCATCTCCGCCGACCAGTTCCGGCCCGCCGAGCCTCCGCGCCGGGCCGGACGGCAGCCCGCCGAGACCCGGGAGCCCGTTTCCATCCACGACGCCCGCCGCGCCGCCGGCGAGCGCAACGCCCGCCGGCCGGACGCCCCGCCCCGGCAGACCACCACCGCCCGCCGGCCCGAGCCGGAGGAGGAAGCGGATCAGGAGGAGCCGGAGGAATATGACGACGTTCCCCGGGCCAGGCATGTGTCCACGGCCCGGCGCGAGACGCCGGAACGCCGCGACCCGCCGCGCCGCCGGGCCCCGGAGCCGGAGGAGCATTACGACGACGAGGACGAGGACTATGAGCAGGACGGCTGGGACCGGCCCGCCAAGGGCCGCCCAAGCCAGGAGCGCAAGGCCAAAAAGGGCCCGGCGTCCAGGTGGGGCGACGCCCAGTGGCGCAGGCTGGAGCTGGTCTGCGTAGGCATATGCGTGGTGCTGCTGGTAGCCATCGCCGCCATGATCTTCACCAGCCGCCAGGGCGGCAGCGGCGGCGACACGCCCTCCGCCATACCCACCGCCGGAGAGGCGGCTCCCGCCGCGGCCACGGACACGCCGGCCCCCCAGGAGACCTATCCCGACGAGTCCATCCGGGCCGCCATCGAGGCGGCCGATCTGGACATCCCGCCCATGGAGGAGGATTTCCGGGAAGGCCCCACCACCGCCACGGTCAGCGTCAACTCCGTCTCTCTGCGGCTTCGTAAGGGCCCCAACACCAGCTATCAGGAGATCACCTCCATGCCCGACGGCAGTAAGGTGGAGGTCTTCGCGGACAAGAACGACTGGTCCCTGGTCCGCTATCAGGGCGACGAGGGCGCCGTTTACGGCTGGTGCAGCAGCACCTACCTGATCATCGACGCCACCCCGGCATCCATCGGATAAAAAAGCGGCGGACTGTGGTAACGCAGTCCGCCAAAGCATAGGGTTGTGGGATAAAGATATGAGCCGGGCCCTCCAGGACCCATTGGATAAGCTGTACCCTGATAGTAACCCTTTTTTGCGCCTTTGTAAAGAGCGAAGGCGGTCGAAGGACCACTAGTTTTGTCGGAGAGAAAAAACCTGGAAAGGAGGCCGCCGGATATGGAGGCGAAGGCGTTGGCCTACGGCTTTGCCGACAGGGACTGGAAAACGCTCCGGGAGGTCTGCGGCCGGCTGGGCATCCGGCCCCGCCGGGTCACGGAGGCGGAGCAGGCCCTGCCGGTGGGGACCTTTTTCGGCCTGACGGCCCGCGTCCCGTCGGCCCAGACGGGGACCGTGCCCGGTCCCATGCTGGTGCTGGGCGGCTTCACGGACCGGCAGTTGGAGGCGTTCCTGTCCGCGCTGCGCACCGCCCGGGCGGGAGCCTGCCTGAAGGCGGTCCTGACGGAGCACAACGCCGGCTGGTCTGGCCCGGCTCTGTACGCGGAGCTCATGCGGGAACGGGCCGCCATGGGCGGCTGAGAGCGCGTCCGAAAGCAAACGGCGCGCCGCGGAAACGCGGCGCGTCGGCTTTTTTATCCCTCGGCTTTCTTTTTGAGCTGATAGAGCAGGTTCAAAGCCTCCAGCGGCGTGACGGTGTTCAGGTCCAGGTCCCGCAGCTGTCTGGCAAGCTCGCCGCCGGCCACGTCCAGCATGGACATCTGCTCCCGGTCCGGGGCCGGGGCTGCCGCCGCCGGCCGGAGCGGTTCGCCGCCGGACTCCAGCTCCGCCAGGTACTGCTTGGCCTTTTTGATGACCGGGTCCGGCACGCCCGCCAGCTTCGCCACCTCGATGCCGTAGCTGTCGTCCGCGCTGCCGGGGACGATCTTCCGCAGGAAGATCAGGCTGCCCCCCTGCTTTTTGGCGGTGATGTTGTAATTTTTCACCCCGTCCAGGGTCCCCTCCAGGGCGGACAGCTCGTGGTAATGGGTGGCGAACATGGTCCGGGCGCCCAGCTTCCGCCTGTCGGCGCAGTACTCCAGCATGGCCCGGGCGATAGCCATGCCGTCGAAGGTGGAGGTGCCCCGGCCGATCTCGTCCAGCACCAGCAGGCTCGCCCCGGTGGCGTGGCGCAAAATGTCCGCCATCTCCGCCATCTCCACCATAAAGGTTGACTGGCCGCTGGCCAGGTCGTCCGACGCGCCGATGCGGGTGAACACCCGGTCCACCACGCCGATGGTGGCGCTTTTCGCCGGGACGAAACTGCCCATCTGGGCCATGAGCACGATCAGGGCCGTCTGGCGCATATAGGTGGACTTGCCGGCCATGTTGGGGCCGGTGATGATAGCCACCCGGTCGGTGGTGTCGTTCAAAAACGTGTCGTTGGGCACGAACAGGACGTTTTTCTGGGCCTGCTCCACCACCGGGTGGCGGCCCTCCCGGATCTGCACGGTCCGGCTCACGTCCACCTCCGGGCAGACGTAGCGGTTCCGGGCCGCCGCCTCCGCCAGAGAGCAGATGGCGTCCAGCTCCGCCACCCGGTCCGCGGAGGCCTGGAGCCGCGCCACCTGGGCGGCCACCCGCTCCCGCAGGGCGGTGAAGAGCTGGTACTCCCGCTCCGCGATCCTCTCCCGGGCGCCCAGGAGGGTGTTTTCCAGCTCCTTCAGCTCCGGGGTGAAGTACCGCTCGTTGCTGACTAAGGTCTGCTTGCGGATGTACTCCTCCGGCAAGGGCGCGTCCCCGGCGGACCGGGGCACGTCGATGTAGTAGCCAAAGACCTTGTTGTAGCCCACCTTCAGCTTCTTGATGCCGGTGCGCTCCCGCTCCCGGGCCTCCAGCTCCACCACCATGGACGCGCCGTTGTCCCGGACGTTCCGCAGCCGGTCCACCTCGGCGTCCGCGCCGGGCCGGAGGATGTTCCCCTCCCGGACGGAGAAGGGGGGATCGTCGGATATGACGGAGAGGATATCCTCCCGCAGCTCGTCCAGGGTGTCCACCGCCGCCGCGTCCCGCAGCATGGCGCTTTTCGCCCCGGAGAGCAGCTCCGCCAGGCGGGGCAGCCGGCTGAAATAATTGCCCAGGGCCAGCAGATCCCGGCCGTTGGCGGTGCCGTACACGCACTTGCCCGCCAGACGCTGGATGTCCCCGATCTCATGCAGGACCAGCCGCAGCTCCTGGCGCAAAATGGCGCCGGCGTGCAGCTCCGCCACGGCGGAGAGCCTGCGGCGGATGGCCACCGGGTCCAGCAGAGGCCGCTCCACCCAGGAGCGCAGAAGCCGCCCGCCCATGGGGGTCCTGGTCTTGTCCAGCACCCACAGGAGGCTGCCCCGCTTCTCCCCGGTGCGGAGATTTTCCGTCAGCTCCAGGTTCCGGCGGGTGGTATAGTCCAGCTCCATGTACCGGCCCGGACCGAACCGGTCCAGACTGCGGATGTGGGAGATGTCGAATTTCTGGGTGTCGACGATGTAGCTCAAAAGGGCCCCCGCCGCCAGCGTCTCCTCCGGGGAGATCACCTCCTGGAACCGCTGGTAGACGAGCTCCCGGCAGCCGTCCGGCTCAAACCGCTCCGGCGCGCCGGTCTTCATGCAGTCCAGCTTGTCCAGAAACGCGCTCACGGAGGGGTCCGCCGCCGCTCCGGCGGACAGCACCGCCTCCCGGGGCGCGAACCGGCCCAGCTCGTTTTGCATATGCTCCGCCGCCTCGGCGGAAAAGCTCTGCACGCAAAACTCCCCCGTGGACACGTCGCAGAAAGCCGCCGCTCCGGCGTCCCCCTCCAGCCACAGGGCGCCAAGATAGTTGCTCCGGCCCTCCTCCAGCATGGAGCTCTCCGTCACCGTGCCGGGGGTGATGACCCGTATGACCCCCCGCTCCACCAGGCCCGTGGCGGCGGCCGGGTCCTCCAGCTGCTCGCAGATGGCCACCTTGTAGCCCTTGGCGATGAGCCGGGCGATATAGGCCTCGCTGGAGTGGAAGGGCACGCCGCACATGGGAGTCTGCTCCTCCTCCGGCTTGCCCCGGTCCCGTGTAGTCAGGGCCAGATCCAGCTCCTTGGAGGCCAGGCGGGCGTCCTCGTCGAACATCTCGTAAAAGTCGCCCAGCCGGAAAAACAGCAGGCAGTCGGGACACTGCTGCTTGATCTCGTTGTACTGCCGCTTCATGGGGGTCAGTTCAGCCATGATACGCTTCTCTCTTTCTATGTGTTCGGCCCCGCTGGGGCCGCCTTACACGATCTCCCCGTCCAGGGCCCAGGTGCTGCTGCCGGTGATCTTCGCGTCCACGAACCGCCCCACCAGGGCCAGGTCCCCCGCCAGATGCACCAGCCGTCCGCCCCTGGTCCGGGCGGACAAATTATATGGCGTCTGGCCCGTCTGGCCGTCCACCAGCACCCGGACCGTTTTGCCCACATAGGCCGCGTGCTTTTCGCCGGAGATGCGGTTGGAAAGCGCCAGCAGCTCGTCGAACCAGACCTGCTTCTCCGCCCGGCTCACCGGGTCCGGCATGGCCGCCGCCGGGGTCCCCGGCCGGGGGGAGAAGATGAAGGTGAACATGGCGTCGAACCGCGCCTCCTCCACCAGCGACAGCGTCTGGCGGAAATCCTCTTCCGTCTCTCCGGGAAAGCCCACGATGATGTCCGTAGTCAGCACCAGGTCCGGCATGGCCCGCCGGGCCGCCGCCGCCTTTTCCAGATACGCCGCCCGGTCATAGTGCCGGTTCATGGCCTTCAATATCCGGTCCGAGCCGGATTGCAGCGGCAGATGGATGTGGTGGGCGCAGTGGCCGCTGCCGCCCATGACCTGGAAAAGCCGCTCCGTGGCGTCCTTGGGGTGGCTTGTCATGAACCGCAGAACGTAGTCCCCCGGTATCTGGTCCAGAGACTCCAGCAGGCCGGGGAAGTCCGCGCTCTCGTCCAGGCCCTTGCCGTAGCTGTTCACGTTCTGGCCCAGCAGGGTGATGTCCTTATAGCCCCGCTCCACCAGATCTTTGGCTTCCGCCAGGATATCCCCCGGCCGGCGGCTCCGCTCCCGGCCCCGGACATAGGGCACCACGCAGTAGGAGCAGAAATTGTCGCAGCCGTTCATGATGGACAGCCATGCCTTCACCCCGCCGTCCCGCCGCCGGGGCAGGCCCTCCGCCACCACGCCCTCGGAGGGCTCCGCCGCCAGGAGCCGGCCCCGGTCTCCCCGGCGGCCCCGCCGCTGCATGGTCCCCCACAAAAGCTCCGGGAACCGCCACAGCTCATGGGGGCCGAACGCCAGGTCCACCACCCGGTAGGAGCTTTTGATCCGCTCCCGCATGGTGGGCTGCTGGGTCATGCACCCGCCCACGCACACCAGAAGCTCCGGGTTCCGGGCCTTGCGGTGGGCCAGGGCCCCCACGTTGCCCAACGCCCGCTTTTCCGCGTGCTCCCGGACGGCGCAGGTGTTCACCACGATGATGTCCGCCTTGGCCTCGTCCGCCGTCAGCTCATAGCCGCACCGGACCAGCCAGCCCCGGAGGATCTCGCTGTCGGACTCGTTTTGCTGGCAGCCGTAGGTGTCCACCAGGCCGTAATGGGTCCGGCCGGCCAGGCGGTCTTTTATCTTCTCGCAGAACTGCTCCTGGGCGATGCGCTCCTGGGTGGTTATCTCACGGCGTTGGTACATGCTCCGCTCCTTCATGTCGATATATAAGCACTTTATATTAACATTTTTCTGTGTTATAATCAATGAAAAGTATCGGCGCGCAAAGGAGAACTTGCGATGGCAGTGATCAACATACTCTCCCCCCACCTGGCGGACATGATCGCCGCGGGCGAGGTGGTGGAGCGGCCCGGCAGCGTGGTGAAAGAGCTTTTGGAAAACGCCCTGGATGCCGGGGCCCGGAACGTGACCGTGGAGCTCGCCGGCGGCGGGACCACCCTGATCCGCGTCACCGACGACGGCTGCGGCATGGCGGCGGACGACGCGGGCAACTGCTTTTTGCGCCACGCCACCTCCAAGCTCCATGACGAGCGCGGCCTGGAGGCCATCGAGACCATGGGCTTCCGGGGCGAGGCCCTGGCCGCCATATCGGCGGTGAGCCGGGTGGAGCTGCTCACCCGCCGGGAGCAGGACGGCGAGGGCACGTATGTGTCCGTGACCGGCGGCGAGATACAGCAGATGCGCCCGGCGGGCTGCCCGAAGGGGACCGTCTTTACCGTCCGGGATATCTTCTACAACACCCCCGCCCGGCTGAAGTTCATGAAGTCCGACCGGGCGGAGGGGTCCTGGTGCGTGCAACAGGCCGCCCGGGTGGCCCTGGGCCGGCCGGACGTGTCCGTGCGGTGCGTCAAGGACGGCAGGGAGGAGTTTTTCACCCCCGGCGACGGCCGGGCGGAGTCGGCCATGTACGCCATCCTGGGCCGGGCCGCGGCCCTTTCCATGCTGCCGGCGGAGGGGGAGAACGAGGGCGTGGCCGTGACGGGCTTCGTCAGCTCCCCCGCCGCAGGCCGGGGCAGCCGGGCCATGCAGTTTTTCTTCGTCAACGGCCGGTCCATCCGCTCCCAGAGCCTCCAGGCCGCCTTGGAGCAGGCCTATAAAAACACCCTGATGGTGGGCCGGTTCCCCGCCTGCGTGCTGTATGTGACGCTGAGCCCCGGCGCGGTGGACGTGAACGTGCATCCCACGAAAAACGAGGTGAAATTCTCCTCGGAGAAGCGGGTGTTCGACGCGGTGTACTACAGCGTCCTGTCCGCCCTGCAGGGCGAGCGGGGCACGCTGGAGATGGACCTGTCCCGGTCCACAGAGAAGAAGCTGTTCCCCGCCGGCTACGGACGGCTGGCGGCGGACCGGCCCGACGCCGGAGAGCAGACCGCCATGGACCTTCGGACCCCCGGCTCCGTCTACAACGCCTCCCCCGCCGCCGTTGTCAGCGCGCCCCGGCCCGCCCAGCTGCGGCCCCGGCAGTCCGGCCCGGCCATCACGCCGCCGGCGTCGTACCGTCCCCGGCCCCAGCCCTTCCACCCCGGTCCAGCGCGGCAGACGCCGGCCCGGTCCGATACGGGGCAGGCCGCCCCCGCGCCCCAGGCCCAGCAGGCCCCGCTGCGGCTGGTGGGCGAGCTTCTGCGCACCTACATCGTGGCGGAGCAGGCCGACCGGGTGCTGCTCATAGACAAGCACGCCGCCCATGAGCGGATGATCTTCGACCGGCTGAAGGCCCGGGGCCGCCAGATCATGAGCCAGACCCTGCTGGTCCCCCAGACCTGGCGTCCGGGGCCGGAGGCCATGGAGATCCTTACCGCCAACGGCGCGCTGCTGACGGAGCTGGGCTTCGAGCTGGAGAGCTGCGGCGACGAGGACGTGATCGTCCGGGCGGTGCCGGACGCCATGGACCCGGGCCAGACCGTGGCGGCCCTGGAGGAGATATGCGAAAAGCTCAGGACCGGGGCGGCGGACCTGGCCCGGGACAGCGTGCTGCAGACCGTGGCCTGCAAGGCGGCCATCAAGGCCGGCTGGGACACGGACCAGGCGGAGCTGCTGGCGCTGGCGGAGAAGGTGGCCGCCGGGGAGATACGCTACTGCCCCCACGGCCGGCCCGTGTGCGTGACCTTGACGAAAAAAGAGCTTGACCGGCAGTTCGGCCGCATAAAGTGACCGCCTATGTACGATCTGATCGTGATAACCGGCCCCACCGCCACGGGCAAGACCGCTCTGGGCGTGGCGCTGGCGAAAGAGTTGAACGGCGAGGTGGTCTCCGCCGACTCCATGCAGGTCTACCGGGGCATGGACATCGGCACCGCCAAGCCCACCGCCGCCGAGATGGAGGGCGTGCCCCACCACATGCTGGACGTGGCGGACCCACGGGAGAATTTCTCCACGGCCAGGTACGCCCGGATGGCCGCCGCCTGCGTGGAGGACATCCGCGCCCGGGGCCGGTTCCCCCTGGTGGTGGGCGGCACGGGCCTTTATATCGACGGCCTGCTCCGGGGCACGGAGTACGCCGCCGCGCCTACGGACCCGGCTGTCCGCCGGGCTATCGAGGCGGAGTATGACGCGCTGGGCGGAGAGGCTTTTCGGGAGAAGCTGGCGGCGGTGGACCCGGACCGGGCCGCCGCGCTGCATCCCCGGGACAAAAAGCGGCTGGTCCGGGCCTGGGAGGTCTACGCCCTGACGGGAAAGCCCCTGTCCCGGCACGACGAGCTCTCCCGGCGGGCAAAGCCCCGGTACGACGCCTGCACCGTGGCGTTGGACTTCACCGACCGGGCCATGCTCTATGAGCGCATCGACTCGCGGGCCAGGGCCATGTTCCGGGCCGGGCTGACGGAGGAGGTCCGCGCCCTGCTGGACGCGGGCGTGGGTCCCGATACCACCGCCATGCAGGCCATCGGCTACAAGGAGGTGGCGGACTTCCTGGCCGGAAGGCGCACCCTGGACGAAGCGGTGGACGCGGTGTGCCGGGCCTCCCGCCGGTACGCCAAGCGGCAGCTCACCTGGCTGCGGAGCCGCCCGGACGTGCATTGGCAGCGTTGGGAGCACGGACCCGCCCCGGCGGATATCCGCGCCGCGGCGGAGGACATCAAAAAAGCCGTTTTTCCGATGCCCGGCTCGACCTGATCCGACAGCAACCGCCACACAAATGCCGTAAAATAGCCCCGTACAGAGAATTTGTACAAAATCACTATTTTACGGGGCGGCAGACTGTGATACAATTATTATCCAATTTTACGCTGTTCGTCCCGGAAGGGACGGAAAGATGCAGAAAGCACAAAATCTTCAGGACATGTTTTTGAACCAGGCGCGCCGGGAACGGGTCATGGTGACGGTGTTCCTTGTGAACGGCTTCCAGCTGCGGGGCACGGTGCGGGGCTTCGACTCCTTCGTGGTGTTCGTGGACTCCGACGGCAAGCAGCAGATGATCTACAAGCACGCCATCTCCACCATCGCCCCGGCCAGGAACCTGTCCTTGACAGAGGAGCCAGTGTGAGTTGAAAAAAACCGACACCCTCATCAAGATCACGTCCCTGCTGGTGTTCATCGCTCTGGCGGCATACCTGTCGGTATACATCGCCAGCCGGGCCATGAACAGCGTGCAGACCGCCCTGACCGTGACGGCCACCATGAGCGACTCCGCGCCGCTGACCGGCCTGGTCATACGGGACGAGCTGGTGATCCGCAGCGACGAGCAGTACATAGACGTCACCGCTCCCGACGGGTCCAAGGTGGCCGCCGGGGAAACGGTGGCCGTCTCCTACAGCTCCGAGGAGGCCCTGGAACGGGCCTCCCGGCTGCACGCGCTCAGCCAGGAGATCGCGGACGTGGAATCGTCGCTGGACGCGGCCGGCGGCGTGAAGGTGACGGGCGATCGGGAGCAGTCCATCTCCACCGCCATCCAGTCTCTGTCCTCCTGTCTGCGGGGGCTGGACCTGTCGGAGCTGGGCAGCCGCAGCGCGGCCCTGGCCAGCATCCTGTTCCCCACCGATTCCGGGGACACCGATACCCAGGACTATCTGGCCCAGCTGGACGACGAGTATAACGAGCTGCGCAAGACCAGCGCCGGGGACACCGACGAGATCACCGTGGGCGAGAGCGGCACCTTCTCCACTCTTGTGGACGGCTACGAGGGCGTGGACATGGACTACGCCGCGGACCTGACTCCCGCCGAGCTGCGGGAGCTGATCGCCGCGGACCGGCGGGTGGACGGCAGCTCCATCGGCAAGCTCATCACCGATTACGACTGGTATTACGCCGCCATCATCCCCTGGGAGCATGGCCGGCATCTGCTGGAGGGGGACGCGGTGAAGCTCTCCTTCGGCCGGTACTACAGCGGCAGCCTGGACGCCACGGTGGAGCGTGTCGGCCGGGCCGAGCACGACGAGCAGGTGGTCATTTTCCGCATCGAACAGGGCCAGGCGGACATGCTGGCGGTGCGGGCCGTCTCGGCGGAGCTGGTATACCGGGAGTTCACCGGCCTGCGGGTGCCTTTGAAGGGCCTTTACCGCTACTACGCCGGGTATATGTCCGCCGAGGACGGCGGGACGCTGACCTCCGGCGACACGGTGACGCTGTCCATGGGCGGCGTGGACCGGGAGGTAGTGGTCTCGGAGGTGGGCGGCGCCAGCAAATACGGGGACCTGCCCGAAGGGGTGGAGCCCGACAGCGAAGAGGACACCCGTCCCTCCCGGCGGCTGGTGGTGTTCTGCTGGCCCTGGAGCGAGGACGAGGAACCCATCGACACCCGGGCCGGCTCCGGGAAGGTGACGGCCTTTGGCCAGGAGCCCATGAACACCTGGAACTTCTACGACTATGACCCGGAGGACCCGGACAGCCAGGACCGGCTGTGCGTGTTCACCATGACCGGTATGCAGGCGGAGCGGAAGCTGGTGGATATGGTCTTTGCCGGAGAGGAGTACTGCCTTTTGTCCTCCACGGGCACCGACGCTCTGCGGGAGGGCAACGACGTGATCATCCAGGCCCACGGCCTTTATAACGGCCGGGTCTTTTCATGAGGACGGGAGCGATGGAAGAACTGACACTTTCCCAGCGGCTGGAGCGCATCCGCCAGACCATCGACCGGGCGGCGGGAGGCCGCGCCGTGACGCTGGTGGGCGCGGCCAAGACCAAGCCCGCATCGCTGGTGGCGGAGGCCATCCGGGCGGGCGTGACCGCTATCGGGGAAAACTATGTCCAGGAGTTCCGGGAAAAGGACGCCGCCGGGGCTTACGCCGGCGCGCAGGTGCATATCATCGGCCATTTGCAGCAGAACAAGGTCAAGTACGTGGCCGGCAAGGTGGCCTTGATCCAGTCGGTGGACAGCGCGCCGCTGCTGGAGGCCATCGCCAAGCGGGCCGCGGGCCTGGGCGTGGTCCAGGACGTGCTCATCGAGGTCAACATCGGCCGGGAGAGCGGCAAGAGCGGATGTCTGCCCGAGGCGTTGGACGAGCTGCTTGCCAGGGCCGGGGAACTGTCCGGCGTGCGGGTGCGGGGCCTGATGGCCATACCCCCGGCAGAAGATTCCAGGGCCTATTTTGGGCCTATGGCTCACCTTTTTGTTGACAATGGACAAAAAAAATACGATAATGTCTCCATGGACTTTCTGTCCATGGGTATGTCGGACGATTACGCGGACGCCGTTTCCCAGGGCGCGAACATGGTCCGCATCGGTTCGCTGCTGTTCGGGCCCCGGGACTATGCACAGAGAAAGTAAGAAAGCAGGAGGCACATCACCATGGGTTTTCTGGATGAATTGAAAAAACTGACGAAGCCTTACGACGAGGACGACGAGTATTTCGGCGGCGAGGAGGTCCCGGAGGACGACGAGGACCCCACCATCATCGTGCCCAAGGTCGAACGCCAGGAGCGGCGCAACCCCTTTGACGAGGAGGATGTGGAGGCCCCCGTCTTTGAGGAACGGGCCGCCAAGCGGGACAACAAGGTCGTGAACATCCACACCACCACCGCTGTGCAGGTGGTCCTCTCCAAGCCGGAGCGGTTCGAGCAGGCGGCGGAGATCGCCGATCATCTGCGGGAGAAGCGCACCGTGGTCATGAATCTGGAGACCACCAACAAGGATGTGGCCCGCCGTCTGGTGGACTTTCTTTCCGGCGTGGCCTACGCCAACGACGGCAAGATCAAGAAGGTCGCCATCAACACCTACATCATCACCCCCTTCAACGTGGACATCATGGGCGACCTGATCGACGAGCTGGAAAACAACGGGGTCTACATCTGACCGGACCCTGTCGGCAAGCATAAAAGAGAAAGGATAGTGAGCGGAGCATGATCACAGCACAGGACATCCAGGAAAAAGCATTTGAACGCGCCGGGAAGGGCTATAACATGGAGCAGGTGGACGAGTTCCTTGACGAGCTGGCCGCCGACTTCACCGCTATGAGCAGGGAGAATGCCTCGCTCAAGAGCAAGATGAAGATGCTGGTGCAGAAGATGGACGAATACCGCCAGACCGAGGACTCCATGCGTCTGGCCCTGCTGTCCGCCCAGAAGCTCAGCTCTCAGATCGAATCGGAGGCCCGCGTGAAGTCCGACAGCATGATCGCTGACGCCAAGATGAAGGCCGAGCGTCTGACCCAGGAGGCCGCCGACGGCATCGCCAACGAGAACGCCAAGCTGGAGGAGGCCAAAAAGGCCACCGACCGCTTCTTCGACCATATGCGCACCGTCTGCCAGAAGCAGATCGAGTTTTATGACAAGCTGAGCCAGATGCACCTGGTCGGCGCCGCCGCCGAGCCGGAGGACAGCTCCTCCGAGCCGGAGGAGGAGCCCGCTCCCGCGCCTGTTCCGTCCCGCCGGGCCGCCCGGGCCGCCGCGCCCGCTCCCGCGCCGGAGCCGGAACCCGAAGCGGAGCCGGCCGGCGACGAGGACGAGCCCACCCGCCTGTTCCCCGCCGGCAGCCAGGCCGCCAAGCCCACCAAGCGTAAACGCCGCAGCTTCGACGACTTCAGCTTCGACGACGATATCTGATCCAACAGCACCTTTCAGGGCGGAGTTTCTCAGGCTCCGCCCTTGCAAACTATATCTAGCCTTGGAGAGTAACACACATGCCCACCGATTTTAACGCCACCGTCAACCTGCCAAAGACTGATTTTCCCATGCGCGCCGGCCTGCCCAAGCGGGAGCCGGATATGCTCAAAGCGTGGGAGGAGATGGACCTTTACCACGAGCTTCTCAAGAAGAACCAGGGCCGGCCCCTGTTCATCCTCCACGACGGCCCGCCCTTTTCCAACGGCAACCTGCACATGGGCACCGCCCTCAACAAGTGCCTGAAGGACTTCATCAACCGCTACAAGTCCATGACCGGTTACCAGGTGCCCTACACCCCCGGCTGGGACAACCACGGCATGCCCATCGAGTCGGCCATCATCAAGGAGCAGAAGCTCAACCACAAGGCCATGAGCGTGTCCGAGTTCCGCACCGCCTGCCACCAGTACGCCGAGCACTATCTGGACGTGCAGCGGCAGGGCTTCAAGCGGCTGGGCGTGCTGGGCGACTGGGACAGGCCCTATAAGACCATGGAGCCCAAGTTCGAGGCCCGGGAGGTCCAGGTCTTTGGCAAGATGTATGAGAAGGGCTATATCTACAAGGGCAAAAAGCCCGTGTACTGGTGCCCCAAGGACGAGACCGCCTTGGCGGAGGCGGAGATCGAGTACTCCGAGGACCCCTGCAAGTCCATCTATGTGAAGTTCCGTGTCACGGACGACCAGGGCAGGCTGGGCCGGTACTGCCCGCTGGACAGGCTCTATTTCGTCATCTGGACCACCACCACCTGGACCATCCCCGGCAACCAGGCCATCTGCCTGAACGCCGAGCTCGACTATGTGCTGGCAAAGCAGCCCAACGGCGAGGTCTATATCGTGGCCCGGGACCTGGCGGAGAATCTGCGCAAGGTCATGGGGCTGGAGAGCTTCGAGATCCTGGCGGAGATGAAGGGCGCGGAATTTGAGCTCATGACCGCCAAGCACCCCCTCTTTGACCGGCAGAGCGTGGTGATCCTGGGCGACCACGTGACCCTGGACGCCGGCACCGGCTGCGTGCACACCGCTCCCGGCCACGGCCAGGAGGACTATGAGGTCTGCCGCAAATACGACGCCTCCGGCAAGACGGACATCGGCATCCTGGTCCCCGTGGACGACCGGGGCCGGATGAACGAGCTGGCCGGGCCTTACCAGGGCCTGACCACCGACCAGGCCAACGAGAAGATCTTCGCGGACCTGCAGGCCTGCGGGGCCCTGGCCGCCAGCGAGGACATCATCCACCAGTACGCCCACTGCTGGCGGTGCCACAGCCCCATCCTCTACCGGGCCACGGACCAGTGGTTCTGCTCCGTGGACGCCTTTAAAGAGGACGCGGTCCGGGCGGCGCGGAAGGTAAAATGGAACCCCGAGTGGGGCGCGGACCGGATGGAGAGCATGATCCGGGAGCGGGCCGACTGGTGCATCAGCCGCCAGCGCCGCTGGGGCCTGCCCATCCCGGTGTTCTACTGCGGCGACTGCGGAAAGCCCGTCTGCACGCCGGAGACCATCGAGTCCGTATCCCGCGTCTTTGGCGAAAAGGGCTCCAACGCCTGGTTCGACATGACCGTGGAGGAGCTGCTGCCCGCAAACTTCACCTGCCCCTACTGCGGCGGCAAGGTGACGGAAAAGGAGACCGACACCCTGGACGGCTGGTTCGATTCCGGCTCCACCCACGTGGCGTCCATGGAGCTGGACGCCCCCGGCGTGTGGCCCGCGGACCTGTACCTGGAGGGCGGCGACCAGTTCCGGGGCTGGTTCCAGTCCAGCCTGCTGACCGCCGTGGCTACCAAGGGCCAGGCCCCCTATAAGGCCGTGCTGTGCCACGGCTGGACCGTGGACGGAGAGGGCCGGGCCATGCACAAGAGCCTGGGCAACGGCGTTTCCCCCGACGAGCTCACCGCCAAATACGGCGCGGACCTGTGCCGGCTGTGGGCCGCCAGCGCGGATTTCCGGCTGGATATGCGCTGCTCCGACGCCATCTTCAAGCAGCTTTCCGACAAATACCTGAAGATCCGCAACACCGCCCGGTTCATCCTGGGCAACCTGGACGGGTTCGACCCGGACCGGGACCTGCTGGACCTGGACCAGCTGCAGAGCATCGACCGCTGGGCCCTGAGCCGGGTCAACGCCCTGGTGGAGAAGTGCCTTGCCAGCTATGAGAAATATGAGTTCTGGTCCGTCACCTACGCCATCCACAACTTCTGCGTGGTGGATATGTCCAACGTGTATCTGGACGTGGTGAAGGACCGGCTGTACTGCGAGGCCAAGACCAGCCCCGCCCGGCGGGCCGCCCAGACGGCCATGTGGACCGTGCTGGACGCCATGGTGCGGCTGCTGGCCCCCATCCTGGCCTTCACCTCCAACGAGATCTGGCTCGCCATGCCCCACCGGGCCGCGGACGACGCCCGGCATGTGATGCTTAATGACATGCCCGCCCCCAACGCCGCCTGGTCGCTGACGGGGGAGGAGACCGCCTTCTGGGAGGACAGCCTGCGCCTGCGTACGGACGTGAACAAGGCCCTGGAGCTGGCCCGGGCCGACAAGATCATCGGCAAGCCCCTGGAGGCCAAGGTCACCATCCATGTGAAGCCGGAGGCCAAAGCCGCCATGGAGCGGGTGGCCCGGCAGAAGCTGGAGCCCTTCTTCATCGTCTCCGAGGCGGAGATCGTGGATGGCGAGGGACCCGGCTGGGCCGGAACGGAATTTGCCAGCGTGAACATCGCCGTGGAGCCCTCCCAGGCTCCCAAGTGCCCCCGGTGCTGGACCCACAGCCGCTCCGTTGGCAGCGACAGCGCCTATCCCGAGCTCTGCGCCCGGTGCGCGGCGGCTCTGCGATATCCCGCCGAAGCGTGAATCATCTGACCCCCGGCGTGGGGCCGTAGTCAGTCAGCAGGAGGAAACGTCATGCTTTATGCCATCGTTGCCGTCCTGGTCCTGGTCTTGGACCAGGCGGTGAAGTTCTGGACCGTCAACAACATCGCCCCCATGGCCGTCGGCGGCGAGACCGTCAGCCTGATCCCCGGGGTCCTGCACATGACAAACGTGCAGAACAACGGCGCCGCCTTCAGCATCATGGCCGAGCAGCGGTGGCTGCTCATCGGCGTGTCCGCGCTCTTCATCATCGCCATCATCGTGCTCATCAGCATGGACATCATCCACACCAAATTCGGCCGCTGGACGGCGGTGCTGGTGATGGCCGGCGCGCTGGGCAACTGCATCGACCGGGCGTTGTACGGCTATGTGGTGGATATGTTCGAGTTCGAGATGGTCACCTTCGCGGTGTTCAATGTGGCGGACATCTTCATCACGGTCTGCGGCATCCTGTTCTGCATCCATGTGATCGTATACCGGGAGCCGGAGGAGGTCCGCACCGCCGTGCCGCCCAAGGCCGGACGCCGGACAAAGGCCCCGGAGCCGGAGGAGTATTACGACGACGAGCCCGCCCCCCAGCCGCAGCGCAGGCAGGGCGGCCGGGTCCGGGCCCGGGAGAAGGAGGACCCCTACGCCAACATCCCCCATCGGGACCGGAACGCGCACCGGACCCTGGCGGACGAGCTGGCTCCCGCCGACCCGGACGATCCCTTTGCCGAGTGGGGCCTGGAGGACTATGACGCCCCCGCCCCCGCCAGAAAGACGCAGCCCGCCCCTCGGCAGAGCGCGCCCGCGAAGGCCCGGCCCGCCAGACGGCAGACCCCGCCCGCGGCGGAGTGGGACGACCTGGAGCTGGACGCGCCCGCCAAGCGCGGCGCCTCCGCTCCCCGGCAGAGCGCGCCCGCCCGCGGCCAGGCCCCGGCCCGTAGACCGGCCCCGGCAAAGCCCAGGCCGGACCCCGAGCTGGAGGAATTCTCCCTGGAGGACATCCTGTCCGAGTTCCGGGACCCGTGATGGACACTCATATAGCGTTTACGGCACAGGAGAGCGGCGAGCGTATCGACGCTCTCCTGGCGCGCCTGGACCAAGTGCCCAGCCGCAGCGCGGCGGCCAGGCTGCTGGAGGCGGGCCGGGTCACGCTTGGCGGCGCGCCCGTGCGGAAAAACTACAAGGTCACGGTCGGGGACGCCTTTGAGCTGATCCTGCCCCCGCCGGCTCCCGCCAGGGCGGAGGCCCAGGCCATTGCCCTGGACGTGGTATACGAGGACGAGGACGTGATCGTGGTGAACAAGCCCCGGGGCCTGGTGGTCCACCCGGCCCCCGGCCACCCGGACGGGACGTTGGTAAACGCCCTGCTGGCCCACTGCGGGCCCAGCCTCTCCGGCGTGGGAGGCCAGCTGCGCCCCGGCATCGTCCACCGCATCGACAAGGACACCAGCGGCCTTATCATCGCGGCGAAAAACGACCGGGCCCACGAGGCCCTGTCGGCCCAACTGAAGGACAGGACCCTCTCCCGGGTCTACGACGCGGTGTGCCACGGCGGTTTTCACGATGACGCGGGCACCGTGGACGCCCCCATCGGCCGAGACCCCCGCGACCGCCAGCGCATGGCGGTGACGGACAAAAATTCCCGTCCCGCCGTGACCCACTGGCAGGTGCTGGCCCGGTACCCCCGCCACACCTATATCCGCTGCCGGCTGGAGACCGGCCGGACCCACCAGATCCGGGTCCACATGGCCCATACCGGCCACCCCCTGCTGGGGGACACGGTCTACGGCGGCCGCCGGGACAAGGGGCTGCAGACCCAGTGCCTCCATGCCCGGGGGCTGAAATTCATCCACCCCGCCACCGGCAAGGCCATCGAGCTGTGGACCGATCTGCCAGACTGGTTCAAGGACGTACTTTCCAAACTGGGCGCGCCGCTCTGACGGGCGCGGTCCGCTCCGGTGTGTTTTGAGGAACGCTTATGCTTGCTCTGATCGTATATCTGGCCTTCGGCCTGGACCTGGCCCGGCGCGTACTGCCCGCCCATCGCGGTGCGGTGAAGCTCTGGCTGGGCCTGGTTTTCGGCTGCATCGCGCTGATGTGGCTGCCCTGCGTGGCGGCGGTCTTCGTGGGCTTCACCATGACCGCCCAGTGGATCGGCCTGGCCGTGCCCCTGGCGGCGGAGGTCCTCTTTGCCGTCTGGTGCGGGGTAAAAAGGTCCCGGGCCCCGGCGGCGGAGCCGGAGGACGTCCCGGCCCGGCCCAGGCTGTCCCCGCCCTCCTATGACGAGCTGACGGGACTGCTGCTGGCGGCGGCGGTCACGGCCTTCTGCACCTATCTTCTGCACACCCATGTGCTGCTGCCCCACGACGACGGCAGTCTCTGGGTGGGCCAGAGCACCTACGGGGACCTGGCTATGCACCTGGGCTTCGTGGAGAGCCTGTACCGGCAGGGCTTTTTCCCGCCGGAGTACAGCATCTTCCCCGGCGCGCCCCTGGACTATCCTTTCCTGGTGGACGCGGCGTCGGCCAGCCTGCGGTTTTTCGGGATGAGCCTGCGCATGGCGGTGATCGTGCCCAGCGTGGTGATGCTCTTTTGCGTGTTTTATGGCTTCTGGCTGCTGGCCCAGACCCTGGCGGAGAGGCTGGCCCCCACCCTGGCGGCCTGGCTGCTGTTCGTGTTCAACGGCGGGTTCGGCTTCATGCTGTTTTTGACGGGCAAGTACTCCTTCACCGATCTTATGGAGGGGTTCTATATCACCCCCACCAACCTGGTGGACGAGGACCTGCGGTGGGTGAACGTCATCTGCGATATGCTGATCCCCCAGCGGACCACCATGGCCGGCTGGTGCGTGGTCCTGGCGGCCATATACCTGCTGATCACCGCGCTGAAAAAGACCGTGGCGGAGGGGTCCGGCCAGCGGGAATTCGCGGTGCTGGCCGTGGTGGCCGGGTCCATGCCCATGATCCACACCCACTCCTTCCTGGCTCTGGGCGTGCTGTCCGCGGGCTGGTTTTTCGCCTTTCTGGACAAGGCGAAGAAAAACGGTCGTCTGCGCGGCCTGGTAAAAAACTACGTTCTGTACGGCGGGGTATGCCTGGCGCTGGCCCTGCCCCAGCTGATCGTTTGGACCTTCGACGCGGCCAGCTCCGGCAACCTGCTGCGGCTCGGGCCCGGCTGGGTCCACGGGAATATGAACTGGTTCTGGTTCTGGCTTGTCAACGGCGGCGTGGTGTTCTGCGTGATACCCGTCATGATGCTCTTCCTCCGGGGGGACGACGGGCGGCTTTTCTGGGGCGCGGCGGCCCTGTTCGCGCTGGCAAATCTGGTCCTGTTCCAGCCCAACCCCTATGACAACAACAAGCTGCTGTACATCTGGTACATGGTGGTGGACATCCTGGCCTGCAAATGGCTGTTCGGCCTTCTGAGCCAGATCCGCCTCCGGCCCCTGGCCTGGTCGGTGGCGGCCGCGGCGGTGATCCTGGGCACAGCCTCCGGCGGCATGACTATGCTCCGGGAGGCGGTCAGCGAGTACCAGCTGTTCTCCGCACCCCAGGTGGAGGCGGCCCGGTTCATCACGGAAAACACCCCGCCGGACAGCCTGTTTTTGACCTCCACCGCCCACACCAACCCCGTGGCCGTCCTCACCGGCCGGAACATCCTGTGCGGGCCGGGGCTGTATCTTTACTACCACGGCATCGACTACCAGCAGCGGGAGTCCCAGATCGCCCAGATGTACTGGTCCGGCGCGGCCTTCGAGCATTTTGCCGAGCAGTACGGGGTGGATTATGTGTTCATAAGCGGCACCGAATACGCCGATTATCAGGTCAATTACGACTACTTCGCCCGGAACCATTCTTTAATTTATGAGAAGGACGGCATCAGCATCTTCCAAATCTCCTGAGATTATGCTATACTGCCCTGTAGTTTCCCGTCTACGGAGGTTTATGCTTTCATGAAAAAGACGCTCTCTCTATTGCTTCTCATAGCCCTGCTGGGCACGCTCTGCGCCTGCGGCCACAGCCAGGCCGCCCCCGCCACGCCCTCGCCCGCTCCCACGACGGAGGGCGTGGTCTCCGCCACGGATACGTCCTCCACCCCCCAGGCCTCCAGCACCGACACGGACGCCCAGTCCCATATGCAGGTGGCGCAAAACTACATAGGCCGGGAGACGCGGGATATGTACGCCGCCATCGGTGAGCCCGTTGATTCCGCCTACAGCGCCTCCCAGGACCAGCCCGGGTCCGAGGACGGCATGCTCTTTTACGACGGCTTTTACATCTGGACCCTGCGTACCGGGGAGAGCGAGATCGTTCAGGAAGTCTATCCGGAGTGACCCGGCGTTATGAAGAGATTGAAAGAGCTGTACTTTAAATACCGGGAGCCGGTGGACTACCTGTTCTTCGGCGGCCTCACCACCGCCGTCAACTGGCTCGCCTACGCGCTGAGCGTGGGGGTCCTGGGCCTGTCCGTCACGGCGGGCAACATATTCAGCTGGGTCTGCGCCGTGGCGTTCGCCTTCGTCACAAACAAGCTGTGGGTGTTCCGGTCCAAGAGCTGGGCCTGGCCCCAGTGGGGGAAGGAGGCCGCCGCCTTTGTGGGCGGGCGGGTCTTCTCC
The DNA here is from genome assembly GCA_947625285.1 of uncultured Oscillospiraceae bacterium. Taxonomy (GTDB): domain Bacteria; phylum Bacillota; class Clostridia; order Oscillospirales; family Oscillospiraceae; genus CAJOIG01. Next base: position 34,725 of record CANQNS010000010.1, read on the forward strand.
GGGCTGGTGGAGCTGGCGGGACTGCCCCTGCTCATGAAGCTTGGCCTGGATCAGACCCTGTTCGGCGTGGAGGGCTTCGTGGCAAAGATCGCCATCAGCGTGGTGGTCATCATCCTCAACTACTTCCTCAGCAAGTTCCTGGCCTTCCGCAAGCCGAAATGACCCTGAAAAACGACGCGCCGCCGGGACCGTTCTGGTCCCGGCGGCGCCGTTTTCTCTTTTTTCAGTTCCCGTCCGGCCCCGCGTCCTCCGGCTTGGGAGGCTCGGCGGGCGTTTCGGGCTCGGCGGGCGTTTCGGGCTCCGCCTGCGTCTCCGGCTCGGCGGGCTCCTCCACGGTGATCTCCACCTCCACGTCCGCCTGGGCGGCCGTCTCGTCCACCACGGAGGCGAAATCCGCCTCCTCGGCCTCCGGGCCGATCTCCGCCTTCAGAGCGGCGATCTCCTGCTCCATCCTGGCGATGGCGTCTTTCGCCACGCCGATCTCCTGGCAGGCCTGGGCCAGCTCCGCCGCCGGCGCGTCGGCATGGGCCTCATAGTACAGCCGGCCGATCTCCGCGTAGGCCTTCTTGATGGTATCCTTCTGGGCGGAGATGTCCATGTTCAGCTTGGCGATGCGGCTGACCTGCTTGGTCTTGACGGCGGCCACATCGGCCAGATCCTTCGCTTTCGCGGCGGCCTTGGAAGCCAACGCCCCCGCCTTGTCCATAAAATCATTGAATCCAGACACAGTGATTGCCTCCTTTTGATCTAGTCTATTTCATTTATTTTCGTTTACCATTGGTACTTTTTTATGTCCGGTCCGGCTCCGGGCCCGCGGCGTCCCGCTCCGCCTGTTTTTCGACCCACAGCTTCCGGGGCCCCCGCCGGAGCAGCACCGCCAGGACCGCCACCGCCAGGACAAAGGTAGCTCCCGCCAGAAGCTGGCTCACCCGGATGCCGGTGCCGCCCAGGTACAGCGAGTCGGTCCGCAGCCCCTCGATCCAGACCCGGCCCAGGCCGTACCAGGCCACATAGGTGAGAAAATACTGTCCGTCGAACCGCCGCTTCGTCTTTTTCGACAGGATATGCAGGCCGATGAAGCCCAGCAGGTTCCAGACCGATTCATACAGAAACGTGGGATGCACGAAAATGGTCTCGCCGTCCAGCGTCAGGCCCATGCGGCAGAAGATATCCGTCTCCGCCCCGTAGGCCTCCCGGTTGATGAAGTTGCCCCAGCGGCCCACGCTCTGGCCGATGAGAAAGCCGAAGCTCACCGTGTCCAGCAGGGCCAGGGGGCTGATCCTCTTCACCCGGCACACCGCGAACACCGTGAGCACCGCCGCGATCACCCCGCCGTAGATAGCCAGGCCCCCCTCCCAGATCTTGCACATATCCCAGAAGGAGTCATAGTGGCCGAAGAAGATCACATAGTAGATCCGTGCCCCGATCACCCCCAGAGGCACGGCGAACAGCAGATTGTCGGTCAGATCGTCCTGGCTGATGCCAAAACCCTCGCACCGGCGGGAGCAGTAGGCCACCGCCAGCAGGAACCCGCAGGCGATGATGACCCCGTACCAGTAAAAGGTGTGGCCGAAAAGGGTGAAGGAATTGGCGGGACACACGGACCAGTCCCCCAGCAGGGGAAAGGAGATGGCCGCGCCGCTCATGCGCCGGCCTCCCGCCGGGGCAGCACCACCGACAGGGCCGTCCGCTCCGGCCGGATATGCTCCCGGACCCAGGCGGAGGCGTCCTCACAGGTGATGGCGTTCATGATCTCGAACCCGTCCAGGGTCCGATACCCGGCGAAGCAGCTCTCCGCCAGGCTCACGCCCAGGTTCCGAAAGTCCCCCAGGGCCCGCAGGCTGCTGCCGTAGGATGCCTTTTTCTGCCGCTGGAACAGGGCCGGGTCAAAGCCCTCCGCCGCCACCTTTTCCGCCGCCGCCAGCAAAGCGTCCGCCGCGGCGTCCGGGTCCTTGGACTCGCCGCCGAACACCACGAAGCCCTCCCCGGCCGCATAGTCCGCGCTGCAGCCGAAGGTGCCGTTCAAAAGCCCCCTGCCGTACAGGTCCAGATAGGCCGGCGAGCTGCGGCCGTAGAGGCACTTCAGCGCCAGCCCCGCCGTGAGACGCTCCCGGTGGCCCGCCGGGCCGTGCCGGTCCTCTCCCAGCTTCAGCCCCGCCATGAACAGCGGCGCGGAGACCTCCATCCGCCGCTGGTTCCGCTTCCCCACCGGGTCCAGGCCCTCCGCCGGGCCGTAATCCCGCCCGGGCAGGGGCGCGGCCTCCGCCGTCAGCTCCTCCGCCGCCGTCCGCTCCACCAGCTCCGGGTCCACGTCCCCCACCACGCACAGCGCCATGTTGGAGGGGTGGTAAAAGACCTTGTGGCAGTCGTACAGCACCTGGGGGGTGATGAGCTGGATGGACTCCACCGTGCCGCCCACGTCGTCCCGCAGGGGGCTGTGGGCGAACAGCAGCCGCATCAGCTCCATATACACCGCGTTGTCCGGGTCGTCCTCGTACATACGCAGCTCCTGGCCGATGATGCCCCGCTCCTTGTCCACGCTCTGCTGGGTGTAGTAGGGCACGGACACGAAGCGCAGCAGGGTCCGCAGGTCCTCCTCGAACCGCTGGGTGCAGGAGAAATAGTAGGCCGTCATGGTCTCGGAGGTGAAGGCGTTGGCGTTGGCCCCCGCCGCGTCCAGGATCATGAGGGCGTTGCCGCCGTCGGGGGTGTCGAACATCTTGTGCTCCAGATAGTGGGCCACCCCGGCGGGGGTGTCCTTCCGCTCCCCGTTCAGGGTGAAACGGCGGTCCGCGCCGCCGTAGTTGGTGACGAAGCAGGCAAAGCTCTTGCAGTAGCCGGGCTTGGGCACCACAAAGACGGGCAGGCCGTTGGGAAGCCTGCTCTCATACAGGGTCTCGCCGATGGCGGCGTAGTCGGTCTTACGCATCTTCATCCTCCCCGGTGCCCCGCAGGAAATACACCGCGTCACACGCGATACCGGCGGCGGCGCGGACCACGTCCTCCTTAGTCACATCCTCCACCAGCGCGGCCAGCTCGTCCGGGCCGTACTCCAGCCCCAGCAGGTTCTGCTCCAGCCAGAAGCTCTCCAGAGCCCCCGCGCTGTCCCCCGCGCTGAGAAGGTCGTTCACCAGCCCCAGCTTGGCCGCGGCCAGCTCCTCGTCGGTGATGTCCCCCTCCTGCACGGCCCGCAGCTGCCGGCCGATCTCCACCAGGGCCTGGTCGTAGTCCTTCACCTCGATGCCGCTGATCACCGCCATGACGCCCTTCATCAGATCCAGGGCGGAGCTGGCGAAATAGCACAGGCTCAGTTTCTCCCGCACGTTCATGAACAGCTTGGAGCTGACGCCCGCGCCGAACACCGCGTTCATCACCCGCAGCGCGGCCATGTCCGGGTCCTCCATGGCGTCGCCCAGCCGATAACCGATAGCCAGCTTCCCCTGGTTCACGTCCATGTCGTCGGTGAAATACCGGGGGCCATCCTCCACCGTGTTCATGCGGATGTCGGTGCCCAGGTCCATGTCCAGCTCCCCCCGGGGCAGGGTAGCCAGCGCGTCCCGCACAGCGCGCTCCACCCGGTCCGGCGACGCGCTGCCGCAGTAGAATATCTCCACAGGCGACGAGGCCAGCAGCTCATGGTACCGGCGGGTCAGGGCCACATAGCCGATGGCCTCCGCCTCCTCCTCCGTGCCCAGCACGTCCACGGCGTAGTCCTCCGCCGGGCACATCAGCTCCGTGAGCCGATAGCGGCTGTAGGATATCTTGTCGTTGATCCGGGCCCGGATGTCCTCCAGGAGCTTTTCCTTCTCGCTGTCCACATAGGCGCTCAAAAGCAGGCCGCCCCGGGTCCGGGGCTCCAAAAGGACCTCTCCCAGCAGGGCCGCCACGTCCTCCAGCAGCCCCTGACCGTCGGGCAGGTATTTTTCATCCACGAAGTCCGCCCAGAAGCCCACGCACTGGATCTCGCCCTTCTTCCGGGCCACCGGCTCCAGCCGGGCCCCGTAAAGGCCGTCCAGCCGGGCCGCCAGCGCGTCCAGGTCCGGGCTTCGCACCGTGCCCCGGCGCAGCACGCTGGGGATCAGGGCGTTTTGCGCCGCCGTCTCCCGGCTGAGCCGGGTCAGAAGGCTCACGCTCAAAAGCCCCGTCTTGAATTTGTCCGTCCGCAGGCACGTCAGATACGCGCCCGGCAGGATCTCTTTGCGCGTCCGCCGCACCGCTCTCACCCACCGCTTTCTGGTAATATTTCTTTATCCATATTATAGCACACGCCGCCTGGTTTGAAAATGACATTTCCGTGAATTTTAAAGGCCCCGTCCAGCGGTATCGCCGCCGGACCGGGCCCGCCGCTATCGGATGATGACGCGGCCGTTTTTGACCTTGATATGCCGGCCGCAGACATCGGCCTCGTAGCCGTCCCAGCCGGCGGGCAGATTGGGCCGGACCGTGAGCCGGCCATTCTCCAGCCGGATGCCCAGCAGGTCCTCCAGCGCCACCCGGAAAAACCACCCCGCCGCGCCGGTGTACCAGCTCCACATGGCCTGGCCGTAGTGGTCCGGGTTGGCGGACACGTCCGCCGCCAGGACCCAGCTCTCCGCGCCCCACAGGTCCCCGTCGTGCCGGGCCGGCAGCAGGTCCAGCAGCATGGCGGCCCCCAGGTCCGTAAAGCCCTCCCGCAGCAGGGCCGACGCCAGCCATACCGCGCCGTGGGTGTACTGGCCCCCGTTTTCCCGGAAGCCCGGCCCGCAGGAGCGGATATAGCCGGGGTCCCGGCCGGCGTCGGCAAAGGGGGGCGTGAACAGCTTCACCAGCCCGTGGGCCCGGTCGTACAGATGGTCCGCGCAGGCCGCCAGAGCCGTGCGGACCCGCTGGGCGTCCGCCCGGCCGCTGAAGGCCGCCCAGCTCTGGGCGATGGAGTCGATGGCGCAGGCGGCGTCGCCCACCCCGCCCAGGGGCGCGCCGTCGTCCCACCAGCCCCGCAGGTACCAGCTTCCGTTCCAGCTCCGCTCCGCCGCGGCGGTCAGGGCCTTTGCCGCGTCGGAGAACAGCTTCCCGGCACCGTCCTGCCGTCGGGCCAGCAAAGCCGCCAGGCGGTCGGCGGTGTGGATGAAGAACCAGGTCAGCCACTGGCTCTCGCCGCCCACCTTGTCCATGCCGTCGTTCCAGTCGCCGGAGCCGGTCAGCAGCAGCCCGTGCGGCCCCCGGCCCCGGGCCAGAACCCGCTCCGCCGCCCGGCGGGCGTGCTCCAGCACCGTGTCCTCGTCCTGGGAGGCATGGGGGATGAAATACCTATCCTTCTCCTCCGGGCCCAGGGGCGGCGCCTCCAGCCAGGGGGTCTTCTGGTCGCAGAAGTCCGTGTCCCCGGTCTTTTCCACATACTCGCATACCGCCCAAGTCAGCCACAAGAGGTCGTCCGAACACCGGGTCCGGACCCCTCTCGGTCCCGCCGGGGTCTCATGCCACCAGTGGAGCACGTCCCCCTCCCGGAACTGGCGGGCGCAGCAGGTCAGGATGTGCCGCCGGGCCCGGGCGGGCGCGATCAATATGAGATTCGTCACGTCCTGGAGCTGGTCCCGGAAGCCATAGGCCCCTCCGGGCTGGTACATACTGGTCCGGCCCATGATCCGGCAGGACAGGGTCTGATAGGCCGCCCAGCCGTTCATCATCCGGTCCAGGTCCCGGTCCGGGGTGCGGATGTGGACCCGGCCCAGGGTGGCCCGCCAGCCGTCCCGGACCCGGACCAGCTCCTGCGCCGCCCGGTCCGGGTCCGCCAGGGCGCGCAGGGTCTCCGCGCTCTCAAAGCCGCAGACCAGCACGCTCACGCCGCCGCCTTTCCACAAGGCCCCAAAGCAGGGCCGCAGGCCCGCGCCGGTCCGGCCGTCCATCCGGCCGGACAGCCAGGCCGTTTCGTCGGCGGTGAAGCCGGACAGCTTTTTACTGCACAGGGCGCGGAACACCTCCCCCGGGTACAGGCCCCGGGGATTTTCCGCCGTCAGGCACCCCTCGGCCCAGCCGGTGATCACGCAGGGCGCGTCGGCGGCGTCGGCGGCCAGGCGCAGGGGCAGATGCCAGCCGATATAGGCGTCGTCGCCCCCCTCGATGAGCATGATCCGGGCCCGATAGCCGTTGGGCACGAAGGCGGTGAGCTTCACGTCCTCATGCTCCCAGCGGGTCCAGCCGAAGCCGTTGATGACCCGGCAGGGGGCGTCCACGGCGAACAGGCTCCTGCGGCCCTGGGCCGTTACCAGCTCCAGGGTCTCCCCGCCGGAGGTAGCCATGGGGTCGTTCAGCCAGGGCCCCACCGGGCATTCCCGGGCGTTTTCCAGCCACATGAAGCCTGTGCCGCAGTCGGCGGCCAGGTACCCGAACCGGCCGTTGGACAGCACGTTGCACCAGGCCCGGGGCGGCAGGGGCGGGGTCTGGTAGCGGACCGCGCCGCCGGGCAGATGCTCCACCTTCGGGGCCTGCCGGCCCCGGACCGGGGCGGGACGCAGCCCCGGCAGGCCAGCGTATTTCCGCTCCTGGACGGGCCTGACTACCACCGCCGCGGCGGCGATGTCCTCCCCGCCGGCGAACCGCACGCCGCCCCGAAGGTCCTCGAAAGCCCCCAGGCCGTACTTGTCCAGGTACCGGCGCAGCGCGTCCCGGCGGGGGTGCAGATAGGCCCCCTCCTCCCCGGTGTCGATCACCAGGTCCGCCCCCACGCCGCAGGCGGTGATGAGGGCGTGACGCTTGATGGTGCGCCGGGCCTCGTCGTCCGGGCCCTCCCGCGCCGGCACATACACGATGGGCAGGTCCCCGGACAGCCCCTTTTTCCAAAGCGCCTCCCGTGTGGAGCCGGGCCGGGCCTCCACCCGGGGCGAGCAGACCGCCCCGCACAGCTCGAAGGCCGCCCGTATGCCGTCGGCGGTCATGCCCAGCAGAGAGGCCATGGCGGCCGCCATATCCGCCGCGCCGCCGGTCAGGATGCGCCGGGCGCCCTCCTCCGCCTCCACGCGGCTGCCGCCGCAGCACAGGGCCAGCACCGCGCACCCGCCCTCCGGCAAAACGGCTGTCACCGCCGCCGGCTCGTTCATCTGCCAGCCGCCGCCGGCGGCCAGGCGCAGATCCACCGTGGCCGCCAGACACAGCCACGTCTCCGGGAGCCGGTCCCGGGCCAGCCGGCGCACCAGCACCGCGCCCCGGTGGGCCGTGATCTCCAGCCCCAGCCGCCAGAAGGCCGGGTGGGCCGCGAAATCCTCCTGCCGGGCCAGCACCGGCTCGAACCGCACCGAGAGCTTCCCGCCGCTGGGACCGCTGACGCGCCGCAGCTCTCCCCGCTCGCCGCTGGCTACGGCCATGGAGGCGGACGAGACGGCCCCGGACCCGCTCTGCCGGGCGGTGAAGGTCAGGGTCCCGCTCTCATACCGCCAGGGGAAGAAGGCCGCCTGCCGCCGGGAGGGGGTCAGGGGCAGCCCCTCCACCGCCAGCTCGAACCCATCCGGCCGGTACATCAAAAGCCCGCCGCTTTTGGCAAAGCAGCGGCCGTCGTCGCAGGCCAGCAGCGAATACACCCCGTTGGACATGGGGAACCAGGCCGGGGCCGCCGGCACATGGCCCGGTCCCTCCCACTGGAACGCGGGCAGCTCCTTCCGGCTCTCCGGGGGGCGGGCCAGAGGACTGCGGCTCCGGCGCAGCACCGTCCCGCTCAAAGGCACCCGCTCCGCCAGCAGAGGCCGGAACGCCGCCATGGCACGGTCCGCCATGAAGTACCGCCGCAGAACGCCCCCCGCCAGGCAGTTGGCCGCGGCGCAAAGGCTCATGCCCAGATGGTGGCTCATGAAGCAGGCCACCACCTCGCCCCCCTTGCCAGTCCTTCCAGGGGTCATGTCCAGGGCCTCGTAGAAGCCGTACCGGCCCCACATGCCCATCCCTTTCAGCCGCCGCAGGTTCTTCACCGCCGCCTTGGGATGCACGCACAGCGCCAGGAAGCTGGCGTATGGGGCGATCACCAGCTCCCCGTCCACGTCCCGCCGCAGGGCCAGCGGCCCGGCCCCGTGGGCCTTGTAGCGGTAATCCATCCCCGCGTCCAGGGAGAAGAACGCGCTCTCCGAGCAGCCCCAGGGGGCCTTGGCCCGGGCGCCTTTCCGCTTTTGGGCATACAGGCAGAACCGGGCCGTCTCCCACAGCATGGACCCGCCCACCAGGGGCAGGAACAGCTCCGGCATCAGATACTCGAACATGGACCCGGACCAGCTGGCCAGCCCCCGCCAGCCGTCCAGGGCAAGCTGGGCCCGGCTCAGGCTCTGCCAGTGGCGCACCGGGACCTCCCCCCGGGCGCAGGCCAGATAGCTTGTCAGCCGGGCCTCCGAGGCCATCAGGTCGTAATAGCCGGGACTAGGCTCGTCCGAGGCCGGGTCCAGACCGATGCGGAAAAGCCGCTTTTTCTCGTCGTACAGCGCGGCCAAGTCCATCCCGTCCGCCAGGGCCCGGGCCCGGTCCGCGATCTCCGGCCGGCCATGGGCGGCCATGCCGCCCGCCAGGCAGATCAGGCACGCGCACAGGTTGCCGCTGTCCACCGTGGACACATAGGCCGGCTGCAGGGGCGCGCAGGTGCGGGTATCGTACCAGTTATAGAGATGCCCCTTCCACTTGGGCAGCTTCTCCACCGTGGCAAGGAGCCGGTCCGCCAACGCCGCCGCGTCGCTCTCCGCCGCCGCGCCCAGCTCTATGGCCGCCAGGGCCGACGCCAGCGCCAGGCCGATGTTGGTGGGACTGGTCCGATGGGCGACCCCCTTGGGGGGCTGGACCTGGAGATTGTCCGGGGGCAGCCAGTGGTCGGCCCGGGTGCACAGGCCGCTGAAGTAGCCCCAGATGGCCTCGGCGGACTTCATGAGAAAGGCCCGGTCCGCGTCGGTCAGGTCGTTTTTCGCCCGCAGAGGCAGGCCGGAGGCATAGGCGAACGCCGGCGCCGCCAGCCACACCACCCCGGCGGCCTTCCCCGCCGGGCCGGGGGCCAGCAGGGCCATGAACGCCCCCAGCGCCACGGAGAACCACATGGCCGCGGGCCGGTCCCGGCCGCTCTCCGTCTGAGCCGCCGGCACCCACTGGAGCATATTTTTGTGGCTGACCTTCATGCGCCACAGGGCCGTGACCATGGCCGAGGCGCAGGTATAGCCCTCCCAGGGCAGAAAGATCGTCCGGGCGAAGAACCGGGTCAGGGACCCGCCCGCGCCCCGGAGCACCCCGCTCCGGCAGCGGAACCGGGCGTCGCCCACCCGCACGAAAAGGCCCGCGAAGGCGTCGTGGACCGCGTCGGAGCCCAGGCATACCAACGCCAGGGCGGCCGCCCACCGCAGGGATGGGACGAACGCCCCCAGCGCCACCGCCAGCAGGGTCGCCGGGGCCACCAGGCTCCGGCGCAGGCTGTCAAAAAGCCGGAACCGGTCCAACGCCGTCAGATCCTGCCCGGCCTTGCCCAGCCAGGGCAGGTTCTGCCAGTCGCCCCGGGTCCAGCGATGCAGCCGCCGGAACCAGGCCGCCGCCGTCACCGGGGCACCGTCCGTCAGCTCCACATCGCCCATATAGGCCCCCCGCAGATAGGCCCCCTCCAGGGCGTCGTGGCTCAGGACCGTGTCATCCTCGAACCGGCCGTCCAGACAGGCCAGGTACGCCGCCGCGTCCACCACGCCCTTTCCGGCAAAGCCGCCCCGGTCGAACAGGTCCGTGAACAGCTCCCCCGTAGGCGCGCCGTAGGGGTCCGTGCCCCCCTGGCCCGCCCAGATCCGGGCAAAGTCCGTGGCCGTGGCCCGGTCCAGCTCCACCGCCATCCGGGGGTGGATGACCCCGTGGCCTTTGACCACCACGCCCTTTTCCACCACCGGCGCGTTCAGCGGGTGCATGGCCGCGCCGATGAGCTGCCGGGCCGCCCCCGGCACCAGCCGGGTGTCCCCGTCCAGGCACAGCACGTACCGGGCCCGCAGGTCCTGGACGCTCCCGGCCAGGCACTTCAGCCGGTTGGGCCGGTCCTGGGTCAGCCGGACCAGCTCCAATATGGCCCCCCGCTTCCGCTCCCAGGGCGCGTATACCTCGTCGGCGTTGTTCCAGGCCGGGTCACGGGTCAGCAGGAAGAATCCGCCGCCGTATCTCTCGTTCAGCTCGTTCACCGCATCCCGCACCGGGTCCAGCCGGTCCGCCGTCTCCGGCGGGAACACCGTCCCGTCCGGCAGGTCCGCCAGCAGCGCGAATAAAAGCTGGTCCCCGCAGTCCCGGTTGGCCAGCTTATACTCCTCCAAACGCCGGACCAGCCGTGGGCCGGTCTCGCCGTCCGTCAGCAGGGCGGACACCACGCACACCGTCCGTCCCTCCGGGCCCAGGCCGTCCTCCAACGCCAGGCGCATCAGCCGCCGGGGCGGGACGGCGCGCAGCAGCGCCGCGTCCAGCCACACCCGGGTCAGCTCCGACAGGGGCAGCAGCGTCAATACCGCCGTCCAGAAGCTGCCCGTCAGGCCCCAGGCCAGCGCCGCCAACGCCGCCGGTAAAAATACCCGCGCCGCCATATACCCCGCGCCGGTGCGCCGGGTCTGGGGAAACAGGTACTCATGCAGCCCCCGGTCCAGGGCCGTCCGCGCCATCTCCAGGGCCGGGACCTTTTCCTTTTTCGCCAAAAGCTGTATCCGCTCCCGGTACCGGGCCCGGCTGATCTCGTCCATGGCCGGGTATGTGCCGTCGGAGCGCAGCAGCGCGTCCACCGGGTCGGACTTCTCCAGCGCGTCGGTCAGGTCCATGTCCGCCACCGTCCGCAGGCTGGTGAAAAGCTCCGCCGCGGCCGCCGTGTCCACGCCCGGCTCGGCCAGGGCTTCGATAAGGGCCGCCCGCAGGGCCGCGCCCACCAACGCCCCCTCGTTCTCCGGCAGCTCCACCGCCCGGCGCGCGCCGGTGAGATAGGCCGTGACGCGCTCCTCCGTCACAGGCCCCGCCCCGGTCAGGCCCCGGCACAGCTCCACCAAAGCCGCTCCTCTGCGGCACCGGCGCAGCCGGCCCCCGGCCCGCAGGGCCGCCGCCGCCAGCTCCGTCTCCCGCCGGGCCAGATACTCGTTGTCCGCGAACCAGGCCGGCTCCTTCTCGTCCCGGCTCTTGGCCGCGACGGCCCCCATGGCCTTCTCCAGCCGCCGGGCCGTCCGGCGGCCCGATATCGTTCCTTTCATGGGGATGCTCATGGCCGCCTCGCCGCCCCATCCGGCCAGGCGTTGTGCGCTCATCTTTTCCATACCTGGGATTTTTCCCGCGGCCGGGGGAGAATATACTCCGTCGGCTGTCAACGAAAAAGACTTGACAGCCCGCCGCCGATGGTGTATGATAAGCAGGCTGTAAAGCAATAATCCTTAACACAAGGAGGCGCGGCATGGACGCTTCCCCTCTGGACCGGTCCCTTTTGCTGGACTTTTACGGCGAGCTGCTGACGGAAAAGCAGCGGTCTGCCTGCGAGCTGCACTGGAACGAGGACCTGTCTCTGGGCGAGATCGCCGCGCTGGGGGGCCTGAGCCGCCAGGGGGTGTGGGACAACCTGCGCCGGGCGGAGGCCGCCCTGCAGGAATACGAGGCAAAGACCGGCCTGGTCCGGCGGTATCTGGAGCGGCGGGAGGCCATCGCCGGCATCCGGGAGGAGCTGGCGGACCTGCTGCCGGAGGGCGAGCGGAGCCGGGCGGTGCTGGCCCGGCTGGAGGGATTGATGTAATGGCGTTCGAGAGCCTGTCGGACAAGTTAAACGGCATCTTCAAAAAGCTCCGTGGCAAGGGCCGGCTGAGCCAGGCGGACGTGAAGGACGCCATGCGCCAGGTGCGGATGGCTCTGCTGGAGGCCGACGTGAGTTACAAGGTCGTAAAGGACTTTGTGAACAATGTCTCGGAAAAGGCCGCCGGCCAGGAGATATTGGAGAGCCTGAACCCGGCCCAGATGGTCGTCAAGATCGTCAACGAGGAGATGACCGCCCTCATGGGGGGCCAGGCCGCCAGGCTCAACTACTCCTCCAGGGTGCCCAGCGTGGTGATGGTGGTGGGCCTGCAGGGCGCGGGCAAGACCACCAACACGGCCAAGCTGGCCGCCTTCGTGAAAAAGCAGCAGAACAAGCGGCCGCTGCTGGCCGCCTGCGACGTATACCGTCCCGCCGCCATCTCCCAACTGGAGACCGTGGGCGCTCAGGTGGGCGTCCCCGTGTTCCAGATGGGCCAGGCCGACCCGGTGGACATCGCCAGGGCCGCGGTGGAGCACGCCCGGCTCCACGGCAACGACCTGGTGTTCCTGGACACCGCCGGCCGGCTCCATGTGGACGAGGCCTTGATGGAGGAGCTCAAGCGCATCAAGGCGGCCGTGGACCCGGCGGAGATACTGCTGACGGTGGACGCCATGACCGGCCAGGACGCGGTGAACGCGGCCTCGGCCTTTGACGAGGCTCTGGGCATCACGGGCGTGATGCTGACAAAGCTGGACGGCGACGCCCGGGGTGGCGCGGCCCTGTCGGTCCGGGCCGTCACCGGCAAGCCCGTGAAATTCGTCGGAACCGGGGAGAAGCTGGACGCCATCGAGGTGTTCCACCCGGATCGGATGGCCAGCCGCATCCTGGGCATGGGCGACGTGCTCACCTTCATCGAGAAGGCGGAGCAGGCGGTGGACGAGAAGAAGGCCGCGGAGATGGCCGAAAAGCTCCTGAAAAACCGCTTCACCCTTCAGGACTATCTGGAGCAGCTCCGCTCCATGAAGGACATGGGGGACATGGAGGACCTGCTGGGCATGGTGCCGGGTCTGGACGCCAGGGCCTTGAAAGGGGCCAAGATCGACCCGAAGGCCATGGCCCGGACCGAGGCCATCATCCTGTCCATGACAGCGAAGGAGCGGGCCAACCCCGCCATTTTGAACGCCAGCCGGAAAAAGCGCATCGCCGCCGGCTCCGGCACCAGCGTGGTGGAGATCAACCGGCTCTTGAAGGGCTTCGACGCCATGAACGCCATGGTAAAGCAGATGTCCGGCACCCGGCGGGGCCGCCGGATGGGCAGGAAGATGGGTATGTTCGGCCTGTGATTTCAACATTCATTTTTTGAATTTGAAAAATAAAAAACCAACTGTATTTTGGAGGAACGAAAAATGGTCAAGATCCGTTTGAAGAGACAGGGCGCGAAGAAGGCCCCCTATTACCGCGTGGTAGTGGCGGACAGCCGCTCTCCCCGGGACGGCCGCAACATCGAGGAGCTGGGCACCTATGACCCCATGGTCAAGCCCGCCGCCATCGACATCGACCTGGAGCGCGCCAAGTACTGGATCGGCTGCGGTGCCCAGCCCACCGACACCGTCCGCGGTCTGCTGAAGCTGGCCGAGGCCGGTCAGCCCAAGGCGGAGGCCGAGCCCAAGGCCCAGGCCAAAGCGGAGGCCGAGCCCAAGGCCGAGGCCGACGCCGCGGAATAAGGCGGCAGCCCCATGAAGGAACTTCTCACCTATATCATCCAGAGCCTGGTGGACGACCCCGGCCAGGTGACCGTCACGGAGCGCGCCGGCTCCGGCGGCACCGTGCTGGAGGTGCGCGTGGCGGACGGGGACATGGGCAAGGTCATCGGCCGCCAGGGCCGGATCGTGCGCCAGATCCGGGTGCTGATGAAGGCCGTGGCCCAGCGTCAGGGCAAAAAGGTCTCCGTCGAGATACTGGATTGAAAAAGCGATATTTAGAGGCGGGGCGGATCGTGAACACCCACGGCGTCCGGGGCGAGGTACGCATCCAGCCCTGGGCGGACGAGGCGGCGTTTCTGACCCGCTTCCGCCGTTTTTACGTGGACGGCCGGGCCGTTGCCGTGCGCTCCTGCCGGGTCCACAAGGATATGTGCGTGGCCGCGCTGGAGGGCATTGACGACGTGAACGCCGCCATGGCCCTGAAGGGCAAGGTGCTGTTCATCGACCGGGACGACGCCCATCTGCCCGCCGGGGCCGTGTTTTTGCAGGACATCATCGGCGCGAAGGTGGTGGACGAGGCCGGGAAAGAGCTGGGTGTGCTGGCCGACGTGATGAGCGAGCCCGCCGCCAGCGTGCTGGTGGTAAAGGGTGACCGGGAGATCCTGATCCCCGACGTGCCGGCCTTCGTGCTGAAAAAAGACCCGGACAACTGCGTCGTCACTGTGCGGCTGATAGACGGTATGTAACTATGCGCATCGACATCCTGACCCTGTTCCCGGAGGCGGTGCGGCCCATGATGGACTCGTCCATCCTGGGCCGGGCGGCCAAAAAGGGACTGATCGAGATCAACTGCATACAGATACGGGACTTCACCGACAACAAACAGCAGCAGGTGGACGACTATCCCTATGGGGGCGGCTGGGGGTGCGTGATGATGGCCCAGCCGCTGAAAGCCTGTCTGGACCACGTGACAGCCCAGGCGGGGCCCCGCAGACGGAGGGTCATCTATATGTCCCCCCAGGGGGCCCGGTTCGACCAGGGCCACGCCCGGCGGCTGGTGTCGGAATATGACCATCTGGTGCTGGTCTGCGGCCACTACGAGGGCGTGGACGAGCGGTTCATCCAGCTTTGCTGCGACGAGGAGCTGAGCGTGGGCGACTTCGTGCTGACCGGCGGGGAGATCCCGGCCATGGCCGTTGCGGACAGCGTGTGCCGGATGGTGCCGGGGGTGCTGTCGGACCCGGCCTGTTACATGGGCGAGAGCCACTGGGACGGTCTTTTGGAGTACCCCCAGTACACCCGGCCGGAGACCTGGGAGGGGCTCACGGTGCCGGAGGTGCTGCGCCGGGGGGTCCACAGGGACATCGAGGCCTGGCGGCGGGAGCAGCAGCTCATCCGCACCAGGGAACGCCGGCCGGATCTGTTCGAGGCCTTCCGGCCCCAGACCGAGGCGGACAAGCGCACCGTGGACCGGCTCACCGGCCGGGAAAAGCTCGTCTACGACTGCCGCCCGGCCGCGGCGGAGGACATCCCCGCCCTGCTGTCCATCACGGCGGAGGCGTCGGCCTACATGAAAGAATGCGGCGTGGACCAGTGGCAGGACGGTTTCCCCAACGCGGAGGTGTTCGCCCGGGACATCGCCGCCGGGGGCTGCTGGCTGTTCACCCATAACGGCGCCCCCGCCGGGGTAGTCAGCCTGTACATGACGCCGGAGGCGGACTATGCCCGCATCCGGGGCGCGTGGCGGACCCAGGACCGGCCCTATGCCACCGTCCACCGGACGGCGGTGAAGGCCGCCTACCGGGGCCGGGGCCTGGCGGACGAGATGCTGCAGCTCTGCGAGGACCTGGCCCTGGGCCGGGGCGTCGGCAGCGTCCGGGCGGACACCCACGCGAACAACGCCGCCATGCGCCGGCTTTTGGAAAGGCGGGGCTACGAATGCTGCGGCTCCGTGACCCTGACAGACACCGTAGAAAAGGACCCGGAGCGGGTCTGCTATGAAAAGGTGCTTTTATGAAAGAGACTATAAAAAATCCGTCGGCTGCTCTCCGCTTCAAGATCGTCGTTTTTTACACCCTCGTTTTCAGTCTGGCCGCCCACGCCTATATGTACTTCTCTCTGGCCCCCAGCCACGACTCCCTCTCCACGCTGATCAATTCCCCCGGCGACGGCCAGCACCAGCTCTCTCTGGGCCGGTTCATGCAGCCGCTCTATTGGCTGCTCCGGGGCCGGCTGCCGGCGCCCTGGCTGGTGGGGATGCTGGCGACGCTTTTCATCTGCCTATCGGTCTGCTTTCTCGCCGCCGCGCTCGATATCGTACGCAAAAGCTCCCTTATCATCCTGTGCGGCGTCCTATCCACCTGCCTCACCGTCACGACCATCAACGCCACGTATATGTACTGCGCGGACAGCTATATGCTGGCGCTGCTCCTGGCCTGCGCGGGCGTGTGGCTTTGGGAGCACTATCCCGATAAGCGCGGCGTCCTGGCCGCGATGCCGCTGTTTGCCCTGTCCATGGGGCTGTACCAGGCCTTTTTCGACGTCGCCATCGGCATGGCGTTGATACTGCTCATCAAGGCCGTCATGGATGGAGAGACTTTCCCCGTCCTTTGGAAGCGGGCCCTGCGGTACGCGCTCAGCCTGCTGGGCGGCGGCGTGCTCTACTTTGTCTGCGTCGAGCTGGTCATGAGGCTGTCCCATATCGGTATGTCCTCGGACTACGCCGGGCTGCAGCAGATATTTGGAAACGGCTCCGTCAGCATCCTGCCCTTGCTGAAGCTCATACCCTATGCCTACTTCAACTTTGCCGCGTTCTTCTTCTCTCCCCTCCGGGCCCACAACACCCCCGCGCTGTGTCTGCTCCGGCTGGCGATGATCTTCTTCGGCCTGTGTATGTGGGTCCGCTGCATCCGCCGGCGGCATATCCGGGGCCCGGAGCTGGCCGTGCTGCTGCTGTGCGCGGCGCTGCTGCCCCTGGGGCTGAATTTCGTGTACGTACTGAACGGCGGCAACGTACACCAGTTGATGACCTATAGCTATTATTTGGCCTACGCCCTTTTGTTCATGCCCATGGAGCTGCGTCCCGCGCTCTCTGAGGGCCGGGAAACGGAAGCTGCGCCGGGACGCCGGATCGGCTGGCCCCGGCTTTGCCAGGGCGCGGCGGTGGTCCTCTGCGCTTTCATGGTCTTTCACAACATCGTCTTTGCCAACGGGGCCTACTACTACAAGCGGATCGTTTACGACGCATCCAGCCGGTACGCCTTTTCCATCGTGGAGACCATTGAGCGGCAGCCCGATTATGAGCCCGGCGTGACGCCGGTGCTGATCGTGGGCAGTTTCCGCGATTCCAATGTGGCCCGCGCCGAGGATGATATCTTCGCCCAGTACCGGCACACGACCGGGATGTGGAACAGCACCTCCGTCACATATGACGGCTCGTTCCGGGCCTTTTCCAGCTTGCTTCTGGGCCACCCGATCAATATCACCGTTCCCTCGCCCCAGCGGGAGGAGCTCCTCTCCCTGCCGGCGGTCCAGGATATGCCCGTTTTCCCCCAGGATGGTTATTGCCGTTTGATCGACGGCGTTATCGTAGTCAAGCTCTCCTGACAAAGCTCTCCCCCGGCGGGATCGTCCCGCCGGGGGAGAGCTTCTTTTTTTCTCAGATATCCCCGTCCCGGTCCGCGGAGACGTGCCGCTGGGTGTACAGCAGCACCGTGTCCCCCTCCCGGAGACGCAGGCCCCCCTCCGGGGCCAGCAGCCGTCCTTCCCGCCGGACCAGTACGATCATGGTCCTGCGGGAGATGTCCAGGTCCCGGATAAGCTGTCCCACCCAGGGGTTCCGGGTCCGCAGGACCACCCTTTTCAGGCTGATGCCCAGCTCGTCCCGGCTGGCGTCGGCCCCCAGCACCAGGCCGTCCCCCGGCAGCAGGACCTCCTCCGCCCGGGGCAGCAGCGCCCGGCCGCCCCGCTGGATCACCGCCGGGACCAGATCCGGCGGCAGAGGAAGCTGGTCCACCCGCCTGTTCCGCCAGGGGTGGTCCGGGCCTACCTCCAGCCGGACGAAGCGCACGTCCGTGCCCACGCTGTCCAGCTTCTCCAGCCGCCGGTACTGCTCCACGAAGCCGGCGGACAGGATGCCGGTGGGGATAGCCACCATCCCCACGCCCAAAAACGTCAGGATCGTGCCGAAAACGCGCCCCGCCACCGTGACCGGGTAGATGTCCCCGTAGCCCACCGTCAGCAGGGTGGACACCGCCCACCACATGCCGGAAAAGGCGTTGGCGAACACCTCCGGCTGGGCCTCGTGCTCCAGACCGTACATGATCAGGGACGAGGCCGTCATCAGCACCAGGATGATGAAGATGGAGCTGACGAGCTGGTCCCGCTTGCTGCGCAGCACCGCCCCGATCACGTTCAGGGCGTCGTAGTAGGCGTTGACCTGGAACAGCCGAAGGATGCGCACCACCCGGAACATCCGGAACGCCACCGCCCCTTGGGGCAGGAACACCGGCAGATAATAGGGGAAAAAGCTCAAAAGGTCGATGATCCCGTTGAAGGAGGTCATGTACTTGACCGTGGCCCGCAGAGGGGTGGCCGTGGGGTACAAAAACTCCGCCGTCCACAGCCGCAGCAGGTACTCCGCCGTGAAGGCCAGCACCGTCGCCAGATCGATCCGCTCGATGAGGGCGTGGTAGGGCCTGGAGCAGTCGAAGGTGGCGAAGATGGCGATGAACAGGTTCAGCGCGATCAGCACGATCAGCACGATATCGAAAAGCCGGCTGGGCCAGTCGTTCCGATTGCCGATCTGGATGATGTCGAATATGCGCTTTTTTCGGGCCCGGATGGCTTCCACCGCCCCGCTCACCTGCCTTGTGATGTGCTCTGCCGGGAGCGGCGGGTCCCGGTCCGGGCGCCGCCCCCGCTGGGAAATGTCATTTGAAAAATCCGCCTATCAGGTCGCTTACCATGTTGCCGGCGAACTGGCTGGCCGCGTTGCGCACGCTCTTGCTGGAATTGCCCAGAAGCCCCCGGGTGATGGACTTTGTCAACTGCCGGCCCATGCTCTTGGCGGTGTTCCGGCTGGCCCGGACGATGCTCTGCTCCATCTTGGTGCGGCCGTACTTGTCCCGGCCCTCGGCCTTGTACTGGGCCTGGAGAGCCCGTTCCTCGGCCCGGCGGGCCTTTTCCTCCTCCTTGGCGGCCTTCTCGGCGGCCTTGGCCTCCGCCTCCGCCTGCTTGGCGGCCTCTTCCTCCGCCTTCTCGGCAGCCTGGGCCTCGGCCTGCTCCTCCAATATCTCATAGGCGGAGCGTTCGTCCACCGCCTCCTTGTACTTGCCGTACAGGGCGTCGTTCGCCACCACCATGGCCTTGGCGGCGTCGTCCATGGCGCTCATGCAGCTGCTGGGGGGACAGATGGTGGTCTGCTCCACCACGGTGGGCACGCCGTCCGCGTCCAGCACGGAGACCAGGGCCACGCCGGTGCCCAGCGAGCCGATGGCCTCCTCGGTCTTGAAGGCGGGGTTGGCCCGGAAGCTGGCCGCCGCCGCCTTCACCGCCTTCTGCTCGGCGGGGGTGTAGGCTCGCAGGGCGTGCTGGATGCGGTTGTTGAGCTGGGCCAGCACCTCGTCCGGGATGTCGGAGGGGCTCTGGGTGATGAAATAGATGCCCACGCCCTTGCTGCGGATCAGCTTTACCACCTGCACCACCTTGTCCACCAACGCCTTGGGCGCGTCGGAGAAGAGCATGTGGGCCTCGTCAAAGAAGAACACCAGCTTGGGCTTGTCCCCGTCGCCCACCTCCGGCAAGGCCTCGTACAGCTCCGACAGCATCCACAGCATGAACGTGGCGTACAAAAGGGGCTTCTGGGACAGCTCCACACAGTGGAGGATATTCACCATGCCCCGGCCGTCGGGGGCAACCTGCATCCAGTCGCCGATGTCCAGGCTGGGCTCCCCGAAAAAGTCCGCCGCGCCGTCGTTCTCCAGGGCCAGCAGGGCCCGCTGGATGCCGCCCACGCTCTGGCTTGTCACGTTGCCGTAAGTATTGGCGAATTCCCCGTGGTGCTCGCCCATCCAGGTCAGCATGGCCCGCAGGTCCTTGAAGTCGATGATCTCCCAGCCGTTGTCGTCCGCCAGCCGGAAGGCGATGTTCAGCACCCCCTCCTGGGCGTCCGACAGGTCCAGCAGCCGGCTCAGCAGCAGCGGCCCCACGTCCGTGACCGTTGCCCGGACGGGGATGCCGCCCTTGCCGAACACGTCCCAGAACCGGCAGGGATAGCCGGCATACTTGAAGCTGGCCGGGTCCACCCCCACGTTTTTCAGCCGCTCCTGCATCTTCTCATTATCGGCGCCCGCCAGGGCCGTGCCGGACACGTCGCCCTTGATGTCCGCCAGGAACACCGGCACGCCCATGTCGGAAAAGCCCTCCGCCAGCACCTTCAGCGTGACGGTCTTGCCGGTGCCGGTGGCCCCGGCGATGAGCCCGTGGCGGTTTGCCATCCCGGGCAGCAGATAGACGGGGTCTTCCCCCTTGCCGATCAGTATTTTGCCATCCTGAAACATGGTCCGTCCTCCCGTTCGATGTTTTCTTTAGGAATAGGATATCACGTTCCGCGAAAAAAGAAAAGGACCCGTTTATATGGCCCCGCGGGTCTTTCTCCACAGCAACGCCCCCAGGGGCGCGCCCGCGCATTCCGCCAGCAGGAAAGCGGCCCACATGAGCCACAGCGACCCAAAGGGCCGCAGCGCCAGGGCGGCGGCCACCGGCAGCGCCGCCTGCCGTGCCATAGTCAGGGCCATGCTCCGCAGACCCTGGCCCAGCCCCTGGAGCGCGGCGGCGTAGATCATGCCCGGAATGGACAAAAACCAGGCCGCCGCGAAGATACGCAAAGCCTGCGCGCCCATGGCGGACATGCTCTCCGACGCATCGAACAGCCGCAGTATCGGCCCGGGAGCCAGCTCCAGCGCCGCGAAGATCACCGCGTAGATGCAGGCGGAATACACGCAGGCCCAGCGGACGGCCTGGTCGATGCGCTCATATTTTTTCGCCCCCAGATTATAGGCCACGATGGGGATCAGGCCGTTGTCGATGCCGTGGGTCCCCACGGTCACCAGGCCCCGGATCTTCGTCATCACCCCATAGACCGCCACAGCCGTGGCGGAAAAGCCCAGAAGCAGCGAGTTCATCACCACGGTGAGCAGGGCGGTGAGGATGTCGATCATGGACGAGGGCACGCCGATGCGCAGGATCTCCTTCACGCACTTCCCATCCGGCCGGGGCGGGATGGAAAACGGTATCTCCCGGTTCCACCGGCGGTTGATGACAATGCCCGCCAGCAGCCCCACGATCTGGCCGATCACCGTGGCGATGGCGGCCCCCCGCGCCTCCATCCGGGGCACGCCGAACAGCCCGAAAATAAAGATGGGGTCCAGAACAAGATTCGTCAGCGAGGCGGCGGACAGGGTGAACAGGAACAGGTGCCCCTTGCCGCTGGCCATGACGAACCGGTCAAAGACCCACTGGCCCATCTGCCCGAACGAGAATAGCATACAGATCGTGAGATAGTCCCGGCCATAGGCGGCGATGGTCTCGTCCCCGCCGGACTGCCAGTCAAAATACCGCCGCACCCCCGCCAGACACAGCACGCAGATGAGCCCCCAGGCGCACACCGCCAGAAAGATCGCGCTGTCCGCCGCCCGCTTCACCTTGTCCCGGTCCCCCTCTCCCAAGGCCCGGGAGATCACCGCGTTCAGCCCGATGGCGTTGCCGAAGCCCAGGGCCGAGCAGAAAAGCTGCACCGGCCAGGCCAGACTCAGGGCCGTCAACGCCTGCTCCGAGATCCGGGAGACGAACACCGAGTCCACAAAGTTATAAAGGGAATTGATGAGCAGGCTCACCATCAGCGGCACGCCGGTGACGATCACCAGACGGCTCATCTTTTCCGTGCCCATCTTATTTTCTCTCTCCAACACGTTCTCCGCCATGGCGCGCCTCCTTTCCCGTTCTTTTTCCCATCAGCCCAGCGCCCGCAGCCAGTTATTGAAGAAAATGTCCTCCAGCAGCCCCGGGCCATAGCCCCGGTCTGCCAGGGCGGCCCACAGGGCCGGCAGGTCCTGGACCCCCCTCCAGCCGAAGGAGAGCTCGCACCCGTCCCAGTCGCCCCCCAGGGCGACGGCCTTTTCTCCGTCCAGCTCCATGAAATGGTCCACGTGGCGCACCGCGTCGTCCAGCGTATGGGCCCCGCCGATGAACCCCTCGTACATATTGAGCCCGGCCACGCCGCCGCTGTCCCGGACGGCCTTGAACATATCGTCCGTCAGGTTCCGGGGATGGCCGCAGACGGCCCGGGCGTTGGAGTGGGTCGCCACGATCGGCCCCAGGCCCATCTCCGCTATGTCCCAGAAGCCCGGGTCCGACAGGTGGGACACGTCCGGCAGCACCCCCAGGCCGTAGGCCGCCTCCACGAAGACCCGGCCCCGGTCCGTGAGCCCCCGGTCCGGCTGCTCGACGTTGGTGCCGGACAGGGCGTTGACGTGGTTCCAGGTGATGTTCACGAGCCTTGCGCCCCAGCCGGCGGCGAGCTCCAGCTTCTCCGGGTCGCAGTCCAAAAGCTCCGCCCCCTCCACGCTCAGCAGCGCGGCCACCTTGCCCGCCCCGTGGGCCGCCGCGATGTCCGCCCCCGTCCGGCAAAAGGCCGCTGTATCGGCGTTTTCCGCCAACTGGCGCACGAATACTTCATGCTGTTTCTGGCACTCGGCCCACAGGGTCCCCGCCGGTGATCTTTCCGCGTCGGCAAAGAGCGCGAACACCTGCGCCGCCTTTTGAAATCCCCCCAGCCGCTCCAGGTCCAGATGGCCCTCGTTCCTTCGCAGGGACCAGCCCCGGTGGGTGCATTCGCTGATGGTATCGCAGTGCCCGTCAAAATAGGGGATGGACCCCCCGGATATGCCCGCCATAGTACGCCTCCCGTCGCTCAATGGTCTCGCCTGTAAGTATATGTCAATGTCCGCCCTCCGTCAACAGCCGTTTGCCCACGGAACAAGTCGTGATATTTTCCAATTTTTGGGGCGGATTTTGTAAACTATTCCCTGTAAAAGAATTTGCCAAAACGCTTCCATTTAGTGGCAGGCTTTGTTATAATGTTATCAGAGACTTCATGGACAATTTTATATAGCTATAAATATACATACGCCTTCGGGCAGGGGGTAATTTATGATTTCCCACGGAAAAGAGATCAAGGTCTTTACCGGCAACGCCAATCCCGCTCTGGCGCAGGGCATATGCGACTGTCTGAACATCTCCATGGGCGACGCGGTCTGCACCCAGTTCGCGGACGGGGAGTGCTCGGTGTCCGTGTACGAGCCGGTGCGCGGCGCGGACGTGTTCCTGGTCCAGTCCACCTGCGGGCCGGTGAACGACAACCTGATGGAACTTCTGGTGATGATCGACGCCATGCGCCGGGCCTCCGCGGGCCGCATCACCGCCGTGATCCCCTATTTCGGCTATGCGCGGCAGGACCGCAAGGCCAAGAGCCGCGACCCCATCTCCGCCAAGCTGGTGGCTAACCTGATCACCGAGGCCGGCGCAGACCGGGTCCTGACTATGGATCTGCACGCCTCCCAGATCCAGGGCTTTTTCGACATCCCCGTGGACAATCTGGCGGGGGGCGCGCTGTTCGCCAACCACTACAAGAAACGCTTCGACCTGGCAAGCGGCGAGTATATGGTGGTCTCCCCGGACGTGGGCAGCGTGGCCCGTGCCCGGACCTTTGCCATGAAGCTGGGCGTGGGCCTTGCCATCGTGGACAAGCGGCGGGAGAAGGCCAACCAGTCCGAGGTCATGAACCTGATCGGCAAGGTCCGGGACAAGAACGTCATCATCCTGGACGACATGGTGGACACCGCCGGGTCCCTGGTGGGCGCGGCCAAGGCCATCAAGGAGCTCGGCGGGGCCAACAAGATCTACGCCTGCGCCAGCCATGGGGTGCTGTCGGGACCGGCCCTGGAGCGGATCGAAAACAGCGTGCTGGAAGAGCTGCTGCTGTTCGACACCATCCCCTATCCCAAGGATCAGCCCCGGGTGGAGAAGATCCACTATCTCTCCGCCGCGCCGGTGTTCGCCGCGTCCATCCACCGCATCTATGAGGACGAGTCTCTGTCGTCCCTGTTCGACTGATGTTCCTGCGGGGCGGCTCGGTCCGGTGGCTGGCGGTGTTTCTGGGCAATCCGGGCCCCAAATACGCCGGCACCCGCCACAACGCGGGCTTTCTGGCGGCGGACGCGCTGGCAAGGGACAAGGGTCTTTCCGTGAGCCGGCTGCGCTTTCACGCCCTGACCGCCCGGTGGGACCTGGAGGACGGGACCGGGGTGCTGGTCATGAAGCCCCAGACCTATATGAACGAATCCGGCCAGGCCGTGGGCCAGGCGGCGCGGTTTTATAAGCTGCCGCCGGAGCGGGTGCTGGTTATCTCGGACGACATCAACCTGCCCTGCGGGCGGCTGCGGGTCCGGGAGCGGGGCTCCGCCGGCGGCCATAACGGGCTGAAGAGCATCATCGCCCATCTGGGCTCGGAGGACTTCCCCCGGGTGCGGATCGGCGTAGGCGCGCCGCCTCACGGGGGCGCGGAGCAGATCGACTGGGTGCTGGGCGTGCCCCGGAACGAGGACTGGGACGCCTTTTCCCAGGGCTGCGCCCGGGCGGCGCAGGCGGCGGAGGAATACATCCGCCGGGGCCCCCAGCGGGCCATGGAGATCTATAACCGGCAGTGACCGACATCTTGTGCATCACGCGCCATGGCGGGGCGCGAATCAATATGGCAAGGAGGTCTGTATGTGAAGAAGGAATGCATCGCCATGCTCCTGGCAGGCGGTCAGGGCTCGCGGCTGTACGCGCTGACCGCAAACGTGGCAAAACCCCATATCCCCTTTGGCGGTAAGTACCGCATCATCGACTTTCCCCTTTCCAACTGCGCCAATTCCGGCATCGACACCGTGGGCGTGCTGACCCAGTACCGGCCCATGAAGCTCAACGCCTATCTGGGCACCGGTCAGCCCTGGGACCTGAGCGCGGACGACGGCGGCGTGTTCGTCCTGCCGCCCTATATGTCCGCCGGGGAGAAGGGCAACTGGTTCTCCGGCACGGCCAACGCCATCTATCAGAACATCGACTTCATCGATGTGCGGGACCCGGAGTATGTGCTGATCCTCTCCGGCGACCACATCTATAAGATGGACTACTCCGACATGCTCCGGGAGCACAAGGAGAAGGGCGCGGCCTGCACCATCGCGGTGATCCAGGTGGGCATGGACGAGGCCAAGCGGTTCGGCATCATGAACTGCGGCGAGGACGGCTATGTGGTGGACTTTGAGGAGAAGCCCGCCCATCCCAAGAGCGACCTGGCCTCCATGGGCATCTACATCTTCACCTGGTCCAAGCTGCGCCAGGCCCTGATCGACGACAACGCCGACCCCAACAGCTCCCAGGACTTCGGCAAGAACATCATCCCCAACCTGCTGAGCGCCGGGGAAAAGCTCTGGGCCTACCGGTTCAAGGGCTACTGGCGCGACGTGGGCACCATCACCAGCCTGTGGGACGCCAACATGGATATGCTGAGCCCGGAGCTGATCGACCTGTACGACAGCAGCTGGCCCATCATGAGCCGCAGCCCCATCCGGCCGCCCCATGTGGCGGGCCCGGAGGCGGATATCCGCCACTCCATCGTGACGGAGGGCTGCGTGGTGGACGGGTCGGTGTTCAACAGCGTCCTGTCCAACCAGGTAGTGGTGGAAAAAGGCGCCCATGTGGAATACAGCGTTCTGATGCCCGGCGCGGTGGTAGAGGCCGGGGCGGAGGTGCGCTTCGCCATTTTGGGCGAGAACGTCCGGGTCTGCAAGGGCGCCCACGTGGGCACGGAGCCGGACGGGACGGATAGCTGGGGCGTAGCTACCTGCGGCCCGGATGTGACTGTTGGCCCCGGCGCGCAGGTCGCGCCCGGCGCCATGCTCTATGATGATCTGGTGGCGACATGAGAAACGATCTGCATGGTATCATTTATACTTTGAGCTCCGAGCCCGCGCTCCGGGAGCTGGTGGAGCACCGCAACAGCGCCTCCATCCCCTTCGGCGGCCGTTACCGCCTCATCGACTTCGCCCTGTCCGCTATGGTCAACGCGGGCGTCCGGGACGTGGGCGTCATTATGGAACGGGACTACCAGAGCCTGCTGGACCACCTGTCCAACGGCGCGGACTGGGGTCTGGCCCGGCGCACCGGGGGCCTGCGGCTGCTGCCGCCCTTCGGTCTGCGGGAGGCCCACTCCGGCAACTTCAACGGCTGCATGGAGGCCCTTCGGTCCGTCAGTTCCTACATCCGGGACATCCCCCAGGAGAACATCGTGCTGTGCGCCGCCGACTGGGTGGGCAACATCGATCTGGGCAAGGCCGTGGACGTGCATATGCGGACCGGCGCGGACATCACCGCCGTCTGCTCCGAGGGCTACGGCCCCTTCCCCCACCACCGGCTGGTGCCGGACGGGGACGGCTTAGCCCGCAAGCTGCTGTTTTCCGAGGGCGGCCCGGGACCGGGCCTGTTCTCCCGTGAGATCTACATCCTCAAGCGGGACTTCCTGCTGGAGCTGATGGACTACTGCTCCGACATGGTCCACGACCACTTCCACCGGGACGCGCTGGCCCACTATCTGGCCGGCGGCGGCAAGATAGCCGTCTACGAGCACAACCAGTACGCCCGGCGTATCACCTCCGTCCGGGACTACTATGACGCCAGCATGGAGCTGTTCCAGCCCAAGATGTTGGCGGAGCTGTTCCCTGCGGACGGGCTGCCCATCCGCACCAAGGAGCGGGCGGAGGTCAGCACCTATTACGGCGAGCAGGCCAAGGTCAGCGGCTCGCTGGTGGCCGACGGCTGCTACATAGAGGGCCAGATCGAAAACTGCATCCTCTTCCGGGGCGTCCGAGTAGCCAAGGGCGCCAGGCTGAAAAACTGCATCATCATGCAGGACACCGCGATCCAGGCGGATGCCCGGCTCAGCAGCGTCATCGCAGACAAGGACTGCGTGATCACCCAGGGCACCGTCCTCACCGGCACGGACACGCTGCCCATCGTGGTCCCCAAGGGCACGACGGTCTGACCGGCCGCGTCCCCCATTCGTAAAACCGAGCGATCTGCCTCCGCCCCGCGGGGCGGGGGCAGAAGCTCGCCAACTTTCGCATTCTTTCTCTAAAGGAGTTCATATATGTCAGAGATCACAAGAGACGAGCTGCACGCAGCCATAGAGGATAAGCTGTTCGCCCACTTCGGCACCACCAGCGCCAACGCCACGGACGAGCAGGTGTTCCTGGCCTCCGCCCAGGTGATCCGGGAGATCATGAGCCGGATCATCGCCGTACAGCGGGAGCAGAAGGACCAGCGGCAGGTGCATTACCTGTCCATGGAGTATCTGCTGGGCCGGAGCCTGATGAAGAACGCCTACAACCTGGGCGTGGGCAAGGAGCTGACCGGCGCGCTGGAGGACATGGGCCGCAGCGCGGCGGACATCTTCGAGCTGGAGCCGGACGCGGGCCTGGGAAACGGCGGCCTGGGCCGTCTGGCCGCCTGCTATTCCGATTCCATGGCCACGCTGGATATCCCCGCCTGGGGCTATTCGCTGTGCTATGAGCTTGGCCTTTTCAAGCAGGTGATCCAAAACGGCGTCCAGACCGAGACAGCCGACAGCTGGTCCCTGGGCGCGCTGGGCTGGCTGGTGCCCCGGGAGGAGGACACCCGGGAGGTCCGCTTCGGCGGCCAGGTGGAGGAGGAGTGGGACCACTCCGGCGTCTGCCGCACCACCATGAAAAACTACACCAGCGTGCTGGCGGTGCCCCGGGATATGCTGATCGCGGGCTATGAGGGCAAGCGCGTCAACATCCTGCGGCTGTGGGAGGCCCGGAGCAACCAGGATCTGGACCTGTATCTGTTCTCCGGCGGCAAGTATGTGGAGGCCATGGAAAAGCGCACCATGAGCGAGGTCATCACCAAAGTGCTCTACCCCGCCGACGACCATATGCAGGGCAAGGAGCTGCGGCTGAAGCAGCAGTACTTCTTCGTGTCCGCCACCGCCCAGGACCTGGTGAGCAAGCACCGCCGGGACTGGGGGGACGTGCGCTCGTTCCCGGAGCACCATGTTATCCAGATCAACGACACCCACCCCACCCTGATCATCCCGGAGCTGATGCGCATCTTCATGGACGAGGACGGCCTGGGCTGGGACGAGGCCTTTGAGGCCGTACGCAATTCGGTGGCCTACACCAACCACACCGTCATGAGCGAGGCCCTGGAGAAGTGGCCCCAGAGCCTGGTCCAGACCCTGCTGCCGCGGGTGTGGCAGATCATCCGGGAGCTGAACATCCGCTGGAGCAGCCAGCTCAACGCCTGGTTCCCCAACGACAGCGCGAAGGTGGAGCGGAACCTGATCCTGTCCGGCAACCAGGTCCATATGGCAAACATCTGCCAGGCGGTCTGCTATAAGATCAACGGCGTCTCCTCCCTCCACGGGCAGATCCTCATCAGCCGCCTTTTCAACGACGTGTACGCCATCCGGCCGGAGCGGTACACCTATGTGACCAACGGCATCGACCACCGCCGGTGGCTGGACCAGATCAACCCCGGCCTGTCGGGGCTGGTGCGGGACCTGATCGGCGACGGCTTCCTGACCCATCCCGAGGAGCTGAAAAAGCTCCGGCAGTATGAAGACGACAACGCCGTCCTGGACCGGCTGAACGAGATCAAGGCCCAGAACAAGCAGCGTCTGGCCGCATGGCTGCTGAAGGACCAGAACGCCGTTCTGGACCCGGCTGCGGTGCTGGACGTGCAGGTGAAGCGGCTGCATGAGTACAAGCGGCAGCTTCTGGCCGCCATGCTCATCACCAGTCTGCAGCAGCAGCTGCGCAGCAACCCCGGCCAGGAGTTCCTGCCCCGGACCTTCATCTTCGGCGCCAAGGCCGCCGGTAGCTACGTCACCGCCAAGCGCATCATCGAGCTGATCAACTCCCTGGCCGCAGACATCGCCGCGGACCCGGCCTGCAAGGGCAAGCTGCAGGTGTTGTTCGCCGCCAACTACCGGGTGTCCATGGCGGAGATGCTCATGCCCGCCGCCCAGGTGTCCGAGCAGATATCCACCGCCGGCACCGAGGCCAGCGGCACCGGCAACATGAAGCTGATGATGAACGGCGCCATCACCATCGGCACCCTGGACGGGGCCAACGTGGAGATGCACGAGCATCTTGGCGACGAGAATATGTTCCTGTTCGGACTGAAAGCCGAGCAGGTCCAGCAGCTCAAAGCCCAGGGCTACCAGCCCCAGAACTACGCCAACTCCGACCCGGTCACCCAGGCGGTGCTGGACCGGTTCCGCAACGGCTTTGCCGACGGCAAGAGCTACGCGGACCTGGTGAGCAACCTACTGTATAACGGCGACCAGTATATGCTCCTGGCGGATTTCGCTGACTACCGGCGGGCCCATGAGGACCTGTACCGGCTCATGGCCGACCCCCGGGCCTCCGCCCGGATCAGCCTCATCAACATCGCCGAGTCCGGCGTTTTCGCCGCGGACCGGGCGGTGGCAGAGTACGCCAAACATATCTGGAACGTATAGTCAAACAAATGCAAGCATTTGTTTGAAAAGGCTGCAGCCCGCTGCAGCGCAAAGCGCCCCCATCCATCGGATGGGGGCGTTCACGTTTGCGGGCTGATGAGAGTTTTTTCCGAGGCACATGTCCCCGGAAAAAACGATCTGAAGATTTACAAAATAAGTGCAACAGGGTAAAGAAAAGGGGTGACTCAAGGGAAGAAAGCTTCTAAAATGGT
>CANQNS010000011.1 GCA_947625285.1 uncultured Oscillospiraceae bacterium
GCCCAGGCCCAGTACAGCCACCCGTTTGCCCCGGTACAGCATCCCGTCGCAGGTGGCGCAGTAGCTGACGCCCCGGCCCAGCAGCTCCGCCTCGCCGGGGAAGGACGTCCCCTGCTGGGCTCCCGCCGCCAATATCAGCGACCGGGCCTGGTACACGTCCCGCTCCGCGCTTACCATGAACTGGCCGCCGAAGGCCACCGCGCCGGTGACCCGGCAGGTCACGGGGACGATGCCCCGGGCCGCCAGCCCGTCCAGCATGGCCGCCAGCAGGTCCCGGCCGCTGACGGCCGGCAAGCCGGGGTAGTTGTCGATGCGGGGGGCCTTCGCCAAGAGCGAGCGCATGGGGTCCGCGCCCAGCACCGTCACGGTCCGGCCCCGGGCATGGGCCGTCAACGCCGCCGAGATGCCCGCCGGCCCCGCGCCCAATATAAGGATGTCACAGACCGCCTCGTCCATGCTCCGCCTCCGGGTCCATTATCTTCCAACGAGTTATTGTATCACAGCCACGCCGCCCCCCGCAAGAGGCGGCGCGTGTTTAGTATGCGCTTTTTGCGCCGGGTCATAGCGTGCAAGCGAAACCAGGTGTCGCAGTACAGGTTTGAGAGCCAGGACCGGAAGTGTCCCTCGACCCGCATGATGTGAAGCGAAGCGAAACCGTGCGGGCGAGGGATACTTTCGGACTGGCTCCGACACCCAGTTAGACGCTCTATTTCGGTATCGGGACCAGCCCGACAGCATTTCCGCCCGCTCGCGGCTCGCTTCGCGCCCGAAATCGCGTGGCGGAAACGCTGCCGGTTCTGGTCTTCGGACCGTCGGTGCGCCGCTCTTAAGGGGCAGCCTTGGCAGTAATGGTTTGAGAGCCAGGGCCGGAAGTGTCTCTCGACCCGCATGATGAGAAGCGAAGCGAAACTGTGCGGGCGAGAGATACTTTCGGACTGGCTCCGACACCCCGTTAGACGCTCTATTTCGGTATCGGGACCAGCCCGACTCGT
This sequence comes from uncultured Oscillospiraceae bacterium, assembly GCA_947625285.1. Taxonomy (GTDB): domain Bacteria; phylum Bacillota; class Clostridia; order Oscillospirales; family Oscillospiraceae; genus CAJOIG01. Next base: position 993 of record CANQNS010000011.1, read on the forward strand.
CGTCGCCCGCAAGCCAGGTCTCCCTTTGCCGCAAGCGGCAAAGCTCAAATGGCTTGCGGCTCCTCCTCTCCCCAAAAGGCAGGCATGCCTTTTGGGGACCCCTTAGGCCCGCTCGCGGCTCGCTTCGCGCCCGAAATCGCGTGGCGGAAACGCTGCCGATTCTGGTCCTCGGCCTTTCAGTGCGCCGCTCTCAAGGAGCGCACTATTCCTCCGCCAGAGCGGACAGGGCGTCGTACAAGCCGGGGCAGGCGTTTTGCAGCCGCAGCAGCTTCCCGTCGGGGCTTACGAAACAATGCTCCGAATGGGCCTGGCAGGCCACGGTCCCGTCGGCCTTCGTCATCTCATACCCCAGCCGGAGCCGCACGCCGTTGGACCGCTCCACCCGCACTGTCACGGTCACCTCGTCCGGGAAGGTGGTGGCGGTCTTATACCGGCACTCCACGCTCATCACCGGCGAGCCGATGCCGGCGGCCTCCAGCCTGTCGTAGCTGTAGCCCAGCTCGTCCAAAAAGGCGATGCGGGCCTCCTCCATCCAGTGGATGTAGTTGGCGTGGTGGGTGATGCCCATCTTATCCGTTTCGTAATACTGCACCTTATGGCGATAGGGTGTCATTTTTTCTCCTCCATTTCCAGCGCGGCAAAGCTGTCCACCCGCCAGTCGGCCAGGGCGTTTATGGCCGCCCGGTCCGGGTCTGAGTACGCGTCATACACCGCCGCCACGGCCAGCCCCGCTCCCTTGGCCGCCTGCACGCCGGCGAGGGAGTCCTCAAAGACCACGCACTCCTCCGCGCTCAGGCCCAGGTCCCCCAGGGCCCGCAGATATATCTCCGGGTCCGGCTTGATGTTTTGCACGTCCTCGCAGGTATAGACCCGCTCAAACACATCGTCCAGCGGGGCTTTATCCAGGATATTTCGGTTCTTCGTCCGATAGCTCTCTATGCTCCACCGGCGGCCGGTGGTAGTCAGCGCAAGGATATATCCGGCCTCTTTCAGCGTCCGCAAAAACGCCGCCGCGCCGGGCTTATAATCCACCGCTTCCTCCAGGTAGGTCCGGGCGATGGCATAGCGGCGGGACTGTATCTCCCCCGGCGGCAGGGGGCTTTTATATTTTTCCTTCAGCCGCTGGCAGTAGCGGAAATAGGGCTCCGGGTCGTCCCGGAAAAGGGACAGGGACTCGTCCCGGAAACGCTGGATGGCCGCTCGGTCCGGCGCGGCGCCGGCCAGGGCGCGGATCAGCGTTTCGTCCGTGGCGTTCCACACGCCGATGGAGTCCAGCAGCGTGCCGTCCAGATCGAACAACACCGCTTTCCGGCCCCGCAGGATATCGTCTTTCAGCGACATATTTATCTCTCTTCCACAAAAGTTCCGGCCGGCGTTATCCGCCGGCCGGTATGCGCCGTTGTGCTTATTTTTTCAGCATTTCCAGGATCTCGTCCGCGCTCTTGCCGCTGCTGACCAGCTTGGTGACCACGTTCTCGATCTCCGCCTTCTTTGCCACGGCGTTTTCGATGGCCGCGATCTCCGCCTTTTTCTCCTCCAGCTTCAGCAGGGCCCGGTCCGCGGCGCGCACCTGCTTACGCTTGTCCGCCAGCAGTTTTTTCTGCTTGCCGATGGTCTCCAGGATCTCGGCCTGCTCGGCCTCGAGAGCCTTTTTCGCTTCCTGCTGGGCCGCGATCTTGGCCTCCACGTCGGCAAGGGACAGATTCTTTTTCTTGTTCTTGCTACCCTTGGGTCTGGGCATGATAAAGTCCTCCTTGGATCATTATTGTTCGTGCAATGATTATAAATAATCCCGCGTAAAAATACAAGCTTAAATTGCAAATATTTTTTTAAATATTTTTGCCCGCCGGCAAAGGAGGTCGAAATATGTTGATATTTTTATGGGGCGTTTTTCCCGCCGGTCATTTCCGATAAAACAATATCCCCAGCGTTCCCGGCCCGCAGTGACAGGAAACGGTGCATCCGGCGCGGGTATGTATGACCTGCTGAAAGGGCGCCAGGGCCCGGACCTGCTCCTCCGCCGCGGCGCGGATATCCTCGCTGACGCCGGAGTCGGTGATGAATATCCGCCCGGCGTCCACCGTCTCCGGGTCCGCCAGCCGGTCCTTTATGTAGGCGCACACGCACTCTTTCAGGCTGCCCCGGTATTTTTTGCCCACGCCCATGACCCCGTCTTTGACGAAGATGCAGGGATGCAGCCGCAGCAGATTGGCCCCCATGGCCGCCAGCGCGCTGCACCGGCCGCCCTTACGCAGATATTCCAGCGTGTCCACCACGAAGCTCACGTCCAGCTTCTCCCGCTTGGCCTCCAGAGCGGCGTGGATGTCCGCCGCGTCCATGCCGGCGGCCGCCATATCGCAGGCGTCCAGGACCAGGTGGCCGATGCCCGTGGACAGGCTCCGGCTGTCCACCACATACACGCCGCCTACCTCCTCCGCCGCGATGCGGGCGTTCTGGCAGCAGGCGGACATCTCCGCGCTGATGGTGAAGTGGATCACCGCGTCATAGCTCTCCCGCAGGGCCGTGAACACGTCGACATACTCCTGCACGTTCACTGCCGCGGTGGTAGCCAGACGGCCCGTGGCCCGGATCTTCTCATACAGCCCGTCCGGGTCGATGTCCACCCCGTCGCGCATATCCCCTTCCCCGCAGTTGACCCGCAGGGGCGTGATGGTGATGCCGTACCTCTCTATGAGCTCCGGCGTCAGGTCGCAGGTGCTGTCCGCTGTCACTTTGATCTTCATATGTCATTCCTCCCGCGTCTTATGGGTCTTGTCCGTTTTCTTCCTGTTTATGATCTCCGCCGCCAGAGCCATCAGCGGCTCCCGCTGATTGGGCGCCGTCCCGTCCATCACCCGCTCCAGCAGCGCGTCCAAGGTCCGGCCCACCGCCGGGCCCGGCCGGACCCCCATAGCCAGGATGTCCCGGCCGTTCACCGCCAGGCTCTTCACGTCAAAGCAGGCCGACGGCCCCGCCAGGACCGTTTCCAACACCGCCTCCGCCCCGTCGATGACCGCCCGGTTTTCTGCCCGCACGGCGTCGGACCGGTCCGCGCTGTCGGCCCGCCAGCACTGGAACAGCTGCCCCACCGCCTCCCGGCCCGCCTTTGCCAGCAGCCGGCGCATGGCCCGCTCCGTCTGGGGCGGCCGGATGTCGTGGTAGTGGATGAGCAGGCATACCCGCCGGCGGGTGTCGTTGTCGCACCGCAGCCGGCGCAAGATATCGTCCGCCATAGCCTCGCCCCGGGCGGCGTGGCCGTAAAAGTGTCCCACGCCGTCCTGGTCCGTGAAAAACGTGTCGGGCTTGCCCACGTCGTGCAGCAGCATGGCAAGCCGCAGCACCGGCGACCGGGCGGCGGCGTCCACCGCCATGGTGGTGTGGGTCCAGACGTCGTGGATATGGTGGGGATTTTTCTGGTCGAAGCCCGCCTCCGCCGCCAGAGCGGGGATGATCTGAAAGATCACCGGGGCAAACTCCCGCAGCGTCCGGCCCGCGCCGGGGCCGGTCAGGATGCCCTTCAGCTCGGAAAACACCCGCTCCCGGGCGATGCTGTCCAGCAGGGCCCGGTTTTCCACCGCGCTGGCCGCCGTGGTCTCCTCCACGGCGAAGTCCAGCCTGGAGGCGAACCGCAGCGCCCGCAGTATGCGCAGCGCGTCCTCGGAAAACCGCCGGTCCGGGTCCCCCACGCAGCGGATCAGCCCCGCCCGCAGGTCCGCTTGGCCGCCAAATGGGTCGATCACATCCCCCGACAGCCCCAGGGCCATGGCGTTGACGGTGAAGTCCCGCCGGGCCAGGTCCTCCCGGAGACTGGACACGAAAGCCACGCTGTCCGGCCGGCGGTGGTCCCGGTAGGTCCCGTCCGTGCGGAAAGTGGTGATCTCCACGGGACGGCCCTCGGAGATCACCGTCACCGTGCCGTGCTTCACGCCCGTCTCCACCAGCCGCCAGCCGGCGAACACCGCCTCCACCTGCTCCGGCAGCGCGGAGGTGCAGAGGTCCCAGTCCGCGGGCGTCACGCCCATGAGACAGTCCCGCACGCACCCGCCCACGGGGTATGCCTCGTACCCCGCGTCCCGCAGGGCCGCCAGCGCCGTATGCACATAGGGGGGTATGGGGAACATCCGATCACCTGACTTGAATTTCCGGGAATACTACGATATAATCAAACTATCCTGAAGGCTGGGAGGTGCGCCCGTGAACATCCATGAATCCGCGGAGGATTACCTGGAATCCATCTATATGCTGACCTTGGAAAAGGGCTATGCCCGCTCCATCGACGTGGCGAACGCCCTGGGCTATTCCAAGCCGTCGGTGAGCGTTGCCATGAAGCAGCTGGAGGAAAACGGCTACATACGCCGGGACGCGGAGCGGCTGCTGTACTTGGAGGACAAGGGCCTTGCCATCGCCAAACGCATCTATGAGCGGCATGAGACCCTGGCGGCGGTGCTGATGAGCCTGGGGGTGGAGCGGGCGACCGCCTACAAGGACGCCTGCAAGATCGAGCACGATCTGTCCGACGAGACCTTTGCCGCCATCCAGGCCCACATGGCCGCCCACGGCCAGACCCTCCCGGACATCGCCGCCCATCGTCAGGCCCACCAGGGACAGGACTAAGTATACCGCGTTTTCCAAAAAATGCAACCAGGCCGTCGGCCCGTCGGGGCCGGCGGCCTGAGCGGCTTTCGCTCCCATTCCTTCGTTCTTTCCGCGCTTTTGCCCGGCTTGTACCGGGACCCAAAGCGTGGTAGAATAAAGACATTCTTATAAAAGGAGGCCCTGATATGCCTGTTTTGCCCCTTGCGATCGTCTCCGCTCCATGCAAGGTTTGAGGATGAGCTGACGGGAGGCAAACACACGTCAGCTATTGCATGGAGCCATAAACGGATATCCTCAGGCCTTGCAGATTTGATATCCAAAAGATCAAAGGAGCAAGGTCGAAATGAAAAAAGCATATCGTGAACTGAAAACATTTCTGGTTTTATGGTCCACGCAGAGCCTGTCGCAGCTGGGCAGCGAGATGACATACTTTGCGTTGACGCTGTGGCTGTACGAAAAGACAGGTTCCGCGCTGCGGACGGCGCTGCTGTCCATCTGCTCCTGCGGGCCATACGTGCTCATGAGCGTTTTCGCCGGGGCGTTGAGCGACCGGTGGGACAAAAAGCGGACCATGCTGGGCTGCGACGCCTTCGCGGCCTGCTGTTCGGCGGCGGTGCTGGTCCTGCTGCGGCTGGACGCCCTGCGGCCGGCGCACCTGTACGTTCTCAACGCCGTGAGCGGCCTTATGAACACGGTCCAGCAGCCCGCCGGCGATGTAGCCATGACCCTCATCACGCCAAAGGCGCAGTATCAGCGGACCAGCGCGCTTCGGTCCCTGTCCGGTTCCCTTGTCACGATCCTGCATCCGCCGCTTGCCACGGCGCTGTTCGCCCTGGCGGGGATGGAGTGCGTGATCGTTGTGGACCTGGCCACCTTTGCCGCGGCGTTCCTGGCCCTGGCGCTTTTCGTGCGCATACCGGCGGCGGCCCCGGAGAGGACGGACGCGCCGGAGAGCTCTCTCTGGACCAGCGCGAAAGAGGGGCTGTCCTATCTGCGGGAAAACGGTCTCATCCTGACGCTGATCCTGTTTCTGGCGGGCGTGAACTTTGTGGCGTCGGCCTTTGACGCGGCGCTGCCAGCCTATGTGCTGCCCCGGGAAAACGGCGGCGAGGCGGTTTTGGGGATCGTGACCTCCTGCGCGGGGCTCGCCACGCTGGCGGGCAGCCTTCTTGTGACAGTGATGCCGCCGCCCCGGGACCGGGTCCGGGTGATCTGCCGGACCATGCTGCTGTCATTGGGGACAGAGAATTTCATCCTGGCGTTTGCCAGGACTCCCGGCTGGTGGTGTCTGGCCCAGCTCGCCGGGTGGATCGTGGTGCCGGTGATGAACGCCAACCTGGACGTGATACTGCGCAGCGCCATCCCGCCGCAGATGCAGGGCCGGGTCTATTCCTGCCGGAATACGCTGCAGTTTTTCACCATTCCCCTGGGGCTGTTCTCGGGCGGTTTTTTGGTGGACCGGGTCTGCGAGCCGCTGATGGCGGCGGATCCCAGGGGCGTTCTGGCCCGGCTGTTCGGCCAGGGTCCCGGTTCCGGCGCGGCTCTCATGATGTTCCTGCTCGGCGCGGCCGGGGTCGCTGTCTGCGTCGGTTTTGGCCGGGTCCTCCGAAAATATGAATATAAGGAATAGTCAAAGCCCCCGGAGCTCTCGCTCCGGGGGCCTGGTTCTGCTCATTTCCCCTCGTACAGAAACGCGTCGATGCTCATGGCGGTATCGCCGGCGTTGCGTACGACGAGCTCCGTGCCGCCGTCCGCCGTCCAACCGTTAGAGCTCGTGATGAAGGCGCCGGCCTCCACGTCCACGGGGTCGCCCCCCGCGGGGTTTTCCGCCGCGCCGTTCAGGCTCCGCTGGACGATATCGATCCGCCCCCGGTCGTGGGCGCTGACCAGAGACTCATAGGTCCCCGGCGCGCTGCCCACCGTCACTTCCTCGCCGGGCTGGAGCGTGACGCTCACGGACTGGACGCCGGCCACGTACTCCACCGCCACCGGGACCCGGTACCCATAGGGCCGGATGTCCAGCAGATGATCCGCCTCCTCCGCCGGGTCCGCCTCGAACACGACGCCCGCGCCGCTTGTCAGGTCCCAGACGTACTGGGGCTTCTGCTCCTCAATGGCTCCGGGCGTGGGGGTCGGAAGGACCTCCGCCGCCACAGCCCCATCGGACGCTTCCGGCTCGGCGCGGATCAGCTGCTCCTCCGGGAGATCGCCCTCCTGGTCCAACGCCCACCAGCTCCGCAGGATCTCATTGGCCTTGCTGTCCTCCATGACCCCGGCCTGGACCATGCACTGGAAATAGGCGCGGACGGTCCGCAGCAGGCCCGCCTGGGTCTGGCTGGGCCCGAAGTCCACCCATCGCTGGCCGGGCTCCAGCTCCACGGAATAGGTCTGGATCGGGATGCTCTCCGGCTCCTGGGGCCAGTCCTCCGGCGCGCCGCACCACATAAGGGCCTCCAAATCATAGCCCACCACCGTCTTTTCGCTGCCCCCGAACAGATCCCAGTCCATCCCCAGGGCGATCACCACCTGCCCGCCGCCGGCCACGGTCTTGGAAAGCTTGCCCGTTCCGGCCTCCAGGGCCGCGGCGATGTCCTCATAGGCGGCCAGCACCGCCGCCGAACGCTCCTCGGTCCAGACTACGTCGGCCGCTACCGTCCCGCTGTCGGGCCTGCTGCCCACAGCCGCGTCCAGCAGGGGCTTTTGCTCCTCTACCCAGCGGGCAAAGTCGTCCGGTTTCCACCACTGGATGGACACGTCTAAAAAATGCTTTCCGATATCCTCCGGCTGCAGGGAGAACAGTACGGTCCCCTCGCCCCAGTCGTAGGGCGCGTTCTCTTCCGCCGGCTCCGCCGCCAGGGCGGAGGTGCCGAACACCGCCGTCACCCCCAGCGTCAGGATCAAACTCAATGCCACGGCCCAGGCCGTCAGTTTTCTTGTCTTCATGATCGAAATGATACGCTCCTCCATAGCGTTCGCGCTGAACCAGCTGAACATCGGAGCCGCGGTCCCCCGGACCTCCGCCATGCGGATCAGGGTCCGGGCGTAGGCCGCCCGCACGTCCCCGGCCATGGACCGGACCACCCGCTCGTCGCAGACCAGCTCCATGTCCCGGTTGGCCAGCAGGTACATGACCCACACGGCGGGGTTGAACCAGTGCAGGCACGCCGCCACGGTCAGGACCAGCTTTTTCAGCCCGTCCAGCCGCCGGATGTGGGCGTACTCGTGGGCCAGGATGAACGCCAGCGCGCCTGCGTCCCGCCAGTCGGTGCCGGCCGGCAGCAGGATCACCGGGCGGAGAAGCCCGTAGGTCACCGGCGCGTCCACCCGGCCGGACAGCCGCACCGACACCCGCCGGCGCAGGGCCTGGCTCTCCTGCCAGCGGCGGACGAACTCGTCCTCCACCTCCACGGCCTCCCGGAACCGGCGGCGGCCCGCCAGCCAGCAGGCGGCGAAGTACGCCCCGAAGAGCGCGGCCCCACCGGCCCACAGGACCTCCCGCCAGGGGATGCCGGCGGCGGGCGCGGCCATATCCCGGTCCGCCGCCGCGCCCGGCGCGGCCTCGCCCGGGGCCGGGACTATTTCTGACCGAGCCGTTTCCGTCTGGGACATGGCCGGCCCCGCCAGGGCCGGGACCGTCTCCACGGCCTCCGCCACCGCCGTCCCCGCCGGCGACAGCCAGGTATATACGCTCACCGCCGAGGGCACGCTCACCGGGACCAGCAGCCGCAGCGCGGCCACCGCCCACAACGCCGTGAATGCGGCCTTGGGCAGCCGGTCCGCCGTCAGGGCCCGGATCACGGTGATGACCGCGATCATGGCCCCGCCGGCCAGGGACATATCCAGCAGATCCATCTTTGCTACCTCACTCCAGCTCGCCCACGATGTCCCGCAGACGCTGGATCTGGTCCGACGTGAGCTTCTTCCGGCCCAGCAGCGACGCGAACAGCTTGTCCGCCGAGCCGTCGAACAGCTTGCCGATCAGCTCGTCAGTCTCCGCCTGCTGGACCGTCTGCTTCTCCACCAGGGCGTGGCACAAAAACTTTGGCTCCCGCCGCTGGATGGCCCCCTTGCCGATGCACCGCTTGATGAGGGTGTAGGTGGTGTTCACGTTCCAGCCCACCGTCTCCGCCAGCACGTCAGCGATGTGCCGGGCGGTACAGTCGCCCTCCCGCCACAGCACGTCCATGACCTTCAGCTCCGAATCATACAGCTTGGTATCCATGTTTCTTTCTCCTTGGATTACTACCGCGGTAGTATTGACGTCGACCATATACTACCACAGTCGTAGAGTGTTGTCAATACTACTTTGGTAGTAAATTTTAGAAACCCCTCCCTCTACTGAGGGAGGGGTCGGGTCGTTCTATTTGGGTATCGGGACCAGCCCTGCAGCATTTCCGCACGCTCGCGGCTCGCTTCGCGCCCGAAATCGCGTGGCGGAAACGCTGCCGGTTCTGGTCCTCGGCCCTTTGGTGCGCCGCTCGGACCGTTATTCCTCTATCTTTTTCATATACCGGGCGGCGGCCTTCAACATGAGCCGTTTCAGTCCCGGACCGTCGAACTGGATCTCCACCAGATGGTCCCCGCCCATGGGGGTCATCTTCACGATGGTGCCCTTTTTGAACGCGCTGTGCTCCACCCGGTCCCCCACGGCGAAGCTGGGGGCGGGCTGGGCTTTTTTCGGCTGGGGCGGGGCCAGGGTCTTTTTCCGGCTGCCCTGCCAGTCCCGGACATTGGGGGCCGTCTGCCGGGCGGCGGGCCGGTCGGACCAGGTATACGCCTGCTGGCCCGCGTCCGATCCGGACACGTCGTCAAAGTCGAACCAGCCGTTGGGTTTCAGGTCCGCATAGGGCCGGTCGATGTGCTCGGAGGGAATCTCGTCCACGAACCGGCTGACCCGGTGGGGGGCCGTCTGCCCAAAGACCATCCGCTGGCGGGCGCTGGTGATGACCAGCCGCTTTTTCGCACGGGTGATGGCCACATAGGCCAGCCGCCGCTCCTCCTCCATCTGCTCCGCCTCGCCAATGGCCTGCAGGGACGGGAACACCCCCTCCTCCATGCCCACGATGAACACCGTGGGGAACTCCAAGCCCTTGGCGGAGTGGATAGTCATGAGGGTGACGGTGTTTTCGTCCATGTCCATGGCCTGCAGGTCCGTGTACAGGCTCACCTCGTCCAGAAAGCCCGCCAGGGTATCGTCCCCGGTCTGGGCCACGTGGGTGGCGATGAAGCTCTTCAGCTCCCGGACGTTTTCCAGCTTGTTCAGATTCTCCTCCGAACGGGTCCCCTCCAGCATCCGGGCGTAGCCGGTCTTATCCAGCAGCGCGTCGTAAAGCTCCTCCAGCGTCCCGGTATGGGCCAGGACCGACAGCTCGTTCATCATATCCACGAAGCTCTTCAGCTTCTCCGCCGCCCGGCTCAGCTCCGGGAAGGACCCGGCCATGGACAGCGCCGTGAACAGCGGCAGACCGTTTTGTGCGGCGATGGTCCGGGCCCGCTCCACGGTGGTGGCGCCGATGCCCCGTGCGGGCACGTTGACGATCCGGCTCAGGCGCAGATCGTCAGCCGGGTCCAGCAGCACGAAGAAGTAGGCCATCAGGTCCTTGATCTCCGCCCGCTCGAAGAAGGGGTTGCCTTTCACGATCCTGGGGCGGATGCCGTGGCGCAAAAATGCCTGCTCCAAGGCACGGGACTGGGCGTTCAGGCGGTACAGCACCGCGTGGTCCCGCAGGTTCTCTCCCCGGTCCACCGCTTGCAGCACCTGACGCACCACGTACTGGGCCTCGTCCTCCTCGTTGTTTGCCACGTACAGGGTGATCCGATCCCCGGCCCCGGCCTCGGTCCAGAGCTTTTTCCCTTTCCGGCCCTTGTTGTGAGCCACCACCGCGTTGGCCGCGTCCAGGATGTGGCCGGTGGAGCGGTAGTTCTGCTCCAGACGGATGACCCGGGCCCGGTCGTACTGGTCCTCAAAGGACAGGATATTCTCGATGGTGGCCCCCCGGAAGGCGTAGATGGACTGGTCGTCGTCGCCCACCACGCAGATATTCTTGTGGGACCCGGCCAGCATGGTAGCCATCAGGTATTGCAGGTTGTTGGTGTCCTGGTACTCGTCGATGAGGATATATCGGAAGCGGCCTTGGTACCAGGCCAGTACATCCGGGTGCTCCCGAAAGACCCGGACGGTGTTGTAGAGCAGATCGTCGAAGTCCATGGCCCCGGCGTCCTTGAGCCGCTTGGCGTATTCGGTATAGAGCTCCGCCACGCCCTGCATGCGGAAGTCCCCGCTCCTGTCCGCCGACGCCGCGAAAGCGTCCGGGTCCTGGAGCCGGTTCCGGGCCCGGTCGATGCAGTCCAGCACCCACCGGGGAGGGTATATCTTCTCGTCCTTGTTCTGATCCTTCAGCACCCGCTTCATCACCGCCGTTCGGTCGGCGGTGTCGTAGATGGTGAAGCTGCTGGGGTAGCCCAAAAGCTCCGCCTCCTTGCGGAGAATACGCACGCAGGCGGAGTGGAAGGTCTTGGCCCACACGTCCCTGGCCTTCTCGCCCAGCATGGCGTCCAGCCGGTCCTTCAGCTCCCCGGCGGCCTTGTTGGTGAAGGTGATCGCCATGATCCGCCAGGGCTCCACCGGCTCGAAGGCGGCGGCCTCCTCCGCCTGCTGCTTCAGGCTGGCGTCTCCCGCTATGTACCGGCGCATGATGTCCAGCTTTTCCTCATCCGCGTCCGGGGGAAGCTCCTGGCAGTCGGAGGCGCGGCCGTATTTCATCAGGTTCGCCACCCGGTTTATGAGCACGGTGGTCTTGCCGGACCCGGCCCCGGCCAAAATAAGGAGCGGTCCCTCCGTAGCCATGACCGCCTCCCGCTGGGCCCCGTTCAGACGGGGAAAATTCAGGGCGATCACCGCCCGCCGGGCTTCAATGTAGTTTTTCGTAAACGTATCCATGGGAACAGTATACCATAAAACCCTTTGGAAAGGAACCGCCTTTTCCGGCGGTGTTTTTGTATGGTTTATCACTTGCAAACGCTGTGCCCGGCTCCTATAATGATTATCTGATGGCGAAACGCCGTAAGGCGTTGCGCCGAGCCGCTTTGCGGCTCAGCAAAACAGCCTAGCTGTTTTGCCAGATATTCATTGCAATGAGCATCGCGCAAATGATCCATGGATCATTTGCCACCAAACGTGTCGTTTGCCGGCGAAAACATTCGTTTTCGCCTTGCGATGATCATTATAATGAGCCTTGAAAAACGGCGCGAAAGGAGGCGGCGGGCGTGTTTACGAAAAAAGAGCTGACCGCGCTGCTGTGGCCTCTGATCGTGGAGCAGGTCCTCACCGGGCTCATGGGCGTGGCGGACACGTTCATGGTCTCCAACGTGGGGGAGGCCGCCGTGTCCGGGGTGGCGCTGGTGGACTCGGTGAATATGCTGGTGTTCTACTTCTTCAGCGCGCTGGCCGCCGGCGGCACCATCGTCTGCTCCCAGTATATCGGCAGCGGGGACCGGGCCGACGCCAACAAGGCCGCCATGCAGGTGCTGAGTATGTCCCTGGTGCTGGCGACGGTCTCCGGCGCGCTGCTGGCCGCGCTTCGCAAGCCCCTTTTGCGGCTCATTTTCGGCTCCGTGGAGGCGGCGGTCATGGACGCCGCCACCGTGTATATGCTGGTGACGGCCCTGAGCTATCCCTTCCTGGCCCTGTACACCGCCAGCGCGGCCCTGTTCCGGGCCGCCGGGGACTCCCGCCGGCCCATGATCGTGGCCGCGGCGGCGGACGCGCTGAACGTGGCGGGCAACGCCCTGCTGATCTTCCGCTGCGGCATGGGCGTGCTGGGGGCGGCCCTGGCTACCCTGGCAAGCCGCATCCTCAGCGCGGCGGTCATGCTCTGGTTCCAGTCCCGGCCCGGACAGGTGATCTCCCTGGGCGGCCGGCGGTCCTTTCTGCCCGACGGACCCATGCTCCGGCGCATCACCCGGGTGGGCATCCCCTCCGCCATTGAAAACGGCATGTTCCAGTTCGGTAAGCTGGTGGTCCAGTCCACGGTCTCCGTGCTGGGCACCACCGCCATCGCCGCCCAGTCCATCATCGCCATTCTGGACTCCTTCGTGGGTATGCCCGGCCAGGCCATCGGCATCGGCCTCGTCACCGTGGCGGGCCAGTGCATGGGCCGGGGCCGGCCCGACGAGGCCCGGCGGTACATGGGCCTGTTCACCAGGATATCCACCGTGGTGGTGACGGTGGTGGGGGTCGGCCTGGCTCTGGCCACGCCCCTCATCACCCGGTTCACGGCCCTGTCCCCCGCCGGGCGGGAGCTGGTGACGGAGATCACCTGGTTCATCACCGTCTGCCGCATCGTCCTGTGGCCCGGAGCCTTCACCCTGCCCAACGGCCTGCGGGCCGCCGGGGACGTGGCCTATACCATGTACGTGGGCTCGGCTACCATGTGGCTTTTCCGGGTAGTCCTCTCCTGGTGCCTGTGCCGGTACACCCCGGTGGGCCTGTGGGGCGTGTGGATCGGCTGGTGTACGGACTGGCTCTTCCGGGCCGTACTCTTCTACCGCCGCTACCGGGGCCACCGATGGGAGCAGTTCGAGGTATTGCGATAAAACAGAACGACCGCCTGCCGTATACTGTCCCGGCAGGCGGCCTTTTCGCCTCTCTCACCCCAGCAGGGGCTTTTTCGTTATCTGGGCCCAGCGGCGGGGGTACTGGGGCGGGGTGGGCTTCACCTTCTCCACCACCACCACCGCGTGGACCGTGTCCGTGCCGGGCACGGTGTAGCGGCATATCCGGCGCGCCCGGCCCCCCAGGGTCCGTATGGCGAAGTCCGCCCTGGCCGCTTCCTGGTCGCAGTCGTCCTTTTTCATAGCCAGAAACAGCCCGCCCACCTTCACCAGCGGCAGACACAGCTCCGCCAGCAGATGCAGCTCCGCCACCGCCCGGCTCACCACGACGTCGAAGCTCTCACGCTCGTCCCGCATCTCCTCCGCCCGGGCCCACAGGCACGTCACGTCCTCCAGCCCCAGCGCGGCGCAGCTCTGGCGGACGAAATCCATCTTCTTGCCCACGCTGTCCACGCAGGTGAGCCGGATGTCCGGCCGCAGGATACGCAGCGGCACACCGGGAAAGCCCGCCCCGGAGCCCACGTCCGCCACCGCCGGATGCCCGGAAAAGTCCGCCAGGCCCAGCAGGGCCGCGCTGTCCAAAAAGTGCAGCCGGGCCGCGCCGGCGGCGTCCCGGATGGCCGTCAGGTTGGTGGTCTCGTTGGCCTGCAAAAGCCGTGCGCCATAGGCCGCCAGGGTCCCGATCTGTTCCTCCGTGGCCGGCACGCCCAGCTCCCGCAGGCCCTCCCGGATGATCTTTTCCATACGTTTCTCCTTGAAAAAGGACGCGCCGGCCGGCGCGTCCTTTCCGTCTGTTCATTTGTCACGCCTTGGGGCCAGTATACCATAGGCCCCGGAGCCTTTCAAGCGGCGTTGTAGAAACTGAGCCCGTCCACCTGGGCCACGCACTGGTAGCCCGCGCCCATGTCGCCCACGGACATATAGGACGCGCCGTTTACCAGATCGCACCCCTCCAGGGCCAGCTTGGCCGCCAGGGTGGACATGGCGTCCGGCTCCACATAGATCATGCCGTTGGCAACCACTTCAAACTGGTTCTTCGCGAAGATCACGTCATAGATGTTGTTCTGCCCGGGGAAGGCGGCGTTGCCCACCCGGTTGACGCACATACTGCCCACAGCCACCTGATCCTCCAGGGACCGCTCGCCCACGGTGGCGTAAATAAGGCGGCTGAGCCAGTACACGTCGCTCTCGTCGTAATAGTTCTCGCCGGAGGGCATCGGCGTCACCACCGTGCCGTTCACGGTCAGCGTCCAGGCCGCCCGGTCCCAATAGGCCGTCAGCCCCAGGCACTTGACCAGGTCCTCCACCGGCAGCGCCACCGCGCCGTCGATGGTCTGCGCGCCGTTTTCAAGATAGAGGTAACGGTCATTGCAGGTGAAATAAGCCTGTCCCAACTGGGCATACAGCACCGCGCCGTCCACGGCCAGGGACACGGCCATGCCGTTGTCCTGCATCTGGCCCGACAGGCCCAGGGCCCGACAGAACGCCTCCACGCCCACATAGGGCTCGCCGTTCACCATCATGCACGCGCCCACCTGCGCTCCGCCCAGATACAGCGGCAGGCTCTGGCGATTGTCCGTGGCGGGCAGAGGCGTGTTCATCTCGCCCTCGGCCCCCATGACCACGAACGTGGCCTGGGGCAGCTCCGCGTGATACGCGCCGCCGGCCCGCTCCGCGTCCCCGGCGAACACCGTCTGGCTCATCACACCCACAGCAAGGCAGACCGCGCAGATGACCGCCGCTATCTTTGCCAATAACCGACTTTTCACTTGGGCTGCCTCCTTCCACAGATACCAAAATGAAAGTTATTGTAACCAAAATGCAAGTAATTCCTGGCTAGCATTCATTTTTGGTACCTATATTATATCGGAAAGAAAACCTCCAAAACAATCGGCATTATGCAAAAATCAGAGCATTTTAAATTGGAAATTGTAACAATCGCACAACTTCTTGTGGTGATTTCCTGTAAAAATGCGAAAAAATGTTCGATATCTTGTGGTCGAGCAATTGGAAAAATTTAGTGGGTGTCCAATAATTCGACAGAAATTTCCAATAAATCTGCCCGGTCCCACCGGCGCGTTGGAAGATTATGTCTACAAAAACGAAATTTTTCTTTCAAATTATGTTAACTGTTTCAGGGCCTGCGCCAACTGATCCGGGCAGGAAGTTCCCTTGCCGTTGCAGTCGATGCCCTCCATCCGGGATATGGCGTCTTCCACCCGCATGCCCACCACCAGGCGGGAGATTCCCTGGAGATTTCCGTTGCATCCCCCCACCACTTCCACGCTTTTGATGACGCCGTCCTGCGCCTCCACTTTCATCTGCCGGGAGCAGACGCCTCTGGGTGTATAGGTCACTGTCATTTTATGTTTTCTCCTTTTTCATTTTTTTAGAGTTTCTTTCATTTTTCAGGAATATCTCCGGGACCTGGCGCATATATTTCAATGATACGCACATCCGTGCGTCCATCTCTCCATGCACAGGAAAGGGGGGCACTCCGTTGAGGTTCAAAATCGCTTCCGTCGTGCTGCTGCTTGTCTGTTTTCTGTTTTTGGGCGTGCTGTCCGGGGCGATCCCGGCGGCCCCAGGGGGCCAGATCCCCTGGCAGAGCCTCTCCGGCCAGACCGCCGAACAGACCGTCGGGCCGTCCCCCACCGGGGACCCACGGCCCACTGCCAAGCTGGCGTCCACCGCCAAGCCGGCGGAGCTGGCCCCGTCTTTGACCCAGCCGCCCAGCGCCGCGCCCACGGCTTCCGCCAGACCCACCGGCGCTCCCAGGCCCACGGCTTCCGCCAGGCCTGCCGTCCCGCCGTCCCCGGCGGAGGAGGCCAGTCCCACGCCGGAGCCCACGCCCTCGGCGGAGCCGGCAGCGGAGGACGCTCCCGCCCAGGCGGTCCCGGCCGCTGTGGAGCTGTGGGAGCCGGCGGCGCGGGTGGTGCCCACCACCATCACCTGGACGGACCCGCTGGACAACGACACGGACTACGCCGTGTCCGACGGGCAGGCCCTGCTGGGCCGGGACCCGGCCATATCCCTGCCGGGAGAGGGCTATCAGATCCTCATCATACATACCCACGGCACGGAGGCCTTCACCCCCGACGGGGACGACCAGTACCAGGCCACGGCGGACTATCGGACCACGGACACCGGCCACACGGTCATCCAGGTGGGCCGGGCCCTGGCGGCCGCGCTGGAAAAGCAGGGGCTCCGGGTGCTGCTGGACACGGAGCTTTACGACTGGCCCAGCTACAACGGCTCATACACCCGCTGCGAGCAGGCCATCCGCCAGCATCTGGCGCAGTACCCCGGCATCGCCATGGTCATCGACCTGCACCGGGACGCGCTGGGCGATGACGAGCTCATGTACCGGCCCGTCGCCGGCGGCGCGGCAAAAGACGCGGCCCAGATCATGTTCGTCATCGGCACGGACGCCAATCTGGAGCACCCCCACTGGCGGGACAATCTGGCTCTCGCGCTGAGCCTGCAGGGTCTGGCGGAGGAAAAATACCCCCACCTCATGCGGCCCACCCTGGTGAGCAGCTATCGCTACAACCAGCAGCTGACCCGAGGCAGCGTGCTGATGGAGATCGGCGCGGCGGGCAACACCTTGGCCGAGGCCGTCACGGCGGCGGAGCTTTTCGCTGACGCGGTAGGACCCGCCCTGGCCGCACGGATAGGCGTATAGACCGGCCGCCGGACGGACATACTGATACTATACCCGCGCCCCGGTACATAGCGGCGGACACGTCCGCGCTCATCCATCATACCACAAGGGGGCAAAAAATGAAAGTATCGGATATCATGACGGGCCGGGTCGTTTCCGTCAACCAGCGGGAGCCGGTGACAGCGGCGGCCCGGCTCATGAAGCGGCACAACCTGGGCGCTCTGCCGGTGTGCGACGACGAGGGGCGGCTGCGGGGGCTGGTGACGGACCGGGACATCGTGACCCGGTGCATCGCCATGGACTACGACCCCACGGACACCATGCTCCGGGAGATCATGACCCGGGGCATCCTGACCTGCGCGCCCGGCGACGACGCGGCCCAGGCCGCCGCCGCCATGGGAAAAGAGCAGATACGCCGCCTGCCGGTCACAGACGGAGGCAGGCTGGTGGGCATGGTGAGCCTGGCGGACCTGGCCCGGCGGGGCCGGTGCTCCGCGGAGGCCGCCGCCGCGCTGGAGGACATCTCCGCCAATATCCGGCGGGGATGAGCCTCGCGGAAGCCGAGCGTCATGGGCGAAAACTGCCAGCCATGACGTTGCCGATTTTTGTGCAAGATCGCCTTTGACGCCGGCCGCGTCCGGCGGATACAATAAAAATACAACGTGTAGCACGAACTGCGTAAACCCGGTTGCGTGCCCACGTTGTTTTTTTATGCGTGAAAGGAAGTCAAAATGGAAAAAGGATCAAACCGTTTCCTGGGCGACGCGCCCATTGGAAAGCTCATGGGAAAGTACGCCGTGCCCTGCATCATCTCCCTGCTGGTGGGCGCGCTTTACAACATCGTGGACCAGATCTTCATCGCCAACGCTGCGTATCTGGGCTCCTACGGCAACGCCGCCAATACGGTGGTGTTCCCCCTGACGGTCATCGCCCTGGCCGTTGCCGTGATGATCGGGGACGGCTGCTGCGCCTTTGTGAGCCTGAGCCTGGGCAAGAATGAAACAGCAGGCGCCCGAAAGAGCGTGGGAAACGCCGTAGTTATGACGGTAGCGAGCGGCGTCGCGCTGTGCGCGGTGTATCTTATCTTCGCGGACCCCATCATCGCGCTGTTTGGCGGCACGGTCAACGATGAGACCTTTCGGTATTCTCAGGAGTACTTCTTCTGGATAACCCTGGGCGTGCCCTTTTATATGTTCGGCCAGGCCATGAACCCCATCATCCGGGCGGACGGCTCCCCCAAGTTCGCCATGGCGTCCACCCTGGCGGGGGCAGCGCTCAACATCATCCTGGACCCGGTGTTCATCTTCGGCTTCCGCTGGGGCATGATGGGCGCGGCGGCAGCCACGGTGCTGGGCCAAGTGGTCACGGCAGTGCTGGCAGTGTGGTACCTGCTGCGGATGCGGCTGGTCCGCCCGACAAAGAGCGACTATTGTGTGGACGAGCATATCGCCGGACGTACCCTGACTCTCGGCATCACCAGTTTCCTGTCTCAGATCTCTCTGGTGGCATCCATGGCCGCCATCAACAACATGCTGCGCAAATACGGCGCGCTGGACGCCGTATTCGGCCAGGCCCAGTACGCCCAGATCCCCATGGCGGTGGTGGGCATCGTGATGAAGTTCTTCCAGATCGTCATCTCCATCGTGGTGGGCATGGCAGCCGGGTGCATCCCCATTGCGGGCTACAACATGGGCGCGGGCCTCAAGGGCCGGGTGCGGAGCCTCTTCACCCGGCTGCTGGCAGCAGAGGCCGCCGTAGGCGCTGTGGCTCTCATCATCGTGGAGTGCTTCCCCGGGCAGCTCATCGCCATCTTCGGTGCGGCCAACGAGAGCGCCTACTACACCGATTTCGCCCTCCGCTCCTTCCGCGTCTATCTCTGCATGGTGATCTTCGCCTGCGTGAACAAGGCCTGCTTCATCTTCCTGCAGGCTATGGGCAAGGCGTTGGCTTCCACAGTGCTGTCCATGGTGCGGGAGATCGTGTTCGGCGTGGGGCTGGCGCTGCTGCTGCCCCGGTTCTTCGGGCTGGACGGGGTGCTTTATTCCATGCCCGTGTCCGACGCCCTCACCTTCCTGATCGCCGCCGCGCTGATCCTAAGGACCTATAGGGAGCTGGGCGCCGGGGCGGAGTCCCGTCTGCAAAACAGAGCCCGGGCGCTGTCCCGGGCCTAACGCCTCAAGCCTCGCAGCGTTCGCGCCCGCAGGCGCAGATCAAATCAGCAATAAAAAAACAAGTCCCGAAGGGGACTTGATTTTTTATTGTCCGCTGTCGTAGAAGATCTTCTCGTCCGGCATGACCAGGCCCAGCTTATCCCGGGCGATGTCCTCGATGGTCTTGTCGTCGTAACGGTGGTCGATGGCGTATTGCAGGGCGGCGTTGGTCTCCTGGATCTGCTCCACTTCCTTGCGCAGCTCCGCCTCTGTCTCGTTGGCGTCGGACACTCTGGTCCGCATATTCATCAGGGCGATACAGGCGTACGCGATCAGCCCGACCACCACCAGCAGCGTCAGCCAACTGGCCCGTCGAAGCTTCATGGCCTCGGCCTCCTTTCCGCTTTCGGAGGGTTTGTTTCCAATGTGTAACTATTATTGTAAACCTTTTCCGGCCGTTTGAAAAGACCTTTTTTATATTTTTTTTGAAAACAGCCCCGCCCCGGTGGATCGGCTCCGCCACAAGCGCCGCTTTTTTTGCGGTCCAGGCCCACATCCGCCCGCAGGCGGGGCGGGTCACCGGGGACGCCCCGGCCCGCCACAGCGCCAGCCCCAGCAGGGCCAGCAGGGTCATATACAGCCGGGGCCGGCCCTCCAGGCTGGCCATGCCCTCCAAAAACAGCGCGGCCGCCGCCACACAGGCGAACAGCCCGTCCCCGGCCCAGGCCGGCAGGCCCAGGCTGTCCCGGGCCCCGCCCAGCAGATCGTACACCAGCGCGAGGCCCGCCCCCAGCAGCACGGACCAGCCCGCCTCCGAAAGCTGTATCAGCGCGGGGAGGGCCATTATTTCAGCAGCCGGGACCAGAACCCGCCCCGGCCGTCCAGGTCGCTGTATTCCAGGCTCCCCACCTGGCCGGAGATAGTCAGCTCGCCGGCGGTCTTTTCCAGCTTCTCCACCTTCAGGCCCTGGCCCCGGACGTACAGCAGACCCTTCACCGTCTGCACCGCCACCTCGCCCTCGTCGAAGCTCTCTACCTCCTGCACGCCGCTCACCCACAGCTTTCGGCGGTCGTCCAGCGTCAGCTTGTGGGGCTGGGGCGACGTGCTGCTCTGCTCATAGGCCATGAAAAAACCTCCCATATCCTTTTTACAAGACTATGGGAGGGACGTTCGGTTTATACCTGGGGCCCCCGCGGGAAACCAGCGCAGCGTTTCCCGTGGGGAAAGTAGGAGCGCGGGAGCGAGCGGATGCTGGCGCCTGCGCCAGCGGAGCTTAGCGTACGCCGCGGCGACGTCAGCACATTTTCGCGCCGGCGGGGATGGCGTCGTCCACCATGAGCAGGTTCAGCTTCTCCTCCCCCTTCTCCCTGTGGACGGCGGAGATGAGCATACCGTTGGAGGCCAGGCCCATCATCTTCCGGGGCGGCAGGTTCACGATAGCCACCAGGGTCTTGCCGATCAGGTCCTGGGGCTTATACCACTTGGCGATGCCGGAGAGGATCTGCCGGTCGGCGCCGGTGCCGTCGTCCAGGGTGAAGCAAAGGAGCTTTTCGCTCTTTTTCACCGGCTGGCAGTCCTTGACCTTCACAGCCCGGAAGTCGCTCTTGCAGAAGGTGTCAAAATCCACCTGCTCCTGGCTCTGGGGCTCCAGCTCGATGTCCGGCTCCGCCGGGGCCTGGAGCTTGGCAAGCTCCGCCAGCTCCTTTTCCATGTCGATGCGGGGGAACAGGTTCTCCCCCTTCACCGGGGCGGCCTCGCCGGGCAGCGCGCCCCATACCGCCGCGCTGGACCAGGTGCGTACCGTCTCGTCCGCGCCGATCTGGGCAAAGAGCTTTTCCATGCTCTCCGGCATGAAGGGCGTCAGCAAAATGCCGCAGATGCGGGTGGCCTCCAGCAGCTCATACAGCACATGGGCCAGACGGGGGCCGTTGGCGGCCATGTCCTTTGCCAAGGTCCAGGGGGCGTTCTCGTCGATATACTTGTTGGCCCGCTGGATGACCTTGAATATCTCCTCCAGGGCGTTCTGGAACTGGAACGCCTCCATCTCCGCCTCGTAGCGGTCCCGGAGGCCGGAGGCCATGGCGGTCAGGTCCTTGTCCTCCGCCGTGGGCCGGTCCCACTTATCGCTGCCCGCGGGCAGGCGGCCGCCGAAGTATTTGCCCACCATGGCGGTGGTCCGGCTGACCAGGTTGCCCAGGTCGTTTGCCAGGTCGGTGTTGATGGTCTGGATGAGCAGCTCGTTGGTGAAGTTGCCGTCGGAGCCGAAGGGGAAGGTCCGCAGCATGAAAAACCGCAGCGCGTCCACGCCGAACTTCTCCGCCAGGATATAGGGGTCCACCACGTTGCCCCGGCTCTTGGACATCTTCTCCCCGCCGAAGTTGAGCCAGCCGTGGCCGTAGACCTTCTTGGGCAGGGGCAGGCCCATGCTCATGAGCATGGCCGGCCAGATGATGGAGTGGAACCGAACGATCTCCTTGCCCACGAAATGCACGTCCGCGGGCCAGTATTTCTCATAGTCCTGATACTGGTCGTTGTCAAAGCCCAGGGCGGTGATGTAGTTCGACAGCGCGTCGATCCACACGTACACCACATGGCCCGGATCGAAGTCCACCGGGATGCCCCAGGTGAAGCTGGTGCGGGAAACGCACAGGTCCTCCAGGCCGGGCTTGATGAAGTTGTTCACCATCTCGTTGACACGGCTGCGGGGCTGGAGGAAATCGGTGTTCTCCAGCAGGTCCTGCACCCGGCCGGCGTATTTGCTCAGCCGGAAGAAGTATGCCTCCTCCTCGGCGTCCACCACCTCCCGGCCGCAGTCGGGACACTTGCCGTCAACGAGCTGGCTCTCGGTCCAGAAGCTCTCGCAGGGCTTGCAGTATTTGCCCACGTACTTGCCCTTGTAGATGTCCCCGTTGTCGTACATCCGGCGGAAGATGCGCTGGATGGCCTTGACGTGGTACTCGTCCGTGGTGCGGATGAAGCGGTCGTTGGAGATGTTCATGAGCTTCCACAGGTCCAGCACGCCCCGCTCCCCGGTGACGATCCTGTCCACGAACTGCTTGGGGGTGATCCCCGCCTCTCTGGCCTTGTCCTCGATCTTCTGGCCGTGCTCGTCGGTGCCGGTCAAAAATAGCACGTCATAGCCGCAAAGCCGCTTATACCGGGCCATGGCGTCGGCGGCCACGGTACAGTAGGCGTGGCCGATGTGCAGCTTGTCAGAGGGGTAGTAGATGGGGGTGGTGATGTAAAACTTACCTGTGCTCATGACGTTCTCCTAAGAAGTGAATTATTGTTCAGCCGTATATCTCGCCCTCCGGGGGGACGGCGGGGTCCGTGACGGGCTCCGCGAACTGCTGGTCGATGACCGG
Organism: uncultured Oscillospiraceae bacterium; assembly: GCA_947625285.1. Taxonomy (GTDB): domain Bacteria; phylum Bacillota; class Clostridia; order Oscillospirales; family Oscillospiraceae; genus CAJOIG01. The sequence goes on from CANQNS010000011.1 coordinate 23,381, forward strand.
GGGAGCCGCGGAGCTGTCCGTGGCCGCCTGCTGGCTGGAGGCCTCCTGGGCCGCCTTCTCCGCCGCCTTCCGTGCGGCGACGACCTCCTCCTTATCGTAGCAGCTGTAAGCCTCCTTCTGGGAGCTGATCAAGTTGCCGTTGGCGTCATAGACGTTCCGATAGGAGTTGGCGTAATAGTGCTCGGAATCCTCCCAGGTCTCGTTAGTCATCTCCACATAGGACCCGTCCACGTCCGTGCCCATGATGCGGATAGTCAGATAGCCGTCCGCCACCCAGGCCTCCAGCTTGATGGGATAGGTCCGGGAGTTGACGAACTTGAAGTCCGGCCAGCCCCAGCTGACCGTGGCGTCCAGGCCCCGGGGCAGATAGGCCACCACGAACTGGTGGCACCACCGCTCGGTGATGGACAGGTTGGCCTTCAAAGCGCAGTAGTACAGCGTGGAGCTGCCCTGGCAGATGCCGCCGCCGATGCTCTCCACGTGCTCGCCGTTGGAGAAGGCCCCGGCGGACTGATAGCCCTTGGCCTCGGTCCGCTGGCCCAGACAGGCGTTGTAGTCGAACTCCTCCCCCGGCTGGAGAACGACGCCGTTCATGGACGCCGCCGCCAGGGAGATGTTGTTGATGCGGGCGGAGGTGGACCCGGCCAGAGAGGTGCTCTTTTCCGCCAGCACGTCCGCAAAGAGGGTAGCCCGCACCTGCTCGGCGGTGACCTCCGGCTCCTCAAAGACCAGGGGGATAGTCACTATCTCGCCCTCGTCGGCCTCGTTCCAGAGCTTGGCGGCCTGGTCCTTGTCGAAGCTCACGCCCCGGACGGCGTCCACCACCGTGTTGGCCGCCTCGTCATAGTAAGCGTCCGCCGGCTCCACATATACCTTATCATATATCAACTGGAGCAGCTCGTCAACATCCCGCGCCTGCTCCTGGCTGCCGTCCACCGTGCCGGCCTCCGGCAGCTCATATTGGATGGTGCCGTAATCCTCCGCCTCAAAGGCGGCGCGGATCATCTCCGTGACCGCGGCGGCGTCCACGCAGGTGGTGCCGGAATTTTTCTTCACGGTCACGTTCTCGGGGCTGATCTGCACGTCGGTGACGCGCATCTTCGCGTCCACCTGCTGCGCCACGGGCTGCACCAGTCCCGCGATGATCTGCTCGTCGATGACGGCGGCCGCCTGGTCCACCGCCATGTCCACCGGCTCGGTCTTGCAGGTACGGTAGGCCATCAGGTTGGACAGCATGCTGCCGCCCCGGCCGTAGCCGTAGGCCGCCCGGGCCAGATCGGCGCCGTCGGCGGGCTTCAGGCCAAGCTGCTGGGCGGTGACGGTCAGACTCTCGCCGGTGGGAAACTCCACCGTAACAGAGGCGTTGTCATATCGGTCCGGGTCGTCCCCCAGGGCCGCCGCAGCCTCGTCCATAGTCATGCCGCCCACGAACACGCCGTTGACGGACACGTTGGGATAGATGGTAGTCAGCCGTGAGACCCGGTCGGCGTAGGTGAAGCCCACGGCCAGCACGATCACCACCACCAGCATCACCGCCGCCACGGGGATCAGCACCTTCATCCACACGCCCGACACCCCGGACCGGGGCGCGGCCTGGCTCTGCCGGGCCGCCGCCCGGGCCCGCCGGGAGGGGGTGATCCCGCTCTGAGGCCGCCGGTCAGGTCCGTTTTCAAATTTGCGCTCGTCCATGCGCCATGACCTCCTCTTTCTCTCTCATATCCGCAGGCCGCCGGAAGCTTCGGTAAGCTCGCCCACGTCCATCTCCAAACTCTCCTCGATCCAGGGGTTACCGCTGATGCGGTGCTCCGCCTGGGCCTCCCACAGAGAGCCGATCAAAATATTCGACAGCAAAAAGCCCTGGGGGGTGAAGCACCACCGGCCGTCGAATTTCTTCGTCCAGCCGTCCTTCTCATATTCCTGCAGCAACGCCTCGATGGGGGCGAAGTCGCTGCGGTAGATCCTGTGATACTCCTCCTGGGAGATGCCCCGGCCCCGGCGCATGCCCAGCATCAGGTACTCCGCCGCCCGGTCCAGCTCGTCCAGCTTCTCATACTCGTCCAGGATGTCCCCGCCGCCCATCACGCCGCCGATGTACCCGGCCAGGCTCCGAACAAAGCTGAAGCGGGTGTTTCCCATGCAGGAATGGGCCCCGGGGCCGAAGCCCAGGTAGTCCTCCAGGTCCCAGTACTTCATGTTGTGCCGGCAGACCTTGCCCCGGCGGGCGAAGTTGGACACCTCATACTGCTGATAGCCGTAGTGCTGCAGCGTCTCCACGGTGTAAAGGTACATATCCGCCTGCTCGTCGTCGGTGGGGATGACGGGGCTGTCCTTGTACTGGTCGTACATGGGCGTTCCCTCCTCCAGCTTCAGGCCGTAGCAGCTCAGATGCTCCGGCTCCAGGTCCAGGGCTTTAGCCAGGGATTCGGCCCAGTCGGCCTTGGTCTGGTTGGGCAGGCCGTAGATGAGGTCGATGCTCAGATTGTCGAAGCCCGCCGCCCGGATCAGCTTCACCGCCTTTTTCACCTGGGTGAAGTTGTGCCGGCGGCCGATGATCTTCAAAAGGTCGTCGCTGGCGGACTGGACCCCCAGGGAGATGCGGTTGACGCCCTCCTTTTTCATCAGGGCCAGATCGTGCCGGGAAACGCTGTCCGGGTTGCACTCCACCGTGACCTCCGCGCTCTTGAGCACCTTCCCCGCCCGTTTCAGGGCGTTGAACACCTCCATCAGCCGCTTGGCCCCGTAGTAGCTGGGGGTGCCGCCGCCGAAGTAGACCGTGTCGATATAGTACGGAGCCATGGCGCTCTCCGCCTCCTTGATGTGGCGCAGCAGCGCGTCCTGGTACTTGCCCATGCGCTTGTCGCACCCCGCCAGGGAGTAGAAATCACAGTATCCGCACTTGGAGGCGCAGAAAGGTATGTGGATGTATATGCCCAGATGTTTATCAGCCATAGTTGTTCGATCCTTGACCGTTTCTTGGGCCCCCTCTGACGAGGGGGCTGTCGCCGCCGTCAGGCGGTGACTGGGGGAGAGAAAAATTTAAATATCTCTCCCTCCGTCGCGCCCTGGCGGGCGCGCCACCTCCCTCGTCAGAGGGAGGCTTTACTTTATGCCGTCAGTCGTTTCCTCCGGCAGAAAATCCGCCTTGGTGAAGCGGACCAGATCCTCCTTGGAGGGGGCCTCCATGGCCGCCACCCGATCCGCCTGGCGGACCACCATGTCCTCGAACTGGTTTCGCACGTCCCGGCCGTTGCCGAAGTTCTCGTCCCGGCCCTCGTAAAGCCCGGTGAAGAACTCCTTGGAATAGGCCTCCGCCTCCTGGTCCAGCTCGTAGCCGTTTTTCTTGCACTGGAGATGGAAGATGGCGTTGAGCTGGTCCCCGTCGTAGTCCTCAAAGAAGATGTACTTGTTGAACCGGCTCTCCAGGCCCGGATTGGAGCTCAAAAACCGTTCCATGGGTCCCGTGTAGCCCGCCACGATCACCACCAGCTCGTCCCGGTGGTCCTCCATGGCCTTCAGCACCGTCTCGATGGCCTCCCGGCCGAAGTCGTTCTCCCCGCCGCTGGCAAGAGAGTAGGCCTCGTCGATGAACAGCACCCCGCCCAGCGCGGAGGATATGACCTCCTGGGTCTTGATGGCCGTCTGCCCCACATAGCCCGCCACCAGGCCGGACCGATCCACCTCCACCAACTGGCCCTTGCTCAAGGCCCCGATGGCGGCGTACAGCCCGCCTATGAGCCGGGCCACGGTGGTCTTGCCGGTGCCGGGGTTGCCCATGAATACCATGTGCAGGCTCAAAGGCGGCACGGGCAGGCCCGCGTCCTTCCTGAGCTGACGGACTTTCACCAGGTTCATCATGCTCTTGACGTCTTTTTTCACCTGCTCAAGCCCCACCAGGCCGTCCAGCTCCGCCATGAGCTGGTCCAGATCGGGCTTTTCCGGGGCCGGAGACGCCTCCGCCGGGGGCTTGTCCCCCGCCTGGCCCTGGGTGGGGCCGGTCTGGCCCGCCGCCCGGGGCGGGTTCTTTTCCAGGAACGAGGGCTCCGCGCTGGTGACGAAATCCGCCGCCCGCAGGCCCGGCTTGCTCTTTTTCACCCCCGCGCTGTCGCACAGGGCAGTCAGCTTGTCCGCGCACTCGGTGATGTACTCCGCCTCGGCGTAGGTCACGTCGTCGTCCACCGCCGCCAGGCACAGCAGGATGTTTGTCAGCATTCGGATGAACACCCGGGAGCAGTCTGTGCCCCGCTGGACGTCCTGTTCCGTCAGCGACCAGAAAAACAGCGGCGGCAGAAAGGCGGTCTGCTTGCTGACCGCCGTGGTCAACGCCCACAAAAGCCACTTGGGCTGGGGCCGGCCTTTGGAGTACAGGGCGTTCACCGCCTCGGCGTGCTCCTCGGTGAGACTGGCGCTGTGGGAGAACAGCTGCAGCGCGCAGGACACGCAAAAGTCGTCCATCTGCCCCGCCAGGCCCCGTCCGGCGATCTTGTAAAACGCCTCCGTGTTGGCTACATATGTCTTGTGCAGCTCCTCCGGGGACCGCTTCCATTGGGTGGGCATGCGCCTCGCCCCCTTCCCTCTCGCTTCCGCTTCTCGCCCGCTGTATAATGGGGTGTAAAATATATTATATTACAAAAATTACAAAAAACAAGTATAAATAACAAAAAAATTACAAAAATTCTGGAAAATATGGGAGACACAGCAAGACCCCGGCTCGTAAGAGCCAGGGTCCTGGGGATCTTGCTGTTATTTTGTAAGGGTCTTGCCGTGGAAAATGACCGAGCGCAGGGACAGGTCCGGCCCCAGCGCCACGATGTTGGCGATCTTGCCCGCCTCCAGGCTGCCGTAGCGGTCATAGATGCCCAGGGCCTTGGCGGGATTCACCGCCGCGGCGGTGACGGCCGTGTGCAGGTCGACGCCGAAGCCCACGGCCCGGACCATGCCCCCCATCAGGTCGGTGATGGACCCGGCGATGGTGCCGTCGGCCAGGGTAGCCAGAGGGCCCTTCACGAAGATGTCCTGGCCGCCCAGCTCATACTGGCCGTCGGGCATACCGCAGGCGCGCAGAGAGTCGCTGATGATGATGACCCGATCCCTGCCGAACAGCTTGAACACCGCCCGGATGACGGCGGGGTGGATGTGGACCCCGTCGCAGATCAGCTCCACCCGGCAGTCGGAGTCCGACGCGGCCCCCACGGGGCCGGGCTCCCGGTGGGCGAAGGGATTCATGGCGTTGAAGAGGTGGGTGGCCTGCTTCGCGCCCGCGTCGAAGGCCGCCAGGGCCTGGTCGTAGTTGCAGGCGGTGTGGGCCACGCTGACCGTCACCTGGTCCTTCACCCGGCGGATGAAGTCCACGGCCCCCGGGGCCTCCGGGGCCAGGCTCACCAGCTTTACCAGCCCCCCGGACAGCTCCTTCAGCCGCAGCAGCAGCTCCGGGTCCGGGTCCCGTATCCAGGCGCCGTTTTGCGCGCCCTTCTTGGCTTGGGACAGGAACGGCCCCTCCAGGTTCACCCCCACCAGGTCGGACCCGGACACGGCGTGCTTTTTATGCTCCGCCGCGGTCCGGCATATCTTCTCCAGCTGGGGCACGTCCAGCGTCATGCCCGCCGGGCAGAACTGGGTCACGCCCCGGCTCAGCTCATAGTCGGCCATGGTCTGCAGCCCGGCGGGGTCCCCGTCGGAGAAGTCCGCGCCCATGCAGCCGTGAAAGTGCAGGTCCGTCAGCCCCGGGATGATCCAGCAGCCGGACACGTCCACTGTCTCCCCCTTGCTGTCGGGCACGATGGTCTCCCCCTCCAGGCACAGGTCCCGGAGAACGAAGCCCTTTTGCGGGTCGAATACCCGCCCGCCGGTCAGCCGCATACCGCCACCCCCGTCTCCAGCAGGCCCGCCAGGGCCGCCTGGTCGCCTACCAGCACCACATCCGGGTGCAGCTGCAGGATGGAGGCGGGCATCCGGGGGGTGATGGGCCCGGCGAAGGCGGCCTTCACGGCGGCGGTCTTGTCCGCGCCGCTGACTACCATCAGGATCCTCTTCGCCCGCATGATGGCCCCCACGCCCATAGTCAGGGCCTTTTTGGGCACCTCCTCCCGGTCCGCGAAGAACCGGGCGTTGGCGTTGATGGTGGATTCGGTCAGCTCCACCACATGGGTGGGCGCGATGAAGGCGTCCGCCGGCTCGTTGAAGCCGATGTGGCCGTTGTGGCCCATGCCCAGCAGCTGCATATCCGCCGGGCCCAGCTCCTTCAGCAGCGCCTCATACCGGCGGCACTCCGCCTCCAGGTCCGGGGCCTTGCCGTTGGGCACATGGGTGTTGGCCTTGTCGATGTTGATGTGGTCGAAGAGGTTCTTGTTCATGAAGTACCGATAGCTCTGGTCGTGGGTCCCGTCCAGCCCCGCGTACTCGTCCAGATTCGCGGTCCGGACATGGGAGAAGTCCAGATCCCCCGCCGCGCAGCCGGCGGCCAGCTCCCGGTACAGCCCCACCGGCGTGGAGCCGGTAGCCAGGCCCAGCAGGCAGTCGGGCTTGGCGATGACCTGGGCCGCCATGACGGCCGCCGCCCGGCGGCTCATGGCCTCGTAATCATTGGTAACATAGATCTGCATATTTCTATCATCCTTTCACCGCACCCATGGTGATACCCTGGGTGAAGAATTTTTGGAACACCAGGAACACCGTCACGATCGGCACAGCTCCCAGCGCAGCCCCGGCCATCAGCAGGCCATAGTTCGTGGCGAACTCCGCCTGCAGCGTGGCGATGCCCAGGGAGATAGTCAGATTGGCCCGGGACTGGAGCATGATGAGCTGCAGGAAATAGTCGTTCCACGTGTTGATGAAGGTGAAGATAGCCAGCGCGCCGAAGGCGGGCTTGATGATGGGACACACCACCCGCAGGAACGTGCGGACCTCCCCCGCCCCGTCGATGCGGGCCGCCTCCAGGATCTCCGTGGGGACCGTTTCGGAAAACTGCTTCATCAAAAATACGCCGAAGGGCCAGCCCACCGTGGGCAGGATCACGGCCCAAAGCGTGTCCGCCAGCTTCAGCCGCGCCATGATCCGCACCAGCGGCACCAGCACCACCTGCTTGGGCAGCGCCATGGCGCAGATGATCAGGCTGAACACCACGGCCCGGCCGTAAAATCGCTTTTTCGCCAGCACGTACCCCGCCATGGAGGCGGTGACGCACACCAGGATCATGCTGCAAAGGGAGATGAACACCGTGTTGAACATCCAGTTCCCCGCCGGGTTTCTGAACAGCTTCTGGAAGTTCTCCAGCGTGGGGTGCAGCGGGAACCACTCCGGCGGCAGCTTGATGGCTACGTTCTGCCGTTTCAGAGAGCCGGTCAGGATCCAGTAAAAGGGAAAGATGAACGTGAAGGCGATCACCGCCAGCAGCAGGATCGAGATGAATCTGTAAAATGTGATCTTTCTGCTTTTCATGCTTCCGCCCTCCTCAATACGAGACGTCCTTGCTCATCACCTTGAACTGGATAGCGCTCAGTATGGCGATGACGATGGCAAGGATGACGCCCATGGAGTTGGCATAGCCGTATTTGTACAGCGAGAACGCGTTTTGATAGAGGTAATACATCACCGTGTTGGTGCTGCCCGACGGTCCGCCGGAGGTGAGAAGCTGGATCAGCGAGAAGCACTGGAAGGTGTTGATGGTGGTGATGACTACGATATAGAGGGTGGTGGGCATGATCTGGGGCCACTTGATCCGCCAGAACACCTGCATATTGTTGGCCCCGTCCACCTGGGCCGCTTCCACCAGGGACTGGTCCACGTTGCCCAGGGCCGCCACGTACAGCACGATGGGCTGGCCCACATAGGTGGTGAACATGATGGTTATGATGCACCAGATGGCAAAGCGCGTGTCGCCCAGGAAGCGGATGTTCCTGTCGATGAGGCCCACCGCCTTCAGCAGATAGTTGAGGATGCCGCTGTAGCCGTCGAACATCCAACGCCAGACCACCACCACCGCCACGGTGCCCGTGACAACCGGCAGATAGAACACGCACCGGAAAAAGGAACACCAGCCCGGCTTCATCTTGTAGATCACGGAGCTGACCCACAGAGAAAACAGCGTGACCGATGGGACCGTGACTACCACCAGGAAGAACGTGTTCCCCATGGAGCGCAGAAATACGCTGTCATGAAACAGGTCCCTATAGTTTTTCAGACCGACGAACGTCTCCTTGGAAACGGGATTTTTCATAGTATAATTGAACATGCTGGTCACAACGCCCATGATCATGGGCAGGACCACGAAGGCCGCGAAGAAGCACAGGGCCGGCAGCATGAACAGATAGGCCGTCAGCGTCTCGCGCCGTTTGAGCGCGTGGCTGCCGCCGGGGATAGCGGGAGCGTTATTCCGAGCCATACATATCCTCCCTTCTCTGAAAATGAAACCGCCTCCCCGCCTGCGCGGGGAGGCGGCCTTCATTAAAACTGCATATAAGGCAACCGCCTGATATAATAGACGCCGTTAACCGGCCATGCCCGCGTTGGAAGCCTCCACCGCAGCATTGGCAAGCTCCGTCACGTCACCGCCGTCGGTGATCCGCTGCAGCATGTCGAACCACTGGGCGCGCATGTTCGCAAAGCCGTCCATCGTGTTGTAGTACGGACCGTACATCTTCGTGAACTCCGCCAGCAGCTCCTTCTCCGCGTCGCCCGGATAAAGGTTCCCCATGCTCGTCTTTACAGGGAACGCGCCCGTCCGCACCACGTTGTCCTCGCTGTCGCAGATCCACTTGATGAATTCCTTCGCTGCCTCGGCCTTCGCCTCGTCCCCGTTGTCGAACACGCAGAATCCGTTCACCAGGTACTCCAGCTCCGCCTTGCCGTCGTCAGACGGGAACGGCAGCGAGATCGGCGTCACGCCGTTCTCCTCCATCGTCGCGGCGTTGTTGCCCGCAGCCGACGTGCCCCAGCAAAGCTCGAAGCTCGTCTGCCCAGCCACGAACAGCTCTATGCTCTGGCCGCCGTTGTACTCTACGCCGTTGCCCAGCCAGCCCTTGTCAAGCCATTCCTGCGCCTTCTCCAGTCCCTTTATCATCTCAGGGCTGTTGAACGTGTACTTCTCCATGTCCGCCACGCTGCCGCTGTACAGGTTCGCGATCAACGCTCTCGTTCCCTGGTCGCCGCCCTGACCGTTGCAGAACAGCACGCCCGGGTTATATCCCGCCTCGTACAGCGCTTCCAGCGCCTTCTCGAAGTCCTCCGTCGTCCAGGAGCGGTCCCCTTCCAGGTTCACATACTCCATCGCGCCGGCGTCCTCCCACATCTCCTCGTTGATCGCCATGTAGAACGGCGACGCCGAGATCGGGTACATGTAATACGTCCCGTCCCCCTGGCAGCTCGTCAGCAGAGCCTCGTTGTCCACGTCCTTCACAAACTCGTCCGTGAACATATCGTCCAGCGGCACCAGCTTGCCGTTCTTGCCGTACTCGATGATGCGCCCAGGCGCGTCAAACAGCACGTCGGCCGCCGTTCCGCTCTCGATCGCCGTCGTGATCTTGTCGCTGGCCGTCGTGAAGTCGATGGTCTCTACCCGCACCGTGATCCCCGGATGGCTCTCGTTGAACTCCTCTACCAGCTTCTCCTCATAAGTACCGGCAGGATCGTCCGCGTCCTGGATGAACGTGGGCGGCGCCCACCACAGAAGCTCCACTTCCTCCTCGGGCTCCTCGGCGGGGGCCTTCGTATCGACGATCTTAACGGCGTCGTCCTCTTCGGACTTCTCAGACGCGCCGGCGATATCCTCCTCCAGCTCGTCGATGGCCTTCTGCAGCTCGTCGCTCTCGTCGGCGGGCTCCTCCTCCGCAGGCTCGTCCTCGTCTACCACGGCGGCCGCAGCCTCGATGGCGGCGGCGGCAACGGCCTCGCCGGCCTCTTCGGCCAGCTCGTCAACAGCTTCCTCCAGCTCGTCGGCAGGCTCTTCCACGATGCCAAGCTCCGCGTTAGAGGCCGCCACCGCAGCATTGGCAAGCTCCGTCACGTCACCGCCGTCGGTGATCCGCTGCAGCATATCGAACCACTGAGCGCGCATGTTCGCAAAGCCGTCCATCGTGTTGTAGTACGGCCCGTACATCTTCGTGAACTCCGCCAGCAGCTCCTTCTCCGCGTCGCCCGGATAAAGGTTCCCCATGCTCGTCTTCACAGGGAACGCGCCCGTCCGCACCACGTTGTCCTCGCTGTCGCAGATCCACTTGATGAATTCCTTCGCTGCCTCGGCCTTCGCCTCGTCCCCGTTGTCGAACACGCAGAATCCGTTCACCAGGTACTCCAGCTCCGCCTTGCCGTCGTCAGACGGGAACGGCAGCGAGATCGGCGTCACGCCGTTCTCCTCCATCGTCGCGGCGTTGTTGCCCGCAGCCGACGTGCCCCAGCAAAGCTCGAAGCTCGTCTGCCCAGCCACGAACAGCTCTATGCTCTGGCCGCCGTTGTACTCTACGCCGTTGCCCAGCCAGCCCTTGTCAAGCCATTCCTGCGCCTTCTCCAGTCCCTTTATCATCTCAGGGCTGTTGAACGTGTACTTCTCCATGTCCGCCACGCTGCCGCTGTACAGGTTCGCGATCAACGCTCTCGTTCCCTGGTCGCCGCCCTGACCGTTGCAGAACAGCACGCCCGGGTTATATCCCGCCTCGTACAGCGCTTCCAGCGCCTTCTCGAAGTCCTCCGTCGTCCAGGAGCGGTCCCCTTCCAGGTTCACATACTCCATCGCGCCGGCGTCCTCCCACATCTCCTCGTTGATCGCCATGTAGAACGGCGACGCCGAGATCGGGTACATGTAATACGTCCCGTCCCCCTGGCAGCTCGTCAGCAGAGCCTCGTTGTCCACGTCCTTCACAAACTCGTCCGTGAACATATCGTCCAGCGGCACCAGCTTGCCGTTCTTGCCGTACTCGATGATGCGCCCAGGCGCGTCAAACAGCACGTCGGCCGCCGTTCCGCTCTCGATCGCCGTCGTGATCTTGTCGCTGGCCGTCGTGAAGTCGATGGTCTCCACACGCACCGTGATCCCCGGATGGCTCTCGTTGAACTCCTCTACCAGCTTCTCCTCATAAGTACCCGCGGGATCGTCCGCGTCCTGGATGAACGTGGGCGGCGCCCACCACAGAAGCTCCACTTCCTCCTCAGGCTCCTCCTCGGCGGGGGCCTTCGTATCAGCGGGGGAATCCTCCTCGGCCTCCTCGGCGGCTTCCTCGGTCGGCTCCACAGGCTCTTCCTCCGTTTCGGTCTCCGATTCCGCTTCCTCCGCCGGCTCCTCCGCAGCGGGCTCTTCCTCCGCGGCAGGTTCTTCCTCCGCGGCGGGCTCTTCCTCCGCGGCGGGCTCCTCCGCAGGGGCCTCCTCAGCCTCGGCAGCGGGGGTGGTCTCGGCCTTGGGGGCCGTCTGACCGCCGCAGGCCGCCAGGCTCAGGATCATAGCCAAGCCGAGCAGCAGCGCGAGCAGTTTCTTCATGCTCATGGGTATTCCTCCTTTTAAAATGTTAAAACTTGAATAATTTTCAGCCGTGAAACACGGACAATTCTAGTTGAATTCTACAATATGTCAAGTCCTTTGTCAATAGAGCTGCCCACGATTATTTTACAAATACCGCCCCCGCGCCTCACTTGGCGGCGGGGTACGCGCCGGGTCCCTCTCCCAAAAGCTGGCCCAGCATGACGTCGCACATGATCAGGCTCCGGGGCAGGTGGAAGGGGCCTTTGAAGGTGGAGCCCTTGGTGCTGGGCTGGGTGGGCAGGCCGTCCCGGCGCAGGTAGCCGTACCACTCCCCGTTGTCCGGGTCGGCAAAGTGCTTTTGGCAGTAATCCACGGTCTTGCCGAACCAGGTCAGGTACTTCTCGTCCCCGGTGTCCCGGTACAGCATCAGCGACGAGATCAGGATCTCGTTGTGGGGCCACCAGAGCTTCATGTCGTGTTCATAGGCCTCGGGGGGCTTTTTCAGGCAGTCGATGAAGTACAAAAGTCCGCCGTACTCCTTGTCCCAGCCGGCCTCAATGGCCCAGTTGAAGATATTCTCCGCCCCGGCGTGGAGCTTCTCATCCCCGATCCGGTCGGCATATTCCAGCAGAAACCACACGCACTCGATGTCGTGGCCCGGGTTGACGGTCCGGCCCTCGGTGTAGTAAAGCCGGGGCGTGCCGTCCAGGTCCACGCTCTCCAGGGTGCAGCGCAGATCGGGCTTGACGTGGTACTTGAAGATGTCCTCCGCGCACAGGGCGGCCCGCTCGTCGTACAGGGCGGCGTTTTCCGGGTCTACCCGGCGCATGACGGAGGTGATGTTCAGATAGATCATGGGGTCGGCCAGGGCCCGGCCCCGGCGGGTCTCCGGGATGGTCTTGGGGCCCAGTCCCGTGGGGTCCGCCATCAGGCCCCGGTTCAGCTTCCAGATGAGCTCATAGGCCCGCCGGGCCCGCTCCAGATGCTCCTTTTCCCCGGTGACGCCGTAGTACTCCGCGTTGGCCAGGGCGTAAAACCCCTCCGAGAAGCAGTACCGCCGCTGGCGCAGAGGTCTGCCCTCCGCCGTGACGGTGAAGTACATGCGCCCCGCCGCGTCCGGGTTGATGCAGTGGTCCTCCAGAAAGTCGATGCAGCTTTTCGCCGCGTCCAGCCACTCCCGCCGGGCCCCGTACACATGGCACAGATAGGAGAAGGTCCATCCGCACCGGCCCTGCATCCACACGCTCTTGTCGGTGGAGTAGATCTGTCCCGTCCGGTCCAGGCAGGTGTACACCCCCCCGTGCTCGGCGTCCATGCCGTGGGCCAGCCAGAAATCCACGCAGGCGCGCAGTTCGCCCTGCGCCCACTGCCGCCAGTTCTGCAGCTTCGTCGTATCCATCGGGCAAGTCCCCCTTTTTAAAATATGCTTTGATGGGTCCATGATATTGTCTTTCCCTGTCCGCGTCAAGAAAAATAATTTTGCGATACCTCTTGACATTATAGAAAAAACTGTTAGCCTATTGGTATAAAAGCACGATGGCTTTATGGAATTTCTACAAAAATCTCCCAAGGAGGATGGACACATGAAACATCTCGGCATCGAAGTGACCGTCAAAAACATCCCCCCGCTGGACCCGGACTTTCTGCCGCTGAACCTGTTCAACGAGGCCTTTTTAAAGACCGCGAAAGAGCCCTTCGACATCGCGGTGGAACGGGCCTCCGGCCAGATGGCGGTGTATAAGACCCGCGTCCACGGCACGCCGGACCGGTTCGACGCGGACGTGTACTACATCGAGCGCATCGTCAAGACCCTGCTGTGGATGAAGGGCGGATTCAAGGTCTACCTGGCCGGGAACAAGGCCGTTTGCGACGCCATTGCAGCCATGTACGCCGACGGCGGCCGGCAGGATTTCGACTTCCATTTCATGGCACATGTGTTCGAGCATCCCTTTGAGGTGGTCCGGGTGGACGCGGTCCCCGCCGCCAACGACGCGCCCCAGCGCATCGGCGGGCATATGGACGGCTGCCGCATCGGCTTTGACGCGGGAGGCTCGGACAGGAAGGTCTCCGCCGTGATGAACGGCGAGAGCGTGTATTCCGAGGAGGTGGTCTGGTACCCCAAGATCACCGCCGACCCGGACTATCACTATGAAGGCATCGTCTCCGCGCTGAAGTCCGCCGCCGCGCATCTGCCCCGTGTAGACGCGGTGGGCGTGTCCTCCGCCGGCATCTACATCAACAATCGGACCATGCGGGCAAGCCTGTTTTTGCAGGTGCCCGACGACCTGTTCGACGCCAAGGTGAAGGACATCTACATCCGGGCCATCACCGACACCTTTGGCAACGTTCCCTACGCGGTCATCAACGACGGCGACGTGTCGGCCCTGGCGGGGGTCATGAGCCTGGGCGAGCCCAACGTGCTGGGCATCGCCATGGGCACCAGCGAGGCCGCCGGCTACGTGGACGCCGACGGGTGCATCACCGGCTGGCTCAACGAGCTGGCCTTCGTGCCCGTGGACACGAACCCCGCCGCCATGCGGGACGAGTGGAGCGGCGACATCGGCTGCGGCGTCAAGTACTTCTCCCAGGACGGGGTCATCAAGCTGGCCCCCGCCGCGGGCATCCAGCTGGACGAGAGCCTGTCCCCCGCCCAGAAGCTGAAAGAGGTCCAGTCGCTCATGGAGGCGGACGATCCCCGGGCCGTGAAGGTCTATGACTCCATCGGGGTGTATCTGGCCCACGCGCTGGCCTGGTACTATGACCTGTATAAGTTCCGCCACGTGCTGCTGCTGGGCCGGGTCATGAGCGGCAAGGGCGGCGACCTGATCCTGGCCCGGTGCAAGGAGGTGCTGGCCGACGAGTACCCCGCCGTGAACGAGGCCATCCGCCCCTCCCTGCCGGACGAGAAGTTCCGCCGGGTGGGCCAGTCCGCCGCCGCCGCCAGCCTGCCGGCCATCGGAGGCTGAACCATGAAAAAACACATCGTCTGCTTCGGAGACTCCAACACCCACGGCTACTGCGCCGACCCCGGCGACTGCGCCGATCACGGGGACCGCTTCAACGAGGACGAGCGGTGGCCCTGTGTGCTGCAGTCGCTGCTGGGCGAGGAATACCTCGTTTTGGAGGAGGGCCTTTCCGGCCGCACCACCGTCTTTGACGATCCCATCCACGGGGACCTGGCCGGCATCGACTACATAAGCCCCTGTCTGATCAGCCATGAGCCGGTGGACCTGCTCGTCATCATGCTGGGCACCAACGACTCCAAGGAGCGGTTCGGCTGCACCGCCGCCGCCGTGGGCGTGGCTATGCAGCGGCTGGTCCGCCAGGCCATGAACACCCTTTGCTGGCCGGCCAAGGGCCCCAACGTGCTGATCGTGGCCCCGCCGCCCATCGGGGAGGGCTTTTTCGACCCGGCCATGGGCCAGGGCTGCCGGGAGCGGACCCTGGGCATGGCCGCCGCGTTCAAGGACGCGGCCGCTCTCACCGGAGCCCACTTCCTGGACGCGGCCGCCTGCGAGTTCAACAGCGTGGACCATATGCACCTGTCCCGCAGGGGCCACAGCCAGCTTGCCCATATGCTGGCGGAGCTGATCCCCACGCTGGTGTAAGACAGATAAAAACGCCGCCGCGGGCCAAACGTCCGCGGCGGTGTGTCGTATACATTATTAAGTTACTGCTCCCCGCCGTCCTCCTCCGCCGGCTCCTCCCCGGGCATATAGGGCGCGAAGATGCGCTCCATGAAAAGCGAGCACAGCAGCGCACCCAGACCCGGGGTGAACAGGACGGGCAGAAACCACTTGTGGAAGGTGAACACCGCCAGTTCCTCCACCAGCAGCGCCACCACCGCCGCCGAGGGCAGATGGGCCGCGGCCAGCCGGGCCGCCGTGACCAGCAGGCCCTTCACCCCAAAGGTGAACCGGGACAGGGTGAACAGCGCGAAAAGCCACACCGCCAGCGGCACCAGCAGCAATATCCGGCAGGCATACAGCCACACCATGGCGGCCTGGCTGCCGCCGGCGGCCATCGCATAGGCCACATACCACATATAAAACAGCACCGCCGCCAGGACCAGGGCCGGAAGGGTGACCAGGGAAGCGGTCTTGAAGCTGTCCCGGAAGGTGCGGAAAAAGCGGGCGTAATCCCCCAACTCCCCCTTGCGGACACCGTGGTACACCGCGTCATAAAGGGCCGTGGTGGCCGCGCCCAGGGTGACCACCGGCAGGGAGCAGACCGCCCAGCAGATGCTGAGCCCAACGATGTCGCAGATCCGGGCAAAGCCCCGCCAGAACCCGTTCATCGGGTCGAATACTCTTCCGAACATATCCCCGCCCCCTTTGACGGCATTATAGCATATTTCCGCCAAAGGGGAAACCCCGGCAGCCCGGCCCCGGTCCCGCCCTTTTGCCGGTTTTGTTCCGCCCCGCGAAAATTTCTGCTTGCACAAGCCCCGATAGGATGCTACTATTAGTTCAAAGGATAGCGCCGTATGCCCGTATAACGGGTCCGGCGGTCAGGCGGGCCGCCAAGCCCGGTCAGGCATACAGAAAGGAGAAGCCCATGCTGGAAAAACAGGACATTCAGCTCATCCAGGAGATCGTTACCGCCTCAGAGGAACGCACGCAGGCAAAGATCGACGCCTCGGAAAACCGCGTCATGGCGTACATCGAGGCCGCCGTCATGCCGAAATTCCAGATCCTCGCGGAAGGCCACCAGAATATTCTGGATACTCTCGCGCCCAAGAGCCGGGTGGACGCTTTGGAGGACGAGGTCGTATTCATCAAATCCGTCATGAAAGCCATGAGCCAGGAGATAGCCGAGCTGAAAAAAGCCCAGTAAGGCTGACCCATTGGCCCAGGCCGCAGCCAAACGCAAAATAATAAAGCAAGCCAGCGATCCCTTTGGGCCGCTGGCTTTTTTGTGGAGCTAGTGGCCAGACTCGAACTGGCGACCTGCTGATTACGAATCAGCTGCTCTACCGACTGAGCTACACTAGCACATCTTGTGCCCGTGTATTTTATCATACACCCCTTATGGAAGTCAACACAAAATAACGGCGGCTGGCGATTACGTGGAGTATTATTACTTGCAATTCACAGCCCCACGGCCGGGGCCAGACTGCACTTTCTTCCAATCCCCGCTCCCCGCCCGGACGGGCCGGGCCCCGCAAAGCCGCTGTTTTTCCACATTTTCCGGCGGACCACAGTTGAAATAATCAATTTACATAATATTTACTTTCATTTATAATGCAGGAAGTTATCGACACTTTCAACAGAGATTTCAACAGCCATTTTGACCTGACACTATCGCGCTGTTTTAAAAAATTGGAAATTTCTTCAAATTCTGCAAACGCGTCCAGCAACAAATAGTTTCAATTTTTTAATTAACATAATCCAGTTGTTTTCATTTTGGGCCGCCGCCATTTTGAATAGATGCAGCATGATGGTGAAAAAACTGCATTTTCCGCCCCCTCAGAGGGGGATATAGCCGCTGTCGGCCATGGAGACGAAATCGTCCCCGGCCACCACGATGTGGTCCGAGAGGGTCACGCCCACTTGGGCCAGGATCTGCCGGACCCGGAGGGTGGCCGCCACGTCCTCCTTGGAGGGCAGGGCCAGGCCGCTGGTGTGGTTATGGGCCAGGACCACATAGGTGGCGCTTTTCTCCAGGGCCATCTGCACGATCCGCCGGACGTTCACATCCACGGAGACCGTGTCGCCCCGGTTGATCTCCCGGCAGTCCAGGATAGCCAGCTTGGCGTCCAGGCAGACCATATACATGACCTCGTCCCGGCAGTTCATGAACCGGGGCAGCAGGTACCGCCCCGCGGCGGTGCTGTCGGGCAGGGCCTTGCAGTCCCCGTCCCGGACGATGGAACAGCGGCGGCTCAGTTCCGGCACCAGCCGGATCAGCGCGGCGGTGTTCTCCCCCACGCCCTTCACCTTCATCAGCGACTCCGCCGGCGCGGAAAACACCGCGTCCAGCGTCCCGAAGGCGTCCAGGAGCCGGTGGGCCAGCTCGTTGGTGTCCTTTCGCGGCAGCGCGTAAAACAGCAGCAGCTCCAGCGCGTTGTGTTCGGCAAAGCCGTCCAGGCCCTGGCGCAGAAACCGGTCCCGCAGCCGCTGTCTGTGTCCTTGATGTACGTTCATCTGTCCCGCCCCGTTTTCTTTGTTTATGCCTGTTTTAACAGAATCTTAAAGCCCGGCTTGTTGCCACGGCTCATTTTATATGGTATACTGTTTCGGATATGACCCATGAAAGGAGGCCCGACCCATGAAGCTGAAGCTGTCCGACGTCCGCAGCTTTCTCAAGCGGGCGGATATGCTGCTGTTTTTCCTGTGCCTGGCGGCGTCGGTCATGGGGCTCGTAGCCATCTCCAGCGCCACCCGCTCCATGGGCGCGTCTTACATATATGTGCAGACCTTCGCGCTGATCATCGGCATCGTACTGTATTTCCTGTTCACCCTCATCGACGTGGATATCTTCGCCGATCAGTGGCCGCTGCTGCTGGTGGCGGAGGTGGTGCTGATCCTTCTGCTGGCGGTGGTCGGCAGCGAGGACGATACGGGCAACCGGGCCTGGCTTCGGTTTTTCGGCATCGGCATCCAGCCCGCCGAGGTGGTGAAGGTCATTTACATCGTGCTGACGGCCAAGCACCTGACCTACCTGAAGGAATACCGCTCGCTGTCCTCGCCGCTGTCCGTGTTCCAGCTGGTGGCCCATTTGGGGTTCCTGTTCGCGCTGTACATGGTCATTTCCGGCGACCTGGGCAACGCGCTGGTGTTCTTCTTCATCTTCCTGGTGATGGTGTTCGCCGCGGGGGTGAAGCTGTACTGGTTCCTGTTCGGCGCGGCGGCCTTGGCCCTGGCTGTCCCCCTGGCCTGGAACTTCGTGTTCTCCAACAACCAGAAAGAGCGCATCCTGGCCCCCTATCTGCCGGACGCCATCGACCCCACCGGCTACGGCATCAACTGGGAGCCCACCCGGGCCAAGCTGGCCCTGTCCTCCGGGCGTATGTGGGGCACCGGGCTCTACCAGGGCACCCAGACCGCCGGCAACGGCCTGCGGAGCAAGCACGCGGACTATATCTTCGCCTGCATCGGTGAGGAGATGGGCATGGTGGGCTGCATCGTGGTGATCCTGCTGCTGATGGCTATCATCATCCGGTGCGTCCACGTGGGGCTCCACTGCCAGAGCACCTTCGGCATGCTGGTGTGCATGGGCATGGCCGGCATGATCTTCTTCCAGCTTGCCAACAGCGTGGGTATGTGCACGGGGCTCACCCCGGTCATCGGCCTGACGCTTCCCTTTTTCAGCTACGGCGGCTCGTCGCTGTTCACCATGTTCGCCGCCATGGGCATCGTGTCCGGCATACGATACCGGCCCAAGCCGTCCCAGTTCCGATACGGCTCCGAGCTTTGACCGAAAAAGCAGCAGACGCGCATCTGCTGCTTTTTGTTTTCAGTCCGTCAGGCGCCGGGCCCCACGGCGGGGGCGTTGGCGGCCATGAAAGCGGCCATGCGGCCCTCGTAATACCCGGCGAAGGTCACCTGCATATAGACGCTGACCCATACCGCCAGGATCAGCCCCACCAGGGGCAGCACGGCGCACAGCAGCGCCCAGCCCAGGAAGCTGAGGTCCAGAACGAAAAGCTCCCGCCGGCGGCCCCGCATGGCCTCCCGGCTCAGAGCCACGCATTGCCAGCAGCCCGCGCCGGGATTGTCCAGCATGATATACGGCGCCAGCCGGTAGGAATACGACGCCATGACGGCGGGGATCAGCAGCGGCAGGCCCACCGCCAGCCAGCCGACCCAGCCCGTGAACACGATCAGCCCCGTCACCGGGACCACGTAGAGCAGCGACCACAGCGACATCAGCAGGGCCGGTATCAGCCGGATCAAAATGGCCCGGAGAAACACGCCAAAGGCGTCAAAGATATCACCGAAGCCGGCCTTCTCATGCCGCCAGACCCGCAGGGCGTAGAGGATGAAGCCCACCGTCAGCTCCACGCTCATGATCTCCAGGGCGATCTGCAGCAGCTGGCCGAACAGGCCCCCCTTGGGCACGGGCTCCACGTACTTCATGACCCCCTCCCCCGCGGAGGAGAGCATGAGCCGATAGGCGTCCAGCGCGCCGCTGATGCTCATGCTCAGTATCGTCAGCCCCAGCGTCAGCAGCGTCAGCAGCAGGGCCACCCAGAAGGGGTTGGGCCGGGCCTGGCGCATGGCCTCCCGGGCTTGAACTTTCAGTTTCTTACGATCCATAGGTCAAACGTCCTTTCGCTCTATTGGCCGGCGGGCCCGTCCCGGTATCTGTCCAGGGTCCGCACAAGATACATGGCTCCCAGGCCGGTGAAGGCCCCGGTGACGATGGCCGCCGCCAGCAGGGCCGGGCCGTACCAGAAAATGGCCGCCGTCCGGGTCACCGCCGCAGCCGCCAGAAGCTGCCCGGCGTTGTGGGCGATGGCGCCGAACACGCTGACTACCCACAGCAGCCGCTCCGGGAAAAGCCTCACCAGCGCGGCCATCACCGCCCAGGACAGCACGCCCCCCGCCAGGGAGAACAATATGGCGGAGAAGCTGCCGGCAAACAGCGCGGACAGGATGATCCGCGCCAGCAGTATGGCCCCGGCCTCCTTCCGGCCCATGAGTACCATGGCCGTCAGGGTCACCACGCTGGCAAGGCCCAGCTTCACCCCCGGCACAGGGATCGGGGCCGGTATCTGCCCCTCGATGACCCACACCGTCAGCTCCAGGGCCGTCAGCAGGGCCATGAAAACAAGTTTCCGCGTCTTGCTCATATCAATCTTTGATCTCTATCACCAGCCTGTGGGGCAGGCATACGATGGGCACGGTCCCCTCCGAGATGGCCCCCTGCTTCACGCAGTCCTGGTTGGGGCAGTCCGCGGCCACCACCTCTATCCGCCCCCGGCCGATGCGCAGGGTGTTCCAGCCGTACTCCGTGCGGATGGTCCGCTCGTAGGGCTCCGCCGCCGCGGTCAGGTCCACCGTGTCATACAGCTCTCCGTCCACGGAGATATACGCCAGCCTTCCGCCGCCGTGCAGCAGGTATGTCCCCGCCCCCAGCCCGGCCAGCGCGGCAAACAGCACGATCCAAAAAAGAGTTTTCCCTTTCATAGTTTACATTTTAGTTACAATATCGTATAATGTCAATATGATTCTGACAGAAACCGCCCGGAGGATCCCGGCGCGGCTGTGAGCCCCTTTGGAAAGGAGGCGCGGATTTGCATCTCGATCTCAGCGGCCTCAACTTTGATTTCGTCTCGCTGCTGTTCGGCCAGGCCTCGGACACCCTTGCCAACATCTCCCGGTACATCCTGCCGCTGTTGGCGCTGTGGATCGTGGCCCGGTGCGTGCGGAGCATGCTGCGGGAGCGGTACGAGCCGGAGACCTGGGCCTATCTCTATCTAGCCGGGGACGTGATGGTCCCCCTGCGGCACTGGGAGTGCATCCTGGGCCGGGCCAAGTCCGTGGACGGGCAGGTGGACGACCCCAGCGTGGAGCGGATGCACGCCTGTCTCATCCGCGGTCCCCAGGGGGACTGGACGGTGTACAATCTTGGCAAGGGCGACACCTATGTGAACGGCGAGCATGTCCAGCCCGGCGGAGCCCTGATCCAAGACGCGGACGTGCTGACCCTGGGCCGGGTCTCGGCCCGGTTCGTGGATCTGACGGAGGAGGAGCGGTCCGCGCTCTTGAAATACCGCCACGCCCCCGGCCGGCAGGTCCGGCCCGGGGCCACCATGCTGCTGTTGACGCTGTTCCAGCTCATTTTGCTGCTGCAGCAGCTGACCTACAACCCGGACGCCGGCGTGGGCGTCGCCATGGGCTTCGGCATCCTGGCGGCGGCCCAGTGGACCTACTTCACCGTGGTCCGCACCGCCGGCCAGACCGGCTTTGAGCCGGAGATACTGGCCCTGTTCCTGTCCACGGTGGGCATGAGCGTGGCCGCCTCCAAGACCCCGGACGATATGCTCAAGCAGATCATCCTGCTGCTGGCGGCCATCGGCCTTTACGTTTTCATGTGTCTGTGGATCCGGGACCTAAAACGGGTCAAATCCGTGCGGCTGTACGCCTTTTTCGCGGCGGTGGGGCTGCTGGCGGTCACACTGGTGCTGGCCCCGGAGCAAAACGGCGCCCGTAACTGGATCCAGTTCGGAAGCTTCTCCATCCAGCCGTCGGAGCTTGTGAAGGTGCTGTACATATACGCCGGGGCCGCCACGCTGGACCGGCTGTTCGTGAACCGAAACCTGATCTTCTACATCGGCTTTTCCGCCGCCTGCGTGGGCCTGCTGGCCCTGATGGGCGACTTCGGCACGGCCCTGGTATTCTTCGTGACCTTCCTGGTCATCTCTTATATGCGCTCGGGCAACTTCGCCACGGTGTTCCTAGCCGTGGCCGGGGCGGTGCTGGGCGTGATGCTGATACTGACCATCAAGCCCCACGTGATCGCCCGCTTCCAGACCTGGGGCCACGTGTGGGAGGATGTGGACGACCGGGGCTATCAACAGTCCCGGGCCCTGAGCGCGGCCGCCAGCGGCGGTCTGTTCGGCCAGGGTGCCGGCAAGGGCTGGTTCATCAAGATCGTGGCCGCCGAGACGGACCTGGTGTTCGCCGTACTGTGCGAGGAGCTGGGGCTCATCACCGCTTTGTGCTGCGTGGCATCCCTGGTGGTGCTGGCGATCTTCGTGGTGAAAAACGCCTCCTCCGGCCGGTCCAGCTATTTCGTCATCGCCGCCTCCGCCACCGTGAGCATGATGCTGGTACAGCTGATGCTGAACGTGTTCGGCGCAACGGACATCCTGCCCTTCACCGGCGTCACGTTCCCCTTCGTGTCCATGGGCGGCACAAGCCTTCTCTCCTGCTGGATGCTGCTGGCCTTCGTGAAGGGCTCCGATATGCGGGCCAACGCCAGCTTCGCCGTGATGCGGCCGGAGAAGTTCTCCGGCGGCGTCGGCGTGGAGGAGCCGGACTACCCGGAGGACGGGGCGGACGGCTATTACGGCGGCGGAGCCTATGACGGCGGGGCGGACGACGGCTACTACAGCGGATACTCCGACGACGGCGGCTATCCCGCCGACAACGGCTATCCCCCCAGCGGCGGCGGAGGCCGGCGGGACGGCGGACGCCGCTCCCGGGGAGGCAGAAGATGAAAAAAGTCACAAAACGCGCCTTCGCGGTGCTGCTGCTGGTTGCGCTGGTGGCGACCGGCATGGGAGTATATCTGTTCCGGCTCATCCGGGACGGGGGCGACTGGGCCACTTTCTACGCCAACCGGAGCGTCTATACGGACGGCGTGCTGAACCGGGGCTCTGTCTCCGACCGGAACGGGACCGTGCTGGCCGCCGCCGGGGAGGACGCCTTCCACTACGCCGCGGACAGCACGGTGCGCCGGGCCTGCCTGCACGTGGTAGGGGACCTGGGGGGCAACATCGGCACCAGCATCCTGTCCATCTTCCGGGACAGGTTCATCGACTACTCCTTCTTCACCGGCACCACCACCAAGGGCGCGGCCATGAAGCTGACTATCGACGCAGACGTGTCCGCCGCCGCCTATAACGCCCTGAACGGGCGCAAGGGCACGGTGCTGGTATACAACTACAAGACCGGGGATATCCTCTGCATGGTCTCCACCCCCGGCTGGGACCCGGAGCAGGGCATCAACTTTGATGTCAACGACCCGGCCTATGAGGGCGCGTTCATCAACCGGGCCATCAGCTCCACCTTCACCCCCGGCTCCGTGTTCAAGCTGGTGACGGTGGCGGCAGCTCTGGAGAATATGCCGGACTTCTGGCAGCGGACCTACACCTGCACCGGCAGCGATATCATCGGCAGCCAGACCATCAAATGCACCGGCCGCCACGGTACCCTGACGCTTGAGCAGGGCCTGGCCTGCTCCTGCAACGTGGTGTTCGGCCATCTGGGCTCGGAGCTGGGCGGCGCGCTCATCAGCCAGTACGCGGAGAAATACGGCCTCACCACCGCCCACACTCTCAACAAGGACATCCCCACCGCCGCCGGCAGCGTACCGGCGGCCCAGGGGGCGGGGGACGCGGCCTGGGCCGGCATCGGCCAGTACGAGGACCTGATCAACCCTTACGCCTTCCTGCGCTTCATCGGGGCCATCGCCAACGGGGGCAAGGTGGTGGAGCCCACCATCCTCTACGGCAAGAGCTGCGGCTCGGAGCAGCTCATGGTTCCCTCCACCGCCCAGACCCTGTCGGAGATGATGAGCTACAACGTCCAGTATGAGTACGGCGCCAGCGCCTATCCGGGCCTGGAGATGCACGCCAAGACCGGCACCGCCGAGACCTATGGCGGCACCCACGCCTGGTTCGCTGGCTTCATCACCAACGCCAACGCCCCCCTGGCCTTCGTGGTCATGGCGGAGCGGGCCGGCAGCGGCTACGGCGTGGCCTCCCCCATCGCCAACGCCGTGCTGCAAAAGGCCGTGTCTGTATTAGGATGATCTGACGTGATCGATATTTCCCTGCAAAATGTGAAAAAGAGCTTCGGCGGCGTGGAGGTCCTACGGGGCGTGAGCTTCGACATCCGCACCGGCGAGCGGGCGGCGCTGCTGGGCCCCAACGGGGCCGGCAAGACCACCCTGCTGCGCATCCTCACCGGCGCGCTGGAGCCCGACGAGGGAGAGGTTGTCCTGGCCCCCGGCAAGCGGGTGGGCCTCATCTCCCAGATACCTGTCTATCCGGCGGGGTACACCACCGAGGACGTGCTCCGCTCCGCCCACCGGCGTCTGGACGCGCTCAAAGAGAAGATGACCGCCCTGGAGGCGGCCATGCAGACCGACGACTCGGCGGAGACCCTGGCGAGATACGATCGTCTGGCGGCGGAATACGACCGCCTGGGGGGCTACAGCGCGGACTATGAGCGGGACCGGGTAGCCAACGGCCTGGACCTGTCCCCCGCCATGCGCTCGCAGAGCTTTGAGAGCCTCTCCGGCGGGGAAAAGACCCGGGTCAACCTGGCCCGGCTGCTTTTGGAGGACACGGACATATTGCTGCTGGACGAGCCCACCAACCACCTGGACCTGAAAAGCACCCAATGGCTGGAGGATTTTCTGCTGCGGTTCAAGGGCACGGTGCTGATGGTGAGCCACGACCGGTGGTTTTTGGACACGACGGCCCAGCGGACCATCGAGCTGACGGACGGGGTCTGCCAGTTCTACGCCGGCAGCTACAGCTTTTACATCGACGAGAAGCAGCGGCGGTACCGGCTCTTGCAAAAGCAGTACGAAAAGAGCCAGCGGGAGATCGCCCATCTGGAGCAGGCGGCCAAGGACCTGCGGCTGTGGGCGTTTTTGGGCAACGACAAGCTCTATAAGCGGGCGTTCTCCATGGAAAAGCGCATCGCGAAGCTCCAGAGCGCGCCCCAGCCCCGTCGGGAGCGGAAGCTGAACGCCCGGTTCCGGGAGCAGGAGTTTTTCGGTGACGAGGTACTGGTCATCGACGATCTGAGCAAGAGCTTTGGGGAGAAAAAGCTCTTTGCACATCTGGACCTGCTGGTCCGGCCCGGGGAGCGGGTGGCCGTCATGGGTGACAACGGCAGCGGCAAATCCACGCTGGTGAAGCTGATCCTGGGCCTGGAGACCCCCGACACGGGCTATACCCGCCGGGGCCCCGCCATCCGCACGGCCTATCTGCCCCAGACCATCGCCTTCTCCCACCCGGAGCGGACGCTGGTGGACACCCTGATCTACGAGGACAAGGCCCTGCCCCAGCAGGCCCGGGACCGGCTGGCCGCCTTCAACTTCACCGGGGAGGACGCGTTCAAGACCGTGGGCAGCCTGTCCGGCGGGGAACAGAGCCGGCTGCGGCTTTGTATGCTCATGAAGGACGATGTGAACTTCCTCATCCTGGACGAGCCCACCAACCACCTGGACATCGCCAGCCGGGAGTGGATCGAGCAGGCGTTGGACGACTATGGCGGCACGCTGCTGTTCGTCAGCCACGACCGCTGGTTCACGGACCGCTTCGCCACCCGGATCTGGGAGATAAAGGACGGGACCCTGACGGACTTCGCCGGGGGCTATGGGGAGTATCAGCAATACAAGGCCCGGCAGACAGAGCTCTCTCTGGCCGCCAAACACCATGAGCCCAAGGGCAGGGCCAGGGATGAAAAGACCCAACCGGGCAGACCCGCCCGGCAGAAAGATCCCTCCAAGCAGCTTGCGCGCCTGGAGCGGGAGATCGAAAAGCTGGAAAGCTCCATCGGGGACCTGACGGCCCAGGAGGAGGCCAACGCCACCGACTACCAGAAGCTCATGGAGCTGGGCGAAGAAAAAGCCGCCCTGCAGGAGCGGCTGGACGGGCTGTACGCCCAATGGGAGGCCTTGGCGGAGGGATGAAGACGCTGACCCGGACCCAACGGGTCCTCTTCGGACTGGCCGCCGGGTGCCTGGCGGCGGGCGCGGTGTTTGAATTTTGTCTGGTGGGCTATTTCATGACCGCCCTGGTCTTCTGGGGCGCGGCGGCGTGCCTTGCGTTCTTTGGGGCCCTGGCCCCGAAAAAGACGGCCTGGGCCCGCCGTCTGCGCGTCCTGGCGGCCGCCGGGCTGGCGGTGGGCTTCGGCCTGTTTCTGGCGGCGGAGATACCCATCCTGTGCCGGGCCCATTCGGACCCGGACGTCTCCGCGCCCTATCTGATCGTCTGCGGCGCGGGTATCAACGGCTCCACCCCCTCCCGGTCCATGACGGACCGGCTGGAGCGGACGCTGGACTGGCTGGCGGAGGAGCCGGAAGGCGTCGCCATCCTCTCCGGCTCCCGCGGCCCGGACGAGGACATCTCCGAGGCGGAGGCCATGTACGTCTGGCTCACGGCCCGCGGCGTCCGGCCGGACCGGCTGCTTTTGGAGGAGCGGGCGGACAACAGCCGGCAGAACATCGAATACTCCCTGGCCCTGATCGCCCAAAACGGCGGGGACCCCACCGGCCGGGTAGCCATACTGTCCAGCGAGTACCACCTGTACCGGCTGGGCTACATGGCGGAAAGGCTCGGCTGCCAGCCAGCGCTGGCGGCGGCCCCTACCGCGAAGACGAGCCTGTTTGTCAACTACGCCATCCGGGAGGCCTTCGCCATGTGGAAGATATACCTCTTCGGTATGTGAAAGATCGCCCGGCTGCAAACGCAGCCGGGCGGTCTTTTTTCGTTTATTAGATGTTTTGTGCGAAGTCCCACAGACGGGACACATCGATGTCCTCTACCTTGCCGCTGTCGCAGGCGGCGGCCACGGTCGGGTCCAGGGGCAGGCTCACAGTGTTGCCCACGCCCAGGCGCATCCCCAGCTCCTCCACATGGCTCTCACCGAAGATGTTCAGCTTCTGCCCGCAGCAAGGGCACTCGTACCAGGCCATGTTCTCCACCAGCCCCAGCACGGGCACGTGCATCATCTCCGCCATATTGACGGCCTTTTCCACGATCATGCCCACCAGGTCCTGGGGGGTAGTCACCACCACCACGCCGTTCACCGGCAGGGACTGGAACACCGTCAGCGGCACGTCCCCGGTGCCGGGAGGCATATCCACGAACAGATAGTCCAGCTCGCCCCAGATCACGTCGGTCCAGAACTGCTTCACCGCCGAGGCGATGATGGGCCCCCGCCAGACCACCGGGTCCGTCTCGTTGTCCAGCAGCAGGTTGATGCTCATGACCTTGACGCCGTCCCGGCTCTCCAGGGCGGGCATGCCCTTGTCGGTGCCGTAGGGCCGGCCGTGGACGCCGAAGGCCATGGGGATGGAGGGGCCGGTGATATCCGCGTCCAGCACGCCCACCTTTTTGCCGCTCTTGGCCGCGCACACCGCCAGCATGGACGTTACCATGCTCTTGCCCACGCCGCCCTTGCCGCTGACTACGGCGATGACCTTCCCCACCCGGGACAGCTCGTTCACTGGCTCCAGCAGGCTCTCCGGGGCCGTGCGCTGGGCGCAGTCCACGCCGCAGCTCTCGCAGTTGTGATCGCAGTTTTCCGCCATGATATCTATCGCTCCCGTTCGCGTATTATCTATAGTCTGACGGCTCCGCCGTCTTTTATGACCCCATCACCAGCCGGGTCTTCACCACGCCGGGCTCCGGCGGCGCGAACCGGCCGCACAGCCGCTTCCACAGCAGGGCCAGCACGCCCAGGCCCGCCGCCGCCAGGATCAGCGACCGGGCCACAGGCCAGTCGGACCAGAGCGACCCCAGCAGCACATTGACCGCCGTAAGGGTGAACGCCCCCAGGAAAAGCCACTTCCAGTTTTTCCGCCGGAACAGCTCCCCCAGCTTTTTCTTCGGGAACAGCGCCTTGAACGCCAGCGCGAACACCCCCGCCAGCAGACCCAGCTGCAGCAAAAATCCCCCCAGCACGGTCCACAGGGGCCCTGTCGCCGTGGCTAGCGCGGCGGGGACGGCCCCCACCGCCCACAGGGGCAGCAGGCACGCGGACTTCACCAGCGTGGGCCGCCGGATGAACCCGGCCCGGGCCCGATCCCGCCGGCTCATGCGCTCCGGCTCCTCCGCCTCCGCCAGCACCACGGGGCTGTCCAGGGGCTCCGGGGCCTCCTCGATCTGGGAAACGGGCGTCTCGCCCCTTTGCAGGAGCTCGTCCGGGGTGTAATTTTGATACACGCCCACGCCGGCGGCCAGCGTCACCGCCGCCACGCCGGCGGCTACCTTTTTCCTGTTCACCCGTCCCACCTCTTTTTCTTTCGTACCTATTTATTTAAGTATACCACATATCGGGACCTGTGAAAAGCCCCGTCACCCTTTGGCGGCCTGCTCCAAGAGCTGCCGCACCCGCTCCCCCAGGTCCCTGGTGGAGCCGGCGGCCACCTCCTCCGCCGGGATGCAGGCGCACAGGTCGATGGTCACGTCGGTCCCCCGCCAGGGGGCGTTTTCGTGGATCCGCTCAGTGCCGCCGATGGCGGCCACCAGGATGGGCACGGCGGCCTGCTTGGCGATCTTGAACACCGCGTTATGGAACGGCAGCATCTCCACGGCCTTGCTGCGGGTCCCCTCCGGGTACACCCCCACGTTCACCACGTCCCGCTTCAAATAGTCCGCGGCGGCGTGGATAGTCTCGATGGCCTTGCGGGCGTCCTGCCGGTCGATGACTAGGAAATTGGCCCAGTGGATCAGCCGCACCAGGGGTATCTTCATATTCTCCGGCTTGGTGATGAAGGCCACGTCCACGCCCCTCCGACGCAGGGCCCACACCGTGGCGATGGGGTCATAGTTGGACCGGTGGTTGCCCACCAGCAAAAACCGCCCCGCCGGGACGTTTTCCCAGCCGGTCACATGGATCCGCAGCCGGCCCGCCTTGCACAGCAGCCCGATGATGGTGACGACGATCCAGCGGGCCACGGGGTGACCCTCCGTCACGGGCTTATTGAGGTCCACCGCCAGCGACAGCAAAAACACGGCGATCACCCATACCGCGACCAGGCCCAGAAACCACGCGGCATAAAAGCCCAGCAATGCCGCCACAGCCGTCCAGCCCCGCAGGTCCGCGGCCGCGGCGCACAGCCCCGCCGGCGGCAAGGCCAGCAGCGCGGCCCAGAACAGGATATCGTCTTTTACCCGGCCCACATCCATCCCCCGTTTCTCTCATTTATCCCATTGTACCACATTTCCCCCGGTCCGGCAACCGTGCACAGGCCCTTGCAATCCCGGGGAAAATTGGTATAATATCCTTGTTATGACGCACGCAAAACTTATCGGAGGAGGAACTCCCATATGTACTGTATCAAAAAGGTGACCGACGCCGTCAGCTGGATCGGCGGCAACGACCGGCGCATCAGCCTGTTTGAGAACGTCTACCCGGTCCCGGCGGGGGTCAGCTATAACTCTTACTTCGTGGACGACGGCCAGACCGTGGTGATCGACACGGTGGACCGGGCGGTCCGGGACGTGTTTTTTGAAAACGTCCGCCACCTGCTGGCGGGCCGGGACCTGGACTGGCTCATCGTGGATCACATGGAGCCGGACCACGCCGCCACCATCGAGGAGCTGGTCCTGCGCTGGCCCAATGTGAAGATCGTCTGCAACCAGAAGATCGCCACCATGATGAAGCAATACTTCACCTTTGACGTGGACAGCCGCGTCCATCTGGTGAAGGAGGGGGACACCCTTTCCGTGGGCAGCCACACCTTCGCCTTCGTCATGGCCCCTATGGTCCACTGGCCGGAGGTCATGATGACCTACGAGGCGTCGGAAAAGCTCCTGTTCTCCGCGGACGCCTTCGGCTCTTTTGGGGCGTTGAACGGCGGTATCTTCGCTGATGAGATAGAGAAATTCGACATGGACGAGGCCCGCCGGTACTATACCAACATCGTGGGCAAGTACGGCAACCAGGTCCAGGCGGTGCTGAAAAAGGCCGTGGGCCTGGACATCGCCATGATCTGCCCCCTGCACGGCTATGTGTGGCGGCGGAACATCGGTGACTTTTTGGACAAGTACGTCCACTGGAGCGGGTACACGCCGGAGGACCGGGAGGTACTGATCGCCTACGCGTCCGTTTACGGCCACACGGAGAACGCCGCGGAGATACTGGCGGCGCGCCTGGCGGAAAAGGGCGTGCGCTCCGCGCTGTACGACGTGTCCGTGACCCATCCGTCCTACATCGTGGCGGAGGCGTTCCGCTGCAGCCATATCGTGTTTGCCTCCACCACCTATAACGCGGGCGTGTTCGTGAACATGGAAAACCTCCTGCACGACATCGCCGCCCACAACCTGCAAAACCGCACCGTGGCCTTTGTGGAGAACGGCTCCTGGGCCCCCACGGCGGGCAAGCTCATGGCGGGCATCCTGGCCCCGCTGAACAACCTGACCGTCCTGGAGGACAGCCTCACCATCCGCTCCGCGCTGAAAGAGGACCAGCTGGACCAGTTGGACGCTCTGGCGGCGGCGGTGGCGGCCTCGGTCCGCGAGGACGAAGCGGCGGACCACGCAAAGCCGGCGGGCAAAGGGGAAAAGGCTCCCTCCGCCGTGGACAGCGGAGCCATCCACAAGCTGTCCTACGGTCTTTTCGTGCTGACCGCCAAAGACGGGGAAAAGGACAACGGCTGCATCATCAACACGGTCCAGCAGGTGGCCGGCTCTCCGCTGCGGGTCTCCATCTCCGTGAACAAGGAGAACCTGACCCACGACATGATCCAAAAGACCGGCGCGTTCAACGTGTCCGTGCTGACAACGGACGCGCCCATGGAGCTTTTCAAGCACTTCGGCTTCCAGTCTGGCCGGGATGCGGACAAGCTGACGGGCTGGGCCTTCTCCGCCCGGAGCGGCAACGGCCTTACCTATCTGACCCGGTTCGCCAACGCCTATATCTCCGGCAAGGTGGTCCAGGCCGTGGACTGCGGCAGCCACACCCTGTTCGTGGCGGACGTGACGGAGGCCCGCGTCCTGTCCGGCGAGCCCAGCGTCACCTATCAATACTACTTCGACCACATCAAGCCCAAGCCCCCGGCGCTGGAGAAAAAGAAGGGCTTCGTGTGCAAGATCTGCGGCTACATCTACGAGGGCGACACCCTGCCCGCCGACTTTGTGTGCCCGCTTTGTAAGCACGGCCCGGAGGACTTCGAGCCTTTGGACCAGTAAATATTTAGGAGGACAAAAAAATGAAGTATGTTTGCGACCTGTGCGGCTGGACCTATGACGAGGCCGCCGGCGACCCCGAGCACGGCATCGCCCCCGGCACCAAGTGGGAGGACCTGCCCGCGGATTTCGAGTGCCCCCTGTGCGGCGCGGGCAAGGACGACTTCTCCAAGGAGTGAGCTGCGCGCAGAAAAGCCCTCCGGCCTTGGCCGGAGGGCTTTTCAGACTGCCAAAGAATGGATGAATGGGAGCGAAGGCCGGTCAGGCCGAGCCGCGCGGCGGGGCCGCGCGTGAAGTCAAAAGCCGTAATACATCAGGTTTTTGACTTCCTGCCGGCGGGATTCATTTCCGCCGAGCAGCTTATATCGGAGCGGTC
This sequence comes from uncultured Oscillospiraceae bacterium, assembly GCA_947625285.1. GTDB lineage: Bacteria > Bacillota > Clostridia > Oscillospirales > Oscillospiraceae > CAJOIG01. The sequence goes on from CANQNS010000011.1 coordinate 54,806, forward strand.
AAAAAACTTGTTTTTTGACAAGCTCAAAGCCCTCCGGCCTTGGCCGGAGGGCTTTTGCTGTGTTGTGTTTTACTTGTTCTTTCTGCGGCGGACCGCTATGCCAGCCAGGCCGGCCAGGCACAGGGTCAGCATACCCGCGTACAGGGCCAGGGGGGCCTCGTCGCCGGTGTTGGGGGACGTCGCCCCGCCGCTGCCGGAGCCGCCGCTGGGGGCCGCCACGATGCTGAAGGTGACGGTCTTGGTGGACGCAGCGTCAAGACCCTGGGTGCCAAGGGATTTGATGGTCACGGTGGCCGTGCCCACGTTCACGTTGTTGGACCACTCCAGCTCATAGTCCACACCCTCCACCAGAGGATGCTCCTTGTCGCCGTTGATGTACACGACTACCTTGGGCGTGATGGCCGAGCCGGTGTAGGTCTGGTTCGGGATGGGGTCCACCTCCGCGTCCGCGATGCTGTTACTGCTTATCACCGCGTAGGGGGAGAACAGGTTGGAGGAGAACAGCAGATAGTTGCCGCTTACAGTGGTGGGCAGCTTCTGCCAACTGTCGTCATGGTACCGGGCCACATAGAAGATGGGGCCGCCGCTCCCGGGCTTCGCAACAGAGAGCTGGATGGGCGTGGCGATCTGGGTGATGTTGCTGGTCTGGCTGCCGCCGCCACTGATACTGGCACTCGTCACAGTCACCTTGATCTGGATGTCATAGTAATTCTCCAGCGTTTGCCCGGCCCCGGTAGGATAAGTTTGGCCATCCACGGGGTTCTTAGCATTATCATCCACGGTCAGCTCCGTACTGACGGTCATGGAGCCCTCCGTGCCCGCGCCAGCCTCTTGGATGGCGTTATAGAGGGTCTCGTCCATCCCGGCGGGGCAGGTGGCGCTGTTCAGGGCCTGGGTTACCGCCGCGCTGGCGGCGGCCGACAGAGCGTCCTTCACACCCTGCTCGTTGGGTATGCCCGAAGGCACCGTGGGATTAGGCGTCGGCGGGTCCAGCTTGGTGAGGGTGTAGTCCTTTGTATCGCTCGTGGTAGCCTTCAACGTGCCGGAAAGCCCATCGGAAAACTCAGCATCGCTGGCCGTATAGGTGTGGACACCATTTGCCAGGTAAGTGGGGGCTTTCCACTTGTCAGGTTCAGCACTCTTCTCGAGCTTCACGCTGGTAGAGCTCAACTGCGCACCGCAGACGGAGCAGACAGCCGTGGCTGTCACGTCACCATCGGTCAAGCCGCTGTCGCCCTTCGCCAGTTCATCGGCGTCGCTGGGCCAATTGTAGGTCACAGCACCCAGCTTATGCCCCTGAGCCGTGAGGGTCACTTCTTTCACAGGATAGGTATAGGACGTGGACGGCTGGGCGTCAGTTATTGCAAGCGTCGCGGTGTATTTGGCGGTGCCGTTCGTGGTGCAAGTCGCGGCCTCGACATCCTTCGCTATGGTGGCGGCCACTTCTTTGCCTTCTGTGGAGCCGTAGCCAGTGGCATCATCGCAGCCGGGACGCCCGCACTTCACCTTGGCCGTCGCCGTCACGCTGTCGGGGGCAGTTTCATTCGCCCAGATAAGCGTGGGAGCCACATCCGGCCACTGGTGGCCCAGGGGTTGGTACTTGATCGGCTCCGGAATCTCCTCGGTCTTGGGGTCCTTGCCGCCGCCATCCCAGTGGTTATTTTCTCCTTCCGGCAGCTCAACAGTGGCCTCATAGACCATGCTCCCGGAAGCCACACAGTTGGGCTTTGTGCTCTCGCCCTCCACATAGCTGCCGTTGGTCCCAACCTTAGCAGTAGACTTCACGCTCTTTGGCCCATCGACATCATCGTTGTGCTTGTCGTTAGTGCAGGTCAGGGTCACGCTGATGGTGGGATCATACAGGTAATTCGGGGCCTCCGGCACCTTGTTCCCCCACTCGAACGAAACCTCATAGCTGTGGCCCAGGACCGTGTTAGAGACTTCCTTCGGCGTAGCACTGTAGGTCTGCGTGTCATCTTCAAAGGTGGCGGTGGCGGTATAGGTGACCTTGCCCGGCGTCGTGCAGGTCGCGCCGTCCGTGACACTTTCGATCTTCACTTGGCCGTCCACATCATGGCCTGTTCCGTCAGGACCGAGCGTGCAGTGCCGCGTGGCCGTGATGGTGTTGTCGGCCGTCCAGCCGCTCCACACGACTTCCTTTTCATATTCATGCGATTTCCGCGGGATGGTGAACCCTTCAGTATCAGCCGTCGCCGTTACTTCGGTTGTCTCGTCCGGGCCGCCTTTACCGACAAAGGTCGCCTCCGCGTGATAGGTTACCGTGCCGTCCGCCACGCAGGTCGCGTCTTTCCGGGTCTCCGTGACAGTGACCTGGTTATCCTTGGGGTCCTGCTTGAAGCCGCACACCTGGCAGGTGCGTTTGGCTTCGGCGGTCGCGCTCTGATAGTCAGCGGTCCAGGTAAACTCAGCGTCATTCCATGTGTGGCCATTCTTGGGGGCCGTTTCGACTTCCGTGGAGGTCTTGGTGAATGCTTCCTTGTCACCAAGGGTCCAGTTGCCGGAAGCCGTAAAGGTGGACTTCTCCGGCTCGGTGCAACTCGCCATCTTGGTTTTTGACTGTTGTAACCCGCGGTTCTCAACGGTGCATTCAACCTCGTCCGTCTGGCCGCAGCCGCCCGGCGTGATGCACTTGCGTGTCACCGTGCACTTGACGCTATTGGCATTCACCGGAGAACCCTCCAGGCCCTCCCATTTTGCGTCCTGCTCTTCCCATTCGTGCTGCAGCGCGGGGATCTCTACGTCGTTCTGGGACCAATTGCATCCTGGGGTCTTGCAGCGCAAGTTCTCCTTGCCGGGTTTACCGCAGCTTGCCGTGTCAACCACAGTCTCCTCGACATCGTGGTCGCCGTAATCACCAGCTCCTGGCCCATCCCGGTGCTGCAGAGTGATGGAGGTCGTATTCGACGCCTGGAAATCATAGCGGGGGCTACCCATGTCATCAGATAAAGTACTTATTTGGGCTCCGATAGAACGAGCACCGACATCGATATCACTAGCTATTTGTGCTCTTATTGTTAAAGCAACCCAGCTAGGGCTCGATTCACCACTCTCACCCATGGGAGCGTAGCGGTAAGTATTCCCATCAAGATATGACTCACTAGCAATAGATTCCTGGCTAATACCAGTGAGAACGCTGTCTGGATCAACAGAAAACGTCAGGCCCCCGATTGAAGTACCTGTAGGATTATTTACAGTAAAACTTACAGTGACTGGATCACCATAATGATAGGGCCCCGTACCAGATGTCACGGCAACAGTGATCGTCACCTGTCCGCCACCGCTCGCAAGAGCGGTGACAGACAGGGCGGACAGGACCAGTATGGCAGAGAGAAGACAAATCAATATTCTATTGGCTGCCGATACTTTTTTCATAAGAATCCCTTCTGTGCGTTATTTGAGCCAGTCGGCCTTGCCGCGCACGCTCATGAGGAGCGCACGGACATCGGACACATCTACAGTCTCATCCTTGTTAACATCTCCTACCTGAGAGATGGTCTCCGCCCGCTTGCCACGCACACTCATGAGAAGCGCACGGACATCCGACACGTCCACACCACTGTCGCCGTTGGCGTCGCCCAGCTTGCAGGGGCCGCCGCAGACCGAGCAGCCGTCCGCCGTGTAGGAGTGGCTCTTCTTGGCGATGACAGTGTCCTGATAGCTGCCGACGGAGAAGCCAAGCTCCGCCATGTAGTCGGCGTAGGTGGCGTCACAGCCGGGGCGCATGCAGGCCTTGCCGTACAGGCCCTCCTGGGTGCAGGTGGAGTCCTTGATGACCCGGAAGTCAAAGACGTGCTGCAGGGGATAGATCACGCGGGTGACCTCCATGTTGCAGTCGGCGCAGGTGCTCTTCTCTTTGCCGTACTCGGTGCAGGTGGGCTCCACCACGGTTTCCCATTTGCCGGTGCTGTGGTTGAAGCCGCCACGGGCGTCGGCGGCCACCGTCACCACATCGCCGTTCTTGCTCTTGGCGGTGGCGGTCACCGTGAAGCCGTGCTCCATGCCGTCCAGGTCCGTGATCGTCAGGGACTGGCCGGCCGCGCTGATCTGGAAATATCCCTCGTCGGTGGTCTTGCTCTCGCCCGCTTTCACGGTCATCTCTTTGGAGTTGAAGGCGCCCTTCAAGGTGCCGTCCGTATACTTCACGGTCCAGGTCAGATCGTCCACCTGGCAGCCGATGGGGAAGCAGGCCAGGTTCATGGTGACGCTCTTGTTCACGCCCGCGTGGACGGAGTAGTTCAGGTGGTTGCCGTCATCGAAGCGCATAAACTCCAGGGGACCCGCCTCCGCAGGGTTGCGGTCGAAGGTCTGGTTGTTCCGGTCGCCCTTCGTCCAGACGGCGTACAGGCTCACGCCGTTTTTGATGACATAGCCCTCCGTAATATCCGGCTCGGCGGCGTCATGCGTCGTGGCCCAGCCCTTGAAGATATAGCCGTTGTTGTTATTGTAGCTGGCCCAGTGAGCCTCCATTTCGGCCCAGGTGGCGAACTCGGTCTGGCCGTCCCAGTTCAGGCCGGCGATGGCGGCGTTGCCCACGTCCATCTTGACGCCGTCCACAGACGCGTCATAGTGGCGGGTGCTAGTCAGGCAGTGGCCGTACATACCGTTGATGCCGTTCCAGTCGTAGTAGTAGGTCACGACCTTCGTGTCGGCGGTCTCCTGCAGCTGATAGGCGGCGTACAGGGTGGTGACGCCCTCAGGGACAGGCGCGCCCGGAGCGATCGGGGTGCCCTGGGGCTGGATGTCCCAGTTCCAGTACGCCCCATTGCCCTGGTCGGGGGTCTGGGTCACGCTGCACTTCTGGGTGTACCAGCCGATGAACTTAACGGCGTCCTGATCGGGATCGTCGATGTTGAAAACAGGCGCGTCCACGCCCTCCGTGGGAAGGGTCCCGTTCACCAGGTCAATGGTCCGGGTATAGGTCTGGTCGCCGCCGAGGAAGCTGCCCGGCTCGGCGTCCAGAACGACGGTACGTACCCAGCAGGCGTGCAGCTCCGTCACCTCTTCGGCAACGGTCTCACCCGTCTGGACCGGCTTCGCGCCCGCGGCAACGGCCGCGGCGTAGTCAGCATACTGGGCGGTATACCAGCCCACGAACCGGTAGCCGGTGCGGACAGGCTGGCAGTATGTCAGATCGCCCAAGGTCCCCTCCACCGACAGGGTGGTGGTGATGGTGGGATAATTCCAGCGTTCGCCGGGGAACACGCCGCCCTCCGGGTACAGGGTCAGGACCCGGCGTTCCTCGGTCTCCTGCTCCGGCACAGACTCCGGCTCCAGGGACGTAGTCATGATCCCGGGGTCAGCCGCAGGCTCGCCGGCCGCGGCGTCAGCCGGGGTCTCCGTGGGCTCCGCCGGGGTCTCCGGCGCGGGCTCGGTCGTGGTCTCGGTCGTGGTCTCGGCGGGCTCCGCCGGGGTCTCCGGCGCGGGCTCGCCCGCCGGGTCTGCGCTATCCGGCGCAGGCTCGGTCACGGGGGCCGCGGTCTCCGTCGGGACCGTTTCCTCTTCGGCGGCGGCGGGCGCCGCCATCAGCGCCATCAGCATGATGAACGCCAGCAGGAAGCAGATCGTCTTTTTCATCTTTCAAGTCTCCTTTCATAAAGGGGGGAAAAAATGTTTTTACCCCCCCCCGGAGTTTCTCCGAGGGGGATAAAAACGCACAGGTCCGGCCACGGGGGCCATTCCCGACCGGCGGGCTTTGGGGGCGCATGGCCCCGCCGCCCCACCTTTCGCTTATATGGGTGAGTACATTCTAATATATTCACGACGCAAATTCAAGTTATTTTTTAAAGCGCGGCCCGAAAAATTTCGGGCCGCGCCATAAAAGCCTGATGATACGGGACTTTGCCCGTTATGCCTTGACGGAATTTACCAGAGCGTCCGCCAGATCCTCCAGCTCCGAAGCCTTGCTCTCGCTCAGCGAGGACGCCAGAGAGAGCCGCTCGTTCAGAAGCGTCATGTTCTTGAGCTGGTCGGTGATGAACGCGCTCATCAGGTCGCCGCTCTTTACCGCCCAGGAGCCGTTCTCGACGATGGCGAAGGTGCGGTTTTGCAGGTTCAGAGCCTTCATGTCCATGAGGAAGTTGTGCATCACCGGGTAGATGCCCAGGTTGTAGGTGACGCTGGCAAGGACGATGTGGCTGTACTTGAACGCCTCGGAGATCAGGTAGCTGACGTGGGTGTTGGACACATCGTACACCGCCACGTTGGTAACGCCCTTCTCGCACAGCTTGGCCGCCAGGCACTGGGCCGCCGCCTCCGTGTTGCCGTACATGGACGCGTACACGATCATCACGCCCTTGACCTCCGGCTCGTACCGGCTCCACTTGTCGTACTTGTCGATGAAATAGCCCAGGTCCTTGCGCCACACGGGACCGTGCAGGGGGCAGATGAATTTGATCTGGTCCAGGATGCCCGCCGCCTTTTTCAGCAGAAGCTGGACGTGGGGGCCGTACTTGCCCACGATGTTAGTCAGATACCGGCGGGCCTCGTCCAGCCAGTCCCGGTCAAAGTCCACCTCGTCGGCAAAGAGCTTGCCGTCCAGGGCGATGAAGGAGCCGAAGGCGTCCGCGGAGAACAGCGCCCCATTGGTGGTGTCGAAGGTCACCATGGCCTCCGGCCAGTGGACCATGGGGGCCGCCACGAAGGTGACGGTGTGATCGCCGAAGGAGAAGGTGTCCCCCTCCTGGACGGAGATGAGCTCATGGCTGTCGATGTGGAAGCCGAACTGGCGCATCAGCAGAAACGCCTTGTCGTTGGAGATGATCTTCACCTTGGGCCAGCGCAGCAGCACCTCCTCGATGGTGGCGGCGTGGTCCGGCTC
>CANQNS010000012.1 GCA_947625285.1 uncultured Oscillospiraceae bacterium
GCCTTGTCGTTGGAGATGATCTTCACCTTGGGCCAGCGCAGCAGCACCTCCTCGATGGTGGCGGCGTGGTCCGGCTCCATGTGGTTTATCAGCAGATAGTCCAGGGGCCGGTCCCCCAGCAGGTATTCCAGATTAGCCAGAAGCTGCCGGCAGGCGGACCAGTCCACCGTGTCGAACAGCACGGTCTTTTTGTCCAGCAGCAGATAGGCGTTGTAGCTGACCCCCTTGGGGATGGGATGGATGTTCTCAAACAGGGTCAGGCGGTGGTCGTTGGCGCCCACCCAGTAAAGGTTATCGGTAACTTCTCTGACGCAGTGCATAGTCTTTCCTCCTTCTTCTTACGCTTCGATGAACTGGGCCTTGCTCTCGCCGCACTCCGGGCACACCCACTCCTCCGGCAGCTTGTCGAAGGTGGTGCCGGGGGCGACCTCCGCGTCCGGGTCGCCCGCTTCCGGGACGTACTCGTAGCCGCAGCCGCCGCAGACGTACCGGGGCCCGATGGGCTCCGCCTTGGGCGGCGCGGGACGCTTGATCTTCACCATGGGCGGCGCGGGCTTCTTCTTGCCGGTGTCCAGAGCCTTCGTCAGCAGCGGCAGGATCTCCTTCACGTCACCCACGATGCCGTAGTCGCAGTTTTTGAAGATGGGCGCGCCGGCGTTGGTGTTGATGGCAACGATGGTGCTGGCGTCTTTGATGCCCTTCAGGTGCTGGATCGCGCCGGAGATGCCGCAGGCGATGTAGAGGTTACCGGTGAATTTCTGGCCGGACATACCCACAAAGCGGTTCAGCGGCACGTATTTCAAGGTCTCCGCCACGGGACGGCTGGAGCCCACCGCCGCGCCGGCCGCAACCGCCAGGTCCTCGATGAGCTTCATGTTGGCCTTGTCGCCGATGCCCTTGCCGGCGGACACCACCCGCTCCGCCTGGGCGATGGGGGTGTCCATGGGGATGCCCACGGTGAAGTCGTAGCCGTCCTTCTTCAAGGCCGCCACCAGCGCGTCCACGCGCTCCTTGGCGTCCCCCTCCCGGAAGATGACCTTTTTCCGCACGCCGGTGACGGGCGCGGGCTTTTTGGGTGCGCTGCCGCCGCCGGAGGCGGACTTGGGCGCCTTGCCCAGAATGGCGGAGGATATGACTACCCGCTGGATCTCGTTGGTGCCCTCGTAGATGGTGGTGATCTTGGCGTCACGGTAGGCCCGCTCCACCTCCATGCCCTTCATGAAGCCGGAGCCGCCGAAGATCTGCAGAGCGTCGTTGGTGACCTCCAGGGCGATGTCGGAGGCGTACATCTTCGCCATGGCCGCCTCCTTGGCGTAGGGCTCGTGGTGCTCTTTCAGCTCCGCAGCGGAGTACACCAAAAACCGGGCGCAGCGCAGCTTCGTCGCCATGTCCGCGATCTTGAAGGAGATGGCCTGCTGGAAGGCGATGGGCTTGCCGAACTGGATGCGCTCCTTGGCGTAGTTGACCGCGTTCTCATAGGCCCCCTGGGCGATGCCCAGCGCCTGGGCCGCGATGCCGATACGGCCGCCGTCCAGGGTGCTCATGGCGATCTTGAAGCCCTGGCCCTCCTTGCCCAGCAGGTTCTCCTTGGGCACCTTCACGTCGTTGAAGATCAGCTCCGCCGTGGAGGAGGAACGGATGCCCATCTTGTCGTAGTGGTCGCCAAAGTCAAAGCCCTTCCAGCCCTTTTCCACGATGAACGCGCTGATGCCCCGGGTGCCGATGTCCGGGGTGGTGACGGCAAAGACCACGTATGTATCCGCCTTGGGGGCGTTGGTGATGAAGATCTTGCCGCCGTTCAAAAGATAATAGTCGCCCTTGTCCACGGCGGTGGTCTCGGTGCCGCCGGCGTCGGAGCCCGCGTTGGGCTCGGTCAGGCCGAAGGCCCCTATCTTCTCGCCTTTCGCCAGAGGAACCAGGTATTTCTTCTTCTGCTCCTCCGTGCCGTATGCGAAGATGGGATAGCTGCCCAGGGACACATGGGCCGACAAAATGACCCCCGCGCCGCCGTCCACCCGGGCCAGCTCCTCCACCGCGATGGCGTAGCTCTGCACATCCAGCCCCGCGCCGCCGTATTCCTTCGGGTAGGGGATACCCATGAGCCCCATCTGGCCCAGCTTCTTCACAGCCTCGTCCGGGAAGCCGTTCTCTTGATCCAGGGAGAAGGCGATGGGCTTGATCTCCTCCTCCGCGAACTTGCGGATCCTGGCCCGCAGGGCCTCGTGATCCTGCGTGGTCTGATATAACATACACGTTCCTCCTTTGATCGTTGTCTCCCCGCCCGGACAGGAACGACCGGGCGTTATATACAGTATATAACTTTTGTGGAAATTGTCAATATGAACTGTGCATGTTTTGTCCAGGTCGGCATATTGCACAATCCGCACAAGAAAAACGGCCCCGGCGGAGGTCTCCCCGCCGGGGCACGATAAGGCTTTGCGCGGTCTTTCGCCGCCGGCGGGCCTCAGGACCCGGTGCGGCTGTTTTTCAGCGTGGCGGCGATCTCGTTCACCTTCGCGTCGGTCAGGGTGAATTTACGCACGAAGAAGAAAAACGCCACCGCCAGGCCCAGGATGGGCAAAATCGTCATCAGCAGCCGCAGGCCCAGGATGGTGGACGCGCTCTGGGCCGCCACCGCGCCGGTCTCCGCCGTGTCTCCCACCAGGCCGATCAGGTCCAGGCCGATGCCGGTGATGAACACCGCCACGCCGGAGGCGGCCTTCACCACGAAGGTCTGCATGGAGAAGATCACGCTCTCCTCCCGCCGGCCGCTTTTCAGCTGGCCGTAATCCACGGAGCTGGAGAGAAACACCGTAGTCAGCACGGTCAATATCCCGTTGGCCCCGAACACCAGCACCGCGCACACGCAAAGCAGCGGCAGGTTCGAGCTGAACCCCAGCAGGCACAGCGCCAGCACCAGGGCGTACCCCGCCATAGCCATGCCCAGCGCCACCCGGAACAGCACCGTGTTGTCCAGCTTCTTGTGCAGCAGCGGATAAAGCGCCATCATGCCCAGGATCTGGCTGCCGCCGCCCACGGTGGTGAACAGGGTGTAGCTGCCCATCCAGCCGGCGCCGCCGAAGTCGTACTTGAAGAAGTAGATGACAAGGTTGCTGGTCAGGTACAGCGAGCCGTTTATCATCAGGATAGCCAGCACGGTTATCATGGCCTGGTCGTTGCGGAACAGGGCCTGGAACATCTGCTTGACGGTGGAGGTCTCCATCCGGCCCACGTCATGCTCCCGGACCTTGGCGCAGCACAGCGTCTCCGCCGCCACGAACAGCACCGCCACGATCAGGGCGATGCGGCCGAAGCCGGTCCGCTCGCTGCCCCGGCCCAGGGCGTTCACCGCCAGAAGCGTGCCCACCTGGATCACCGCCGAGCCGATGCCCGCGCAGGTGCGGCCCACCACGGACAGCTCCTCCCGGTCCTTGGGGGTGTCGGTGACGGCGGGAATCATGGACCAGTACGGGATGTCCATCATGGTATAGGTGACGCCCCACAGGATGTAGATCACCCCAAAGTACGCCATCAGCCCCTTGCCGGACATATCCGGCGCGGCGAACAGGGCGTACAGCACGAAGGCGTTCAGCACCGTGCCGCTGAAAAGCCAGGGCCGGAACCGGCCCCACCGGGTCCGGGTCTTGGCTACCAGGATGCCCATGAAGGGATCGTTCAGCGCGTCGAACACCCGGGCGATCATCAGGATCAGCCCCACGAAGGTGGCCGATAGGCCCAGGATGTCCTGGTAAAAGTACATCACATAGGACGCGGACAGGGCGTATACCATGTCCTTTCCTATCGCGCCGACGCCAAAGGCGGCGGTCTGGGAGCGGGTCAGTTTCATGTCTTTTCTCCTCGTTATTTATTTATCTCTTGACTTAAATTAGATGTGTGGTAATATGATGCCTGTTATCCGCGGGACTTGCGTTTGGAAGGAGGCGGCGGAACGATGGATACGGCCCAGCGCAACGAGATAACCGAGGGCGTGATCTGGAAGCAGCTTTTGCTGTTTTTCTTCCCCATCCTGATCGGCTCCTTCTTTCAGCAGCTCTATAACACCGTGGACACCATCATCGTGGGCCAGTATGTGGGCAAGCAGGCCCTGGCGGGCGTGGGCAGCACGGGCCAGGTCATCAACCTGTGGGTGGGCTTTTTCATCGGCCTGGCCGGAGGCGCGTCGGTGATCATCTCCCAGTACTACGGGGCCCGGGACCGGGAGGACCTGTCCCGGTCGGTCCACACCGCCATAGCCCTGTCCCTGGCCGGGGGCGCGGCGCTGACGGCGGTGGGCCTGGCTACCGCCAGGTGGTCCCTGGAAACGCTGGACGTGCCCGAGGACGTGATGGACGAGGCCCTCACCTATATCAACATCTTCTATCTGGGCATGATCCCCTGCCTGGTGTACAACGTGGGCACCGGCATCCTGCGGGCCGTGGGCGACTCTAAGCGGCCGCTCTATATCCTGATCGTCTGCTGCGTGGTGAACATCGTGCTGGACCTGCTGTTCGTGGTGCGGTTCCACTGGGACGTGTTCGGGGTGGCGCTGGCTACCGTGCTGGCTATGACGGTGAGCGCGGCGCTGGTCATGGTCCGGCTGTGCCGGACCGGGGACGCCTACCGGGTGCGCCTTCGGGAGATACGCTTTCACCGCTCCATGCTCCAGCGCATCGTCCAGCTTGGCCTGCCCACGGGGATGCAGTCGGTGCTGTACTCCGTGTCCAACCTGGTGATCCAGGCGGCGGTGAATTCCTTCGGCACCGACGCGGTAGCCAGCTGGTCGGCGGTGAGCCGGGTGGACGGCTTCGTGTGGATGGTGATGGGCGCCTTCGGCATATCCGTCACCACCTTCGCGGGCCAGAATTTCGGGGCCGGAAAGTACGACCGGGTCCTGCGGGGGACCCGGGTGTGCCTGGCTATGACCGTGGGGACCATCCTGACCCTCAGCATACTGGAGATCGTCTTTGCCGGGCCCATCCTGCGTATCTTCACCGGGGACCCGGCGGTGGTGGAGCTGGGTACGGCCTTCGTGCGGGTCTGGGCCCCGGCCTATACCGCCTATGTGTTCATCGAGATCCTGTCTGGCACGGTCCGGGGGGTGGGGGAAGCCCTGCCGCCCATGATCATCACCGTGTTCGGCGTGTGCGTGCTGCGGCTGGTGTGGATCTGGGGCGTGCTGCCCCTGCATCGGACCCCCGCCATGGTGGCGGCCAGCTATCCCGTCACCTGGGGCATCACGGCGGCGGTGTTCATCGTCTACTACCTGCGGAAAAACTGGCTCAAACGCCATATCCCCGCCGGCGGCTCTCTCACACATTAGAAAATTTTATCACACCCCGCCCTGAATGTAAACAAAAAACCGCCCTCTCGGGGCGGTTTTCTGTTTTCAGCCGGGCCAGACGTACCCGCCGCTCTCGGCCAGGACGCCGGCCATGGTCACCGCCCGCTGGCGGACGGTCAGCACGCTCCCCGGCTCCGGGGGCTCCTTCCGCTCCGCCGTCAGGGTGGTCCCATCCGCGGAGAGGGCCGTCTCCAGCTCGTCTCCGTCCACGCTCACCCGGCTCCAGGGGCTGTAGCCCGTGCCGGTGACGGTCAGGACCCCGTCGGCCCAGGCAGCGTCGCCAATGGTAAGGGGCGTCAGCCCCATCCGCAGGTCCGAGGGCGCGTAGGGGTCTTTTTCCGCGCCGCCGTAGCAGTATTTCTCTCCGTAGAGCATATCGTATTCCAAAAGCTCCAGGCCCCGCTCATAGTCCGGGTCCGCACCCCTCTGCTGGTGGTAGCGGCTCAGGATGCCGCCGGTGATGCCCAGCCGCTCCAGCACGGAGGCGGACAGCTGATAGGCGTTCAGGTCCGCGTCCGTCTCCGGCAGGCCCATGTTGTCCCAGATCACATACTCGGTCTGGAAGATGTCGCCGTTTTTCAACTGCTCGGAGCCGATGTCGAAGTTGGGCAGATGGTCCCCGTACAGCACCAGCACCGCCGGCCGGTCCCGGTCCGACAGGGCCTCCACCAGCCGGCCGATGAACTCGTCCGTTTCCTTCAGCTGGCTCAGGTAATAGGCCAGGGCGTCCTCGTCCTCCTCGTCGTCGGCCCAGGTGATGTCCTGTTTTTCCAGATCCACGCTGTCCACGCCCCGCTGGTACTTGCCGTGGCCCTGGACCGTGATGGCGAACAGGAAGCCGGGGCCGTCGGTCTGGTCCAACGCCTGGAGCATGGGCTCCAGCAGCGTCTCGTCCCGGGCCCAGCCGATGGGGTTATAGGTCACGCCGTTCATGAACTCCAAAGAGGTATATGTATCGAAGCCCAGCTGGGAAAAGACCACGTTCCGGGAATAGAAGGCCCCGGTGTTGTTGTGGAAGGCGTGGGCGGTATAGCCCAGCTTTTTCAGGTCCGCCGCCACCGTCTCGCAGGTCTGCTCCTGCAGCACGGTCATGTAGGGGTACTCCCCCATGCCGAAAAAGTCCAGGCTCATGCCGCTGAGGACCTCGAACTCCGTGTTGGCGGTGCCCGCCCCCACGCTGGGGACGGTGAGAAAGCCCGAGGCGTAATTCTCCTTCAAGGACCGGAACACCGGGATGGGGTCCTCGTCGTAGGTCACGTCCCCCAGGTAGTCCACGTCGAAGAAGGACTCCAGCTGCACCATCACGATGTCCGGCAGCGTCTCCGGCACGGGGCCCGCCGGGTCCAGGTCCTCCAATACGGCCTCCACCGCCTCCGGGCCGTACTGCTCCGGCTCCCCGATGCCCCGGTCCAGGGCCCCGGTCCAGAAGCAGTACACGAACCCGTAGTGGTCGTAGGCGTCGATCAGGTTGCGGTACGCCTCCACCCGCTCCTCCTCCCGGCCCCAGACGGTCCCGCCGTAAAGCGCGGCCGCCAACGCCGCGGAGACCAGCACGAAGGCCGTGGCCCGCCGGTAGTCCGGAGGCGTGGCCTCGCTCTTGAGAAAGGCCCGCACCAGGCACACCAGCCCCGCCAATACCGCCAGGGCCAGCAACACGATCAGCCACATATCCAGATAAAGGCCGATGATGGAAAAGCCCGACGGGATCAAAAGCACGTCCGACGCGCCCAGGGGCGTGGCGCGGAAGCAGCGCACCACGCAGTTGATAAAGCCCAGGATCAGCCACAGGATCGAAAGCAGCGGCAGCAAAAACCGCCGCCGGCGGAACAGAAAGCTCACCGACAGCGTTGCCAGGATGATGGCGGCGTTGGTCAGAAAGTGGACCGGGTGGCCCGCCAGGAACCTAAGCGCGTCCACCAGCGAGTGCCGGCCCAGTATCTCCAGCACCAGGCACAGCGCCACCGCCAGCCACGCCGTGAAGCGCATGGGGTGCACCCGGTAATACCCCGCCGGCCGGGCCAGGGCCCGGCGGAGAGTCTCCTTGATTTTCGCGGTTTTTGTCTGCATAGCTCGCGCATCCCGTTCGCTGAGATATCGTACAGTATGCCACGTTCCGCGCACTTTTGCAAGTGTCTGCGTCCGAAAGCGGCCGCCGGGCCCATGCAGCAGCCCGTAAGATAAAGGCCGGGCCGCGCTTCCGATACAGCGCGGCCCGCCTTTTTCAACTTTATAATGTACGCAGCGCGTCCACCAGGGCGGTCTTGCCGTCGGTCTTTTCGTCCCGGTATTTCACGATCCGGGCGGGGTTGCCCGCCGCCACGGCATTTTCCGGCACGTCCTCCAGCACCACGGCTCCGGCGGCCACCACGGCGTTTTTCCCGATGTGGACCCCTTCCACGATCACCGCGTTGGCCCCCACCAGGACCCCGTCCTCCACGATCACGGGGGTGGCGGAGGCGGGCTCGATGACCCCGGCCAGCACGGCCCCGGCCCCGATATGGCACCGGGCCCCCACGGTGGCGCGGCCGCCCAGCACGGCCCCCATGTCGATCATGGTGCCCTCCCCCACGGACGCGCCGATGTTCACCACCGCGCCCATCATGACGATGGCCCCCGGCGCCAGGCTCACCCGCTCCCGGATCACCGCTCCCGGCTCGATCCGGGCGGGCACGTCCTTCATGTCCAGCAGGGGCACGCCGGAGTTGCGCCGGTCGTTCTCCACCACCAGGTCCGCGACGCGGTCCCTGTTGGCCTCCAGGATGGGGCCCAGCTCGGACCAGTCCCCGAAAACGGTGTAGCTGCCGTTCCCCCCAAAGACCTTGGCGGAGCCGAAGTCCACGGGGCCGGTGGTGTTCACATAGACCTTCACCGGGGTCTTTTTCTCGCTGTTCGCGATATAGTCGATGATCTGCTGTGCGTCCATTCACGCGCCTCCTTCGTCTTGGAAAAGGATGGATTGGATGTCATAGACCCCCTTGGGCCTGGCGGTCAAAAGCCGGGCCATACGCAGGGCGCCGTTGACGAATATCTGGCGGCTGGCGGCCCGGTGGGTGAATTCCAGCTCCTCGTCCGGCCCCAGGAAGTGGACCGTATGGGTCCCGGCCACGGTGCCGCCCCGCAGGGCGTGCACGCCCACCTGATCCCGTGGCCGCTCCCCGGTCCGGCCCTCCCGGCCGTACACCGGCGTCAGGGCCCCGGCCGGGTCCACCGCCTCCAGCAGCAGCTTGGCCGTGCCGCTGGGCGCGTCCGCCTTCCGGCTGTGGTGGGTCTCCACGATCTCCACGTCAAAGTCCTCCCCCAACGCCGCCGCCGCGGTCCGCAGCGCCCGGTAGAGCACCGCTATGCCGAGAGAGAAGTTGGCGGACCACAGCACCGGGGCATATGCCCCCAGCCCCCGCAGGGCGTCCAACTGCTCCGGCGTATAGCCGGTGACGCCGCACAGGAGGGGCGTGCCGGTCTTTTTCACATAGGCCGCCACCGTGTCCAGCGCGCCGGGCTGGGAGAAGTCCATCACCACGTCGGCGGCGGTCTCCAGCTTCAGCAGCGCGGCCAGGTCCTCCCGGCCGTAGACGGCCGCCACCCGGTCCCCCTGGGCCTGGGCCGTCGTCAGGATGAGACTGCCCATCCTTCCCCGGCCGATCAGCACGATATTCACAGCAGTCCCGCCTCCTCCATGGCCTCCCGGAGCCTGGCGGCGTTGTCCGGCGACATCTCGTAAAGGGGCAGCCGGGTGGGGCCCGCGGGCAGGCCCATCATGTTCATGGCCGCCTTCACCGGGATGGGGTTGACCTCCAGGAAAAGGCCGTTCATCAGCTTCAGATACCGCAGATGGTTTTCCAACGCCTGCTCCCGGCGGCCCTCTATGTAGTCCATGACGATCTTGTGGCACATGGCGGGCATCACGTTGGCGTACACGGATATGACGCCGCTGCCGCCGATGCTCAGAAGGGGCAGGGTGATGTCGTCGTTGCCGGAGTACAGGGCGAAGTCCGGCCCCACGCAGTGGGCGATCTTCATGGCGTAGGCCATGTCCCCGCTGGCCTCCTTGATGGCGGCGATGTTCTCATGAACGCAAAGCCGCTCCACCACGCTCACCGGGATAGCGCAGCCGGTCCGGCTGGGGACATTATAGAGGATGCAGGGCAGGTCCACCGCGTCGGCGGTGGAGGCGAAATGGCGGTACATGCCCTCGGGATTGGCCTTGTTGTAGTAGGGCGCGATCAAAAGCAGCCCGTCCGCTCCCAGCCGCTGGAACCGCCGGGCCTTCTCGATCTGGGTGGCGGTGGAGTTGGACCCGGCCCCCACGATCACCGGCACCCGGCCGTCCACCACCTTCACCGCGTGCTCCACCACGGAGGCGTCCTCCTCATGGCTCATGGTGGGGGCCTCGCCGGTGGTGCCCAGCACCAGTATGGCGTCGGTGCCCTCCCGTATCTGACGCTCCAGAAGCTGGGTCAGCGCATCAAAGTTGATGCTCCCGTCCGCCTTGTAGGGCGTTATCATGGCTACGATGGAGCCTTTCTGGTTGGTGAATCTCATGTCCCTCTCCCTCCAATTGCAATATTTTCTGTTGCTTTCCCGCTTTTTCTTGCAAATTATATCACATCTGGAATAATAGTTCAATAGCCGTCTGCGGGGCCGGCGGGTCCCGGCGGCGCATTTTGGGCTTTTCCACTGCGGCGGCGTATGGTATACTTCCTTTGTATCTATGCGTGACGAAGGAGGAAAATGCCATGGCCGACCCATCCGTGACCCATCGCCGGGCCCTGCACCGGCTCCCGGAGCTGGACGACCGCCTGCCGGAGACGGCGGCCTATCTGCGCGCCGCGCTGGAGCCGCTGGGCTGCGAGATATCCTCCCCCACGCCGGGGAGCGTCTGCGCCTGGTTCGACGGCGGCCGGGACGAGACCGTGGCCGTCCGGGCGGACATGGACGCGCTGCCGGTGACGGAGGCCACGGGCCTGCCCTTCGCCTCCGTCCATCCCGGCGTCATGCACGCCTGCGGCCACGACGGCCACATGGCTATGGCTCTGGCCCTGACGGAGCATTTGGCGGCGCGGCGGGGCGGGCTGCCCCGGAACGTGCTTTTCCTGTTCCAGCCGGCGGAGGAGACCACCGGCGGGGCGAAGGCGTTGTGCGACAGCGGCATTTTGGAAAAATACAACGTGACGCGCCTGTTCGGCGTCCACCTCTGGCCGGGCCTGCCCGCCGGAAAGGTCTACTGCCGGCCGGGGCCCATGATGGCCCGGTCCAGCGAGGTCACGGTGAAGCTCACGGGCCGGAGCGTACACATCACCCGCTGGCGGGAGGGCTGCGACGCTCTGGCGGCGGGGATGGAGTTCCTCCGTCTGGCCTACGACCTGGCGGCGGCCCTGCCGGCGGACCCGCCCAGCCTGCTGCGGTTCGGAAAAATGACCTCCGGCACGGTCCGCAACGCCCTCAGCGGCGAGACCGCGCTGGAGGGCACCTTCCGCACCTACCGGGAGGAGACCTTCAACGACTGCCGGAGGCTGCTGGCCGACATCGGCCAGGCGGTGGCGGACCGCACCGGCTGTGCCGTGGAGGTGCGCTGCAGCGAGGGCTACCCCGCCGTGTGGAATGACGAGGCCCTGTATGGAGCTGTCTGCGCCGGGCTGGGCCCGGACCGCCCCGCTCCGCTGCCGGAGCCGGTACTGGGGGCGGACGATTTTTCGTTTTACCAAAAGCGCGTGCCGGGGCTCTACTTCTTCCTGGGCACGGGGGACACGCCGGCCCTGCACGCGCCGGAGTTCACCTTTGACGACGAGCTGGTCCTGCCCGCCGGCGTGGCGTTCTGGAAAAAGCTGATCGCCCTGCCCTGAGGCGGCGCAGTAACGGTTTGAGAGCCAGGGCCGGAAGTGTCTCTCGACCCGCATGATGTGAAGCGCAGCGAAACTGTGCGGGCGAGAGATACTTTCGGGCTGGCTCCGACACCCGGTTAGACGCTCTATCTCGGTATCGGGACCAGCCCGACAGCATTTCCGCCCGCTCGCGGCTCGCTTCGCGCCCGAAATCGCGTGGCGGAAACGCTGCCGGTTCTGGTCCTCGGACCGTCGATGCGCCGCTCTTAAGGGGCGCGGCCTTGGCAGTAATGGTTTGAGAGCCAGGACCGGAAGTGTCCCTCGACCCGCATGATGAGAAGCGAAGCGGAACGGTGCGGGCGAGGGATACTTTCGGACTGGCTCCGACACTACGATAGACGCTCTATTTGGGTATCGGGACCAGCCCGACAGCATTTCCGCCCGCTCGCGGCTCGCTTCGCGCCCGAAATCGCGTGGCGGAAACGCTGCCGGTTCTGGTCTTCGGACCGTCGGTGCGCCGCTCCCCTGGGGGCGCGGCCTTGGCAGTAATGGTTTGAGAGCCAGGGCCGGAAGTGTCTCTCGACCCGCATGATGAGAAGCGAAGCGAAACCGTGCGGGCGAGAGATACTTTCGGACTGGCTCCGATACCCCGTTAGAATGCAAAAAGGCACGCCTCGCGGCGTGCCTTTCACCATGCGAACGTCTATTTTATCGTGACGGAGTAGGCCTCCAGGATGGGGCCCGGGTCCGTGCCCTCCTCCGGGACCGCGTAGACGATGGAGACCCGGTCGCCGGGGCTGAGGATGATGGCGTTTTGATCCTGCTCGGCGGAAACGGCGTAATAAACGTCCTCCCCCTCCAGGCGGATATAGTACCAACTGGCCCCGCCCAGGACGGCGGTGCGGATCTCCTCCACCCTGCCGTCAGCCTCATCCTGGACGGCCGGCAGAACATCCTCCTGGACCACCCCCCGGTCCGACAGCATACTCACGTACGTCCGCTCGCAGGCGGGCACCGTGGACCCGGTAGCCACGATCTGGTACTGGGCCACGTTCACCATGGCGTAGCTCTTGACCAGGTTGGTGGCGTCCATCAGGGGGATGAAGTAGGTGGGCTGGTCGGAGATGTTCAAAAGCAGGGGGAACGTGGCGGTGTAGCCCAGGTCCTGGACCACGCCCATGGCGGAGGCCATGGCCGCCGTTTCCGTGGCGCCGGGGGCCTCGTAGTAGCGGGTCTCCTTGGTGCGCATATTGCACAGCAGGAAGCCCAGGTTGGACTGGTCCGCGTTGGCGGAGGTGACGCCGGTGTAGACATACACATCGTCGTTCATGGCGATATAGTTATATCCCTCCGTAGTCATAGTCACGTCCCGCTGGCCCAGGATGGAGTTGATGAACCCCCGGACCAGGGTGCCGTGGTAGTCGTACTGCTCCATGATGAGGGCGGGCGTATAGAGGGTGTCCACCCAGGCGGGGACCTCCTCATAATACTGGCTCTCGCCGGTGATCGCGTCCAGCAGCACCGCCCCCCGGATGTCCCGGCCGCCGAACAGGCCGATGGTCTTCACCAGCCGGGGCGCCACCCACCAGGGGTGGCCGTCCTCGTCGATCTCGAATTCCGGCGTGGAGAACATCATGGTGGGGTACTGGAAGCGCAGGTGCCGCATCACGTTCCGGTTCAGCGGCTCGGAGAAGGAGTACTTCACGCCCTCCGAAAGCCGCACCACCCGTGCCTGCTGGGTCACCATGTCCACCACCACATAGGCCGGCAGGCCGCCGCCCCGGTTGGTGAACCACTTGAACAGGTCCGCGTAGCCGATGGGGGCCACCCGCACGGGCCGGCCCTGGTAGTTGATCTGGGTGGAGTCGTTGGAATACTCGAACTGGCTCACCATGTCGCTGAGGGTGCCCATCTGCCGGTCCCCCAGGTAGTTGGCGGAGGTCCTGTCCAGCGTGGGTATCTCGTTGAAGGAGATCTGGGCCACGTCCTGGGCGAAATCCCCGGTCTGCACGTCCAGCAGCTCCCGGTACGCGCCGGCCCGGAACATGGGCAGAGACAGCGCTTTCCCCACCAGGGCCACCGCGAACACCACCGCCAGCAGCACGCCCACCGGCAGGCAGTTACGCCGGACGAAGCGCAGTCCGTCCCGGACCTTCTGCCGGGGCGTACGCACCACCTGGGCGGTCCCATCGCCGCCGCCGGTCACGCTCCGCTTCACCGTGGTCAGCACCGTGCAGCCGATGTACACCGCGCACAGCACGATCAGGAAGGTATAAAACGCCCCGTCCTGAAAGTTGATGGCCGGCAGGGACACGTAAAAATATACGAACCCCACGATGGCCGTGACGGCCAGGCTGAACAGCACCTGGCCCACCCGTCCCTTGGGCAGCTTTTCCTTTAGTTTATGCAACGCAGCATCCTCCACGCATCCTTTTTCAAATAGTTTACCACAGGACCCGGCCCGTTACAACAAAAATGCTCCTTTTCCGGCCCCCGCTGGGCGTTTGGCCCCGCTCTTTTGCCCATTGTCCCGATTTTTCAACGGCTGCGCCCTGTCGTTTTGTTGTAAAGTGCCATTGACTTTTTATTCATTAACGTACTAAAATATTATATGATTACCGCGCCGAAGCGGAATTGCGTGTACATAAGGCTCCCGGACGGTGCGCCGCCGGGCCCGCGGCACGAAAAATTTTTATGGAGGAACCAAAATGAAGAGACTGGCAACACTTGTTCTTGCGCTGGCCATGATCCTCTCCCTGGCCGTGCCCGCCATGGCGGCGGAGGGCTCCGACCTGAACGTGATGGTCGAGACCCCTGTGGAGTCCCTGGACCCCCAGATCGCCACTGACGGCACCTCCTTCGAGGTCATCGCCGGCTACACCGACGGCCTGACCCAGATGGACGCCGAGGGCGGCGCCATCCCGGCCATCGCTGAGAGCTGGGACGTCGAGAACGACGGCACCAAGTACGTGTTCCACCTGCGGGACGACGCGGTGTGGAGCAACGGCGACCCCGTGACCGCCGCCGACTTCGTGTTCGGCTGGCAGCGGGCCGTGGACCCCGCCAACGCCTCTGAGTATTCCTATATGCTCAGCGACATCGGCCAGGTGGTGAACGCCGCTGAGATCATCGCCGGCGAGAAGGACGTCAGCGAGCTGGGCGTCACCGCCGTGGACGACAAGACCCTGGAGGTCCAGCTGAACGTTCCCGTCAGCTACTTCCTGAGCCTGATGTACTTCCCCACCTTCTACCCCGTGAACCAGGCATTCTATGAGTCTGTGGGCGACACCTTTGCCACCAGCCCCGAGACCGTGCTCTCCAACGGCGCGTTCATCCTGGACAGCTACGAGCCCGCGGCCACGGCTTTCCACATGAGCAAGAACCCCGACTACTACAATGCCGACAGCGTGCAGATCTCCGGCGTGAATTACCAGGTCATCCAGGACTCCCAGCAGGCCCTCATGAGCTATCAGACCGGCGCGCTGGACACCACCCTCGTCAACGGCGAGCAGGTGGAGCAGGTCAAGGACGACCCCGCCTTCCTGACCGTGGGCGCCGGCTACCTGTGGTATGTCAGCCCCAACATCAAGGGCGTGGAGGCTCTGCAGAACCTGAACGTCCGCATGGCCCTGACCTATGCCATCAACCGTGTTGACATCACCGAGGGCGTGCTGATGGACGGCTCCATCCCCACCTACACCGCCGTGCCTCTGCAGTTCGCCACCGGCCCGGACGGCTCCGACTTCTCCGGCGATCAGTCCAAGTACGCCGACTACTGCGCCGACGACGTGGATAAGGCCGCCGAGTACTGGGCTGCCGGCCTGGAAGAGCTGGGCGTGGACTCCCTGGAGCTGGACATGGTCGTGGACGCTGACGACGCTCCCCAGAAGGTCGCCCAGGTGCTGAAGAGCCAGTGGGAGACCGCTCTGTCCGGCCTGACCGTCAACCTCACCATCGAGCCCAAGAAGCAGCGCGTGGAGGATATGCAGAACGGCGACTTCGAGCTGGGTCTGACCCGCTGGGGCCCCGACTACGCCGATCCCATGACCTACCTGGGCATGTGGGTCACCGACAACTCCAACAACTACGGCTTCTGGAGCAACGAGGAATATGACGCCATCATCGACGAGTGCACCACCGGCGACCTGTGCACGGACGCCGAGGGCCGCTGGGCCCGGCTGTACGACGCCGAGGAGCTTGTCATGGCCGACGCCGTGATCTTCCCGCTGTACACCCAGGCCAACGCGGAGATGATCTCTCCCTCCGTCACCGGCATCGAGCATCACCCCTGCGCTCTGAACCGCGTGTTCAAGAACGTGATCAAAGAGGGCTGAGCTCCCGCTCACAGCATGTAAGTCCGGCCGCGCCGAAGCGCAAACTTTGGCGCGGCCTTTTCATAAGGGCTTGCCTGAACAGTGGCAACGGGACCTTCGTTGCCACTGTTCAGACGAACCAAAAGGAGGCAACCGTGAAAAAATATACGCTCAAACGGCTTTTCACGTCGCTGTTCACGCTTTTGGCGATCTTGCTGGTGCTGTTCATCCTGATGCAGCTCATGCCCGGCTCGCCCTTCAACGACGAAAAGCTCAACGACGACCAGCGCGCCGCGCTCTACGCCAAATACGGCCTGGACCAGCCGGTGCTGGTGCAATTTTTCCGTTATGTGGGCAATATGCTCCGGGGCGATTACGGCGTCAGCTACAACATCTCCAAGAACACGCCCATCTCCCAGTTGATCCAGACCCGTCTGCCCACCTCCATCTACATCGGCGGCGCGGCGGTGGCTCTGGGGGCTTTGATGGGGCTCATCCTGGGCCTGATCGCCGCGCTGAAGCACGACACCGTCTGGGATACCCTTGCCACGGTCATATCCGTTATCGGCGTATCGGTGCCCTCCTACGTGTTCGCCCTGGCTCTGAGCTACGCGCTGGGGTTTCGGCTGCAGTGGTTCCCCATGCTGTATAACACCCAGCTGGCTACCCAGTCCAGCGTGCTGCCCAGCATCGCCCTTTCCATGTTCACCATGGCCTCCATCGCCCGGTTCACCCGGACCGAGATGCTGGAGGTGCTGGACAGCGACTATATGCTCCTGGCCGAGAGCAAGGGCATATCCGGCCCCGCGCTGATCTTCCGCCACGCCCTGCGAAACGCCCTGATCCCCATCATCACGGTGCTGGCGCCCCTGATCGTGGATCTGATGACCGGCTCGCTGGTGGTGGAGAAGATCTTCGCTATCCCCGGCGTGGGCAGCCTTCTTGTGAACGCCATCCAATCCAACGACTACAACGTAGTCATCTCCCTGAGCTTTATCTACTCCGCTATGTATATCGCCATCATGCTGGTGGTGGATATCCTTTACGGCATCATCGACCCCCGGATCCGGCTGGCAAAGGAGGGAGACTGATATGGCAAAGAAACAGCCTGTCCTGGCGGCCGCCCAGACCGCCTACGTCCCCGCCGACGCCGATTTCGTCCTGAAAAACGTGGATGGCGCGCTGATGCTGGACACCAACTTCGCCTCCCAGAGCTTCTGGAAGGACGTACTGGTGCGGTTTTTCCGCAAAAAGAGCTCGGTGCTGGGTCTGGCCCTCATTATCATCATCACCCTCATGTCCATCGTGGGCCCCGGCATGAACGCCTACACCTACGACGGCCAGCAGCTGACCCAGAAGAACCTGGCTCCCCGGGTGCAGGGGCTGGAAAACTACGGCATTTTCGACGGCTCCGAGACCATGCACACCACCTCCGGCAACAAGACCGTCAACAACTACGTCGAAAAAGACCTGACCGACGTGTATTACTGGTTCGGCAGCGACAACTTTGGCCGGGACATCTGGACCCGGACCTGGTCCGGCGCCCGGGTGAGCCTGATCATCGCCGCGGCGGCGGCCCTGATCGACATGGTGATCGGCATGAGCTATGGCCTGATCTCCGGCTACTTCGGCGGCCGGGTGGACATGGTGATGCAGCGGTTTCTGGAGATCATGAACGGCATCCCCCGGCTGGTGATCGTGACGCTGCTGCTGCTGGTGCTGGAGCCTGGTATGCTGACGATCATCTTCGCGCTGATGCTGACCGAGTGGGTGGGCATGAGCCGCATCGCCCGGGCGGAGATGCTGAAATTAAAGGAGCAGGAATTCGTCCTGGCCTCCCGGACCCTGGGCGCGGGCAAGTTCTTCATCATCTTCCGGGAAGTGCTGCCCAACATCATCGGGCCCATCATCACCCAGGTGATGTTCTCCATCCCCACCGCCATCTTCACGGAGGCGTTTTTGAGCTTCGTGGGCCTGGGCATCCCGGTGCCCCGGTGCTCCCTGGGCTCGCTGATCTCCGAGGGCTTCAACGCTTTCACCACCCACCCCTACCAGATCATCCCCCCTGTGATCGCCATGGCGCTGCTGATGTTCAGCTTCAACCTGGTGGCCGACGGGCTCCGGGAGGCTCTGGACCCCAAGATGAAGGAAATGTGAGGCGCTTCCATGGCAGATAAAGAAAAGATACTCGATATAAAAGACCTGGACATCTCCTTCAAGACCACGGCCGGCGTGGTCCACGCCATCCGGGGGGTGGACATCGACCTGTTCACCGGCGAGACCGTGGCTATCGTGGGAGAGTCCGGCTCCGGCAAATCCGTCACCATGAAGGCGGCCATGGGCATCCTGGCCTCCAACGCCACGGTGAACCGGGGGACCATCCAGTTCAGCTACCACCACGCCGACGGCTCCCCCGCCACGGTGGACATCCTGGCCCAGCCGAAAAAATGGATCCGGGACCACATCAACGGCAAGCGCATCGCCATGGTGTTCCAGGACCCCATGACAAGCCTGAATCCCACCATGAGCATCGGCAAGCAGATCATGGAGGGCATGATCTGGCACTTCAAGACCCCCAAGGCGGAGGCCTACGCCAAGGCGGTGGACCTGCTGCGGGAGGTGGGCATCGACGATCCGGAAAAGCGGATGAAAAACTACCCCCACCAGCTTTCCGGCGGTATGCGGCAGCGGGTGGTGATCGCCATCGCGCTCTCCTGCAACCCGGACCTGCTGATCTGCGACGAGCCCACCACCGCCCTGGACGTGACTATCCAAGCAAAGATCATCGAGCTGATCCGCCGGCTGCAGAAGGAGCGGGGCATCTCCGTCATCTACATCACCCACGACCTGGGTGTGGTAGCCAAGGTGGCGGACTATGTGAACGTGATGTACGCGGGCAAGATCGTGGAAAAGGGCACGGTGGACGAGATATTCTACGATCCCCGCCACCCCTACACCTGGGGCCTGCTGTCGGCCATGCCGGATCTGGACACGGCGGACGAGCGGCTTTACACCATCCCCGGCTCGCCTCCCAACCTGCTGTACGAAAAGCCCGGCGACGCCTTCGCGCCCCGGAACCGGTACGCGCTGGTGGTGGACGACAAGGCGGAACCCCCCATGTTCAAGATCACCGAGGACCACTATGTAGCCAGCTGGCTGCTGGATCCCCGGGCCCCCAAGGTGGAGATGCCGGCGGAGCTGAAAGCCCGCATCGCACGCATGAAAGAGGAGGCGGCAAAGCATGGCGGTGAACTATAACACAGAGCCTCTCCTGAAGGTGACGGGCCTGAAGCAGTATTTCAAGGTCAGCCATACCTTCACGGTGAAGGCCGTGGACGATGTGGACTTCGAGATCTACCCCGGGGAGACCTACGGTCTGGTGGGCGAGTCCGGGTCCGGCAAATCCACCATCGGCCGGAGCGTGATCCGGCTGTACGACCCCACCGCCGGCTCCATCCGCTTCAACGGCATGGACATCTCCGGCCGGATGAAGGCGTCGGACCAGAAGGCCCTGCGGACCCAGATGCAGATGATCTTCCAGGACCCCATGGCGTCGCTGAACCCCCGCAAGAAGGTGGAGGACATCATCGGTGAGGGGCTGGACATCCACCATATGTGCTCCAGCGGCGCGGAGAAGCGCGAGCGGGTCCGGGCCATCTTGGAAAAGGTGGGCCTGGCCCCGGAGCACGCCAGCCGCTACCCCCACCAGTTCTCCGGCGGCCAGCGGCAGCGGGTGGGCATCGCCCGGGCCCTGATCATGAACCCCAAGCTGATCATCGCTGACGAGTGCATCTCGGCCCTGGACGTGTCCATCCAGGCCCAGGTGGTGAATCTGATGAAGGACATCCAGGAGGAGACCGGCACGGCGTACCTGTTTATCGCCCACGACCTCTCCATGGTCAAGTACATCTCCGACCGGATCGGGGTGCTGCACCTGGGACATCTTTTGGAGACCGGCACCACGGACGAGATCTTCGCCCACCCGGTCCACCCCTACACCAAGAGCCTGCTGTCGGCCATCCCGGCCCCCAATCCCGCGCTGGAGAAGCGGCGTGTCGCCATGAGCTACGACTACAAGACTTCCGGCATCGACTACAACGCGGGGACCTATCACCTGCTGGGGGGCACCCACTACGTCAAATGCACCGACCAGGAGTTCGCCGCCTGGAAATAAGGCGCGAGACCCCAGAACATATAAAGACCGCGGCCCGTGGCCGCGGTCTTTTTTGTGCCGAATATCCCGCTGGCAGAAAGTTTTTTTGCATTTTTCTGTCGGGACATATATAATAGCCAGCGTGAATAGATTTGAATGGCGCACCATCAGGTCGCAGGGAGGAAAAGAATGATAACCAACGACGAAGCCATCTCTCAGGTAAAGCACGAGGTCATGCGCCGTGTCTGCAAGCTGGCCTGGGAGGGCAAGCTGGACGAGGCGCGGGACTCTATCCCCTATCAGATGATCCCCGGCCCCCAGGCCCAGTTCCGCTGCTGCATCTACAAGGAGCGGGAGATCATCCGCCAGCGCATCCGTCTGGCGGAGGGGCTGTGTCCCTCCGGCAAGCACTCGGACAACATGGTCCAGGTCATCTCCGCCGCCTGCGAGGAATGTCCCATCGCCTCCTACATCGTGACGGACAACTGCCGCAAGTGCGTGGGCAAGGCCTGCCAGAATTCCTGCCAGTTCGGAGCCATCTCCATGGGACCCACCCGCTCTTACATAGACCCCGCCAAGTGCCGGGAGTGCGGCAAGTGCGCCCAGGCCTGCCCCTACAACGCCATCGCCCACCTGGAACGGCCCTGCAAGAAGGCCTGCCCCGCCGACGCCATCACCTATGACGAGTACGGCATCTGCAAGATCGACGAGGAAAAGTGCATCCGCTGCGGCATCTGCATCCACAACTGCCCCTTTGGGGCCATCGGCACCAAGGCCGCCGTGGTCCAGGTCATCGAGGCCGTCAAGGCCGGCAAAAAGGTGGTCGCCATGCTGGCCCCCGCCACGGAGGGCCAGTTCGGCCCCGACATCACCATGGAGAGCTGGCGCGCCGCCTTGAAAAAAGCCGGCTTCACCGACATGGTGGAGGTGGGCCTGGGGGGCGACATGACCGCCGCCGCCGAGGCCGCCGAGTGGGCCGAGGCCTATAAGGAGGGCAAGAAGATGACCACTTCCTGCTGCCCGGCCTTCGTGAACATGATCCGCCTCCACTACCCCGCTCTGGCGGAGAATATGTCCCAGACCGTCTCGCCCATGTGCGGCGTGAGCCGGTATCTGAAAGCCCGGGATCCGGAGACAGTGACGGTGTTCATCGGCCCCTGCATCGCCAAAAAGAGCGAGGTGAACCTCCACGGCGTGGAGGGCAACGCGGACTATGTGCTGACCTACGGGGAGGCCCGGTCGCTGCTGTACGGCAAGGACATCGAGCTGGAGCCGGCGGAGAACACGGTCCAGCAGAGCAGCGTGTTCGGCAAGCGGTTCGGAAACGGCGGCGGCGTGGCCGCTGCGGTGCTCCAGTGCCTGAAGGAGATGGGAGAGGACATCGACCCCAAGGTAGTCAAGTGCTCCGGCGCGGCGGAGTGCAAAAGGGCTCTGCTGCTGCTGAAGGCCGGCAAGCTGCCGGAGGATTTCATCGAGGGCATGGTCTGCGAAGGCGGCTGCGTAGGCGGCCCCAGCAAGAACATGACCGTGGCCGAGGCCAAGAAGTTCCGGGACGAGATGATCGGCAAGGCCGACGGCCGGGGCGTGCTGGAGAATCTGAAAATGCTGGGGGCCGACAAGATCCCCATGGGCCGGTGACCCGGCACGTGGCAGAAAAGCGATCTTTCAATGGATACAAAGCAAAAGAGAAATTCGGTGGTGCGGCAGGCATTCGTCAAGTCCCTCCCCGTCATGGCGGGGTATGTGGTGCTGGGCATCGGCTTCGGCATACTGCTCCACGACGCGGGCTACGGGGCGGCATGGTCCTTCGCCATGGGCCTTTTGATCTACGCCGGGAGCATGCAGTACGTGGGCGTGGGCCTGCTGGCCGGGGGCGCGTCGGCGCTGACCGCCATATTGACTACCTTCATGGTCAACGCCCGGCACCTTTTTTACAGCATCTCCATGATCGGCCGGTACCGGGACGCGGGCCGGTATAAGCCCTACATGATCTTCGCCCTCACCGACGAGACCTATTCTCTGCTGTGCGACGGCGCGGCCCCGGATGGGGCGGACCCCAACCTGTACCGGTTTTTGGTGTCGGCCTTCGACCAGTGCTACTGGGTCGTGGGCTGCGTGCTGGGCAGCATCCTGGGCGCGGCGCTGCCTTTCAGCACGGCGGGCGTGGAGTTTTCCATGACCGCGCTGTTCGCGGCCTCCTTCACCCAGCAGTGGCTGGACACGAAAGACCACACCCCCGCACTGGTGGGGCTTTTCGGCACCCTTGTCTGCCTGCTCATTTTCGGAGCGGACCGCTTTCTCATCCCCGCCATGGTGGTGATCACGGCGGCGCTGACCGCCCTGCGGCCCCGGCTGGACCGGGCCGGAAAGGAGGCGGCGGAACGATGACCTCCAACGCCCACGCCGCCCTGCTGGTGGCGATCATGGCGGCGGTGACTATGCTGCTGCGGTTTCTGCCCTTTCTCATTTTCCGCAAGGGCCGGCCGGTGCCGGCGTACATATCCTATCTGGGGGACGTGCTGCCCCAGGCCATCATCGGCATGCTGGTGATCTACTGCCTGAAGGACACGGTCCTGACCGCCGCCCCCTACGGCGCGCCGGAGCTTCTGGCTGTGGCGGCGGTGGCCGCCCTGCAGGCCTGGCGGAAAAACTCCCTGGTCAGCATCCTGTCCGGCACCGCCGTCTATATGGTCCTGATCCGGCTTTTGTAAAACGGCATATTCCTCCGGCGGGCTCTTGACAAGGGGCCCGCCGGGCCTATACAATGGTCCCGCGCCCGGCCGTCAGACGCGGCTGGACGCGGCACATCGCTCTGTCCCCGGAAAACAGGATACGTTACGGGCAGTCGTCTGTCAGAGAAGTGGGGTGCAAATCCCCCGCGGTCCCGCCACCGTGATGCGTCCAACGACGCTGAGCCGGATCGCTGAGCTGTCCTGTGCAGGTCCACGATGGATGGGTTTGTGCATGAGCCGCAGCGGCGGGCAGCATCAGCAGGACTGCCCACCGCCGCCAAAGTCTGCATGAAACGCCCTTCCCACCGGAAGGGTGTTCTGTTTTTGAGGGACAAAAAGGCAAAAGCAAAAATATCTCTTGGAGGAAAACGCATGAAAAAGACCGTTTCACTATTGCTGGCCCTGACCCTGCTGCTGGGCCTGTGCGCCTCCGCCCTGGCGGCGGAGGAGACCCCCGCGCCCCCCAAGGAGGACCGCAGCGGCGCGCCCATCGAAGCGCCGGAGAAGGTCGAGTCCATCGTGACCCTGGCCCCCTCGGTGACGGAGATGGTGACCGCCCTGGGCCATGGGGACCAGATCGTGGCCTGCGACACCAACAGCGCGGCCCTGGAGGGCATGGATCCGGACCTGCCGGCCTTCGATATGGTGGCCCCGGACATGGAGCAGCTTGCCAGTCTGGAGGCGGATCTGGTGCTGGTGAGCAACCTGTCCCTCTATGACCAGGAGGACCCCTTCCGGCCGCTGATCGACCTGGGGACCTGCGTGGCCTGCGTGCCGGACAGCAGCAGCATCCAGTCCATCCAGGACGACATCGCCTTCGTGGCCGCCCTGCTGGGCGAGCAGGAGGCGGGCCAAAAGCTCATCGACGACATGCAGGCGGACATAGACCGCATCGCCGCCATCGGTGAGACCATCCCGGAGAAGGAGCGAAAGAGCGTCTACTTCGAGATATCCGCCGCCCCGTATCTCTACAGCTTCGGCACGGGGGTGTTCCTCAACGAGATGATAGAGCTCATCGGGGCGGAGAACATCCTGGCGGACCAGGAGGGCTGGCTCAGCGTGGAGGCCGAGACCGTGGCGGAGGCGGATCCGGACGTGATCCTCACCAACGTCAACTACATCGACGACCCGGTGGGAGAGATCCTGAGCCGGGACGGCTGGGCCGGGGTGACCGCCGTGGCGGAGGAGCAGGTCTATCCCATCGACGCCAACGCCTCCTCCTTGCCCGACCAGAACATCGTCACGGCCCTGGAGCAGATGGCCCAAGCCGTCTATCCCGACTATTACGGCAAGTGAAGACCCGGGGAAAAATGACGCTGCTGGCCCTGGCCGCCCTGGGCAGCATCCTGCTGGGGGTGGCGGCGGGCAGCGTCTACATCCCGCCGGGGGACATCCTGGCTATCCTGGCAAGCCGCCTTTTCGGGACGGACCTGCCGGAGCGCGTCGGGACGGTGTACCCGGCCATGGTGATGGGCCTGCGCCTGCCCCGGGTGCTGCTGGCCTTCGTCACCGGCGGGGCGTTGGCGGTCTGCGGCACGGTGATGCAGTCCGTGCTGCAAAATCCCCTGGCCTCCCCCTTCAGCCTGGGGGTCTCCTCCGGCGCGGGGCTGGGGGCAGCCGTGGTGATCGTGACGGGGCTGGCCGCCGGGGCCGGCCATGTGCTGGCCCTGCCGGCGGTGAGCCTGGCCTTCGCGCTGGGGACGGTGTTTTTCGTGCTGTGGGCCGCTGGGCGCATCGACCGGGGCCTGGGCAGCGTCACCATCGTGCTGATCGGCATGGTAGTCAGCCTTTTCTTCAACGCCCTCATGAACCTGCTGGCCGCCCTCTCCCCCGCTTACGCCCAGCGGATAAACCTGTGGCTGCTGGGCAGCTTCTCCATGCGGGAGTGGCCCGCGCTGTGGGTCCTGCTGGCGGTGACGGCGGCGGGGCTGTGCCTTTTCCTGCGCTGCGCGCCGGAGCTGGACGTGATGACCTTTGGGGAGGAGCAGGCCCGGTCCCTGGGCGTGGACCTGCGCCGGTGCAAGACGCTGCTCATCTGCGCCGTGGCCGTGCTGACAGGCACGGCGGTGGCCTTCGTGGGGATCATCGGCTTCGTGGACCTGATCGCGCCCCACGTGGTCCGGCGGTTTTTCGGCGCGTCCCACCGAAAAATACTGCCCGCCTCGGCCCTGTTCGGCGGCGCGTTCCTGACGCTGTGCGACCTGGCCGCCCGGACCCTGACGCCCCCCCGGGAGATACCCATCGGCTCCATCACCGCGCTGCTGGGCGCGCCCTTTTTCCTGTATGTGTACTTCTCCGGCAGAAGGAGGGAACGGCGGTCATGACGCTGCTGCAAGCGGAGCATATCACCTGCGGCTACGGCGGCGCGCCGGTGATAGAGGACATATCCCTTTCCGTCGGCCAGGGGGAGCGGCTGTGCGTGCTGGGCCCCAACGGCTGCGGCAAGACCACCCTGCTGCGGGCCCTGGCGGGGCTGCTGCCCTATGAGGGGACCGTCACCCTCTGCGGGACCGACGGAAAGAGCCTCTCCCGGCGGGAGACAGCCCGGCGGGTGGGGCTCATGAGCCAGCTTGCGCCGGTGTATTTCGCCTACACGGTCTATGAGACCGTGAGCATGGGCCGGTACGCCCGGCGGCGGGGCCCGCTGGACCGGGACGGCGAGGCCGGCCGGCAGGCGGTCCGGGAGAGCCTGGAGCGGACCGGGCTGTGGCCGCTGCGGGACCGGCTCATAACGGAGCTGTCCGGCGGGCAGCTCCAGCGGGTGTTCCTGGCCCGGACCTTCGCCCAGGACCCGGCGGTGATCCTGCTGGACGAGCCCACCAACCACCTGGACCTGAAATACCAGGCGGAGCTGACCGACAGCCTGCGCTCCTGGTCGGAGCAGGGCGGGCGGGCCGTGGTGGGGGTGTTCCACGATCTGTCCCTGGCCCTGTCCTTTGCGGACCGGGCGCTGCTACTGGAGGGCAGACACGCGCTTTTCCAGGGCCCGCCGGAGGCGCTGGACCGGGCATTGCTGGACCGGGTCTACGGCCTGGACGTGGCCGGGTATCTGCGAAAGCTGCTGGCCCGCTGGCAATAAAATACGGCCGCTTTCAGCGGCCGCAGATTCAGAGAAGGATGGACTCCGCCCATAGCGAGAGTCCATCCTTTCTTTTGTCCGCCGGTGCGGTTTAGAACAGCGGGCGGATGGGCTTGCTCCACAGCCCTCCGGGCCGCCGCTGGAAGTCATTTTTCTCCAGCAGCGTGATGGCCGCCGGGGTGAGCGCCGCGTCCCAGCGGACCTCCTTCGCGCTCAACCGCCGCCCTCTGTATACGGCCTCTCCCAGCAGCTGCGTTCCATATCCCTTGCCCCGCTCCCCCTCCGGGATGCACATATCAAGGATGTACAGCGCCCGGCCCCTGACGCGGTAGGTCACGCTCCCCACCGGGCGGCCGCGGCTGGTCCCCGTTATGACGCCGCTTTCCGGCACATCGTCAGGCTCGAAGAGGGGCTCGAAGCACAGGCTGTAATCCTCCATGTACTCCCGGCTGAACCGGGCGCGCTCCAGCCGGTTCGGTCTGCCGTCCGGCAGGTGCGAGCTGTCGTTGACGTACACCGGGCGGAACAGGCCGTCGTCGTAGACGAGCTTCGTGACGGCGGTGTTGTCGCCGTAGCCGGCCTCTATGCCCAGCCGTGCCAGGAAGGAACGGATGGCGATGGCGTGGGATACCGCCGCGACGCGGCGGCCTTGCTCAGCCCGGACGATGCGCGTCACGGCCCGCTCCATCCGCCGGCCGGCCTCTATTCTGGACTCTCCGCCCGGCAGACAGTAACCCTCGCTGTCCGCCAGCCACCGCTCTGTCTCTTGCGGGAATCGGGCCAGCAGCTCATGCCAGGACGCGTCCTCGAACACGCCCATGGACTGCTCGCGCAGCTCCGGGTCCGTGCGCACCGCGAGCCCCTTCGGCGCGGCGATGGCCAGCGCGGTCTTTTGGGCCCGAAGCAGGGGCGAGGCGTAGACCGCGTCCACCGGGACCGGCTCGAACCGCCGCCGCAGGAACGTCAACTGCTCCCGGCCCCGGGGCGTCAGGTCCGTGTTGGTTATGCCATGGGTCCGATTGGTGATGTTGCCCTCCGCCTCCCCGTGCCGCACCAGATACAGCTCAGTCATTGGCGGCCGCGAGGTAGGAGGTCAGCACGCGCCGGAGCTGGCTCTCATCGTCCGCCGCCTTCATCAGCACGCCGCCGATGAACGCGCCGTCCGCGCCGGCGGCCCGCACGTCCCGGATATCCTCCGGCGTGCGGATGCCCACGCTGGCGTAGATCCTGGCCGTGACGCCGTGCTCCCGGAGGTACCGCACGCCGTCGGCGTAGGAGTCGATGCCCGGCCGCTCCGCCTGGCCCGGCAGGGGACGCACCTGGTAGGCGATCACATTCGCGCCTCTGGCCTTCTCCACCTCGTCGTCCGGCAGATGGGACTGCACATACTCGGACACCTCCAGTCCCGCTTCCGCCATCCGCCGCTTCTCTTCCTCGCTCGCGCCGACGATGGTCAGGTTCCGGATATCGTTTTGCGCGCATACGTCCAGAACATGCTCCAGGCCAAGCTGGCGCACCGTGTCCCCGTACAGCATCAGGTATATCTTCATGTCGGGGAACCGGGCGTGGACCTGGCAGATGCCCTGCAGATAGCTCTCATAGTCCTGATTCGTCCGCAGGCAGTATGCCATCCGCTCCCGGATGCGCTGCTGCTCCAGATAGGGGTCTTTCGAGGGAACGTCCAGCTGGATGGCGCGGCAGCCGCAGGCGTGATACATCCGCGCATAGCGCAGCCCATCTTTGATGGTCGGATAGCCAAAGTTCAGGTAACAAACCAGCTCAAAACTCATCTCACATCTCCCGCGCTTCCTTTACCGCCCGCATCACTTCGCTGGTCAGCTCAAAGTCGATGGGGCCCATGACGCTGCCGCCGCGCTTGAAAGCGGAGCCCACGATGGCCCCGTCGATCAGCGGCATCTGTTCGGCGGCGTTCTCCCCGGAGAAGCCGCTGCCCACCAGCAGGGGGATCTCCACCCACCGGCGCAGTTGACGCAGCACGTCGATGGGCGCGGCGGAGCCCGTGTGCGCCCCGGTGACGATGATGGCGTCCGCGCCGTTCTCCACGGCCATCCGGGCGCTCTCCTCCACGGAGATGCCGGGCACCAGCATATGGGAATGCTTCACCTGCACGTCGCACAGCAGCTTGATGCTCTCCGCGCCAAGCTGTCTGCGCTTGCAGAGCACCTGCCGGGCGCTGGGCATGACGATCCCGGCGGCCGTCATCACCGCGTCCACGAACACCGGGACCCGGATGAAGTCGGCGCCCACCGCATAAGCGATGGTGAGACTGGCCTCCCAGTCGCAGAACGCCGCGTCCACGCCCATCGGGACGGATATCTCCTCCCGCACCAGCGCGCTGACGGCCGCCAGGGCCGCGAACTGCTCCGCGTCCATATGTACGCCAACAGGGTCGTCGTTCATATTCTCCACCATCACCGCGTCCACGCCGGCGCGCTCCAGCGTCCGGGCGTCCTCCAGCGCACGCCGCTTCACGGCCTGCATGCTGCCGCCGTACTTCGCCGTCCCCGGCAGGGGCAGGCAATGTACCATGCCGATGATGGGCTTTTTGTCAAATAGATCGCTCATGTTCATTCACCATGCCGGGCGGGTCCGGCAAGAGTCCAAGGGAAAATACCACCGCAGGATTTGTACTTTCCCCTTTGCGCGCCCAGAGAGCGCGGCGGGCTGTCCCGGATAAGCGAAAGCAGAGCGGAAGTCCGGCTCCCGCTCTGCTCTGCTCTCAAGACAGGCCCTGCGCGGCCATCTCTATGAATCGGTCCGCTGTCACGGCTTTCGCCGTGTACTTATTGATGTCCTCACAGTGGAAACGGTTCAGCTCCTCCGTATTGGTGCTGACACAGTCGCTGATCAGAAACGTGTGGTAGTCCCGCATGGAGGCGTCGGTGGCCGTGGCGCGCACACAGCAGTTGGTCTTGGTGCCGATGACCGCCACCGTATCGACCCCCCACGCTTCCAGCAGGTCCTCCAGCTCCGTGCGAAAGAAACCGCTGGCGCGGGTCTTTTTCACCACCGTGTCCTCCGGCAGCACCGGAAGGCGCGCATCCAGCTCCTCGCCGCCGGTGCCCTCCACGCAGCACATCCGCAGCCGCAGGTCCGGGTTCTGCCTGGCGGCATCCTCCCGGGACATGACCTGCTGGATGTATACGATCTTCGCTCCCAGCTCACGCATCCTGTCGATGAATCGGACGCAGCGGGGCATCATCTGTCCGGTGGTCTCATAATAGATCTTCCCGTCGGGCCGCGTAAAATCGTTCACCAGGTCCACGACGAGGACCGCTGTCTTTCCCATTGCTCTCTCCTTACAGGCAGTTGTTGAGGATCTCCACGATGTTCGCCCGGTTCAGGGGCACGAAGCAGTTGTTCATGGCGGCGCCGAAGGTGTTCATGATGTGATCCGCCATCTCGCCAAAGTGCTCATCGGTGATCTCCACGCCCTCGATCTGACTGAAGCGAGAGGGCATATCCATGTACTTGAGGTATTCGGCCGTCTTTTCAATGCCGATCTCGGCAAGCTGCTTGTCGGTCTTTCCCTCCGGGTCCACGCCCCACACATTCACCGCATACTCGCGGAACTTGGGCATGGTGCTCTCAAACTGGGCGCAGTAGCGCAGCCAGGGGATGGTGATGACGGCCAGGCCGACGCCATGGGTGATGTCGTAGTACGCGCTGACCTCATGCTCGATCATATGGGAGGACCACATGATGTCGAACCCCTTGCCGATGACGCCCGTCAGCGCCCACACGCTGGTGAGCAGCAGATTGGCCCGGGCGTTGTAGTTCTCCGGCTCATCATAGGCGATGTGTCCATAGTGGAAGGCGGTCTTCAGCATGGCCTCGCAGTGGCGGTTCTGATAGTAGGCGGTGGGGTCGTTGTTGAAGTAGTACTCGAACACATGGGAGATGATGTCGGTGACGCCCGCGGCGGTCTGGTTCCTGGGCAGCGTGAACAGGTTCTCCGGGTCGAGCACGGCGATCCTGGGCCGCATATCGGCGGTGCTGAAGCCCAGCTTCTCGTTGGTCTCCGGGTTGGAGATGACGGCGCTGGTATCCATCTCCGAGCCGGTGGCCGCGATCGTGGTGACGACCACCACCGGGAGCACCTTCACGCTGCCGGGGTTGGCCTTGCCCACGGCAAAGTCCCACACGTCGCCGTCATAGTTGACGCCGGCGGCGATGGCCTTGCCGCAGTCAAAGCAGCTGCCGCCGCCCACAGCCAGCACGACCTCTATGCCGTGCTCACGGCACATGGCGATGCCCTTGCGGACCAGATCCACCTTGGGGTTGGGCTGCACGCCGGGCAGCTCCCAGAAGGTGAAGCCGTTGTTTTGCAGCATGGCCGTCACCTGGTCATACAGCCCGGTGCGCTTGATGCTGCCGCCGCCGTATACGAACAGGACCTTCTTCCCGTAGGCCGCCATGGGCTCCGGGAGGTTTTGCAGCTGTCCCTTGCCGAACAGGATCTTGGTCGGTACGCACATCGTGATATTGTTCATAGTCTTTTCATCCTTTCAAAAAATAGATCTCGTTTTAATCCTCGCCGTGAGCGGCTCTGTGCAGAGCGGAGACCGTCTGGAGCAGCGCGGCTTCGTCGTCGAAGTGGTTCATGAAGCTGGACCCCAGGAACACGCCCTCGGCTCCCGCCCGGCGTATGCGCGCCACATCCTCCGGCGTGCGGATGCCCACGCCGCAGTAGATGGGCAGCTTCACGCCCCGCTGCTTCAGATAGCGGATGCACTTGTCCAGCGTGTCGCAGCCCTCGCGGAAGACCGTGTCCTTCCCCGGCTTGGAAGCCAGATACACCAGCCCCTTGTCCAGACGCAGGGCGAACTGCACCTGCTCCTCGGGCATATCGAACCCGATGGCCGCGGACAGGCCGATGCCGCTGTCTATCGCCGCCTGGTTCAGTTCCTCGTCCATGCCCACGCCCAGCAGGCACTCCATGCCGCTGTCCCGGTAGAATCTGGCGTAGTTCTCCCAGCCGATCCTGCGGATGGTATCGCCGCTGACCAGGTTCACCGTCATGCTCTGGGGATGGCTCGCCTTGAACTGGCCGATCCGCTCCAGATACGTGTCATAGTCGCCGCACTGCCACAGGGCGTACAGCATCGCCGCGCCGATGTGGACCGGCTCGTACACCGGCTCCGGGTAGGGCAGGCTGATCTCAATGCCGTCGCAGCCGCCCCGCAGGTAAAGCTCCGCGATCTCCATGCTTCGCTCCAGCGACGGGTAGCCCGTAGGCAGATAACACATTAGTTTCATTGCATCGCTCCTTCCTTGTACTCGTAGGTGATATCGTCAACGTGCCGCCGGAGCCGGTGTTACCGGGCGGCGTCCGCTCTCGCGGCATATCGCGCCAGCAGCCGGGTCTCGTCCGGCGAGCCCGTGATGCAGCCCAGCTGCTCGATGATGAACGATGAGGCCGTCGCGCCCAGCTTCGCGCATTCCAGCGGGGCCATCCCCCTGGCCCAGCCGTAGAGGAACCCGGCCACAAAGCCGTCGCCCGCGCCGGTGCAGTCGGTCACGCGCTCTGCCGCCGTGGGCGGCAGCCGGACGCCCTGCGCGTCCTCCCGGGTGCCCAGCCAGATACCGTCGCTCCCCTTCGTCACGGCTACCGCCTCGGCGCGCCCTTTCCGGCCCAGGAGCTGCCGGATGTCCTCCAGGCCCAGCACTTGCTCCAGGATCTGCCGCTCATATTCGTTGCAGAACAGCAGCCTGGCCCGGGGGACGATCCGGCGCAGCAGTTCGTCCGAGAAGATGATCCGGTCCGAGCGCATGGAGAAGGCAAAGGGCGTGCCGTTTTTCTCCAGCTTCTCCGCAAAGGCGTCCACGTTCTGCTTGCTGTCCATGGAAAACACGGCCAGCTTTGCCGTTCGGAACACCTCGTCGGGCATATCGCAGGCGGGTATCTTACCGAAGTCGCCGCCCAGGATCGTCAGCCGCCGCTTGCTCTCGTCCTCGATGATATACGCCGTGGCCTTGCCGTCCATCACCTTCACGAACCGGGTGTCCACGCCCACGCTCTCCAGCTCCGTCAGGGCCGTGAGGCCGTAGGCGCTGTCCGTGGAGGTGAGGATGGCGCAGCGTCCCGCGCCCAGCTTCGCCATGCTGTAGACGATGTTCATCCCCGTCCCGCCAAAAAACAGCCTGTCAAAGTCGTTGTTCTGGATGTAGATGGTCTCGTCGTTGTCAGGGATGCGGTCTACCTTGAGGATGTAGTGCGTGGAGGCGTTGCCCAGCACCAGAAAATCATACGGCTCCATGACCCGCCTCCCCGTACTTCCCGGCAAAGCGGACGATACCCTCCAGCGAAACGGTACACAGGGCGTCCTCCATCTGTTTGAGCCGGGCCGGATCGGTGTGCATCATCTTCCGATTCCGGTCCATGACGACCGTCGCCAGACACAGCGACCCCACGGTGACGCCCATAAGATCGCCCACCTTGATGAGCGCCGCCGACTCGAAATCCATGAACTTGAGCCCATAGTACCTGCCCCAAGCCTGATACTCCTCCACGGTGGTATAGCTGGGCATCGTCTGCCGGCGCTTTTCACCGAATTTGGTGATGGACAAAAACGGCATGCCGCCGTTGCTGCTCTGGACGATGCCGGTCACGGAGGGGAAGCCCATATCGGCCACCGCCTCCTCCAGACAGGACACCAGCCGGCTGTCCACCCGCGCCGGGTACTCCTCCGGCGCGTACTGCAGGCTCACCTGATCCGTAGCCATACCGGCCCGGGCGATGAGGAACTTGCCGAAATCGTTGTCGTCGAAGGGCGCGGCGGTGCCCATGCGGACGATCACCTTCGCCCCGCAGTCCACCAGCTCCTCCAGCATCTCGATGGCGGAGGGCGTGCCCATGCCCGTGGAGCTGACGGTCACCCGAACGCCCTTGTAAAGCCCGGTATAGGTGTTGTACGCACGGCTGAAGGCGATGTGCCGCGCCTGCTCCAGATGCCCGGACATCATCTCCGCCCGCCAGGGGTCGCCGGAGACCACTACATACTCGGCCACATCCTCCGGCGTCAGCTTGGAATACAGCGTCTTTCCGTTTACCATCTTACCGCCCCTTTCCGTATCGCTCGTTGTACAGCCACGCGCCGTCCAGCGCGACGGTGCAAAGAGCGTCCTCCATCTGTTTGAGCCGGGCCGGATCGGTGTGCATCATCTTCCGGTCCCGGTCCATGATGACCGTCGCCAGGCACAGCGACCCCACGGTGACGCCCATGAGGCAGCCCACCTTGATGAGCGCGGCCGACTCCATATCCATGAAGCGGAGGCCGTAAGCGCGGCCCCACGCCTGCTGCTCCTGGATCGTCTCATAGCGGGGCAGCATCCGCCGCCGCTTTTCACCGAATTTGGTGATGGACATGGACGGCCCGCCGCCGCCGGAGCTGTGCACGATGCCGGTCACGGAGGGG
Organism: uncultured Oscillospiraceae bacterium; assembly: GCA_947625285.1. Taxonomy (GTDB): domain Bacteria; phylum Bacillota; class Clostridia; order Oscillospirales; family Oscillospiraceae; genus CAJOIG01. Next base: position 32,877 of record CANQNS010000012.1, read on the forward strand.
AACCCTCGCCCGGCCACCGCATCCTCCAGACAGGACACCAGCCGATCGTCCACGATCACCGGATAGTTGGCCGGCGCGTAGTGGATGCTCACATCGTCGCAGGCCATGCCGGAATCCGCGATGAGGAATTTGCCGAAATCGCCGTCGTCATAGGGCGCGGCGGTGCCCATGCGGACGATCACCTTCGCCCCGCAGTCCACCAGCTCCTCCAGCATCTCAATGGCGGAGGGCGCGCCCATGCCGGTGGAGCTGACGGTCACCCGCAGGCCCCGGTAGTCCCCGGTATAGGTGTTGAACTCACGGCTGAAGGCGATGTGCCGGGCGTTTTCCAGGTGCCTGGACATCATCTCCGCCCGCCAGGGGTCGCCGGAGATCACCACATATTCGGACACATCCTCCGGCGCCAGCTTGGAATACAGTGTTTTTCCATTTACCATTTCAAACCCTCTCGATCCTCTCAGGATTTTTCATGACCTTGGGATACTCGGTGATGACCAGGGTCACCAGCATCGCCACATAGGGAAGGATGCCGATCAACGAGGCCGTTGTGGCGCTCACGAAAGAGGTGATGCGGATCTGCAGCGCCTTGGCAAAGCCGAACAGCAGCCCGAACATGGTGGAGCGCACCGGCTTGCCCCGGCCGCACATGATGGCGGAAAGGCAGATGAAGCCGCGCCCGGCCACCATGCTGTCGGTGTACATGCCCAGATTCTCCACGGCCAGATTGATCCCCGCCAGGGCGCAGAACACCGCCGAGATAGCCAGGGCCTTATAGCGGATGGCTTTGACCCGGATGCCCAGCGCCTCCGCAGCCTCCTCGTTCTCGCCGCAGACGCGCACATACATACCGAATCTGGTCTTATAAAGCACTACCGTCATCAGAGCCACCAGCACAAAGGAGAGATACGTCAGCGGCGTATGGTCGTTGAGGATGGCGCCGATAATGGGTATCTTTTCCAGCAGGGGCACGTGGATTATCATCTTCGCCGGATCGATCAGATCCGTGGCGATCAGGCTGCCGCTCTTTCCAAACAGCGCCTGGAGCAGAAACGGCACTACGCTGCTGGCGATCAGGTTGATAGCCAGGCCCACGAACACCGCGTTGCCGTGAAAGTCCAGGACGAAGCTGGCAAAGACCATCTTCACGGCCAGGCATACCACGATCGCCATCGCGCACCCGAACAGCACATTGCCTGTCAGCCTGGCGAACAGGATCGCGCTGAACGCGCCGAAGGTCATGATGCCTTCATAGGTAAAGTTGACGACGCCGCAGCGGTCGGAAAACACGCCGCCGATGACGCACAGGAGGAACGGCGTCGCCATTGTAATGGTCAGATTCATCAGTTCCAGTACAAAAGCCATTTACGCCCCCTCCTTTTTCTTCTTCCCGGTCCGGGTCGAAGCCTTAGCCAGCAGCCGCTGCACGGTCTCGGAATTTTCCCGGATGAACCGAATGGACAGAAACAGCATCAGCGAGCTCTGCACGATCTGGATGACCTCGGTAGGGATGCCGAATTTGACCTGCAGCGACACGCTGCCGAATTTGAACGCGCCCAGCATCACCGCCGCGACCACGGTGCCCACCGGGGAGGACCCGCCCAGCATCACCGCCGTCATGCCGTCCCAGCCCAGGCCGGGGTTGGCGGAGAAGGACGGGGTGAACCGGTGGTAGACCGACAGGATCACCGTGGCCCCCGCCAGTCCCGCGATGGCGCCGCTGAGCAGGAATATCTGCATGGTCCGCTTGCGTACGTTCATGCCCACCGCCTCCGCGAATTCCTGCCGGTAGCCGATGGTGTCCACCTTATAGCCGAAGGTGGTCCGATTCATCAGGATCCAGACGAACACCCCCACCGCCAGGGCGATGAATATCCCCGCCGTGAGCGTATAGCCCGGGAACAGCAGCGGCAGCTCCGCCGACGGGGCCACCGGCTGGGTGGATGTATACTGATAGCTGTAGCAGAACGGTCCGTTCGTCAAAAAGTTGCAGATGGTGATAGCCACATAGTTGAGCATGATGGTAGTCACCAGTTCGTTTATGTGCAAATATGCCTTCAGCAGCGCCGGGATCAGCGCCCAGAGCGCGCCGCAGACCGCCCCGCACAGCAGGCACAGCGTCGTATGCAGCCAGGGAGGCAGCCCGGTGACGCTGAAGCCCAGGACCGTGGCGAAAAAGGCCCCCATGTAGAGCTGCCCCTCGCCGCCCATGTTGAACACGCCACCCCGGAACGCGATGACCAGGCACAGCCCCGTCATGATCAGCGGCGTGGCATACACCAGCGTGCTGCTCAGGCCCTTGAGATTGAAAAACGCGGACTGCAGGATGGACCGGTAGACCCGGATGGGATCGGCCCCGTCCGCCCGTATGGCGATGGCGCCCAGGAGGAGCGCCGCCAGGACAGGCAGAACGATATTGAATACCCGCAAGCCCTTTTTCAGCAGCTTATCCATCGTTCCCCTCCTCTCCCGCCAGGCCCTCCATGCGCTTTGCGCCCACCATGTACAGGCCCAGCTCTTCCGCCGTCACATGACCCGCCTCAAAATGCCCGGTGATCCGGCCCCGGTACATGACTACGATCCGGTCGGACAGCGCCAGCACCTCCGACAAGTCCGAGGACACCAGCAGCACCGCCTTGCCCTCGTCCCGAATACGCAAAAGCTCATTTTGCACGAACTCCGTGGAGCCCAGGTCCAGCCCGCGGGTAGGCTGGCAGGCCAGCATGACCTTCGGGTCCTGGCCCAGCTCCCGGGCGATGATGATCTTCTGCGCGTTGCCGCCGGACAGCTCCGATATATACGGGTCCTTCGAGGACAGACGGACCTGATATTTTTCCACTTTCTCTTTTCGGTTTTCCTCCATGGCCTTCCGCTTCAGAAAACCGTGCCTGGAAAACCGCTCCTGCCCCTCGAAGCCGGCGATCAGGTTCTGGCTCACCTTCATCTCGGGACACAGGCCCCGGATATACCGGTCCTCCGGGATGATGCCGAACTTGTGCGCCTTCAGCTCATGGGGCCATACGCCGGTCACGTCGGCGCCGTCGACGGTGATACTTCCCTTGGTGTGCTTCATCAGGCCCGTGATCACCATGATCAGCTCCGACTGGCCGTTGCCCTCGACGCCGGCCACCCCAACGATCTCTCCGGCCCGCACATGCAGGCTGACGTCGCTGAGCACCTGCCGTCCGTTCCGATCCTTGGCGCACAGGCTGTCCACCCTGTACAGCACCTTGCGGTCGTTGGCAAAGCGGCGTGTCCGGTCGATGTCCGCTACCTTCCGCCCCACCATCTTCTCCGCCAGCATCTCGGTGGTGGCGTCGTCATCGTTCGTCACGGTGACGACGTGTTTGCCCGCCCGGATGACGCTGATCGTGTCGGCGCAGCTCTTGACCTCGGCCAGCTTGTGGGTGATGAGCAGCACCGTCTTCCCCTCCCGCTTCAGGGCGTGGAGGTTCTCGATGAGCATATCCACTTCCTGGGGCGTCAGCACCGCCGTGGGCTCGTCCAGGATGAGCACGTCCACATTGCGGTAGAGCATTTTCAGTATCTCCAGCCGCTGGCGTTCGCCCACAGACAGGTCCCGCACCGGCCGGTCGATGTCCAGCATGAAGTCGAATCGGTCGACGATCTGCTGGACCGCCTGTCTCTCCCGCCTGGTGTCGATGATCGGCAGACGCACCGTCCGGCCGCCCAGCTTCAGTTCCCGTTCTATCTCCGTGCCCAGCATCAGGTTTTCATAGACGGTCAGGCTGGGCACCAGCTTGAAATGCTGGTGCACCATGCCTATCCCGTGGGCGATCGCGTCCAGGGGCGAGGAGAGCTTTACCGGCGCTCCGTCGATGCGTATCTCGCCCTCGTCCGGCCGGAAAAGACCGTACAGCATGTTCATGAGCGTGGTCTTGCCCGCCCCGTTCTCACCGATCAGCGCCCGTATCTCGCCCTCGCGCACCGCCAGATCGATGTGATCTACCGCGGTGAAATCACCGAAATATTTGGTCAGACCGACCGCTTCGATCTTGCTGCCCACATTGTCCCACCTTTCTCTCCGTTGCGATGCGCCAGGGGCGCACCCGCTCTCACCGCCGTGGGGCGGATCATTTGTAGGGGTAACGCTCGCCGCCGTTGAACAGAACGTTCCAGGGCTCCAGCTCGCCGCTGATGATCTTCTTGGACGTCTCGTCCTTCAGCGCCAGGAGCTTTTCAAAGTTCTCCTCATCGGTCACGTATTCCTTGATAACGGACATATCGGTGACGCCCACCTCGCCCTTGGCAAAGCTCATGTAGTAGTCGCCGTCGTCGTCCAGAAGAGACTCGAGCTTATCATCCTTCCAGGCGCTCACGAAGTTATAGCACGCTTCATCGTTGGCAAGGCGGATACTGGTGAGAACGCTGCCTTTCTCCAGGGCGTCCTGGTTGGAATCGACGCCGATAGCCAGGGCGTTATTGAGCCGGCAGGCCTGCAGGCCGCCCAGACCGGCGGTGCCGCAGCAGAGCCACACCACGTCGCAGCCCAGGTTGTTTATCATGTTCTCGGTGATGGTCTTGACGTTCTCGGTGTCGGTGAAGCCGCCGTTGTAGTCAACGATGATCTCACAGTCGGGATTCACCGACCGGGCGCCCTGCTTGAAGGGATCCTCATAGGCATAGAAGCCGGAGGACTCCAGGCCGAAGATAACGCCGATCTTGCAGCCGGTCTGATCAGCCACGCCGTCGATGATCTCATTGCCGTCCGTAGCCACGAAAGCCGCCAGCACACCCCCGAGATAGGAGGAGTTCCAGATCTCGCCCATGGTGCCGATCAGGTTGGGGATGTCCTTCTCGCCGGTCGCGCCGATCTGGACATAGGTGGTGTCGGGGTACATGGGCGCCACGTCGTAGACGAAGGACAGCGCGCCGTACTCCATGCAGATAACGAGGCCGTAGCCCTCCTCGCCCAGCTGACGCAGATAGGTGTCCGTGTCCGCGGCTTCCACGGGCTCAACACAGGTGAAGTCCACGCCAAAGTCCTCCTTGGCCCGGACCATACCGGCGTAGCAGTCGTCGTTCCAGCCCTCGTCGCCCAGACCGCCGACCTGCACGATCAGAGCGGCCTTCTTGCTGAAATCGTCCTCGGCATCCTCCTTTTTGCCGGACGAGCCGCAGCCGGTCAGCAGGCACGCCAAAACCACAAGAACAAGGAAAACCGCGATGGATCTTTTCATGGTGTTCTGCTCCTTTCGGATAAAATTTATGATGTCATAACATCATGTTGACATGATTCTAGCACACATATTTCTCAGATGCAAGCGTCTTTACCCTGCCCAAATCATTTTCCAGCAATTCGTACATTTTCGACTTTTATTTTGTGCACAACTTACAAAATAGATGTCATAAAAAAGTGGCACAGCATCGCGTGGATGCTGTGCCATTGGGATATTTTGTTTTTCCGCGGCTCACTCAGCGAATACGGCGGGCAGGATGTCCGTGCGCCAATAAAGGCGCGTGGTCTCCACCAGTTCCTTCCGCCCGTCCGGGGCAACGCAGTTTACCCGGACAAGCGAACGCAGCAGCGGCACCGGTTCTTTTATCTCCATCAGCCGTGACACGCTCGTGTCCGGCATGACCGCCATCATGGTCGTCTCCCGCGACATCCAGAGCTGGTAATAATAGTGCTCCCGGAGGATCTTGCCGATGGACTGGGTGGTGAAGTCGTAGCTTTCGATGCCCTCCACATAGCGGTAGCGGTAAAAGCTGGTCTCAAAGGACACCGGCGTGCCGTTGGCCGTGTACAGCCGCTCGTAAAGAAAGTACCGCTCGCCTTCCTCAAGGTCATACGTCCGGGCGGTCTGCTTATCGCATGTCACGGTCTCCGCCCGCAGAACGACGCGCTTGGCGTCGAACCCCCGGGAGACCAGCTCCGCCAGACAGGAGCTGGTGCTGAAGGACACGCCCCGGTCGCTGGGCACGCCCACGTATGTGCCCTTGCCCTGGACCTTGTAGATCAGCCCCTCGGCGCACAGATCGTCCAGCGCCTTGCGGACGGTGATCCGGCTCACCTGGTACTCGTTTTGCAGCTGCTGCTCCGACGGCAGAAGCTCCTGCGCCTTGTACTGCCCGCTCTCGATCTTCTGCAAAATGCTGCTCTTGACCTGATAATATTTTGGAAACAGTGCCATCTCTCGCTCTCCGACCGCACAAGATTTGCCATAACGTTATGATGTTATCACAAAAAAGCACAAAATACAAGGCTCTATCTTTTTTCCTTGCCAAAAGACGGCCGGCGGCCGCGTCAAAGCCGCTTTCCCCGGGTCCCAGTGGAAACTGGACTTATATTTTTATACAAAACTGGGTATTTTAATATGCCCAGTTCGTGGTATAGTGACCCCATGAAAGAATATTTGGAGGCGCAGTCATGAGACAGAAACGCATCGCGACCATACAGGACCTGTCCTGCTTCGGCAAGTGTTCGCTGACGGTGGCCCACCCCATCATGTCCGCCATGGGGCTGGAGGTGTGCCCGGTGCCCACGGCCATACTGTCCACCCACACGGCGGGCTTCACGGGCTGGACTTTCCGGGACCTGTCGGCGGACCTGACCGCCATCGCCAGGCACTGGAAGAGCCAGGGCCTGACCTTTGACGGCATCAGCACCGGGTATTTGGGCACCGTTGACATGATCGACATGGTGGAGTATTACTTCCGGCTGTTCCCGGAGGCGGTGAAGGTGGTGGACCCGGTGTTCGCGGACAACGGGAAGCTGTACCCGGCCTTCGACATGAACTACGCCGCCGGGGTAGCGCGGCTGTGCGGGCACGCGGACGTGATCGTGCCCAATCTGACGGAGGCTGCCTTCATGCTGGGGGAGGAATACGTCCCCTCCGGCTACGACGAGGAGTACATCCAGGGCCTTTTGAAGCGGCTCACGGGCCTGGGCTGCCGGGTGGCGGTAGTCACCGGCGTGCGCTATGACGACGCCCACCAGGGGGCCGTGGCCTATGACAGCTCGAAAAACGCCTATTTCCAGGCCTTTCAGGAGCACATCGACGTGTCCTTCCACGGCACCGGCGACATCTTCACCTCCGCCCTGGCGGGGGCCGGCGTGCTGGGCAAGCCCCTGCCCGACGCGCTGCGCATCGCGGTGGACTACACCGTGGCCTGCATCCGGGCCACCATGCCGGACAAGGCCGAGCACTGGTACGGGGTCAGGTTCGAGGACTGCCTGCCCGGTCTCATAGAGGCCCTGCGGGAAGGCTGAGGACCGTTTCAAAAAAAGCAGGGGCAAGCGCGAAACGCTTGCCCCCATATTTTATGATCCTTTACAATGCCGCGATCCGGCGCAGGCCGGCGTGGCAGTCCTCCAGGGCAAGGCCCTGGGCGGCATATCGTTTCGCCTGGGCGACGCCGCCCAGGCCCAGCCAGCCAAGAGCAGCCATATACAGGCAGTGGACCCGGTTTTTCCGGTCCAGGTCCCCGTTGAAGATGAGAAAGTCCGGCAGGGACACGGCAAAGTAGTCCACGGTCACGTGGTCGTCCATATGCTCGTGGGCGTAGGCAATGAACCGATCGAACCGCCTGGCCGCCTCGGCGGTATCCCCCAGCGCCTCCAGGGCCTTGGCGGCGTAGTACATCATCTCCGGGGGCTGGTCATTGTAGTAGGTAGCGGAGGTCAGCTGGAAAGGCCCCCGGGCCGCCAAGACATAGGCCCGCTCGGACTTCTCCCGGTCCGAATAGGCCCGGCCCAGCAGGTAATTGACGTCGTTGTCCAGGCTGCCGATGAGCTTGCCTTCCCCCAGGTTCGCCGGATAGACCAGGGCCGCCTCCAGGTATTCCACGGCCCGGTCTGGGTTCGACCCGGCCTTGCCCATCAGGGCAGCCCGGTACTGGGCGGGGACCTTTCCCTCGCCCCCCTCCCAGGGGTGGAACACATGGTCCATGATGCGGTCATAGGCCTCGTCATAGGCCCCGGTCAGATTCAGCAGCGTCACGTACTCCGTATACAGGTCATCCCGGCCGGCCAGCAGCTCCCGGTGGGCCCGCATATTTTCAAGCCGCTTTTCCACGGGCTCGTTCAAGGCTTTGCAAAGCTGGTCAAGCTCAAAGAACACCCGGGCGTCGGTGGGGTCCATGGCGAAAGCGGTCTCGATGGCCTGCCGGGCCTTTGGCCCGTCGCCCTGCTTGTTATAATAGGCCAGGGCCAGATTTCGCCACACCGTGGGCAGCTTGATCCGGGCAGCGCAGCCCTCCCAAAGCTCCACCGCCTCCTGCCAGCGGCCCCGGTCGTAGAAAAGCTCTCCCAGATAATAGGCCGCCATGGAGCCGCCAGCCTGAACGGCCTTTTCCAATACCGGGATGTCCTCCAGCCGGTTGGGGAAGCAGTACAGGGAGCTGGCGCTCTCCGCCTTTTGCAGCTCCGCCTCGTCGCCGGTGCAGTAAAACCGGTAATAGTGGACCAGCGGGCCGCCGGTCCCCGGCGACAGAGCCAGGACCCGGTCCGCCTCCCCTGCGAGGCCTGCGGCCAGGTAGGTCAGAGCCAGCTCGATATAGCTGTGCTCATCGTCCCGCAGCAGGGCCCGGAACGCATCCAGGCCCTCCCCCGTGAGCCGGTAAAGCTCGTACCGGCAGCCGTGGTCCAGAGGGTCCAGCTTTTGGGTCTCCGCCGCCAGAGCCCACGCCTCATCCGCCGCCCCGGTCAGCCGCAGCAGGGCGGTCTTCAGGGTCCGGGCTTTCAGGTTGTGCAGGCCCCGGACCAGGGACTGCTCCACAAAGTCCAGCGCCGCCGGGAAGTCCCCTTTCGCCGCCGCCAGACAGGCCAGCTCGTAAAAGGCCCTCTGCTGCAGGCTCCCGTCCCAGGCGGCCTTATAGAACGCGTCATAGGCCCCGGACAGGCCGCCGGTCCGCTTCAGCGCCAGACCCAGGTCGTAGTAGGGCTCGCAGTCGTAGGGATTGGGGTTTTTCCAGGTGGCGGCTTTTATGGCCGCCCGGAAATAGGGGACGCTCTCGGCAAACAGGCCCTTGCCGTACAGATACCGGCCATAGCCGTCGTTGAGCCGGATGTCCGACGGGTCCCGCCGCAGACCCTCCAGATAATAGGGCTCCGGGGACCGGGTGGCGTGGCGGTATTGCTCCAGATGGACCGCCGCCAGATACAGCTTTTCCGTGGTGGGAAGCTCTTCCGGGGCGGGGATGGCCTCCGCTGGGGCAGGCAGGTCCTCCGGTTCCCCGGCGGGACGCTGCTCCAAGATCGTCCGACCGTCCCGGGTTATGGCCGCCGAAAGGGCCGACGCCTCCATGCCGGGCGCGTCGATCACCCGCTCGAACACCCCTGCCGTGGGCAGATCCAACGGGGCGGAGAATATCGTCCGGCCCCCGGCATAGACCGTGAGGACAGCTCCCTCCAGGCCGGAGGGGGTGTACACCGCCGCCCGGACCTTGCCCGCCGTCGGCATCTCCACGTTTATGGCCGCGGCAAGGCTCGCGTTTTTCACCGCGCCCACAGCCTTGTAGGGCATGAAATACTGGGTAAAGGTCTTTTCCTCATAGGGCTTCAGGAAAGTAAAATCCGGCTGGTTGTCCGTGAACACGCCGGTCATCAGCTCGATATAGGGCCCGTTGGCGTCGGTCAGGTTTCGGTCCCAGGCCCGGCCAAAATCCCCATTGCCCCAGGTCCACTGCTTCTTGCCCGGGGACACATGGTGATCCGCGATGTGCAGCAGCCCCGCCCGCTTTTCGTGGTCGTAGTTGCCTATGAAGTCCAGATCGGAGTGATAGGCCATATAGGAGGTGGGCACGGGGATGTTCTTATAGCGGGAGATATCCGTGCCGGGAGCGTAGTCATATTTATAATAGACCCCGTCGGCAATGGGGAATTTGGACACGTCCCGCTTGCCGTGGTCCATGACCGCGTGCACGTCCGGGGGAAACACGGACTGGGTGTGATCGTTCACCGCCACGGCGGGATTGGCCCACCACAGAAAGGTCTGGGGCCGGTCCGTGGGGTTATAAAGCCGGCCTTTGATCTCCAGATAGGCCCTGTCCGGATAGAGGGTGAAGCCCGCCATGCCCTTGGTGTGGAACATCTTTTCCGTCTCCCCCATCCAGATCGTCACGGACCCGTCCGGGCCTTTCTCAATGACGCAGTCCACCGGATCGAAGGTGGATGGCCGGTGGTGCTGGGGCCAGTTGAACTCGATGCCCCCGGAGATCCAGGGCCCGGCCAGACCCACCAGGGCCGGCTTGATGACCTCGTTATAATACACCGCGTCGTAGCCGTTGGTCTTATCGTACAGCCGCTGGACCCGGCCGCCCAGCTCCGGCAGCAGCAGGACCCGGAGATAGTCGTTTTCCAGCCAGACGGCGTCGTAGGTATGGTCGGTCTTTTTGTCCGACACGCCCTCGCACACCGGGTGGGGATACACCCGGCCGCTGGAGCCCTGATAGACCCGCTTTTCCAGAAACATGGGGTTTTTGTCGTAGGCCGCCGCCTCATAGGTGGGTATGACCAGCCTCTCCCGCTTCACCGTCACAGGACCCATAGCCGCATCCTCCCGCAAAATGGTTTGTGGGACTAGTATACAATGTCTTGCTGTCTATGGCAACGGAGCGTTTCACAAAAAACGGGCGGGCGCGTCTGCGCCCGCCCGTTTTTCGCGTCCGCGCCCTCAGCCGGCGGCGGGGGCGTATTTTTTCAGATATCCCTCGTACCGCTCCAAAAACCGCTCCCGGTCCCCACGGACGGCCCGGACGGATTCGTGGATGCTCAGGCTGCCCAGGGCCGCGTCGATGACGCACCCGGCGATGTTGGAGCAGTGGTCGCTGACCCGCTCCAGGTCCGTCAGAAGGTCGTTCCACACGAACCCCGCCCCGATGGAGCACCTGCCCTGCTGCAGCCGCTGGATGTGGTGGGTCCGGAAGGTCTCTTTCAAGAGGTCCACCACCTGTTCCAGCGGCTCCACCTGCTCCGCCGCGGCCATGTCCCTGTCCAGGAACGCCCGCAGGCTCAGGCCCAGTATCTCCTCCACCGCGGCCGTGAGGGTGTCCATCTCCGCCGTGGCGGCCGGGCTCAGGGCAAGCTCCTTGGCGTTTAGCTCCTCCACGGACTGAACGATGTTCACCGCGTGGTCCCCGATGCGCTCAAAGTCCCCGATGACCTTCAAAAGCTCGGCGGCCTCGCCGCTGTCATGCTCGCTGATCTGCTCCGCGCTGAGCTTTACGAGATAGGTGCCCAGGATGTCCTCGTAGTGGTCGGACCGTTCCTCCCCGTCCCGGACCCTTTGCGCCAGCTCCGGGGTATAGCCCCGGATGGCGGACATGGCGTCGGTCAGCGCGCCCGCGGCGCACGCCGCCATATCCGAGGCCACGGACCGGCACCGCTCCAGGGCGATGGGCGGCGTAGCCAGCAGCCGCTCGTCCAGCTCGCTGGGCGTCTCCGGCCCTTTGGCGTCCGGCACCAGGCGGCACACCAGCCGTTCCAGATACCCGCTCATGGGCAGCAGCAGCCCGGTACACAGCACGTTGAAGATCGAATGGGCCACGGCGATGCCCAGCAGGGACGCGCTCTCATCCAGCAGCGCGGGAGAGAACGCCACCCGCGCCAAGCAGAACGCGCTCAGCCACACCGCCGTGCCGATCACGTTGAAGCACAGGTGCACCAGCGCGGCCCGCTTGGCGTTCCTGTTGGTACCCACGGCGGACAGCAGGGCCGTGACGCAGGTGCCGATGTTCTGGCCCATGATGATGGGGATGGCCGCGCCGTAGCTGACCTGGCCCGTGACGGCCAACGCCTGCAAAATGCCCACCGACGCGGAGCTGGACTGGATAACGGCCGTCAGGGCCGCCCCCGCCAGCACCCCCAGAACGGGGTTTTTGAACAGCAGGAACGCCTGCCGGAACCCGGGCTCGTCCCCCAGGCCCGCCACCGCGCCGGACATGGTCACCATGCCGAACATCAGCGTGGCGAAGCCCAGCAGGATCACGCCCGTGTCCTTCTTCCTGTCGGAGCGGCAGAACATATAAAAAATGACGCCCACCAACGCCAGGACCGGGGTAAAGGAGCTGGGCTTCAAAAGCTGAATGAAAAGACTCCCGCCGTCGATGCCCGCCAGGGATAATATCCAGGCCGTGACGGTGGTGCCGATGTTGGCTCCCATGATCACGTTGACGGCCTGGCCCAAGGTCATGAGGCCGGAGTTGACGAAGCCCACCACCATGACCGTGGCGGCGGAGGAGCTCTGGATCACCGCCGTGACGGCCAGGCCCGTCAGCAGCCCCGCCAGCTTTCCGGTGGTCAGCCTTCCAAGCAGGCTCCGCAGGCCGCCGCCGGCCCGCCGCTCCAACGCCTGGCCCATCACGCTCATGCCGAACAAAAACAGGCTCAGTCCCCCCGCCAGGGACAGAAGATCGAAGATATCCACGCGAACGCCCCCCATTTTGGATGGTCTGTCTCCATCCTAACGGACCATTGTAAAGTCCGCTACCGGGGGAATGTAAGATCCGTGTAAAGCCCCGCCGGTTCTATCCGCTCCCCCGCCACGCATAGACTGTGGCAAGGTAAGGCAAGGGAAGTGGTATGTGCGTGCGAGAGGATATCGAACAGCGGGCCAGGGACCTGGCTTTGTACATCGTGGAGAATAACGCCACCGTCCGGGACGCGGCGGTGCATTTTCGGATAAGCAAATCCACTGTGCACAAGGACCTGTCTGAGCGGCTGCGCCATGTGGACCGGCCCCTGTACGCCCAGGCCAGGGCTGTGCTGGAGCGAAACAAGGCCGAGCGGCACCTGCGCGGCGGCGAGGCCACCCGCCGGAAATACAAAGGCAGCTGAATACGGAAAGCCGGGCGTGTGAACGCCCGGCTTTGCTTCATATAAACCGCTCCTTTTTCCTTGACATGTCCGGGCCCAAATGGTAAGTTATCCTAGGGTAAAGGAGAGCTTATCATGCAAAAAATGTACGAGGCCCTGGGCGTCAGCCGGGCGGTATATGAATACGGCGAGAGCGTGCTGGCCGGGCTGCGGGAGCGGTTCGACGCCATCGACGCCACCGCCGAGTATAACCAGGCCAAGGTTTTGGCCGCCATGCAAAAGAGCCGGGTCAGCGGGGCCTGTTTCGCCACCAGCACCGGCTACGGCTACAACGACCTGGGCCGGGAGACCCTGGAGGACGTGTACGCCGCCTGCTTCCACACGGAAGCGGCCCTGGTCCGGCCCCAGATCACCTGCGGCACCCACGCCCTGGCCCTGGCCCTTGGCGCCAATCTCCGGCCCGGGGACGAGCTCCTCTCCCCGGTGGGCGCGCCCTACGACACCTTGGAGGAGGTCATCGGCATCCGCCCCTCCCCCGGGTCCCTGGCCGAGTACGGCGTCACATATCGGCAGGCGGACCTTCTTCCCGACGGCTCTTTTGACTTTGACGCCATCCGCGCCGCCATCAACGACAAGACCCGGCTCGTCACCATCCAGCGGTCCAAGGGCTACGCCACCCGGCCCAGCTTTTCCGTGGACCAGATCGGCCGGCTGATCGCCTTTTGCAAGAGCGTGAAGCCGGACGTGCTGTGCATGGTGGACAACTGCTACGGCGAGTTCGTGGAGCGGACGGAGCCCTCCGACGTGGGCGCGGATATGACGGTGGGCTCTCTCATCAAAAACCCCGGCGGGGGCCTGGCCGCCGCGGGGGGCTATATCTGCGGCACGGGGCCTTGCGTGGAGGCATGCGCCCGGCGGCTCACCGCCCCGGGCCTGGGCAAAGAGGTGGGCGCGAACCTGGGCCAGCTTCCCGGTATGTACCAGGGCTTTTTCCTGGCCCCCACCGTCACCGCCGGGGCTTTGAAGGGCGCGATCTTCGCCGCCAATATCTATGAGAGGCTGGGCTTCGCCTGCGTGCCCGACGCCGCAGAGCCCCGCCACGACATCATCCAGGCGGTGACGCTGGGCTCGGCGGAGCGGATGGAGGCCTTTTGCCTGGGCATCCAGGCCGCCGCGCCGGTGGACAGCCACGTGACGCCGGTGCCCTGGCCCATGCCGGGCTACGACAGCGACGTGATCATGGCCGCCGGGGCCTTCGTCCAGGGCTCCTCCATCGAGCTTTCCGCCGACGGGCCCATCCGGCCCCCCTACGCCGTCTACTTCCAGGGCGGGCTCACCTGGTACCACGCCAAGACGGGCATCCTCATGAGCCTGCAAAAACTGTACGAAAGAGGTCTTGTGGACCTGAGAGGGATATGAGATATGAGTTGGTTCTGGCTTTCCGTGGTGGCCCTGCTGTGCTGGAGCGGCTCCGATCTGTTCTCCAAGATCGGCTGCCGGGACCAGGGCGATAAGACCTCCCACCTGAAGATGGTGGTGGCCGTGGGCGCGGTCATGGGCGTCCACGCCGCCGTGGAGGTGTTCGTCCAGGGCGTGCACATCGACATGCAGACCATCGTCACTTACCTGCCCGTGAGCCTTTTGTATATCCTCTCCATGACCCTGGGCTACCTGGGCCTGCGGTACATAGAGCTGTCTGTGTCCAGCCCCATCTGCAACTCCTCCGGCGCGCTGGTGGCCGTCATCACCCTGGCGACGGCGGGACTGGGCTCCATCTCCGCCCTGCAGCTGGGTGCCACGGCCCTGGTGTGCGTGGGGGTGGTGGCCCTGGGCTTCGTGGATATGCACGAGGACGACGCCGCCCGGGCGGCCCGGCAGAGCATCTCCAACTACAAATACGCCAGGAGCTTCATCGCCATATTGCTGCCGGTGCTGTACTGCGTGCTGGACGCGGCGGGCACCTTTGCCGACAGCCTGGTGCTGGAGCGGCTGGACGAGGACAGCGCCAACGTGGCCTATGAGCTGACGTTCCTGGCCGCCGGGCTGGTGTGCCTGGCGGTCCTGCTGGCGAAAAAAGAGCGGTTCACGCTCCGGCAGGAGACGCCCAAGTACGTCGGCGCGTGCTTTGAGACCGCCGGGCAGCTGGCCTACATTTACGCCCTGGCGGACGCGGAGCATGTCGCCATGTCCGCGCCCATCATCTCCGGCTACTGCCTGGCCTCCGTAGTGTGGAGCCGGCTGTTTTTGAAGGAAAAGCTCTCCTGGAAGCACTATGTCTGCATCGGCCTTGCCATCGCGGGCATCGTGCTGCTGGGCCTTTCCGACGGCCTGACCGGGGACGTGTAGGGCGGCCAACGCGCCAAACGATCCGCCTCCCTCTGGCGGGGGAGGCGGGCTTTTTATACTTTCTCAAACTATCACAATAGTGTTGACAAGGCCGCACTATTGTGGTAGTGTATAGTAAACTATCGTGATAGTGCAAGGAGGCCGACAGGATGAAGCTATACGATTCGGAGCTGAAGGTGATGGACGTGCTGTGGCGGCAGGGGGACACCACCGCCAAGCGGATCAGTGACATTTTGGCCCAGAGCGTGGGCTGGAACATGAACACCACCTACACGGTCATCAAAAAGTGCATCGCCAAGGGGGCCATCCGCCGGTCGGAGCCCAACTTTCTCTGCCATGCCCTTGTCACGAAGGACGCGGTCCGGGCGGCGGAGGCCGGGGCCCTGCTGGACAAGCTCTTCGACGGCTCACCGGAGCTGCTGTTCGCCTCCCTGCTGGGGGGCGGGACCTTGACCCGGGAGCAGATCGACCGGCTCCGGGACTGGATCGACCGGCAGGGGTGAACGCCATGACCCTTTTGGAAATGAGCCTTTCCGGCGGCTGCGTCATCCTGGCCGGGGCCCTGCTGCGCGCCTTGGCAAAGGACCGGCTGCCCCGGTGGACCTTCGAGGCCCTGTGGACCCTGGCCGTACTGCGGCTGACGACGCCGGTGAGACTGCCCCTCCGCTCCAGCGTCTGGACCCTGCTGCGGCGGACCGCCCCGGCGGCGGTCCCGGCGGAACAGACAGGGGCCGCCACGAGCTCGGTTAACATAATTTTAAATACCGCCGCCGCGCCCGCCGCCTCCGGCCCGTCCCCCTGGCGGGTCCTGTGGATAGTTGTTGCCTGTTTGCTCGCGCTTATTATAGCAGC
This sequence comes from uncultured Oscillospiraceae bacterium, assembly GCA_947625285.1. Taxonomy (GTDB): domain Bacteria; phylum Bacillota; class Clostridia; order Oscillospirales; family Oscillospiraceae; genus CAJOIG01. Next base: position 48,850 of record CANQNS010000012.1, read on the forward strand.
GGGCTATATCCGCGGCTATCGCCGGTTCCGGGACGCGGAAGAAGTTGACATAAATTTTTCCGACTATTTGCCGTCGGTGCGGCTCCCCCGCCGGAAAGTGGCGGTGCGGGTCACGGACCGGGTGGGCGCGCCGCTGACCTACGGTCTTGTCCGGCCGGTGATCCTGCTGCCCCGGACCCTGGACCGAAGCCCGGCCGGGCCGCTGGGGTTCGTGCTGGCCCATGAGCTGGCCCACATCCGCCGGCTGGACGCACTGCGAAAGCCGCTGCTCTGGGCGGTGGTCTGCCTGCACTGGTTCAACCCGGCGGTGTGGCTCATGCTGGTCCTGGCAAGCCGGGACATGGAACTTGCCTGCGACGGTGCGGTGATCCGCGCCTGCGGCCCCGACGCCCGGCGGGATTATGCCCACGCCCTGCTGGACATGGAGCAGCGGCGGGCCGGCCTGACCGGCCTTGCCAGCGGCTTTTCCCGAAACGCCGTGGAAGAAAGGATACATTCTCTTATGAAGATGAAGAAGAGATCGTTTTGGAGCGCGCTGCTGGCTCTGACGCTGATGCTGGCCGTGGGGGCGGTGTTCGCCACCGCCGCGCCGGAGCCGACGGACGCCGATGTTGCCGCGCCCGGTACCTTTACCGGCGAAATACTGGCGTCTTCGGACGGGACCATCTATGTATACACCGCCGGTGGTGAGCCCATCGCCATGACCCGGGAGGAATATGAGGCGCTCATTGACCCGGTGGAGGTCCAGTGGTGGACCGCGGAGGAATACGCCGCGTGGCTGGAGCAGGAGAAAAAGGACCTGCAGGACTGTCTGGGCCAGCGGGCCTGGACCAACACCGACGGCTGGTTCACCTGGACCCAGGAGAAGATCGACGAGACCATCGAGATGTACGAGCAGACGCTGGAGGACATCCAAAACGGCCTGCTGGTGTCCAAAACCGTGGACGGCAGCGACGACGTCATGCTGGCACAGGGCAGCGACGGGGACAAGGCCGCCACAGAACAGGAACAGGCCCTGGCGGAACGGTCCGCGCAGTTGGACCAGGCGCTGGCCCCCTACACGCCTTTCGGTATTTCCTATGACTATTCTCCCGAGACGGACGAGATGCTTCTTTACTGGAACGGGCAGCCTGTCCGGGGCCTGTGGGACAGGGAAAAAGGTATCTGGATATCGGAACACGGCGGTCCCGGCGGCAGCGCCGCGGACGCGCCGGAACTGATCGCCGTATACGACGAGGCCGGGGAACTCACCGGTCTGCGGCAGGCCACGGCGGAGGAGCAGGAGCAGTGGGACGGGCTCCGGCAGAACGCCGCATCCGCCAACGCCATCAGCGGTCATCTGTCCGCCCTCATGGGGGGCGACGGGACCACCCTGCCGGGATGCACGGACTTTCGGGGGCGTCTGGGGCCCTATGAGAAGATATACTTTGACGTGGGATGGGTAGACGAGAACGAGGCCGTCACCGCCGCCGTCAGCGCGGATAAGAAGATGGGCTGTCATGTGTCCATCTGCCCCGCCGGGGAGGGCCCGGGGGACTATCTCACCGCCGTCGAGCCCGACCAGGCCGCAAGCAGCGGCGCGGCGGAGCCCGCGTCGGGAGACATGCTCTCCTCCTCCGGCCTGCAGCCGGGCCAGTACGCCGTGTGCGTGTGGTCCAGCGTCAACGAGCCCATAGAATTCGCCCTGAGCTATATGGTGTCCTGAGAGATGAATAAACCACCGGCGGACGCATGACGCGCCCGCCGGTTTTTTTTGCGGATATCTTTTTTACGACGCCCGGCGGAAGCTGCGCCGGCGGGCATGGTGTTTGAAGGGCACGATCGCCAGACGGCCCCGGTGGAGGGGGTGCCGGTGGGGCGCCGTCTGCTTTTCCGCTTCCCGGACCGTCTGCTCATAGCGCTCGAACCGGGCCTGATGCCGCCGGAGCCGGCGGATGCACGCCACGGCGGCGGGGATCAAAAACAGGTCCGCGCACACCCAGGCCGCCGGGGAGGCGAAGCATACCGCGTCAAAGCCGTACCGGGGCACCAGCAGGCAGCCCACCGCCGCCCGGGCCCCCATCTCCAGGGCCCCCGACGCGATGGCAAGCACGCTGTAGCCCATGCCCTGGATGGAGAACCGCACGATGTTCACCAGGGCCAAGGGATAGAAAAACGCCGTGCCGATACGCACATACCGGCTCACCAGAGCCGCCAGCAGGACCGTGTCGGCCCCGTCCCCCGGGTCGATGAACCACTTGGCGCAGGCCGGGGCAAAGGCCAGCATGGTCCCGAAGGCCGCCAGCGCGTACACGAACCCCATCAGCGCGCAGGCCCGGATGCCCCTGCCCAGCCGGTCCAGCTTGGCCGCGCCCACGTTCTGGCCGCAGTAGGTAGCCATGGCCGCGCCCATGGCGTCGAAGGGACAGGCCAGAAAGCCGTAGAGCTTGCTGCCTGCGGCGGTGGCCGCCACATACAGGCTGCCCAGGCCGTTCACGGCGGACTGGAGCACGATGGAGCCGATGGCGGTGACGGAGTACTGCAGCCCCATGGGCACGCCCATGACGCACAGGTCCCGGCAGAGCCGGCCGTCCAGCCGGGCCTCGTCCCGGCTCACGCGCAGGATGGCGAACCGCCGCTTCACCGTCCACAGACAGGCCAGGCCCGACACGGCCTGGCTTGCCACCGTGGCTATGGCGGCCCCTGCCACTCCCATGTGGAACCACAAAATGAACGCCGCGTCCAGCGCGATGTTCAGGATCGAGGACATAGCCAGAAAGTACACCGGGGTCCGGCTGTCCCCCAGCGAGCGGATCACGCCGGCCAGAAGATTATAAAGGTATGTGACCGGGATGCCCAGGAAGATGATGAAGATGTAGTCATAGGCGTCCCGGAAGATGTCCTCCGGGGTGCGCATAGCGGTCAGGATGGCCCGGCAGCCGGCGCAGGTGACGGCGGTCATTACCAGGGCGAAGGCCCCGGACAGCCAGGCGGCGTTAGCCACATACCGGCGCATCCGCCCATGCTCCCCCGCGCCCATCTCTCTGGCGACGGGGATGGCGAAGCCGCTGCACACGCCGATGCAGAAGCCGATGATGAGAAAGCTGATGGAGCCCGTGGCCCCCACCGCCGCCAGGGCCTTCGCCCCCAGCAGCCGGCCCACGATCATGGTGTCCACCATGTTGTACATCTGTTGGAACAGCAGTCCGAACAGCGTTGGCACCGTGAAGCCCAAAATCAGCTTCCCGGGCTCGCCGCAGGTCAGATCTCTTGTCACGGAAATGCCCCCCGAAAGGAATGTTCGCCGGTCCCGGGCGGGCGTGCGCCCTTGCCCGGGACCAGGCACATTATAGTCACCTGTTTCCGGGATTTCCATACTAAATTTGTATGATTTTCCGCCTGGCGGGCCCGTCTGAATTGAGCAAAATGAAAGGTCTGTCGAAAATATGCACAAAACGCCCCGCCCGGCCAATGGAAACCCTTTCCATCCCCCGCCTTTTCAGGCCGCCCCGGACATCTCTCCCTTGCGGCGACTGACAAAACCTCCAAAACGGGGCATGGTATTTCGTATAGTTTTGTTCGTTGACACAGGGGCATAAATTGGTGTATATTCACAATATGATAGACTGAAATCGTTACCGGGAATGTTCCCGGAAAGGTTTCCAGCCATCAGTTCACGCAAAGGAGGGTCGGCCCTTGACGATAAAGGACATTGCGGCCTATTGCGGCGTGAGCGTGAGTACCGTGTCGAGGGTCATCAACGATCACCCGGACGTGAGCCCCGCGGTGCGGGAGCAGGTCAACAAGGCCATCCGCAAGCTCCACTTCGTGCCCAACAACAGCGCCCGGTCCCTGGTCGTCAGCCGCTCCACCGCCATCGGCGTGGTGAGCCGGGGCGTGGATAACCCCTTTTTGTCATTGCTGATCCGGGTCCTGAGCCGGGAGATCCACGACCGGGGCTATACCATGGTCCTGCACCAGATCCCCACCCAGGCCGACGAGGTCCAGGCGGCGGCCCTGCTCCAGCGGGAGAAGAAGCTGCTGGGCGTGATATTCTTGGGGGGCCGGTTCAACTACACCGAGGAGGAGCTGCGGCAGCTTACCGTGCCTTTCGTGTGCTGTACATACACCAACACCTTTGGGGACCTGTCCAGCGACGCCTATTCCTCCGTTTCCATCCACGACGAGCGAGAGGCGGAAAAGGCGGTGCGGCTTCTGGTGGAAAACGGCCACCGGCGCATCGCGGTGCTGCTGGACGACCCGGCGGACAACTCCATCGGTCAGCTTCGGTTCCAGGGCTACTGCCGTGCGCTGGAGGCCGAGGGCCTTGTCTACGACCCGGCCCTGGCCGTCGTCACCGGCGACTATGCCATGTCCGCCGCCTACGACGGGGTCTGCCGGCTTTTGGACAGCGGCGCGGATTTCACGGCCCTGCTGGCTATATCCGACTCCCTGGCTATCGCGGCCATCAAGGCCCTGACGGACCGGGGCCTGCGGGTGCCGGAGGACTGCTCCGTCATCGCCATCGACGGGCTGGAGATGAGCTCCTTCACCGTCCCCACCCTGACTACCCTCTGCCAGCCGGCGGAGGAGATGGCCCAGGAGAGCGTGCGGATGCTCACCGCGCTCATCGAGGGCACCGGCGTCCATCGCCACAAGCTCATGGAGACCACCCTGCGCCGGGGCGGCTCCGTGGCCCGGCCCGCCCGGGCCTGATATCATCCGATCACTTCGGCTCCGCCGTGTGAAATATTTTTTTGAAAGGAACAAAAGACCCATGAAAAAAGCGCTCGCACTTATCCTGGCCCTGGTCATGTGCCTGAGCCTGTCCGCCGTGGCGTTTGCCGACGACGAGACCGGTTCCGTGTACTACCTGAACTTCAAGCCTGAGGCTGACGAAGCCTGGCAGGCCCTGGCCGCCGCCTACACCGAGGAGACCGGCGTGCCCGTGACCGTGTTCACCGCCGCCTCCAACTCCTACGAAGAGACCCTCATGAGCGAGATCGCCAAGAGCACGCCTCCCACTCTGTTCCAAGTCAACGGCCCTGTGGGCCTGGCCAACTGGAAGGATTACTGCCTTGATCTGGCCGACGCCGACATCACCGCTGAGCTGACCAGCCAGGACTTCGCTCTGAGCGAGGACGGCGCGGTCTATGGCATCGGCTACGTCATCGAGAGCTATGGCATCATCACCAACAAGACTCTGCTGGAAAAGGCCGGCTACACCGTGGATGACATCCAGTCCTTTGACGATCTGAAGAAGGTAGCCGAGGACATCACCGCCCGCAAGGACGAGCTGGGCTTCGCCGCCTTCACCTCCGCCGGTATGGACAGCTCCTCTGACTGGCGCTTCAAGACCCACCTGGCCAACCTGCCCATCTATTTCGAGTATCAGGAGGACGGCATCTCCAGCACCGACGCCATTAAGGGCACCTATCTGGACAACTACAAGAACATCTTCGATCTGTACATCAACAACTCCACCTGCGATCCCGCCGAGCTGTCCGGCAAGACCGGCGACGACTCCCGCAATGAGTTCCTGGCCGGCGAGGCCGTGTTCTATCAGAACGGCTCCTGGGAGTATACCAACCTGACTGCCGACGGTGCTTTCACCGATGACGATCTGGCCATGATCCCCATCTACATCGGCGTGGGCGACGAGGCCAACCAGGGTCTGTGCACCGGCTGCGAGAACTACTGGTGCGTCAACGCCGAGGCCGACGAGGCCGACATCCAGGCCACGCTGGACTTCCTGAAGTGGCTGGTGACCTCCGAGACCGGCACCTCCGCCCTGGCCAACGACATGGGCTTCGTTATCCCCTTCAAGGGCGCTGTGGAGTCCCCCAACGTGTTCGTCAAGCAGGACAGCGAGATGACCGCCGCCGGCAAGACCCCCGTGAGCTGGAACTTCACCACCATGCCCTCCGAGCAGTGGAAGAACGATCTGGGCTCCGCCCTGACCGCCTATGCCGCCGGCACCGGTGATTGGGACGCCGTGGTCTCCGCCTTCGTGGACGGCTGGGCCACCGAGTATCAGCTGGCCAACGGCTGATCGTTCCCCTGGCTTCTATCGCGATACCATCAGGAGGGCGGGCTTCTGCCCGCCCTCCACTTCTGTTTTCCCAATTCGGCTGTAGCTGTTTTATCAAGAGGAGAGAACTATGGAAAAAACCATCAAAAAGTTTTGGCCGGTGTTCGTGATCCCCACCTTTGCCGCCTTCTGCATCGGCTTTATCTGGCCATTCCTTCAGGGACTTTATCTTTCCTTCTGCCGGTTCACCACCATCAATAAGGCCACCTGGAACGGCGTGCAAAACTATCTGTTCACCTTTACGGACGCCTCGTTCCTGCATGCGTTCTGGTTCACCGCCCTGTTCACGGTGGTGTCTACGGTGTGCATCAACCTGGCGGCCTTCGCCATTGCCCTGGCCCTGACCCGCAATATCAAGGGCACCAATCTCTTTCGGTCCGTGTTCTTCATGCCCAACCTGATCGGCGGTATCGTGCTGGGCTACATCTGGAACATCCTGCTCAACTGCGTTCTGACCCTGCTGGGCAAGCCGCTCATGAGCCTGCACGCGCCCTATGGGTTCATCGGGCTGGTGATCCTTATGTGCTGGCAGCAGATCGGCTATATGATGATCATCTATATCGCCGGCATCCAGTCCATCCCCAGCGATTACCTGGAGGCGGCCCGCATCGACGGCGCCACAGAGCGGCAGATCCTCTGGAGGATCAAGATCCCCAACGTGATGCCCTCCATCACCATCTGCCTGTTTTTGTCCCTGACCAACGGCTTTAAGCTGTTCGACCAGAACCTGGCCCTTACCGGCGGCGACCCGGCCCACAATACCGAGATGCTGGCACTGAATATCTACAACACCTTCTACGCCCGTTCCGGGCCCCAGTGGAAGGGTTACGGCCAGGCCAAGGCAGTCCTGTTTTGTATCCTGGTGATCGCCATCTCCCTCATTCAACTGCGGGCCACCCGCTCCAAGGAGGTGCAACAGTAAATGGAAAAGACGAGAAAGATCCGTGACCGGATCATATCCTGCGTTCTGGCCGTGCTGAGCCTGGTATGGGTATACCCGGTGTTCATGATCCTGGCCAACTCCTTCAAGCAGGAGCGGTCCATCACCACCGGCGGCGCCTTCCAGCTGCCCACCGCGGAGACCTTCGCGGGCTTTGACAACTTCCGGGAGGCACTGACCAGCCAGGGCTTCCTGCGGGCGTTCTGGTACAGCCTGGTCATCACCGTCATGTCCGTGGTGCTGATCCTGGTGTGCTGCTCCATGTGCGCCTGGTTCATCACCCGCGTCAGGGCCTGGTACTCCAAGGCACTGTACTTCCTGTTCGTGCTGAGCATGGTGGTGCCCTTCCAGATGGTCATGTTTACCCTGTCCTCCACCGCCGACCGGCTGAAGCTGAGCAATCCGTACACCATCTGCATCATCTACCTGGGCTTCGGCGCGGGGCTGGCGGTATTCATGTTCTGCGGCTTCGTCAAGAGCATCCCCATGGAGGTGGAGGAGGCGTCCATGATAGATGGCTGCAATCCCATCCAGACCTTCTTCCATGTGGTGCTCCCCATCCTGAAACCCACCATGATCTCCGTGGGCATCCTGGAGACCATGTGGCTGTGGAACGACTACCTTCTGCCCTACCTGGTGCTGGACCGGACCAAGGGATATATGACCATCCCCATCCTCATCCAGTATTTCCGGGGCAGCTACGGCAAGGTGTCCATGGGACCCATGATGGCCAGCATCATGCTGAACCTGATCCCTATCATCACCGTCTATATCCTCTGCCAGAAGCACATCATCAAGGGCGTCGCGGCCGGCGCCGTGAAAGGATAACGACTTTATGGACCGCGCAGCAGGCATACTGCTCTCCGTATCGTCCCTGCCCTCCCCCTACGGCATCGGGACCTTGGGCCAGGCGGCCTATGACTTCGTGGACTTTTTGGCGGCCGCCGGACAGAAATACTGGCAGATGCTCCCGGTGGGACCCATCAGCTACGGCGACTCGCCCTATTCCTCTTTTTCCGCTTTCGCGGGCAATCCCTATTACATAGACCCGGACCTGCTCATCGCGGACGGTCTGCTCACCGCCGAGGAGGCCGCCTCCCCTCACTGGGGAGACGACCCCCGGCAGGTGGATTACGGCGCGGTGTACGAAAGCCGGTTCGCTCTTCTGGAAAAGGCGTTCGACCGGGGCTGGGACCGGGACAAGGCCGAGGTGGCCCGGTTTCTGGTGAAGAACCGGTCCTGGCTGGGGGATTACGCCCTGTTCATGGCTCTGAAACGCCATTTCGGCATGAAGGCCTGGACCCAGTGGCCGGACCCGGACATCCGTCTGCGCCAGCGGTCCGCGGTGGCCCATTGGGCGGCGGAGCTGGACCGGGACGTGCGGTTTTTCACCTATCTGCAATATCTTTTCCAGAAGCAGTGGGACGTGCTGAAGGCCTACGCCGCCCAAAAGGGCGTGCGGACCATCGGGGACCTGCCCATCTATGTGGCGCTGGACTCGGCGGACGTGTGGGCCAACCCCGGCAAGTTCCTGCTGGACCAGGACAACATCCCCACGGTGGTGTCCGGGGTTCCTCCCGACGCCTTCACCGCCGACGGCCAGCTCTGGGGCAACCCCATCTATAACTGGAAGAAGATGGCCGCCGACGGCTTCCCCTGGTGGGAGGCCCGGATGCGGAGCACCCTGGAGCGGTTCGACGTGGCGCGGCTGGACCACTTCCGCGGCCTGGAGAGCTATTGGGCGGTGCCCTACGGCGCGCCCACCGCCGCCACCGGCCGCTGGGAGCCGGGCCCCGGCGCGGCCTTCGTGCGGATGCTCCACGACAAATTCCCGGGCAGCTTCATCATCGCCGAGGATCTGGGGTTCATCACCCCGGAGGTCCAGGCGTTGTTGAAGATGAGCGGCTTCCCCGGCATGAAGGTGCTGCAGTTCGCCTTCGACCACCGGGACCACAGCGACAACCAGCCCCACCGATACCCGGCGAACGCGGTGTGCTACACCGGCACCCACGACAACTCCACCCTGCTGGGCTGGCTGGCGGAGGCGGACCCCCGGGACGTGGATAAGGCCAGGGCGTACCTGGGTCTGAACGAGGCGGAGGGCCTGGACTGGGGCATCCTCCGGGGCGGCATGGGCTCGGTGGCCCGGCTGTTCGTGGCGCAGATGCAGGACTATCTGGGCCTGGACGATACCGCCCGGATGAACCGTCCCGGCAATCCCACCGGCAACTGGCGGTGGCGTATGCTCCCCGGCGAGGCCAGCCCCGCCCTGGCGGAGCGGATCAAAAAACTCACCGCCCTGTTCGAGCGGTGAGGAATTTAAAGAGCGGTGGAGCAAAGTAAACTTTGCTCAAGGGCTCCCGCGGGAAACCAACGAAGTGTTTCCCGTGGGAAAAGGAAGAAGAGCTTTGACCGATGACAGAGCCCGGCTTGCCGGGACCTGGAATCTTCAAAGCTCTTCTGACGCTTTGGCACCCACGAGGGGATTCGAACCTCCGGCCTACCGCTTAGGAGGCGGTCGCTCTATCCTGCTGAGCTACGTGGGCTTGTGCTGTGATATTGTAATGGAAAACCGGGTCTGTGTCAAGCACAGCCCCGGTTTTTCGCTTTCAAACGAACCCTATCTCTCGTAGTGGTGCGCTTCCTGCAGGACCATTTCCTTCACCTTCATGAGCCGGACCTTGGTGGAGGACTCGTTCTCCGCCAGCTTCATGGTGATATAGCGGATATTCTCCTGCAGCTCCGGGATCATGACGTACTCCAGGGCGTTAACCCGCCGGCGGGTCTTTTCGATATCCTCCGCCAGCAGCTGCATGGTCTTTTCCACCTCCGCCAGCTCCAGCATATCGTTGAACACCTCGTACAGCCGGCGCAGGGCGTCGTCCAGCTCGCCGCTGGTCTGGGCAAAGCCGTAGGGAAGCTGGCCCGTCTCGTCCGGGGCCTGGCTGTTGAAGTGATACACCGGCACGTTCACGCTCATGATGTTCTTGTGGCTCACATCCAGCTCCACCCGCTGCCGGGCGTACAGAAGGCTCTGCTCCAGCATCTCCGGGCTCATGACCGCGCTGGCCATGCTCATGGCGGCAAAGGCCCCGGAAAGGCCCTCGTCCACCTTCTCCCGCAGGACCTTGTTCCGGCGGACGATGTCCATGAACTGGCGCATCTCCTCGTCCCGCTTGTCCTTCAGTAGTTTATGGCCGCGGCTGGCCGTGCGAAGACGCCCTTTCAGCTGGTTCAGCACCATCCGAGTAGGGGTCACGGCACTTTTCGGCATAAGATCACCTCGCTAATCGGGCTGATGCCCGGCTCATTCCTCCGCCTTTTTGGGCATATACTTCTCGATCTGCTCCACCTTCACGCGCTTCAGCTCGCTGCGGGGCAGCAGGCTCAAAAGCTCCCAGCCCAGGTCCAGGGTCTCGGTGATGGAACGGTTGGTCTGGTTGCCCTGGTTGACGTAGCGCTTTTCAAACTCGTCGGCAAACTGGGCGAACTTCTTGTCCGTCTCGCTCAGCGCCGCCTCGCCCAGAATAGTCATCAGCTCCTTGGCCTCCTTGCCGGAGGCATAGGCGGAGAACAGCTGGTTCATGGTGCCGGCGTGGTCCTCACGGGTACGGCCCTCGCCCACGCCCTTGTCCTTCAGACGGGACAGGCTGGGCAGCACGTCCACGGGGGGCACGATGCCCTTGCGGTGCAGCTCACGGCTCAGGATGATCTGGCCCTCGGTGATGTACCCGGTCAGGTCGGGGATGGGGTGGGTCTTGTCGTCCTCGGGCATAGTCAGGATGGGGATCATGGTGATGGACCCCTTCTTGCCGATGCGCCGGCCGGCCCGCTCGTAGAGGGTAGCCAGGTCCGTGTACATATAGCCGGGATAGCCGCGGCGGCCCGGTACCTCTTTCTTGGCCGCGGAGACCTCACGCAGCGCCTCGGCGTAATTGGTGATGTCGGTCAGGATGACAAGAACGTGCATGTCCTTTTCAAAGGCCAGGTACTCCGCCGCCGTCAGGGCCATACGGGGGGTGGAGATGCGCTCCACGGCGGGGTCGTTGGCCAGGTTGGAGAACACCACCGTCCGGTCGATGGCGCCGGTGCGGCGGAAGTCGTTGATGAAGTACTCGGACTCCTCGAAGGTGATGCCGATGGCGGCGAACACCACCGCGAAGCTCTCGTCGGTGCCCAGCACACGGGCCTGCCGGGCGATCTGGGCGGCCAGGGCCGCGTGGGGCAGGCCGGAGCAGGAGAAGATGGGCAGCTTCTGGCCCCGGACCAGGGTGTTCAGCCCGTCGATGGTGGACACGCCGGTCTGGATGAACTCCGCCGGATAGGCCCGGGCGGAGGGGTTCATGGGCAGGCCGTTGATGTCCTCATACTTCTCCGGCAGGATGGCGGGGCCCCCGTCGATGGGCTCGCCCATGCCGTTGAAGACCCGGCCCAGCATATCCTCGCTGACGCCAAGCTGCAGGGGATGGCCCAAAAAGCGGACCTTGGAGCCGGCCAGGTTGATGCCCTGGGCGCTCTCGAAAAGCTGCACCACGGCCACGTCGCCGTCTACTTCCAGCACCTTGCAGCGGCGTTTCTCGCCGTTCGGCAGCTCGATCTCCGCCAGCTCGTCGTAAGTGACGCCCTCCACGTCCTTTACCATCATCAGAGGGCTCGCTATCTCACTGATCGTCTGATATTCCCGGATCACTGGTCCTCACCTCCCGCTGTCAGCTTCTGGATCTGCGACTTCATATCTTCCTCGATCTTGCCATAGGCCTCCGCGTACGCGTCCGGGGCTACCATCTTGGCGCGGCCGATCTTCTCCCGGGCCTCGATGGTGAACAGGCTCTCCAGCGCCGCGCCCTTAGCCATGGCCTGGCGGCACAGCTCGTCATACTTGATGATGAGGCCCAGCAGCCGGAACTGCTTGTCGTAGGAGGAATAGGCGTCCTCGTCCACGAAGGCGTTCTGCTG